>JBIIRD010000010.1:0-100644 GCA_044341745.1 Prosthecobacter sp. | reverse complement strand
CGGCGTCTCACAGCGCCCCAGGAAGCATAGCAACACCATGCCCGTCATCGCCGCCTTGTTGCTGCTGCCCCAGGAACCATCGGGGTTTTGCTTGGTCTTCAGCCACTCCAGCGAGTTCGACACCGCACGCTCGCACTCCGGCGAACCACCGCTTTCCGCCAGCTTCTTCAGGCGCTCCTGCGGCGAGCAACGAGTCTTCATGGAAGGCGGCAGGCTGACAAAGCCCTGCATCGACCCCATGCCCATCCCCGTGCCAAAACCACCGCCCGCACCCGCCTTGCCAAACCCACCACTGCCCAGCGAGCCTCCGCCCAGTGTGGAGCTGACGTCCGGCACGTCCAGCAGGTCTGGCGGTGCGTCTGGAAGCGTGACCGCCGAGTTGCTGCTCGTGCTCACGATCTTCTTCATCGGCATCGATTTGTTCAGCGACTTGCGCTTGTTCTGATTCACCTTGTGCTTCATCTCAGCACTGGCCTGCGCCCCCTGCTGCGTGCCGCCGCCCGGCAGGAAGTCCACCTGCTTCTGGATCAGCTGCGAGCTCACCACAATGGCGCCGCCCACGATCAGGATCCCGGCATGAATCGCCAGGCTCAGGGTCAGCGAACCGCCGCCCACCTTGCGCCACATCCGCACCAGCGGGTTCACCGGCTTGGACTCGAAATGATGCACCGCAGGCGGATGGTAAAGGTGACCTTCCTCATGAACTTCCTCCGCCACGGCCACCGCCTCCGCCTCATCGCTGTCCGCAGGGACAACCGCCACAGCCTGGGGAGCTTCAGCGCCGGAAGGTGCAGGAACGGCAGCCACGGCTGGCGCAGGAGCAGGAGCCGCTGTCGGTGCGGGAACAGAAACAGCGCCTGGAACCTCCGCAGGAGCGCCCGGAACGGGCACCCCGGCAGGCGCTGGCATGGGATAACCAGGAGGATAACCCATCGGCTGCGGATAGCCCTGGGGATAACCAGGGGGCATCATGCCCGACTGCATCGGGTACCCGGGCGGATAAGCCATCGGCTGCGGGTAGCCCTGGGGATAACCCGGCGGCATCATGCCCGGCTGCATCGGGTAGCCGGGCGGATACCCCATCGGCTGCGGGTAGCCCTGAGGATAACCCGGCGGCACCATGCCCGGCTGCATCGGATAGCCCGGTGGATACCCCATCGGCTGAGTGGCCATGCCCGGCTGGATTGGCGGCTGGGCAGCCGTGTTTTCCGGGGAATCAGGAGTGGGGACGGGATCGGACATGGCTGAAAAAGAAAGGGCGGACAGAGGGCAATACTCGCTAAATCTGGATTTCTTGGGTGTGACGCCAAAAAATCAGCTTCCACACCCCCCGCCGCAGCCGGTCAGCTCACAGCCCGCCGCTTCTTCGCTGAAGGCCGGAGACAGCGGACGAACTTCATCGGCTCCCGGGGATTCCATTCCAGGATTCGGCTCCTGAGCGGTCAATCCCAGGTCACGGATCAGGCGCAGGTCCTCGTTCGCCCGCGGATTGGCGGCGGTGAGCAGCTTGTCCCCATAGAATATGGAGTTCGCCCCGGCAAAGAAGGCCAGCGCCTGCGCCTCACGGCTCAGATTGGTGCGACCCGCGCTCAGGCGGACCTTGGCACGCGGGATGGCGATGCGGGTCACGGCGATCATCCGGATGAAGGCAAAGGAGTCCACCACCTCGTTGTCTCCCATGGGCGTGCCCTTGATTGGCATCAGGGCATTGATCGGCACGCTCTCCGGATGCGGGTTGAAGCCCGAGATCACCTCCAGCATCTTCAGCCGGTCCTCGATGGTTTCCCCAAGACCCAGAATGCCGCCGCAGCACACGGACATGCCGGCGTCCTGGGCATGACGGATGGTGCGCAGACGATCCTCAAAGCTGTGGGAGCTGACGATGTTCGGATAATGCTCCGGGGAGGTGTCAACGTTGTGATTGTAGGCCGTCACACCCGCCTCCTTGAGCTGGCGGGCCTCGTCGGACCCCAGCTCGCCCAGCGTCACGCAGACCTCCATGCCCAGCTTGGCCACGTCACGGACGATGTCGAGCACCTGGTCAAACTTCTGGGTGCCCGCACGCACGCCCTTCCAGGCCGCGCCCATGCAGAACCGGGTGGAGCCGCTTGCCCGGGCGGCCAGCGCGCGCTCCAGGACCTGCTCACGCGGCATCAGCTTCTCCGCCTGCACCCCGGTCGTGTACCGGGCGCTCTGGGCGCAGTAGCCGCAGTCCTCGCTGCAGCCGCCGGTCTTGATGCTCAGCAGCGTGCAAAGCTGCACCTCATTGCCCGTCCAATGCTCCTCATGCACGGCACGGGCATGCTTGAGCAGGTCAAAAAACGGCTGGTGGTAAATGCGATGCAGATCGGCGTATTTCATGCGGGATGGGGAAAGCCTTTCTGCCACGAATCCCCCCTCGCGGCAAGAGCGAAGGAGGGTCTTCCGCCTCAGCCTGTCAGGGTGCGTAAGCAGGTGCTGCAGTTCTCCATGATGCGGGTTGCCGGGGCGATGAGCCGCAGTTCAACAAATGTTAGGTTGGCAAATGCCACCCCAAAAAATCGCAGCTTCTTCATTCCTGCTCAAAATTTTCTCGACGACTCGGGACGCTCTCGGATAACAATCCATTAACCGTGAAAACCATATCCTGCCTGAATGGATGAGTCGGCTACCGATTCGATCGTCTGTCTGAACAAGGAGCCCCAACCAACTAGGCTTCATGCGAATGAGGCCAGAAATAGTTCCTGTTCATGCATTTTCACGCCCTCTTCTCCCGCTCCGCCAACGATCAGCCTCCCGGCAATACCTCCACTTTCCTCGAGAGGCTCCGCCGCTGTTCTCGCCGCTGGCATGTTTTGCACGGCATCCTGATCGCCCAGTTGATCCTGATGCCCTGCCCTCCGTCGGCCCAGGCGGTGTGGATCGAGGTGGACACCGATGGCGACGGCATCGTGGACAGCGGTTATGACGATGGGACCCCTGACCCGAATGCCGGAACCAATCCCGACCCGCAGCCCGATCCCTCCCTGGATTCCGACGGCGACGGTCTCACCGACGCCGAAGAGGCTGCGGCAGGCAGTGATCCCTACTGCCCGGATTCCGACTACGACGGGCTGACTGACCACGACGAAATCTACCTGACGGGTACCAACCCTCTTGCCTCGGACAGCAACGGCAACGGGATCTCCGACTACAACGAGTTCTACGGCAACTACACCGTGGATCCCAACGGTGGCGGGCCGCCGGAGTCTCCCTATGATCACGATGGCGACGGCATTGCCGACCCGGTGGACCCGGACCCCTATTCAACCAGCAATGACCCGGACAGTGATGGGGACAGCATTGCGGACTCCCAGGACACCGACCCTTACAACACCATGGTCTGGTGCGACTACAACCGCAACGGCGTCAATGACGACGCCGAGACGCAGTCCAACGACCAGGACGGTGACGGGGTTTCCAACGAAACGGATTCACATCCCTATGACCCGGCTTTGAGCAATGACTGGAACTGGAACGGCATCAACGACCAGGACGAGGACTGGGATGGTGACGGGGTGAGCAACCTTCAGGACTCCCACCCGAACTCCAACACCCTGTGGTGCGACTGGAACTCCAACGGCGTCAACGATGATGCGGAGGCGGGCAGCATGGACAGCGACGGCGATGGTCATCCGGATGCCTCGGACTCCCACCCCTATTACAGCGCGCTCTGGAATGACTGGAATAACAACGGCACCAATGATGAGGCGGACAGCCCCGTCACGAGCACGGACAGTGATGCGGACGGTCATGCGGATAATGCCGACTCCCACCCGTCAAACTCCGCGCTGTGGGAGGATTGGAACAACAACGGCGTCAACGACTCCCAGGAGTCAACCACCACCGATTCCGATTCCGACGGCATCGAAGACGGCAGTGACTCCGACCCTGGCAATCCTTCACTCTGGAGCGACTGGAACCACAACGGGGTCAATGACGGGGATGAGCCTGCCGTTAATGACCCGACACAGCAGGACTCGGATGCGGACGGGCATGTGGATGCCATGGACTCGCATCCCGGCAGCCCCGGGCTTTGGGAGGACTGGAACTTCAACGACTTCAATGACAGCAGCGAGGCGTACTATCTCGACAGTGACGGAGACGGCACTTCCGACGCCCATGACACGCATCCCGGCAATCCCGGCCTGTGGAACGATGAAAACAGCAACGGGGTCAATGATGGCGACGAAGTGGTCATTGTGGACACCGATGGCGACGGCTATGCCGACCCCCTGGACACGCATCCCGGAGACGCCGCTCTCTACAATGATCATGACAACAACGGGACGAACGACGAGTTTGAAGCCCCGCCTGATGATGACGCCGATGCCATTCCCGATTCACAGGATCCCACGCCTGATGACCAGGACAATGATGGCGTCACCGACACGGAGGAATACCTGGGGGGCACCAATCCCGGGGAGGTGGACACCGACGGAGATGGCCTTGCGGACGGCATGGAGGCGTACGCCGGCACCGATCCGCTGAACGTGGACACCGATGGAGACGGGCTGACCGACTTTGAGGAACTGATGGCCTATCACACAGACCCACTGAGCGCGACGGGAACCCAAACCTCAGGGGTTGCGGGAGGCGGGGAGGACCCAGCGCCCGCTCCGGGTGAGGAGACCCCGCCAGGTGAAGGAGACGGTGGCGGAACAGGCGGCGGTTCGGCTGCGGTTCCCGGACAGGCGGAAATCGACGTCAGGCTGGTGGTGGATGCCGTCACCCAGGAAGGTTTTGACATCCGCCAGGGCAGCCTGGTGAGCTTCCCCAGCACCAGCACGGATCAAAGCGACCTGAAAAAAACCTTTGTCATTCAGAACAGCGGCAGCGCTCCGCTGTCAGGCCTGCAACTGCTGCTGACAGGTGCCGATCAGGCCGCCTTTGAGGTCAGCGTCCTGGCCTCAGACACCCTGTCACCGGGTGGTGCCGCCACTTTCACGCTGACCTTCAAGGCTTCGACGGTTTCGGCGACCAGGAGCCTGCGCGCGTCCTTGTTGATTGCCAGCAACGACACGGATGAGTCCTCCTATGAGCTGCAGCTTTTCAGCGTCTCCGGATTTTGGCACGCTCAAAGGGCCTACTTTTTCGCCGACCTGAGCGATGGCGACCATGACGGCATCCCGGACCGGGTGGAGGACATGTATGCGCCTCTGGTGGTCACGCCCGATGGCGACCTGGATGGCGACGGCGTCAGCAACCTGACCCAATATCTCTCAGGCCTGGACATTCGTGGAGGGGGGCCGGCGGGAGACTTTGACGGTGACGAAATTTCGGATGCTGTGGAGGATTCCTGGAGCAGGCATTCCCCGGGAGCGTTGAACAAATATCGATTCAGGGATGCCTTCCAGGACCCGGACGGGGATGGCCTGCTGACCATCGAGGAGATCAAAGGCTGGTGGGGCGGCAGGGATGATCCTGCGGCTGTTGCAACCCATCCATTCAAGAACTGCACCGGCCCCAACAACGCCGGGACGGCCCCGAGCTACAACGTGGCCGTGCGCACTCCCCCATTAGCCACAGGGACGGCATCGGACTGGTTCAACCGGGAAAGCGAACTCTCCGCCTGGATGAACGACGGCCTGCTCCGTCTGGCCTGCCGTGAACGGGGCAGCAGCATGACCGTGGCCGCCTTCTTCGCCTCCAGGCATCGTTACAAAAAACCAGGATCGTCGGCTTCCTACGGTTACGACCATCTGCCAGCGGGCTACCTTGCCTGGCTGGGATTGAATGCCGCCGCCATCCCGGCCACCACCACGGTGCTGCCAGCACCGCCCGCCGACGTGGCGGAACGCATTGCGCAGCGGAAGACGCTGCTTCGAGTGTCGGATCCTGATCTGGACGGCATGCCCTCCGAATGGGAGGCCGTGCAGAAGTTCCCCAAGGAAAATGCATTCTGCCTGGACTGGCGCAACCCGTCCGATGCCAGCCTGCCTGCCGCCAGGACCTTCCTGCAGCAGCAGATTGCCGAGCTGACGCAGCGAATTCAGGATCTTGACACCCGGATTGCCACGGCGGCGACGACAGCTCGCCTGTCGCTCATCAACCAGCGCACCCTGCTTGAGGTGGAGAGGATGGCTCGTCAGCAGGTGCTTGACTCCCGGCTGGGTTCGGACGGACAGACGGGCGCTGTCGCCAGTCCACATTCCGCCATGATGGGAACGGGCAATGTCCACCAAACGCTGCTCATGGAGCCCTATCTCATCACGGCTCCCAAGGCCCCGGCAGCTCTGGCCAGTCCACCGGCGGAAACGGCGACGGCCGCCGTGAAGACTGCCTGGGATCTCAAACGCGATGCCTGGGTGACCGCCTTCACGGACCGCCTCCAGTGGGAGATCCTCAGCAAGATCGACCCGGATCATGACGGGCTGGTCAACGCCGATGAATATCTGCTGGGCTTGAGCCCGAGGCTGCCGGATTACACCCCCACGGGCGGACGCGACACCGACGGCGACGGCTTCACCGACGCCCAGGAGCTGACCGCTGGCACGAACCACCTGGACCGCACCCAATTTCCACCCTTCACCCTGCACGTCATCAGCGGCTCGCCCCAGGTGGTTAAAATCCACCAGGAACTTCCCCAGGCCCTGGTGCTGGAGGCACGAGGGGCGGACGGCACGCCCCAGCCCGGCATCGCCCTCACCGTGACCACCAGCCTGGACAGCAATCTCGTCCTGCTTTCCGGGTCTGATGCAACGGACGACTGGTGGCCCAAAACCCTTCAGACCACCACAGGGACCGATGGGCGAGCCACGATCCGCGTCAAGGCTCCCAACACGGCCGTAACCCTGAGAGTGACGGCGACAGCCACCCTCAAGACGACCACCAAGGTGACTTTTTCCGCCACAGTGAGCACCCCGATCGGAGACGTGGATGGAGACGGCATGCCGGACGCCTGGGAGACAAAGGCGGCGCAAAACGGCCAGCCCGCCCATGCCTTGAACAAGTCGAGTGCGAAGGACGCATCGGCAGGCCCACTTCATTTTGGTTATCATCGCGACACTCCAACAGCGAGGCTGACAGTCGCCGTAAATCAGGACCTCCAAGGAATCTTTGAAAATGGGCGCATCCTCAAGCGCTTTCCAGCTGTCTATCAGGCCAGCAACTTTCTCACCAAAGCCCAGTGGGACATGCTTTTCATGATCGACCCCGATCATGATGGCATCTCAAACCTTGACGAGTATAAGAATGGAACAAACCCAAGAAAGCCAGACAACCTGTTCGGGCCGGGCCAGGATTTTGACGGGGATGGTTTTTCTGATCTTGAAGAAAAGCTTTTCGGGACGGACATCTTTTCCAAAGACAACAAGCCGGAGCTAAAGCTCAGCCTTGTCTCCGGTGGCAATCAAAAAGCATTGTCGGAAGAGTTGCTGCCATCAGCAATCACGGTGCGAGCCAGCATTGGGCTGACCAAACAAAACATCCCGCTGAATGTCAGGGTGCTCACAGGGGATGGGGGCGTCAGGCTGCAGGGAGAGGATGCCTGGCAGACCAACCTGGACTTGCTCAGCGACAGTTTGGGCCATCTGAAGTTTCAAGCTAAGGCGGGATCTGCGCCGGGTGCTGCAAGCATTTTGGTGAGCAGCATGATGGGAGCTGCCAGCCTTGAAATATCATACACTGTTGAGGCTGGCACAAACATCCTGCCAGAGCAGCCCCCAACCGGACCGGGATCACTGCCTCCTGCGAGCGCGCATGCATCACCTAAAATTGTAGCGTATCTTTCGCAGGCCGGAAGCATCGCCTACGCTCATGGAGCCGCATGGTGGGGTGAACTGTCGCCAGGGCACTTGAGCAGCGAACCTTTCAATTACGACCGCTACACCCGCAGGTCCTCAAGCACCGAAGTGGTCGAAAATTTTCTTGTGACAAGATCCTCCGGGAACGAGGATGGACACACAACAACCACAGGTGCAAGCACGGAAAATCTGACCCGACGCGGCAAATATTTTGAAGTTTACCGGATCAAAAACCCAGTGGTCATTCACAACTTAGCCATCAGGGGTGAGCTTGACATGGGTTTCGAGGGCAGCTTCTCCTCCTCATCATTTGAGAGCTCCACGACTGCCTCCACCACCACCACTACGACCTCTGTTCCTGGCGGCATTGCAAGCCAACTGGTGGAAATTCAAAACTCCATGGCTTACACTGAAGCTACCCATGACAGTAATCAGGAAAGTCCAGGCCCTGTTGAAGATTGGGGATTTACCAGCATCCAGAGGGACTCATCAGGCGGAGAGAACCCAATCCACACGTTTATAACCCAGAACAACGCCAGCCATCCCCTAATGTCAGGCTGGAGCTGGAAATTGACTGAATCAGGCTTTGCCAGCGAAACTGGATACACGATGATTTCCTCAGGTGTTCCTGATGAAATCACCAACCAGCCGGAGGGAAATTCGCTTAATGTGAGCGGCACATTTGAGAGCACGACCACCGTTGAATTTTCGGAACCTCTGAAGGCAACGCAGATTTATGCAGGCATGCTTCGTGGGATCGCTGCCGCAGAATGGAGCGCATGGCAGCCGACGAGCTTGGGTTCACTGGGCAGTTCAAGCGCAAGCAGGATCACGGAGGACATGCTTTCGGCAAGCGCCAGCTTGGCTCAATGGAAAATCCGTTATGAGCTTCCGCAAGGCATGAGTTCATCCGCCTACGATCCGGTCATCATCAGGATAGTGAATAAGAAAACACTGGCCGATGGCACTTCTGAGGAAGAAGTGAAATACCTGACATTGAATCCTGGTGAAGAGACGGAGGCGGAAATGCTTGATGCATCAGGTGAGCCCGGCAGCATCTTGACAGCGAACTGCACCCTCCTGCCGGTGGAGATAGTGCAAGGTGAACTCGGAACCAGTGATGAAGATTCTGGCAATTGGTTGATGACCGAGGCCAATCCGAAGCCTGAAGTCGAAATGGCAATCAGCAATGCTCATCTTTCGGGGGGCAATCTCACGATAAACGTTCAGGGCACGGTCAAAGATCGTCTCTCGAAATATGCCAAAGATGGTTCCGAGCGTGTGACACAGCTTCGCTTCTTCGTCGATGGTGTAGTCATCCATTCGATCAGCCTCAGCGGTGCCGTCTCTGACCAGCAAGAGTTCAATGAATCTGTCACGATACCGAATGCTATGCCGCGTGGTTACACGCTCCGCGCAGAAACCACGCCGAACGCAGCGGGCAACACTGGGTGGGATCAGGTGGCCGTCGGCCTGAATTTACAGAACACCCAGACTGGCGGCCCCAGTGGTGGGAACATCACGCTTTCATTTTCGAGTGCGCCTTCATCGACGAGTCTCGATACGGTCACGGTCAGTGGAATCGGAGGATTGGGAACGTTGAACGAAACTGCGGCAAGTTCAGGTCAATACACCGGAACGGTCAACGGGGAGGCCATCTCGGCCTTCATCGGTGCTGCCGATAATCTTTCCGTTGCTGAAACAGAGCGAATCGTCGCGAAAGTGGTCTTTGGTGGGACTGCCGTTCACGGGACATGGGAAAAAACCGGGGTCGCATCGCTAACCTTTGTGCCAACTGGTTACCAGGGAGGCGGTGACGTTCTGACCATTGGTGCCACTGTGGAACTACCTGGAAGCCAAAAGGAGGAATTCAAGCCAATCACCTTCCGTGTGCAGGGACCTGCGGATTGGGCGGAGTCCGATGAGGTAAAGGTCAAAATCGGAACCTCTGAATATCAGCTCAAAGAGTTTTCGAAAGGAGAGAAAATCGCTCTGTATCCTTTCGACGAAGCTTTCCCTGACGAACCGAAGCAGTTCCTACCCTCCAATAATCCCGTCCCGACGAAATTACAAACATTGCAATATACACCGGGTGGAGGCGAATTGCCGATCAAACTCGTGATGAACGGTAACGAGCACGAGGTAGCATCAATCCAAGTAGAACCGGGAACACGGACCTTCATGAATTCGACCACATCGGCTGGATCCACGGCCTCTGCCCCCCCAAAGCAGGGATGGAAACAACCTGGTGATACCGTCACGAGAACTGATCTGCTGACCGCTTACGAGTGGATTTACGGTGGCGACGAGATGGCCATGACCTTGCTCAATGCCTTTCTCGATGACGACAACATCATCCGACTCAAGGACGTGTGGGGGAATCTTGACGTAAACGGACTGCGCATTGATCAGAAGATCGAGATTGAGATTGAACACGACGATGGGGACATCAACCCAGTCGCATGCGCGAATCTGCTTTACGCCGGACTCTATCGTGCGCTAGCCTATCCGCCGCTCAATGCCCACCCTGATGTTGTCGCTAATTGGCAACTGGTTCACCAATCACGTCAGGCCTTTGCTAGGACAGCCGCCGAGATCACTGCAACCGGCGTGGAATTGTATCTTTCTGGCATCAGCATTGCGGTTGAGCCGCTGGATTGGGTGTTGGTGGTGAACGATGTGGCTAAAGGCCAGGTTACCTCGCTTGCGGCGGCCCTGCCTTTCGTCCCGGCGGGAGCTTTACGGACAGGTCGGAAAATCGCCTTCCATTCTCCCGCAGGGGAGGTGCTCGGCGAGATCACAAACGCCGTTCAGCTAGATGCAATCCAGCGCGCTTCAAGGAAAAGGGCCTTTGAAGACAAGGTTGCGATCCTTGAGCAAGCAGGGGTAGATGACGGAGTGATCAAGCTGCTTGTTTATGGCGGCGAACTTCAATACGCCAAAGCTCGCGAGGTGCTCAAGGACAGAATGAAACGCGCGGGGAACATTCCGCCAAGCGGCTTACATCAAGCACACCACGATTTTCCATGGGAATTTAGAGAATGGTTTGCGGCACACAAAATCGACGTGAATGACGCTCAGTATGGACGTTGGTCTCACCCCGACGACCACAAACGCTGGCACAATGAGAACCCCAAATTCAACGATGTGTGGGAGGAGTTCATTTTTGACAGCGCAGGCAATGCCACCAACCGCTCCAAGCAGGAGATTTTAGAAAAGCTCAGTGATATGCGAAGCAACTATCAAGCCACACAATGATTGTTCAACGCCCCCAATACCCTATCAATAAAATAAAAAAACGAGGGTTTTCTATCCTGGCAGTTAAATCGATTCCTGAATCAGAATCCGAATGCGATGAACTAGTTAAAAGGGTTTCGGAAGCGCTAAAAAATGTACCCTACCCACTTGGACAAGTTGAGGCGGAATTGATCAAGGGACAATTCCTTTCAGCCGTTGGTGTCATTTATGGTTTGATTTTGGAACGGGCGTTTAACTGGACGCTCTGTGAAATAAGACCTGCTGACAGCAGAGCAAATGATGGTGTCATTGCCGTTATTAGCCCCGATCAAGCTTATTTCGTTTACCCGATTGGTGTGGTTTACAAAGAAGCACACCGCCACGGTGACGAGTGCCGGAAAGTCTATGAGAAGATCAAGACGGGAAATCTTACGGATGTTCCGGCGGGTAGCTTCTTTGAAATCACGGCATAGCTTGGAGGCTTCACTTGAAAAAGATGAAAAAGATGCCAGGCATGAATGGCACTCGGTTAAGACGGGTTTTCGTGGTTTTTTGGAGGATCTTGGCGGGCGTCAATTCACTGCTTTTTCACGGGCCTGGATCATTCGACTTTTGTACAACGCGGTGATGGATGGCGGGTTGAACGTGCATGGCCCTTCGCACCTGTTTTCTCCCGCACTTTCCCCGCACCCTGCAAGGTCGTGCGAAGCCTTCACCTGCCAGCCGTGAAGAAAAAGATGCCAGGCATTCAGTAGTATGATAGCCTTTAAAAAACCCTGCTTTTCCGCTCAAGAAAAAGATGCCAGGCATTCAGTAGTATGATAGCCTTTAAAAAACCCTGCTTTTCCGCTCATGAACCCCTCCCAAACCCTTGATCCTGAGCCGCTTCCTCTCGAGGAGCAGCTCGTCGGCATCAATGCCAAAACCGCCCCCTACCCTGCCGCGCGCTCCTGGTCCGGCGGCCGCAGGCGCATCCTCGGCAAGGGGCCCCTCGAGGCCTACTGCTACCATGTCATGTCCCGCACCTGCGGCGGTGACGTCTTCTTCGATGACGTCGAAAAGGAGGCCCTCCGCAGGCTCCTCTGGAAAATGTCCGAGTTCTCAGGCCTCCGCCTCGTCACCTACTGCATCATGGGCAACCACTTCCACGCCCTCGTCGAGGTCCCCCGCAAAGACATCTGGCTCGAACGCTTCTCCGGCCCCCAGGGCGAGCTCCGCCTCTTCGACCACCTGCGCACCCTCTACAGCAAGGCCTTCGTCGCCCTCCTGCGCCAGGAGCTCGATGACCTGCGCAAGCGCGGCCTCGAAGTCGTCGCCCTGGCCAAGATCGAGGCCATCAAGCGTCGCTTCTGCGACCTCTCGCTCTTCGTCAAGGAGGTCAAGGAACGCTTCAGCCGATGGTTCAACAAACGACGCGGCCGAAAGGGCACGCTGTGGATGGACCGCTTCAAGAGCGTCATGGTGGAGGGACGCGGCGAGCCGCTGCACACCATGGCGGCCTACATCGACCTCAACCCGGTGCGGGCGGGCCTGGTGGAGGACCCGAAGGACTACCGCTGGTGCGGTTATGGCGAGGCGATGGGCGGCAGCCGGAGGGCGCTGCGCGGCCTGGCGCGGGTGACGGGCAGCCGCCTGGAGAACTGGCTCATCACCAGCCAGGGAAACCCGGCCCGTGATCCAGCAGGGCCTGGGGATGCTGCGGATGAGGCGGCCCAGGAGCCTGAAGCAGCGATCAGCCACGACGACTCAGCTCGGGTTGCTGTCGCCTTCAGCGAAAAACGCGTGCCCATGACAGCACCCGCCGCAGAGGGACCTGAACAGGCCGCAGGATCCGCCGTCACGGATGCATCAAGCCGGGCAAGCCTGGATATCGACACCCCTTCCCTGCAAGCCCGCAAGGAGATGCCAGCCAGCCAGGCAGCAGCGAATGAATATCCGGCCGCGGAGGCCCTGGGCGAAAAAGTCGAGGCCTACCGCTGCCTGCTGTTTTCCAGTGGCGTGGAGGTGATGGATGCGCAGAACGCAAACGTGGTTCGGCGCGGGGTGAGCGCGGAAGCGGCGAGGGAGGTGCTGAAGGCGGGCGGCAAGCTGGGCTGCGGGGAGTTGGTGCGCCTGCGGGTGAGGTATTTCAGCGACGGGCTGGTGCTGGGGAGCCGGGAGTTTGTGCAAGGGGTGTTCGAGGAGAACCGGGAGAAGTTCGGCCCGAAGCGCAAGGACGGCGCACGCAGAATCGCCGAAGCGACGGGCGGTCTGCACTCCATGCGCAAGCTCCGACGACTGCCCGTTGGTTAGGCAAAGACATGTCATTGAAGACGCCTGGACGCCCCAACATCCATTCGATCTGGCATGGAGGTGCGCCAACGCATTTCAGACAGCCCGATGTGCAGGCAGAAAGATGAGGGGCAGAAAGATTTTCCCAGGCAGTCCTCATCCTCTGAAATTTTTCTGCCCCCATTTTTCTGCCACACCTCATTCATGACGCCTGTCAAACATCCCCGACAGCAGCACCCCGTAAAAAGCTGCCAGGAATTAAGCCCGGGAATTCGTGGCAGGGGTGTTCGAGGAGAATCGCCGAGGCGCGTGGAGGTTGCACTCGCCGCAAAGGCTCAGGCTGCTCTGCATCGACTAACCTCGGCATCGGAAGGGGAATGCCGCTCGGCAAGGGTGATTGCACCGCATCGCCCCTTGTTTGCCAGCATGAAAGCCACGGTCATTCAGAAAAACCCTGGCATGTTTGGAATGGCCTCACGTCGCACGGGAAGACACCAACCGCCAAACCTCCTCAGGCCAGCCACCAGCAGTAGCTGCCGCTGGGGACGGGCAGCACGCTGTCCTTGCCGCGCAGCAGCATCTCGCCGGATTCCAACGTCCCCCTGCCCTCGAATTCCTGGAAGAGCAGATGATGCAAAGACACGGGAGTCAGCTCAGGGGTGTGGCAGGAGAGCAGCACGCCCAGGGGCTGGTCGGACATCAGGGAGCCAATCCGTTTCAGCAGCTGCGGCAGGTCGTTTTCAATCTTGAACACCTCGCCTTTCGCCCCGCGGCCGTAGCTCGGCGGATCCAGGATGATCAGGTCATAGCTGCGCTCGCGGCGCAGTTCGCGATCTAAAAATTTGTTCACATCATCGACGATCCAGCGCACCGGACGCTCCTCAAACCTGTTCAGGGCGGCGTTCTTACGCGCCCAATCCACCATGCCCTTGGAGGCGTCGACATGGCAGACTTCGGCCCCGGCCCTCGCCGCCGCCAATGTGCTGCCCCCCGAATAGGCAAACAGGTTCAGCACGCGGGGCGCCCTCTGCTGTCGGATGGCGTAGTCCGAGCAAAGATCGCGGATGCGACGCCACTGATCCCGCTGCTCGGGGAAGATGCCCAGGTGGCCGAAATCGGTCGAGCTCAGCAGAAAGCGGGTGCCATCCACGTCGATCTCCCAGTTTTCAGGCAGACGGTCACGCCCGCGCCACTGGTTGCCGCCATCCCTGAAAAACGAGGCCGTGGCGGCGCGCCATTCGGACTCCGGCAGGGTCTTCCGCCAGACCGCCTGGGCGCAGGGCCTCGACAGCACGACGGAGCCAAAGCGCTCCAGTTTTTGAAAGGAGCCGCTGTCGAGTAATTCGTAGCCGTTTGCCATGCCTGCCTCATAAAGGCAGGCCCTGGAACTGGCAAGCAGACTGAGCATGACCTTGCCATCCGTCGGAGCCATCCGGCTGCCCGCGTGAAGGAAGCATAGGTCAGCTCACCTCCAGCACGCCGTTGCTGTCACCGACCTTCTCCGCCCTGACGCCCATGCGGTCGAGCATGGACAGGTACAGGTTGGTCATGGGGGTTTCCCCGGGGAGGACGATGCGCTTGCCAGGCGTCCAGGTGCCGCCGGCACGACCGGCGACCAGGATCGGCAGGTTGTCATGATTGTGACGATCCGGATCCGCGATGCCGCCGCCCCAGACGATCATGCTGTTGTCGAGAAGCGTGCCATTTTCGCCGTCCTTGATGCTCTTCAGCTTGTCGAGGAAGTAGCCGAACTGACGCAGGTAGAAGCGGTCGATCTTGCCCAGCTTGGCCAGCTTCTGGGCATCACGCTGGTGATGCGAAATGCCATGGTGCGCGTCCGGCACGCCGATGTCCGGGAAGCTGCGATTGCTGCCGTCATGGGCGAGCATGAAAGTCGCGATGCGGGTGGTGTCGGTCTGGAAGGCCAGGGTCAGCAGGTCGAACATCACGCGGATGTGCTCCTCGTAGCTGTCCGGCACGCCCTCGGGAATCGGCATGTCCTTGGGCAGCTGGGCCGTGAACTTCTCGGAGCGCTCGATGCGCATCTCGATGTCACGCACGGACTCAAAGTACTCGTCGATCTTGCGACGGTCGTTGCCGTTGACCCGGCCCTGGAGCGACTTCGCCTCGGCAAGCACGGTGTCGAGGATGCTCTTCTGCAGGCGCTGGCGGCGGGCGCCCTCGGCACCCCTGGCCCCCGAGGCGCCATAACCAAAAAGACGCTCAAAGACGAGCCTGGGGTCCATCTCCGGGGCCATGGGCATCGACTCGTTCTTCCAGGCCAGGTTGAACTGGTAGGCGCAGGAGTAGCCGCTGTCGCACCTGCCGGCGCTGCGTTGTCCGTCCGTGCTCAGCTCGAGCGAGGGCAGGCGCGTGAGATGCCCGATCTTCTGGGCCGCGATCTGATCCACGGAAACGCCGAGCTGGATGTCGGAGCCGGCCGTCTTCTTCGGCATGCAGCCGGTCAGGAAGGTGGCCGTGGCACGGGCATGGTCGCCGCCGCCGTTGCCATGCGAGCGGGCAAAGTCCTGCGCCAGGCCCGAAACCACCATGAAATCACTCCTGTGCTTTTCGAGCTCCTTCAGCGAGGTGCTCAGCTGATAACCCGCGCCTTCTCCCGTGGGATACCATTCATCGACGTTGACTCCATTCGGGACATAGAGCCAGGCCGCCCGCAGCGGAGCCTTCTTCACCGGAGCAGGGGCGGCAAAGGCTCGGTGTTCGAGGGATTCCAGAAAAGGCAGGGTCAGCAGGGACCCCACACCACGCAGGACATGTCGGCGGCTGACCTGATGCGAAGCGGCGGCGGTTTCGTGAAAAGGGCTCATAACAGGGGGGGTAAATTGCATACGAATGAAACCCCTGCCACCTTTCCCTTCTTCGTGCCTCCACACGCGAACCGCCCTGGCTTTCAATGGGAGAAGACCGCAAAGAAACAGCCTTGGGGGAATAACCAAGGCCAGGAAAGCCTTGACCAAGGATCTCCCAAACCCGTGCGAAGTTCAGGCGTCAGCGGGCGCGCCTAGCGGCAGTGTCGACATGCCAGAGCCCTGGCTTACTGGAACATTCCTGGCTCATGGTGTCCTGGGGTTGGGTCATTCCTCTTTCAGGCCTGCATCGAACGGACGCCCATGGAAAGCCAGAAGCTGGCAAGAAGACGGCGCTCGCCCACAGGAGCAGCCTCAGGCGCAAGGCTGGTGATGGCTTCGTTGACGCGACTCTTGGGAAGCTGGCTTCCCCAGACACCCATCGCATCCCAGCCAAGTTCCACCTCAGCAGATGGGGTTCCCCTGCCAACCGTGGTGAAAGAAGGCATTGCGTTCCAGCCAAGTTCATTTCCGGAGGACGGGATTTTGGCGGTCACAAACTGGGACGCATTGCTGAAGGAGGACTGGGTGTTCATAAATTTGAGAAGCTTAGTTTTTGCTTTTGAGAAGGTTTCGATTTTGAGAGGTGGCCTTTTTTGGATTGAGTATCTTAATTTTGAAAATAAATCGTCATGCGTCTCATTTTTGCGAATTACAGGCCAAAAGGATGGCGGGGGGAGAAGCCAGCATAGCTGCGACCCTTGGTGCGCCAGCGGGGGCCTTCGCCCACCTTGCCACCGCTCGTGTCCAGACGAAGACCGCAGATGGTCATGAAAACATGCTCACCAGGCTTCACCCAGATGGTGATAAAGCGGCCTTCGCCAGCCTGGCCGTAGTTCGCAAAACCGATCGAAGTCAGGGGAGATTTCAGCAGGCCAGCCTTGATCAGGGTGTAGGAAGTTGAGCTGGAGCAGTCATAGGCGCGATCTTCGACACGGCCATGGCCGGCGCCGCGCACATAAGGGCTGTCCTGAAGGTGATTCGCAGCGTTGATCAGATACTGAACCTGGACAGGCAGGCTGGAGGAGCAGGCAGCCTGGTTGCCGTTCAGGCGGATCAGGTTGTTGCCAGCCGTGGCGCGGGCCACAGGACGGGCGGCCGGAACGGCAGCAGCCTGCTGGGCGCGGTAGGCGGCCATCTGCTGGTTGTAAGCAGCAAGCTGCTGCTGATACACCGCCACCTGCTGCTGATACTGGGCCCACTGCTGCTGGCGGATCATGGCGACCTGCTGAGCGGTCTGAGCGCTGGCGTTCGCGGCAAGGATCACCAGAGCGGCGAGAGTCGTGCGGAGGAAGGTGGCGAAGGCGTTGTTCATGTCAGTGATTTTTAATGTTATGGTATTTATATCAAAAACCAGAATCACTGCAACTTCCAAATCCGCATTATCTCAAATTTCTGTAATTTGAGATTCTCATTTTTGTGATAAAAGCGTCAGGCCTTTGTAAGAAAAGACTTATAACTCTTTCTTTTTCAGTCTTTTAAGATCGTTTACCCTTTTCTCACAAAACCAACACAACGACTCTCAAGGGCCGAAAAAAACTTCAGACCTCTCGAAAACAAGGGGTCAATTTCGATTTAATTTCAATTGTGATAGAATTTAAACATGAGGTCTGCGACGCTTGATGAAAGCAGAACCTGCTTTGAAGCCACCTTGTCAGCTGGCACCAGGCCAGCCGATGCCCTGAAGCAAGCCTGCGCGAGTGTCAGGACTTCTCGTTCTCAGACTTGCTCCTGAGTGCAGGGTTCCTAAAATGCCCGGATGGAAACCACCCCCCAAGGCCCTCGTCGTGTCTTGAAGACCCGCAATGCGGCCTGGGCCCAGTCCCTGGCAAGAGCCGTGAGATCGACCGGCGTCAGACCTAACAGCATTTCCGTCCTCAGTGTTCTGTTTGCCGCCCTGGCCATGGCCGCCTACCTGCTGGCCCCGGACATGCCCACTCCGGGCACCTGTGCTATGTGCTGGCTGGCGGCCGCCGCCTGCATCCAGTTTCGCCTGCTTTGCAACATGCTCGACGGCATGGTGGCCGTGGAAGGCGGCAGGGCCTCGCCCACAGGACCGGTTTACAATGAGGCCCCGGACAGGCTTGCGGATGTGCTCATCCTGGTCGGCGCAGGCTACAGCACCCAGGTGGAGCCGGGGGTGATCAAGCTGTTCGACAGCCTGCCGCTTGGATGGACCTGCGCCGTTCTGGCGATGGGAACGGCCTATGTCAGGCTGCTGCAGGGCACGCTGACAGGGGAGCAGAGCTTCATCGGCCCGATGGCCAAGCAGCACCGCATGGCCGTGCTGACCGGAGGCACGCTGCTCGCCATGGCCGAACAAATGCTGCGTTCAAGTCGTCCGGCGGACGAACACGTCAGCGGCATCTGGCTGGCGCTTGTCGTCATCGCCCTGGGGAGCGCGTTCACCTGCATCCGGCGGCTGAGGCTGATCACCGCCTCCCTGAACCCTGCGCAGGACAAGGCTCACTGACGGCGCAGCACGCCGCTGGTGAGAATGCGGGCGCGCAGGCCGCCGTTGCCCTTCATGGCCTCCTCAGCCCCCTCGGCAAAAGCCTGGTTCATCCAGTGGCAGGGCTTGCTTTCCTCCACTCCGGCGAACCGGACTCCCTGAATCTCGAACTCCTGACCGACCAGTGCATTCAGGTCCGCATCACGGGTGATGATGTTGCGCCGAAACACGGATGGCTCGAAGCCGGCGACCTGAAACTGCGCGCAGAGGCTCTCATAAACCTCGTGGGCAAAAAAGGTGACCTGACCCTTGTAGTTTTCCTTCCAGCCAAAGAACCGGTCACCCACCAGCCCCTTGCCGGCGACACACTCGACCGAATCCACCTCGATGACCGGCGCCCGCCCCGCAGGCTGGCCGTGGTGTCCGAAGAAGTTGTGTTCCGGAGAAATGTAGAGATGAAGGATCTGCACGGCCCTCATCTTGGCCGGACCGCGCGGAATGCAAGGCGAGTTCACGCCAGCGCCGTGCGCAGGGCGCTCACCTGCACCTCCTGATGCGTCGCCGAACAAGTGATGCGTAATCGCGCGCGGCCCCGGGCCACGGTCGGATAACGAATCGCCGGCACCAGGAAGCCGGCCTCGGCCAGCGCCATGCTGCGCTCCACCGCCGCAGTCTCATCCCCGATGATCCAGGGCAGGATGGCGCTCTCAGGCCTGCGATCCGCAAGCATTTCCAGGTTCTGCCAGAGCCGTCGGCGAAGCTGGTCGCCGAGGTCTCCCGCCACCGCGTTCAGCGATGCCAGGGCGGCGTGGGCCAGGGCCGGGGGGGGCGCCGTGGAATACACCAGGCTGCGGGCCTTGTTGACCAGCCAGGAGACGACCTCGCGCCGGGCGGCGACATAACCACCGCTCAATCCAAAGGCCTTGCTCAGCGTGCCCATCTGCAGGTCCACCCTGGATTCCAGCCCGGCCTCGGCCGCCAGTCCCCTTCCCTGAGGCCCGATGACTCCGACCGCATGGGCTTCATCCAGCAGCAGCCAGGCCCCGTATCGCTCCTTCAGCCCGACGATCTCCTCCAGCGGACAGCGGTCGCCATCCATGCTGAAAACGGATTCGGTCACCACGAGAACGCGCCCCGTGGCGACCTGGAGGAGCTTTTCCAGCCGGCCGAGGTGATTGTGCGGAAAGACCCGGATGGTCGCACCGCTCAGGCGGGCGGCGTCCACCAGGCTGGCATGCACCAGCTTGTCGAGGATGACCGTGTCACCGCTGCCCAGAAGCGCTGGAAGGATGCCAACCGCGGCGGCATAACCACTGGTGAAGGCAAGGGCGGCCTCGGCGCCTTTGAACGCGGCCAGGGCCTGCTCCAGCTTCACATGCGGGCCCTGTGTGCCGCAAACCAGTCGCGAAGCACCGGCTCCGGCCCCGTGCAGGTCCACGCCTTCGTGCATGGCCTGCTTCAAAAGATCCGAACTCGCCAGCCCCAGGTAGTCATTGGAGGAGAAGTTCACCACGTCATGACCCGCCAGACGCACCACCGGCCCCTGGGCGGACTCGATTTCACGCAGTTCCCGCCACAACCCCCGGCCCCGCCATTCGTCGAGGTCGGACTGGAGATCCCAGCTCATTCCTTCAGCCTCCGCTCGAGGATCTCATCCTTCTCCACTCCCAGCGACAGCGCGGTCTGATAATGACGCTTGGCAAGCTCGATGCTGGGCGGCTTCTGATCCACGTAGAGGAGAGCCAGGTTGAAGTGGGCGATGCCATACTGCGGGTTGAGCTGGATGGCACGCAGCAGCTCCGACTCCGCCGCCGTGTTCCATCCGAGGTTGCGCATGGTGATGGCGAGGTAGTTGTGCGCCCTGGGGTCGGCGGGATCCTCATGCACCGCGCGGGTGAACTCGGAAATCGCCAGATAGCTGTCGCCCTTTTCAGCGTGAAGAAGGCCGAGCGCGTTCCAGGAAGTCACCAGCGTTGGATTGAAGCGGACGGATTTCTCAAAGCATTCGATGGCGGCCTGCGGCTGCCCCGCCTGCTGCTCCACCGCGCCAAGGTTTGCCCACACCAGCGCATTTTCACCATCCAGCGTCAGCATCTCCCTGTAGGCGGCGCGCGCAGCTTCCCAGTCCCCCCTGCCAAAGGCCGCCGCCGCCTTCTGCGCCAGGACCTTGGTGTCCTGCGGCAGCGGGTTGGCGGCGCCGACTGGCAGCTGCTGCAGGGGTGCCGCGCCGTCCTGCGCCGGCAGCACCGGCACCCCGGACAGCAGCAGGGCGGGCATCACCAGGGCTTTCATGGAGTGCATGAGGGGTCAGGATTTCTCCAGGCCCAGGTAGGCCTTGGCGTTGGCGTAACAAATGTTGCGCACCATGCCGCCGGCGAGCTCGAAATCCGCCGGCAGCAGCCCGGCCTCCATGTCCGCACCGAGCAGGTTGCAGAGCGTGCGGCGGAAGTACTCGTGGCGGGGGAAGGACATGAAGCTGCGGCTGTCGGTGAGCATGCCGATGAAGCGGCTGAGCAGGCCGAGGTTGCTGAGGGCGTTGATCTGCCACTCCATGCCCTCCTTCTGGTCGAGGAACCACCAGCCGGAGCCGAACTGCACCTTCCCCGGCGTCGTGCCGTCGGCAAAGTTCCCGGCCATCGTGCCAAACACGTAATTGTCAGCCGGATTGACGTTGTAGAGCACCGTCTTGGGAAGCGCGTTTTCAGAATCCAGGGCGTTGAGGAAGGCCGACAGTGTCTCGGCCTGCGGGTAGTCGCCGATGCTGTCACAGCCGACGTCCGCACCGATTTCACGGGCGAGGCGGGCGTTGTTGTTGCGGATCGGGCCAAGATGAAGCTGCATCGTCCAGCCGCGTCGGGCGTTCATCCGGCCGACGTTCATCATCACATGCGTGGCGAGCACCTCAAGCTCCTCGGCGCTGGCGGCGGAGCGACCGCCCCCGCGATATCGGTCAAACACACGCCGGGCCGCATCCTCGCCCTCGGTCGAGGCAAAGGCACGGTTCAGACCATGGTCGCTCAGCCGTCCGCCAATCGCGTGAAACGCCTCATGCCTGCGGTCCAGCGCCTCGATCAGCTTGTCGAAGGAGTTCACATCGACGTTGGCCTGGCTGCCCAGCCTTTCACACCAGGCGTTCCAGGCGACGGGATCGGTGATGGCATAGGCCTTGTCAGGCCTGAAGGTCGGATACACTCCCGTTTCGAAGCCGTCCGCCGCGCACTTCTCGTGCCAGGGAAGACCGTCCGCAGGATCGTCCGTGGTGCAGAGGGCGCGCACCTTCTGGCTGCGCAGGATGCCGCGCGCGCTCATCTCAGGCCGCGCCAGCATGGACTCGGTCTGCTCCCAGATCGCCGGCGCCGTCTTTTCATTCAGCAGTTCGTCGATGCCGAAATAGCGTTTCAGTTCAAGGTGAGTCCAGTGGTAGAGCGGGTTGCGCAGGGTGTGGGGAACGGTGGCCGCCCAGGCAAGGAACTTGTCACGCGGCGAGGCGTCACCGGTGATGAGGCGCTCCGGCACGCCGTTGCAGCGCATCGCGCGCCATTTGTAGTGATCCCCCTCAAGCCAGATTTCGTGCAGGTTCCGGAACTGGCGGTCCTGCGCGATGTCACGCGGCGGCAGGTGGTTGTGGTAGTCGATGATCGGCTCCGCGCTGGCAAACTCATGGTAAAGGCGCCTCGCGGCGGCTGAGGCGAGAAGGAAGTCATCGTGAATGAAGGACATGGTCGGAGGGGGTGAAAAGGGCGGTCAGAATGGGCGGAAATGCCGCTTCGGGCAAGGATTCTTGTCCGGCTGAAGACCGCTTGCCGCGCCCCTGGGGCCCGGCATTTTGGCGCATGAGCCAGCTTCATGTCATCGCCACCCTCAAAACTTGTTATGCCGGCAAGTTTGGCGTGCCCAGGCAGTCGGGGCTGGCCCCGGCGGCCTGGGGCGTGGTGGAGTTTGAACCGGCCTACCGGCGGATCGAGGCGGTCAGGGGCATCGAGGACTTCAGCCATCTCTGGCTCATCACGCGCTTTCACCGTGTCGAGGAGGAGCCGCAGGCGCTGACCGTGCGGCCGCCCAAGCTTGGAGGCAACGAACGGCGCGGCGTCTTCGCCACGCGCTCCCCCTTCCGCCCCAACCGCCTCGCGCTCACCGTGGTGAAGCTGGACCGGGTGGATCTGGACGGCCCCGAGGCACCCAGGCTCTGGGTCTCCGGCGTGGATCTGGTGGACGGAACGCCGGTGATCGACATCAAGCCCTACATCCGTTATGCCGACTCCGTGCCCGAGGCGACGAGCAGCTTTGCCGATCATCCGCCGGAGGCCCTGCCGGTGGTGTGGCTCTGCGGGCGGCCGTCGTCAACGAGCGCCCTGAGCGTGATTGAGCAGTCGCTCGCCGGCCAGCCGCAGCCCGCCTATCATCAGGATGCCGCCAGGGAATATGCCACCGAGATCGACGGCTGGCATGTCCGCTGGCAGGCCATGGCGGACAAGGTCCTGGTGGTGGGCTGTGACCCGGAGCGCTGAGCGGTCACCCGTTCAGCCACTGGCGCAGCCAGCCGACCGCCGCAGCCAGGACGCCGCAGACGATCAGAAGCTCGATCACCTTGCTCATGCGGGCCTTCTGCATCGCACGTTTCTGAACGAGGGGAATCCTGCCGGCGGCAGGCCTGCCCCTGGAGGCTGAAGGCCGGATCGCCGGCAGGGTGTCGCGGGTCGCCAGACGGTGCTGACGCATCGCCGCAGGTGCTGCAGCGATCGTGCATTCAAGCCGCGAGATCTCCTCCTCAAGCTCACGTGAACGTGATTCCAGATGGCGGATCTGCCTCCTGGAGGGCTTCGCGGAGGGCAGAGGGGCCGCCAGCATGTCGGAGGCGTAGCGAAGGCGCTGGGTGCGGACTTTTTGGTTCATGGCGAGGCGGGAGCGGACCAGGGTTGAACTTTCGGTTAGGTCTAGAACATCATCCGGGCGAGGATGAGCAGCAGCACGAGGGCCGTGATCAGGGCGGCGTTGAAGGCCAGTCCGCGACGCGCCCAGGAAACCAGGTCGTCACGACCGCCGCCGTTGAAGCCCGAATGCAGGACGGATTCCGCGTGAACCACATCCTCCGCTTCCTGATGAGGGGCGATCGCGGCATGAATCGGCGACATCACCGCCGGCTCCACCTGGGCCGCCGCGCGGTGCGGCATGAGGCGGTGAACGCCTTTTTCATAGCTGACCTCGGCGTCCTGAAGGGAAGACAGGGCACGGTCCAGCTCATGGTCGAGATGGCTGCGCTGCCAGCGTTCCGGCAGGTAGGTCTTCAGGTCGTCCAGGCGGTCCTCAAAATCCTTCTGTGTCAGCGCCAGATCCTCCACCCGACGCCGGGCCTCCTCCAGTTCATCCACGATGGAGCGAAGGGCGCGCTCAAGCCTGTCCGTGATTTCCTTCTTGCCGCTGACAAAGCGTTCCTGCTTCTGGCGCAGCGCCTCAAGGATCTGCTTCTGCCGTTCCACCTCCTCCTGCTGGGCACGAAGATCCGCAAGCCGCCGCTGGGCCTCCTTCACCTGCTGCTCCATGTCCTCCATGGAGTCGTCGTCGCGTTGACGGAAGGAAAACTCAGGGGCGTCATCGAAGCGGATCACATTGTCCTCTGCGGTGGCGGAACCCGTGGCGGGAGAGTCGAGGGTGGAGGCAGGACGACGAGGCATGGCTAGCGCTAAAAATTGATTTAGCTGTATAAGTACTACAGGAATCTTAAATAATCTAGGCTTTTCATGCTGTTTTCCACCTTTGACGATGGTATTCTTCTGAACAGCATCCTGCAAAAACCCTGGGAACTTGTCCTGGTTGTCTCGCATCATCGATGTGAGTTTCATCGCAAGGAACACCGCCTTTCCGGTCACATTTTCAGCAGCCCCCAGTCGCAGGACGCACTAACAAAAAAGACCCGCTTCGATGAACCTCCGCCTTCTGGCAGTCGTTGCCCTGACCGCCCTCTCTCCCCCAGCTTCCGCCCAGAACTCCCCGGTGGAGGAGGTCCGCAGGCCGGCGGCGGTCAGCACGATGGACGAGACCGAACTGGCGGAGTTCAATGCACAGCCGGCGAAGATCCAGGCGCTCATTCATTCCGCGCTGACCCTGACCCGGCTCAACCTCACCTACCTCTTTGGCTCCAATGATCCAGGACGCGGAGGCATGGACTGCTCGGGCACCCTTCATCACCTGCTCAGCAGCGCAGGAATCAAGGATGCGCCCAGGCAGTCTGACGAGATGTGTGACTGGGTGGCCGCCAAGGGTCGCCTTCACAGGATCACCCTGGCCGACTCGCTGGATCACCCGGAATTTGCAGCCTTGAGGCCTGGCGACCTCATCTTCTGGTCAGGCACCTATGAACCCACCTTGCGTCGCACGCCGGTGACCCATGTCATGCTCTATCTGGGGACGAGTCAAAAGAGCAGGAAACCGGTCGTCTTCGGAGCCAGTGACGGCCGCCGCCATGAAGGCCAGCGGCGCACGGGTGTGAGTGTTTTTGACCTTGTCCTGCCAAGGCCCGATTCAAAGGCGTCCGTGCACGGATATGGCAGCGTGCCGGGTCTGGTCAACGTGTCACCAGCCTCCCCGATTGAACCCAGGCCTCAAAGCCTCCCTCCAGCCAGGAAAGATCCGTGAAGCCCCGTGCCGCCAGCCTGGCCACCGCCTGGCGGGAACGTCCGCCAATCGCGCAGCAGACGAGGCAGGGCCTGGACTTGTCGAGCTTGGAAACTGCATCTTCAAAACGCTGTTTGTTGAGGAAGTCGGCCCATACCGAATTGGGAAGTGCTCCAAACTTCCGAATCTCCCAGTCCTCACGCACGTCCAGGATCGTCCGGCCGGGCCCGGCCTCGATCCATGCGGCGGCCTGTTCTGCATTCAGGACTTTGACGGATTGGGGCAGGCTGACGGCAGGAGGTTCAAGGGCGGGCTCGGCCACGGGCAGGGGTTTGCAGCCGACGGCAAGCCCGGTCAGCAGCAGCAGGAAAAGGCGGGGGCAACAAGACATCGCCGTCACTTCTGCCTGAGGTAGTCCGGAATCTCAAGCTCACCGCTCTTGACCGGCACGCTGTCGCCACGCCAGACGAATCCCGCCTTCTCAAAGCTCTCCTTGTGATTCTTCAGCCAGTCCAGAAGCCGGTGTCCGAGGGCGGCGTTCGGGGAGTCCTTGCGCACGGCGAAGGGCTGGATGGCCTTCGCCTTGTCCGCAGGCAGCGCCACTGCCTCGAAGTGATCCGGCTGTGACTGGATGTTGGTCCGGTAGACCACGGCGGCGTCGAGGGCACCGGTGCGCAGCTGGTTCACCAGGAAATCGCCCGTAGGCACCTGGCTGGAGGCGTTCTTCATCACACCGTCCAGGAGATTCATGCTGCGCAGAATGCCTGCTGTCATGAAGCCAAGGGTGGACTGCTCGGCGTTGCAAAGCCCCACACGCAGGCCTGGCTGGGCCAGGTCCGCCAGGGTGCGGACGCCCTTCGGATTGCCCTTGGGCACGGCAATCACGATCTCTGACTCCGTCAGCAGCACCGCCTCGGGGAAGTTTTCAGCCACCGGCGGCACGAAGCACACGTCGCAGGCATAATAGACATCGGGGAACTTGGGGTTCGTCGTGTCCTTCATGGTCTTCATCGCCGCACACAGGATGCCGCAGCCGTTGAAGACGGTCGTCACGCCGACGCCCTCGTGGTCGGCGAACTGCTGAACCAATTTTTCGATTGCCGGACGGTTCACGCCGCCGCTGTAGAGGATCAGCTCGGGCTTCGCCGCCCACCGGTCCCCCCCCGCCGCCTGAAAGCCCTGCGCGGCAAACGCAACACCTCCCTTTTCAGGAGCGCCCAGATAACGGGCGAACTTCAGCGCCTCCGCCGATGAACGTGCGGTGCTCAGCACGGCCACGCTGGCCTTCTCGGCATGTCCGGAAAGCTCAGGAACCGCGACGGCCTCAAGCCCGAACTGCAGCGCCGTGCTGTCCCACACCAGCGCAGCATCACAGGCCCCCAGCTTCACGTCTGCGGCAATCTCGGTGACCGTGGGCTTCATCACGGCCGCATGCTTCGCCAGCACCTCCCAGCGCTGCCCCAGCAGCCGCTTCGCCACCTTGCCTGCACTTGCCGCCTCCGGGTTTGGCAGCGCCAGCTTAAGGCCGGATTTTTCCAGTTCCGCGATCCCCTTGATGCTCCTGGGATTGCCCTTCGCCACGGCAATCACCAGATGCTGGACGGCCACGGGCAGCACCTCGCGGATGCTGTCCGTCTTTCTGGCGTCCGCCAGAGAGCCATCGTCCGCCGCGATGAAAAGGTCGCCCTGCCTCGCGATCTTGAGCTGGCTGAGCAGCGTGCCCGAGCCGCCAAACTGCAGCTCGACCTTCGTGCCCGTCTCCTTTTCAAACTGGGAGGCAATGATCTCCACCGGCTTCTTCAGGCCGGCCGCGCAATAGACGGTCAGACGCTGCGCGCCGCCCTGTCCGGTGGAGGGTCGGAGAGCAAGGATGGCAAGCGCCGCGGCACCGGCGAAGAGAAGAAGGGCGAGGACTTTGCGCATGATCGGCAGGGATGGACTTCCATAGAACGCCCGCAGCGGCCATTTCTCGACCTGCTTTTTCAGAACCAAGGAAGCGAAAGCCCGGCTACCGCGCCAAGCGTCCGCGCAGCCAGGCCGCTGTCCAGAGCGCCAGCTTCGGCACCCAGGTTCCGACCACCAGCCCGATCAGGATCCCCAGGCCCATCGAAGGAATGACGTCGCTGGGCCAGTGAGCCGCGCAGTACAATCGTGAGTAGGCCACGATGACAGCCAGGACGTAGGCAAAAGCGCCCCATCGTCGGTGAAACAGGGCCGTGATGGTGGCCACGGCAAACATGTTGATGGCATGGCTGCTGGGAAACGAGTTTGTCCGAAACCCCGGCCGCAGGCGGGTGGGGACGATTCGCAGGGGCTCGAAAAACCTTTTCCATCCAGGGATGGCCTTGCCAAGGTCCCGCTCCAGCAGCCCCTCGGTGGAACAGGCCGGACGCTCCCTGCCAACCATGACCTTGAGGTGCCTGGACACCAGGCCGTCCCCCACACCCAGGGCCACTGCGAGGCTCACAATGAAAACGACGCCACGCAGACGCCCCTTCCACAACACCACCAGCAGCGCGATGATGAACAGCGGCATCCAGCTGTCGACGGCGGAGATCGCCGGCATCCAGTAATCCAGGAACGGATGGCTCCATTCACGGTTGATCAGGTGCAGCAGCTGGTAGTCCCAGGAAATCATGGTTTCAAAATTGGTTGGGCAACCATCCCCCACTTCTTCAGCCGGACACCCAGATGGACGTCATAGAACCGGGTTTCGTCGCCAAGCGGCACCTCCACCCTCCCCCTCTTTTCCACCGATTCAAAGCAGCCGGCCACCGCCGGCGGCAGCCCCTTGGAAGTGAAGATCAGGGCGTCATCGCCGATCCTCTCCTCGGGTCCCGGCCAGATCTCATACTGTGACATGGGACGGCCCGAGGATTCAAAGCGGTAAACCCGGGGATGCTGAGGCATGTTGAACGCCATCTGCGCCGCGTTGTAGCGATGCCCCAGGGCGAGGACAAACGTGTTTCCCGGCCGGGGCGCCTGATCAAGAAACCTCCCCGCCTGCTTCCCGGTCTCGCGCCAGCCACGAAGTTCAGCCAGCTTCTTGTGCCCCTTGAGGCTGGTCAGCAGCACGGCGGGAACGACCCCATGCGCCAGAGCCACCACCGCAAAGGCGCTCCGCATGGCCCATCGGCGCCACGACGGCATGCCGGGCCGTGGCAGATGTCCGGCAAACCAGGCCGCCACCAGCAGCAGCGCGGGCACCCAGAACACGGCGGGCCAGTTTGGATTGATCCGCTGACGCAGGGCCAGCAGCGTGAACACGCCCAGCGCCGGCGCCGAGGTGATGAGAAGGTAGCGTTCACGCCTGCCCATCCTTCCCCAGCGGGTGACGCCGAAGACCAGGATCAGGACCATCGCCGCCCAGAGAACAGGTGAATACACCAGGGCCTGCACCCCCGGCCATTCCAGGGAGCGCACCAGCCAGCCGCCCAGCCCCAGGCTCTTCGTGTCAAAGTGATGCGCGGTGTGCTCCAGCGTGATCCAGTCATGCCTCTGCTGCCAGAGCAGCACGGGGATGAGGAAGGAGGCTCCACCGAGAATGGACAACCACAGGCCCGGACGGCTGAGCAGCCCCCGGTCCTGGCCGGAGACAAACGAGAAAAGAACCATCAGCACCGGGAACACCAGCATCATCTGCTTGCTCAGGGCTCCCAGGCCAATCACGGCCGTCAGGGCCGTCCAGCGCCATCCGCACTCCGGCTTTTCCGCCGCCATCCAGAACAGCAGCAGCGCCAGGGACCAGCACAGCAGCAGCGGTGCATCAATGGTCAGGAACAGGTTCAGCCCGGTGTTCGCCGGCGTCAGCAGCACCAGAAGCGCCGCCAGAAATCCCGTGCGCGCGTCATAAAGCCGGCGCATCAGCAGGAACAGCGCCGCCAGGGTCAGCGTGCCCAGCGTCAGGGCCGTCATCCGGATGCCGATGTCGCAGGCGCCAGTCAGCCAGCCCACCAGACCCATCAGCCAGCCGATCATCGGCGGCTTGCTGTAATAGCCCCAGTCCAGGCGCCGACCCCAGTCCCAGTAATAGGCCTCGTCCCCCGCCAGGTCCGCGTGAGCGCAGAAGAACACCGTGAAGCAGGCACGAAAAATAAAAACCCCGGCAAGCAGCAGCCAGAAGCGTCGGTTCCAAGGGGCGGAGGTGTCGTCAAGAAAAGTCAAACCAGTCACAGGCTAGGCCGCCTGAAGATCATCGCAAGCCCGGCCCGCCTGCCTGCTGGAAATCGTGAGAAAAATGACACACTATCCGTTCATGCCCGCCGACTCAGCCGCCACCCGCCTCTGCATGGCCTGCGGCCTTTGCTGCAACGGCGTGCTCTTCGACATCGTCTGCCTCCAGCCGCAGGACGCCATGAAGACCCTCGAAAAACTGGGCATGAAGGTCAACCGGCGCAAGACGGAGCCGTACTTCAAGCAGCCCTGCGGCTTCCTTCATGACAGGTGCTGCGGCATCTACGACCGGCGCCCCGTCCGCTGCAGGCATTTCGAATGCCGCATCCTCCGCCGGCTCGATGCCGGTGAATTCAGCGAGGAACAGGCCTCATCCCTGATCCAGCAAGCCCTGCGGATGGTCGAGGAAATCGAACAACGGCTCGAAAAGCTGGGCGGCCAGGACATGCAGGCGACCCTGGGGTCAAGGGTGGGGCAGGCCCTGGAGGCAAGGCCGGATCCGACCCTGCAGGACCAGCTGAGAAGGCTCCAGCTGCTGCTCGACCGTGAATTCCGCGTGGCCTCCGTCTGAAAGCCGTCCCCCCCCTCCGGCGTAGCGTCTTCATGCTCCGCCTCCTCTCCCTGCTCCTTGTCTCCGCCGCCCTACAGGCCGCCGGACCCGTCGCACTTTTCATTGAAGGTTATGCCGGAAGGCGCAGCGTCGCCCAGGGCGAGGAAATCGACGTGCACGTAAGCACAACGGCGGCGAAGTTTGACATCGAGGTCGCGCGCCTGGGCCTTGATCGTGAAGTCGTCTGGAGCCGCACCGGCGTCCCCGGAGCCGAGCACCCGGTCCCTGAAGACGCCTCCGCCATGGGCTGCCGCTGGCCGGAAAGCCTGCGAGTCCCCGTCGGCAAGGAATGGAAGAGCGGCTATTATGAGATCGTCCTGCGCGCAGCCGACTCCGGCGGCAAGTGGACGCACCGGGGCGCCCGCAGCGCCCAGGGCGGCGCCTGGTTCATCGTTCGCGAGGACAAGCCGGGCAGCACGTCGAAGATCCTGCTGCAGCTCTGCACCAACACCTACAACGCCTACAACAACTGGGGCGGCTTCTCGGTCTACGCCTACAACAGCCTCTCCGGCAACCAGGGCCACCGCGTCAGCTTCGAGCGCCCCGGCCCCTCGCAGTTCAGCCGCTGGGAGCTTCCGTTTGTCCAATGGGCCGAGGCCTCGGGCCATCCACTCGAGTTCGCCGCCAACGAGGACCTGGAGTTTCATCCCGGACTTCTGCCTAACTACAAGCTCGTCCTCAGCGTCGGCCATGACGAATACTGGAGCACGCCGATGCGCGACCACCTGGAGTCCTGGATCGGCAAGGGCGGCAACGTGGCGTTCTTCAGCGGCAACACCTGCTGCTGGCAGGTCCGCACCGAGGACGAAGGCCGCGCCTTCACCTGCTGGAAGCAGAACTACCACCTCGACCCCGTCTTCGCGACGCGCGACTTCAAAACCCTCAGCACCGCCTGGAGCCATCACCTTCTCAAGCGCCCGGAAAACCAGCTCACCGGCGTCGGCTTTCTCTGGGGCGGCTACCGCAAGAGCCACGGCCAGTTCATGGAGGACCCGGCGGAGTATGAAATCCACCGCCCGGACCACTGGCTCTTCGAAGGCACCGGCCTGAAGCGTGGTGACAAGCTAGGCGGCAGGGACACCATCGTGGGTTATGAGTGCGACGGCTGCGAGCTGACCTGGAAGGACGGCCTGCCCTTCCCCACCTTCAAGGACGGCACGCCGAAATCCTTCGAGGTTCTGGCCACCTGCCCCGTGCGCTGGCACCCCGACGACGCGGAGTGGTATGAAAAATGGGAGGTCGGCCGCACCGGCGCAGCCTGCCTCGGCCTCTACACACGCGGCGGCACGGTCTTCACCGCAGGCACCACCGACTGGGCCCATGGCCTCCAGGGCAGGGATCCCCGGGTGGAGCGCATCACGCGCAACATCCTGGGCCGGCTTGGGAAATGACCCGCCGCCAGGAACCTGCATCCAGCCTGGCGGACATTTCGTAACATCCCAGGACAGCAGGCAATGACTCCCCCAAGACGGCGCGGACCGGCAACGGTCCGCGTCTTTTCTTTTGTTAGGCTGGTCAGGCCGGGTCACCACTCGCCCTCGCGGCTGAACCTGGCCCGGACATTGTCGCCGAACTTCACGATCGACGCCTCCAGGTTTGCCAGCACCTGCTCCATCGGCAGCCCAGCCGAACCCCGCCCGGCCGGGATCACGGTTTCACACTCGTTCGAGTCCATGAACTTTGAGGCCTCAAGCAGGCGAGGCTGGTCCTCGGGGGGGATCACCAGGAAGCCGTGCTTGTCGGCATGGATGAGGTCACCCGGCCTGATCTTGCGGCCGAAGACCTCCACCTCGCAGCCCCAGCGCACCGGATGCACATGGGCATGGCCGACACACAGGCGGCGGGCCAGCGCCTTGAAGCCGGCGTTGGTCATCTCATCGACATCACGGATGGCCCCGTCCGTGATGGTGCCGACGCAGCCCAGCGCTCGGTGCATGTTGGCGCTCACCTCCCCCCAGGCCGAGCCAAGCACATGCGGTTTGTCCAGGTCCTGGACAACCACGATCTTCGGCCCAGGCTGGCTCGCAATGTAGCGCCGGTACTCCTCCCCCGCCTTCGGGCTGGCGGCCCGGTGCGCCTTGTTGCCCGGCTCGATCACCAGCGTCACGGCATAACCCACCATCGGCCCCATCTGCGGCATGTAGTCACGCGTCTCCTCGAGGTTGAAGGCGTCGGCCCCGGAATCGCAGCGGGTGATCTGCTCCCAGCCGTTGTAGATGGTGGGCGTGTTCCAGCGCTTGAGCTGGAGGAGGTCGGCGTGGCTGAGGATGGACATGGGAAGAGTGCATCATTGGATAGACGCGGCGCCTGCGGGCAACCCCGGCCTCGTGGTCATGAGCAGTGACCATCCACGCCTTCCTGGATGAGGAAACGATGCATTTCGGTTCCGCTTCCCCCCTTGACCCCCGCCACCCGCTTCGTATCAAACCGCCCACCCCTGACTCCCCCACCATGATCAAGCTCACCGGCATCGCAGACGAAGCAGGCGCGTCCCTCGACGTGCAAATCCAGGCCCACCAGGAACTCGGCTGGGACAGCATCGAGTCCCGCATCGTCGAGTTCGACGGCGTGAAGGGCAACCTGCACGAGATCCCCGACGCCGTGTTCGACAAGGTCGTCGCCCGCCTTGAGGAGAAAGGCATGAAGGTCAGCGGCTTCGGCTCCCTCATCGGCAACTGGGCCAAGAAGATCACCGACGACTTTTCCATCACCGAGGCCGAGATCGGCCGCGCCATCCCCCGCATGCAGCGCCTGGGCGCCAGGCTGATCCGAGTCATGAGCTACGCTGTCTGCAAAGATGCTGACGGCAGGGACCTGGAGGAGCAGTTCGCCCCCGAGCGCATCCGCCGCATGAACGAGGTCAACAAGCGCTTCGCCGACGCCGGCCTCACCGTCGTTCATGAAAACTGCATGAACTGGGGCGGCATGAGCCCCTCCTATGTGAAGCGCATGGCCGAGGCCGTGCCGGGCATGAAATGGGTCTTCGACACCGGCAACCCGGTCTTCATCGACGACCGCGACCGCCCCGGCCACAAGCAGGATTCCTGGGAGATGTATCAGGCCATCAAGCCCTTCATGGCCCATGTCCACGTCAAGGACGGCATCTGGGACAAGACCAAGAACGACGCCGTTTACACCTTCCCCGGCGAGGGCGAAGGCCAGACCGAGCGCATCATGAAGGACCTCGTGGAAACCGGCTACCAGGGCTACATCAGCATCGAACCCCATGTCGCCGTGGTCTTCCACGGAGCCGGGGCCGCTGACGATCTCAGCCCCGAACAGAAGGCCAAGGAACAGTATGACAGCTATCTGAAATACGGCCGCATGCTGGAAGCCATGCTGAAAAAGCTGGGAGCCAAGCTCGGCTGACACGCTTCTCGACTTCCCCACAGAATCCAAGGCCATGGTCGGCTCTTCCGACCATGGCCTTTTGATTTCCACCCTCAGCCCAGCAATTTTCACTGCCAGCAACACACTCAAGAACAGAAAACAGACCCAAAAACACACATTTTCAAACAGACGACCGCCATAAAATGGCGAATTAGCCTCAAAATCACCAAACTTCACCTTGCCGATTTTCATTTTGACCGCACTTTCCCTCCGAAATCGCAATTTTCCCATTCAAAGCTTATGAACCCACCCAAAATGGACGGCGCGCAAGCCCTCATCAAAACCCTCGCCGACCTCGGCATCGAATATGTCTTTGGTTATTCCGGCGGAGCGGCCATTCCGATCTTTGACGCCCTCCAGACCGTGAAGACGGACATGAAGTTCATCCTGGTCCGCCACGAGCAGGGAGCGGTTCACATGGCCGACGGTTACGCCCGTGCCACCGGCAAGCCGGCCGTCGTCCTGGTCACCTCCGGCCCCGGCGCCGGCAACACCGTCACCGGCATCATGACCGCCCAGATGGACAGCGTTCCGATGATCATCCTCTGCGGCCAGCAGGTCACCTGGATGCTCGGCAAGGATGCCTTCCAGGAGGCGGACATCTTCAACATCACGTCCCCGGTCGTGAAGCACAACTTCCTGGTCAAAAGCTCGAACGCGCTGCCCCGAATCGCCCGTGAGGCCTACCATATCGCCACCACCGGCCGCCCCGGCCCGGTGCTCATCGACATCCCGAAGGACATCAGCCAGGGGGCCTTCACCGGCACCTTCGACGAGCCGATGGACCTGCCCGGCTACCATCCCGAGGACAACTTCAAGATCGACCAGGCCGGCATCCAGGAAGCCGCCCGCCTGCTCGCCGCCGCGAAGCGTCCGGTCATCCTCGCCGGCCAGGGAGCCATGATCGCCCGCGCCGACAAGGAGCTCATGACCCTCGCCGAAACCCTCGGCTGCCCGGTCACCACCACGCTGCTCGGCAAGGGCGTCTTCCCGGAGACGCACCCGCTCTCCCTCGGCATGCTCGGCATGCACGGCACCGCCTACGCCAACAAGGCCATGGTCGAGGCCGACCTCATCTTCAACGTCGGCTCCCGCTTCGATGACCGCATCATCGGCAAGCCGCACATGTTCGGCCGCAACGCCAAGATCATCCACATCGACATCGACGCCGCCGAGTTCAACAAGATGATCAAGGTGGACATTGCGATCAAGGGCGATGCAAAGGCCGCCCTGCGCGACCTGCTTCCTCACATCGAGAAGCTGCCCACCGAGGACTGGCTCGCCCACCTCGACGGCTACAAGAAGAAATTCCCGCTCTCTTACAAGAAGCAGGGCGGCCTGCGCATGCAGCAGGTCATCGACGAACTGTACACGCTCACCCAGGGCAAGGCCATCGTCACCACCGACGTCGGCCAGCATCAGATGTGGGCCGCGCAGTTCTACAAAAATGACGAAAGCTACCACTGGCTCAGCTCCGGCGGCGCCGGCACGATGGGCTTCGGCTTCCCCGCCGCCATCGGCGCCCAGCTTGCCTGCCCGGACAAGCTCGTGGTCGCCATCGCGGGCGACGGCGGCTTCCAGATGACCTTGTTTGAGCTCGCCACCGCCGCGATCCACAAGCTGCCCATCAAGATCCTCATCCTGAACAACAGCTACCTTGGCATGGTCCGCCAGTGGCAGGAGCTCTTCTTCGAAAACCGCGAGAGCGGCGTCGACCTCATCGGCAACCCCGACTTCGTGAAGCTCGGCGAGGCCTACGGCATCAAGGGCTGGCACATCCGCCGCCCCGCCGATGTCGAGCGCATCCTCCAGCAGGCCCTCGACTACAACGACGGCCCCTGCATCATCGAGGCCGAGTGCATCAAGGCGGAGAACGTCTTCCCGATGATCCCCGCCGGGGCCGCGCTCGAAGACATGATCCTCGAGGCTCCGAAGCACAAGATGGAAAAACCCACCGGTTCGACCTGATCCAAGGGAGCGCGGACACTCCTGTCCGCCTCTTTGCACGGCCGATGAAAACCAACCGCATCATCCAAGGCGACGCGTTCGCGGAACTGAAAAAACTCCCGGATTCCGTCGCCCAGGCCGTCATCGCCGACCCACCTTACTTCAATGTTCTCGAAGATGAATCCTGGGACACCCAGTGGAAGTCAGCCACCGCTTACGTCGCCTGGTGCGAAAAGTGGGTCGCTGAAGCCATGCGCGTCCTGCGCGAGGACGGTCTCTGCTTCATCTTTGGCCAGCTAGGCAAGCGCGAGCACACCTTCCTTCACCTCATGTCACGCCTCGCCCTCCAGCACCGCTATCACGATCTCATCATCTGGGATCGAGCCGTGGGCTACAACGAGCGCCGCGACAGCTTCACGCCGCAGTATGAGATGATCCTCGTCCTGCGCAGGGGCGATGAGGTGAAGTTCAACAAGGACGCCGTACGCATCCCCTACGACGCCGCCACCATCCAGGCCTACATGCGGGATCCCCGCTACAAGGACAAAAAGGCGCGCAGGGCCCACCTGGAGGCCGGCAAGTTCGCGACCAACATCCTGCGCATTCCCAGTCTGAAGGGGCTTTCCAAGGAAAAGTGCGGCCACCCCTCGCAGAAGCCCCTCGGCCTCATCGAAAAGCTCATTGAGAGCAGCACCGATCCCGACGACCTCGTCATCGACCCCTTTCTAGGCTCCGGCACCACCGCCGCCGCCGCCCACAAGCTCCAGCGCCGCTGGCTCGGCATCGAAAAGGACTCCAGCTACCTCAAGATCGCCCGAGCCCGCCTCAAGACTCCGACTTCCAAATCCAAAAACTAATCCGACACGACCATGAGCGACAAAATCAGCGCCACCACCGACAAGAAGCCCGCCCCTCAGGCGGACATCATCAACATCCACACGCTCAGCGTCATGGTGAACAACCAGCCCGGCGTCCTCGGCCGCATCTGCGCCGTCTTCAGCCGCCGCGGCTTCAACATCGAGTCGCTCGTCGTCTCCCAGACCCGTGACCCCCGCTTCAGCCGCATGACCATCGGTATCAGCGGCCATCCCGAGGGCCTGCACCAGATCATCATGCAGGTGAACAAGCTCATCGACGTCATCCACTGCGTCGAGCACACCGACCGCGACGCCGTCGCCAAGGAACTGGTGCTCATCAAGGTCGCCGCCGGAGCCGCCGAACGCACGGAGATCCTGCAGATCATCGAGCATTATGCCGGCAAGACCGTTGATCTCCAGGATGACAGCCTCATCGCCATGATCACCGGCAACACTGACAAGCTCGACGCCGCCGTCCGTCTGCTCGGCAAGTTCGACATCGTCGAGACCGTCCGCACCGGCAAGGTCGTCATGGCCCGCGGCCTCGCCGAAACCTGATTTTCAGGACTGGAAGCAGGTCACCGCGCCAAGCCCCAATCTTCCTTCAACCACGCCCCGTTCCATCCAGGAACGGGGCTTTTTAATGCCTGATGCAGGCCCGGGCTCAGAGCTCCTTGATGGAGATGTTGCGGAACTGGATGAGGCTGGAGGCCGGGGAAAGCTCGCCAGTCTTCGGGTTTTTGCCGCCGTGATGCTGAAGCCCAAGCCGACCCACGGCCGGCACTCCGGGCAGCCGGGCATTCTCAATGACGACCTTGCCATTCAGAACCACCGTGAGGCGATCGCCCTTCATCGTGATTTCAAAGGTGTTCCACTCTCCCACAGGGTTGTCGGCACGAACCTTCGGCGTGACTCCGGCCCGAACTTCAGGCGGCTGTGTCTTGTCCATTCGATAGCCGTAAACCTCCCCGCTCCCAACGGGCCAGCACCAGATGTTGATCTGTGACTTGCCCTGACCTCGCAGATAGATCCCGGAATCGGCGTTCGGGGTCGGGATTTTGATCTCCTGGCCCTTCTCGTCGAGTTTGTGACTGCCATCGGGCAGCACGACCGGCATGGGATAAAGCCCGGTGGTCTGCTTCAGCCGCCAGTCGATCTTCAGGGTGAAATCACCGTACTCCTTTTCGGTCCACAGGTTCTTGTCCTTCCCGGGCGCCTCGCTGCAGGCATCGTAGTCAATGACGCCATCCACAACCTTCCAATGGCCGTTGTCACCCTCCGGCACCACCCAGTGAGCAAGATCCCTGCCGTTGAACAGGGGGGTGAATTCTTCCGCCGAAAGGCCGGTGGCGGCCCAGGCCGTCATCAGGAGGGTGAGGATGCATTTCATGGCAGGATCAAAACGGCCGCCCAGCCTGGATTCCTCATGGAAAATGGCCTGGATGATGCCATCACAGGCGGTGCAGCTCCGGCTTCACCCTTCCAGTCTCCTCGCATGCGGATCTTTGTCTATGGCACCCTGAAACGCGGCCACTCCAACCACGGCTGGATGCGCGGCCAGCAGTTCATTGGCGTGGCCTGCACCCACCCCCTTTTCCGCCTCCATGACCTGGGGGGCTATCCAGGCATGGTCCTGGCGGAAAATAACGGCCTTAGCGTCCAGGGAGAGGTCTGGGAAGTGGACGCCGAGGGGCTGATACGGCTCGATGAACTGGAGGATGTCAGCGGCGGAGAATACGCCCGGGAACCCATCCCGCTCATGCCGCCTTTCGACCAGGCACCAGTCGAGGGTTATCGTTACCTGCGAGACGTCAGCCGGGCCCCGGACATCGGCAGCTGCTGGTGATCTAAAGCTTCATTATTTCGGTTATCGATTAAGTCGAAAGCGGCTGCCTTTTCGGTGGCGTGGCCCGTTTCTAGCGTTTACAAAAAAGTCCGCTGCGGCGGTCACAAAAGAATTTATGTGCGGCATTGTTGGATACATCGGCAAGCGGCAGGCCAGCCCCATCCTCCTGGATGGACTGAGCCGGCTGGAATATCGCGGTTACGACTCGGCAGGCATTGCCCTGCTCAACGGCGAACCCAGGGTCAACATCATCAAGAAGGCAGGTCGGATCGATAATCTGCGCCAGGCTGTCGCCGAGGTGCCCCATGCCGGCGCCACCGGCATCGCCCACACCCGCTGGGCCACCCACGGCGCCCCGACCGATGAAAACGCCCACCCCCACCGTGACCAGGGTGGCAAGCTGGTGCTTGTCCATAACGGCGTCATCGAAAACTACCAGATTCTGCGCGAGCAGCTCGCGGCCAAAGGCCACACCTTTGAATCCCAGACGGACACCGAGGTGCTTGCCCACCTGGTAGGGACCTATTTTGACGCCAGTGACGAAACGGACGGCCCCACGCGGCTGCGTTCCGCCGTGGAAAACGCCCTGCGCAAAGTCAAGGGCACCTACGGCATCGCCGCACTGCATGCCGATGTTCCCGGGGTCATCGTCGGCGCCCGCCTCGGCAGCCCCCTTGTGGTGGGCCTGGGCGAAGGCGAGCACTATCTCGCCTCCGACGTAAGCGCGATCGTCGCCCACACCCGTGACGTGGTTTATCTGAATGACCATGATGTGGTCAGCCTCAGCAGCGACCGCTTTGACGTGACCAGCATGGCCGGCGGCGACGCCCAGGTGAAGGTCAGCCGCGTGGAATTCACCGCCGATGATGCGGAGAAGGGCGACTTCCCGCATTACATGCTCAAGGAAATTTACGAGCAGCCCCAGAGCCTGCGCAACGCACTGCGCGGCCGGCTTTCCCGCGACGAGGCCACCGCCGTCCTCGGCGGGCTGAACATGACGCCCCAGGAGCTGCGCGGCATCGACCGCATCATCCTCAGCGGCTGCGGCACCGCCTTCCACGCCGCCATGGTCGGCGAATATCTCATCGAAACCCTGGCCCGCGTGCCGACCGAGGTCGAGATCGCCTCCGAGTTCCGCTACCGCAATGTCCCGGCGGACAAGAACACGCTGCAGTTCGTGCTCAGCCAGAGCGGTGAGACCATCGACACCCTCGCCGCCCTGCGCGAGGCGCGCCGCAAAGGCATCCGCTGCCTCGGCATCGTCAACAGCGTCGGCAGCACCATCGCCCGCGAAAGCGACGGCGGCTGCTACATCCACGCCGGGCCTGAGATCGGCGTCGCCGCCACCAAGACCTTCACGTCCACCGTCGCCGTGCTGAGCCTGCTCGGCATGCTCTTCGGCCGCATTCATCACCTCAGCAGCGCCGACGGCCTGGAGATGATCGACGAGCTCGAGGCCATCCCGGACAAGATCACCGCCATCCTCAGGCAGGCGGACAAGATCAAGGCCATCGCCGAAAAGCACTGCCACGCCGAGGGCATGCTCTTCATGGGCCGTCAGGCAAACTACCCAGTGGCCATGGAAGGCGCGCTGAAGATGAAGGAGATCAGCTACATCTACGCCAGCGGCCATCCGAGCGCCGAGCTCAAGCATGGCATCATCGCCCTGGTGAAGCCCGACATGCCCAGCGTGTTCATCGCCCCCGACGACGCCGTCTTCGACAAGAACGTCAGCAACATCGAGGAGGTGCTCGCCCGCAAGGGACCCGTCATCGCCGTCACCACAGAAGGCCGCACAGAGCTTGAGCGCCTGACCGAGGACGTCATTTACGTCCCTGACTGCCCCAGCTACCTCAGCCCGCTGCTGACCGTGATCCCGCTCCAGCTCTTCAGCTACTACACCGCCGTCGCCCGCGGCTGCGACGTGGACAAGCCGAGGAACCTGGCCAAGAGCGTGACCGTCGAGTAAGGCCCGGCAGGCCGTCCAACATTCCGGCCAGCGCAGGTCTGTAACATCAGGCAGACCTGCGTCCTGAGTTCCCCCTGTGAGACCGACCTATTCGGCGGATTTCCGCTCGTTCACAATGCGGTCCACCGCGTGCTTGGTCACGATGTTGCCCTGGCTGTCACGTCCCTTGATGGCAAGGGCGGCGACAGGGAACTTGAGCTGGGTGTTGCGCAGATAAAGGGCCGGCTTCAGGTGAACGATCAGGTTTTGGGCGTTGCTGGCCTCCTCCGTCTCATGACGGGAGAAAAACAGCACCAGCGTGCCGGGCGCGCCACGGCTCAGAACGTAAGGCTTGTCACGCGTGATGCCGCCGATTCGGAAGCGCTTCGCCATGACCGGGCCGTTTTTGCCGTCCCGGTAGATCATCGTGTAAACGGCATCCTCATCCTTCTTGAAGAGGCTGATGTATTCCGGGTTTTTGCCGACGTGGAACTTGGGTGAGACCTTGGTCACGGTCATCGTCCCCTCGCGGGTGAAGAAGATGACGTCATCCAGGGTGGAGCACTTGCAGAGCGGCTCGCCCTCCTTCTTCAGACCCGTGCCGGCAAATCCCTCCTTGGCGTCCAGGTAGAGCGTCTCGTTGGCGAGAATCACCTCGGCGGCCGCCACGCGGTCAAAGCTGCTGATCACCGTGCGACGTTCACGGCCGGGGCCGTAGGTCTTCTTCAGCCTCTCGAAGTGGGCGATGGCGAAGCGGGTGAGCTGCTTGAGGTTCTTCTGCACTCCGGAGATGTCCTCCTCCAGCTCACGGATGTAGTTGTCCGCCTCGAAGCTGTTGAACTTGGAGATGCGCTTGATGCGGATCTCGGTGAGCCGGACAATGTCATCGTTTGTCACCTCGCGCTTGAGCCGGCCGAGGAACGGCTTCAAGCCCTTCCAGATCGCCTCGATGACGGCCTCCCAGGTCTCGCACTCCTCGATCTTCCGGTAGATGCGGTTCTCGATGAAGATCTTCTCCAGGCTCGCAAAATGCCAGCGCTCCTCGAGCTCCCCAAGCACGATCTCCAGCTCCTGGCGCAGCAGCTGCTTGGTGTGCTCGGCGTTCTCCTTGAGCAGTTCGTTGACGTTGATGAACCGCGGCTTGTCGTTCTGAATGACGACGGCGTTGGGGGCCAGGGAGAGCTCGCAGTCCGTGAAGGCATACAGAGCCTGGATGGTCTGGTCAGGATCGGCCCCGGGCGGCAGCTGGATGACGATCTCGGCGTTCTCGGCGGTGTTGTCATCCACACGGGCGATCTTGATCTTCCCCTTGTCGTTGGCGGCGACGATGCTGTCCATGAGGCCGCCGGTCGTGGTGCCAAAGGGGATCTCGGTGATGCGCAGGATGTTTTTCTTCGCCCCGGGCTCGATCTTGGCGCGCACACGCACCCGGCCGCCGCGCAGGCCGCCGTTGTAATCCGTGGCGTCCATGATGCCGCCGGTGGCGAAGTCAGGCAGCAGGTTCACCTCCTCACCCCGCAGGGCGGCGATGCAGGCGTCACAAAGCTCGATGAAGTTGTGCGGAAGGATGCGGCAGGACAGGCCGACGGCGATGCCCTCCACCCCCTGGGCCAGCAGCAGGGGAAACTTCACCGGCAGCGTGATCGGCTCCTTGTTGCGCCCGTCGTAGCTGGCGGCCCATTCGGTGACCTTGGGTGAATAAACGACATCCAGGGCAAACTTGGACAGGCGGGCCTCAATGTACCGGGGGGCGGCGGCGTTGTCACCGGTGAGCGTGTTGCCCCAGTTCCCCTGCATGTCGATGAGCAGGTCCTTCTGACCGATCTGGATCATCGCGTCCCCGATGCTGGCATCCCCGTGCGGGTGGTATTTCATCGTGTTGCCGACGATGTTGGCCACCTTGTTATACCGGCCGTCCTCCAGCTCGTCCATGGAGTGCAGGATGCGGCGCTGCACCGGCTTCAGCCCGTCGTTGATGTGGGGCACGGCGCGCTCCAGGATGACGTAGCTGGCATACTCGAGGAACCAGTTGCTGTAATGCGCATCCACCGGCAGTTCCAGAATCGGGGCGCTGTCGGCGAGGATTGGGGAGGTTTCTTCGGGCTTGGTGGATGCTTTCTTGGCCACGGTCAGGAGGTCGCGTCGAGTTTCAGGAAATGGGGAGTGCTCAAATGCGCAGTAAGCGGGCTTGCGTCAAGGAAAGAGCTTCCTCGGCGAACCGGGCCGGTCATTCCGATGCCGGTTTTCATCACTCACGGCCCGGTTTCAGGATCAATGGCTTCGTTTTCAAACCACCATGCGCATCGCCTCCGCCTCACGTCGTGACTTCATCCGGGGAATCCTTTCCGCCGCAGCGACCTCAGCCCTTGCCCAGGAAGGCGCCGCTGAGCCCGTCCTGGACATCCATCAGCACACTCATTATCACGACCGCAGTGACGAACACCTCATCGCCCATCAGCAGGCCATGGGCGTCACCCGCTCCATCCTGCTGCCGGCGGGCACGCCCATGGACCGTGCCTCCACCCACAAGGGCAGGTCCAACGGCCTCGCCGCCCGCTGCGGCGACACCGAATGGTGCCGCCGCGTGGCCGAAGCCAGCCCCCAAAGCTACCTCTGGGGAGCCAATGAGGTGACCGACCTCGACAGCGCTCCCGCCGTGATTGAAAAATGGCTGAAACTCGGCGCCTGTATCATCGGCGAGCAAAAGTTCGACGTGGAATGCGATTCCGCCGCGAGCCAGAAGTTGTACGAACTGGCGGGAGCCCACCAGGTGCCCATCCTCCTGCACTTTCAGTTTCAGACCTACAACCGAGGCTATGAACGCTTCCACACCATGCTGGAGAAGTTTCCGAAGACCGTTTTCATCGGGCACGCCCAGACTTTCTGGGGAAACATCGACAAGGCCCACGATCAGAAGGTGCTGTATCCCAAGACCAAGGTCACCGCAGGAGGCCTGACCGACCGCTACCTGGCGGATTACCCGAACATGTATGCCGACATGTCCGCAGGTTCCGGCCTGCTGGCCCTGACCCGTGATGAAGAGCACACCACGGCCTTCTTCCAGCGGCATCAGGACAAGATCCTCTATGGCAGCGACTGCGCCGACCACTTCGGCCGTGGCCCCGGCTGCCAGGGGGCGCAAACCCTCGCCGCCATTCGCAGGCTTGCCCCCTCCAAGGCCGTCGAGCGCAAGATCCTCTGGGAAAACGCCCGGAAAGTCTTCCGCCTCTGACTCTGGGAAAACTCCGTCCGCAGGGCCTTCGCGATGCTGCCGCTTGCATCATCGCCCGGGCGCTGCAATCTCAACTTCCGCCCGCACGAAGGCGGTCCCTTTTCCCATGTCCAAGCACACCTACAAGCAAGCCGGCGTCGATATCCATGAAGCAGCCTCCTTTGTCGATGACATTGGCGCGCTTGTGAAGGCCACCCAGAAGAAGCGCAAGCTCGCCAACGCCTTCGGCCTGTTCGCGGCCGGCTACGACCTCAGCAAGTACAAGCAACCGGTCATCTTCACAGGCTGCGACGGCGTCGGCACCAAGCTTGAGCTCCTGCTGAAGCACGACCTTCTTGAAAACGCCGGCAAGGACCTGGTGGCCATGAATGTGAACGACGTGCTCACCTGCGGCGCGGATCCCATCCTGTTCCTGGATTATGTCGGCGTGAACAAGATTCAGAAACGCCAGCTCACCCGCATCATCGCCGGCATGTCCGAATACCTTCAGTCCTGCAACTGCATCCTCGCCGGCGGAGAGACCGCCGAGATGCCAGGAGCCGTGCTGGAGGGCATGGTGGAACTGTCCGGCTTCGCCATCGGCGCCGCTGAAAAGGCCGCTGTGATGAACCCCGCCGAGATCAAGAAGGGCGACGTGCTGGTCGGCTGGCCAAGCGCCGGCTTTCATGCCAACGGCTTCAGCCTGGTGCGCCGCATCCTGGCGAAGGAAAACATCAGGCTGAGCAAGAAGGAGGCGGCCCAGCTTCTCACCCCCACCCTGCTTTATCACGAAGTCTGCTGGGGGCTGCGCAAGGCCAGGATCAAGCCCGCCGCCATGGCCCACATCACCGGCGGCGGCCTCGTGGAAAACCTGGGGCGCATCTTCACCCGGCGCGGCCTTGGCTGCCACCTCCAGGTTCCCTTCTGGAAAAATGACGTGGTGCAGAAGGTCCTGCGTCACGCCGACCCCGCCGACGCCTGGGACACCTTCAACATGGGCATTGGCTGGGTGGCGATCATGGATGCCAAACACGCCAGAAAAGCCCTCAACGTCGGCACAGGAGCCGTGCTGCTCGGTGAGATGGACAAGAGCGGCAAGGTCACCTGCGAAATCGCCGCCTGACCGGAAGCCCTCGCGACAAAAAGCAGCCCCATCGGACATGTCGCTCGACAAGGAGAGCGGCGCTGGCTTTGATCGCCGACGCCATGCCCCTTTCCCTAGACGACATCCTGAACGCGGCCGACGAACACAAGGCCAGCGACGTCTTTCTCCTGGAGGGTGAGGTCCCGCGGATGAAGATCAACGGGCAGCTCATGCTGTTCGGAGACGAAGTCATGCAGCTGAACCAGATGGCAGGCCTGTGGCAGGCCTGTGGAGCCAGCCCTGAAATGGACAACGACAAGGACTCCGGCCTCGTCTCCTCCAGCCACACCCGCTACCGCGTCAACCTCTACAAGGCCATCGGTCGCCTCGGTGTGGTCATGCGCCGCATCCGCACCGACCTGCCTGTGCTTGGCAACCTCGGCGTGCCGGACTGGCTGCTCACCAAATGGGCGCTGAAAACACGCGGGCTGATCCTGATCACCGGCCCCACCGGCATGGGCAAAAGCACCACCATGGCCGGCCTGCTCCAGTGGATGAACGAAAACATGGCCAGACACATCGTGACCATCGAGGACCCGATCGAGTTCATGTATCCGAACAAGTCCAGCATGTTCACGCAGCGTGAGGTGGGACGCGACACCACCACCTATGCCCGCGGGGTGCGCGCCGCCATGCGCCAGGCCCCAGATGTCATCATGGTGGGTGAGATCCGTGACCTTGAAACCGCCCTCACCACCCTGCAGGCCAGTGAAACCGGGCACCTCGTCCTGGCATCGATCCACAGTGACAGCGCCGTGGACGCCGTGGACCGCCTGGCTCACCTCTTCCCTCCGGAACAGTCCGCCCTCGGGCTCCATCTCCTCTCCCAGCAGCTCATCGGAGCCCTTTGCCAGAAGCTGCTGCCACGAACCGACGGCGGCATGCACCTGCTGGTCGAACATCTCGAAAATGGCGGCGCCGTGAAACAATGGATCGCCAGGCAGGACATCGAGAACATCCGCAACTACATGCAGCGCGGCAACGACCCGAACTGCTGCACCTTTCTCACCAACATTGTACGCGCCTATGAGGCAGGCCTCATCAGCGAGGCCGAGGCCATCGGCGCATGCGGCAACGAAGTGGAGTTCCGAAGGGCGGCTCGAGGCATCTCGTGAGAGGATCCTGGCCCTTCCCCGCTTTTTCAATCCGGCACTTGGAAAACATCTCCACTTCACCCGGAAAAAGGGTGAATCGGTGTTCGGTCATGACAACGGATTCATCGAACCGAGCCGGAAGATCGAGAGAGACAAGCCGGTGGTCAAGCGAGCCGTGGCGAGCGTGAACCACCGGATCGATGAGGCCCAACCATCACCGGACCTGGGGTGCGCCCAGGAAGAGCGCGAGAGTGGGGCGCATGGTCATGACGATTGCACAGGATTGGCGATGGCCTCTCGCGTCCTTCCTGGACGCGGTGAAGATCACTTGTGGGTGTGGCGACGTTGCCCTGGGGTTTTCACTCGCTGGGCTCGTTTCACCCCAGGCTCATTTCTCTCGAGCCTCCGGCTTGGAGGAAGCTGGGGCGTGCAGCCTCGTGGCCAGGCGAAAGCGGGTCGAGGCAGGGGAGACATCTTTCCCTGGTAAACCAGCGCCCAGGCGCTTCAGAAGGGCAACAAAAAAGGACGCCTTGCGGCGTCCTTTTCGAAGTTCTTTGGCTTCCTCGAGATTAACGGGAGTAAAGCTCAACCACCAGCTGCTCGTTGGCAATCGGATTGATCTCGTCGCGGATCGGGGCGCGGTTCACAACAGCGCTCATGGAGTCACGATCCACGGTCATCCAGTCCGGAGCGGGGTTGCCAAGGGTCATTTCAAGGAAACGGCCGACAAGCTGCTGTGAGCGAGGGCTGTCCTTGACACCGACCTTGTCACCCGGCTTCACCTGATAGCTGGCGATGTTGACCACACGACCGTTGACGGTGATGTGACGATGGCTGACGAGCTGACGGGAGGCGAAGCGGGTGTTCGCAAAGCCCATGCGGTAAACGACATTGTCCAGGCGCAGCTCAAGCATCTGGAGAAGGTTTTCACCAGTCACACCCTTGCGGCGCTGGGCTTCGGCGAAGAAGCGGCGGAACTGCTTTTCAAGCACGCCGTACTGGAAGCGCAGCTTCTGCTTCTCAATCAGGGCAACTCCGTATTCGGAAACCTTACGACGGGCATTGCGAACACCATGCTGCCCAGGGGGGAAGTTGCGGAGTTCAAGAGCCTTGGAAGGGCCGAAAAGGGCGATGCCGAAGCGGCGGGCGATCTTTTCGCGGGGACCAGTGTAACGTGCCATAGAGCTAGATAGAAAAGAGGGCTGAAATTAGACGCGGCGGGCCTTGGGCGGACGGCAGCCGTTGTGAGGAATCGGGGTGGCGTCCTTGACGACGGTCACTTCCACGCCCATGGCCTGAATGGCACGAACGGCGGACTCACGGCCGGAGCCCGGACCGCGAAGACGCACTTCGGCTTCACGAAGCCCGTGACCCATGGCCTGACGGCAGGCATCCTGAGCGACGACCTGGGCGGCGTAAGCGGTGCCTTTGCGGGAGCCGCGGAAGCCCATCTTGCCGGAGGTGGACCAGCCGATGACATTGCCTGCACGATCGGTGATGGACACCATGGTGTTGTTGAAAGTCGCCTGGACGTGAACCACGCCTGAGCTGACATTTTTGGCACCCTTGGCCTTGATGACCTTGGGAGACTCAGCGCCATCACCGCCACCGATCTCGAGCCATACGCTCTGGGAGACGGCACGGTCACCGGAAGTGGGTTGCTTGTCAGCGGCGGGAGCGGCAGCAGGTGCTGCAGGGGCCGGGGCGGGGGCAGCAGCTTCAGGAGCGGCTGCGGGGGGCGTCGTTTCGTCTGCCATACTAGGAAAAGGTTTTGCTTCGGTTCAATACGGCGAGGATCAGACCTTGCCCTTCTTGGCGCCGGGGTTCTTCTGGGCACCGACGGTCTTGCGGGGGCCCTTGCGGGTGCGGGCGTTCGTGTGGGTGCGCTGACCGCGCACGGGAAGGCCGCGGCGGTGGCGGGTGGCACGATAGCAGTTGATGCCAAGCAGACGCTTCATGTGCATCTGCTGTTCACGGCGAAGGTCACCTTCAATGATGATCTTGAGAGCCTGGGCAGTCTGCGCGATCTGGGCCAGCTGGTCGTCCGTCAGCTCACCCGTGCGGGTGTTCGGGTCGATGCTGGTGTGGGACAGGATCTTGCGGCTGAGGGGAAGACCGATGCCGAAAATATACGGCAGTGAGTATTCGATCTTCTTTTCGTTCGGGATTTCGACTCCAAGTAGGCGTGCCATAACAAAAGGTTCGGATAAAAGTCAGTGGATCAGCCCTGGCGCTGCTTGTGGCGAGGGTTTTTGCAGACAACACGAACAACGCCCGCGCGACGGATGACGCGGCAAAGTTCGCACAGAGGTTTGACGGACGGACGGACTCGCATAAAAACGGAGGATACAGGACAGGGGAAACCGCCTTTGGGGCGGAGGGGGCGTGAGTCGTATCACAGAGCCCCTGCTGCGCAACGACATTTTTGAGTTTTTCACACCCCCTTTCAACCATCCCAGGCCCAGGCTTGCCACCGGCTCAGCCCGGGCTGACCAGCCTGCGGATGTTCGGATGATAGACCTCGCACTCCTTCTTGTGCAGCCAGAGGCTTAGCCAGAAAAGAGCGGTCCCCCCCAGGAAAATGACCAACAGGGCATGACGCCCATGGCGTCTGCCCGCCATTGCCAGGGCCGTCAGGCAGGCCCCTGACATCAGATAATAGACCCACGCGAAGTCCTGCCTGAGCTGCGTCTGCCTTTCAATCTCAGGCCCAGCTGCCACCGGCCGGGTCGCGAGAATGCGGGGCGTGGCGCTGAGCCGGAAGCTTAGGTACGGCCCCACGCTGGCACAGGACACGCCCATCAGGATGAGCGCGAGCAGCCGTGACTTCGTTTCACCGACCAGGGTTGCCACCGTCAGCAGGATAAGCCCCAGCCCCAGGCCGTAAAGCGGCAGGGGTTCCAGAAGCAGGTGGGCGTATTCGGGATCACGAACGCTTTGCCAGAGGGTGATGACTTCGCGCCACATGGTGATGACCCCACACTAGCCAGGGCTTCAAGGATGTGCACGGATAAAATCCTTCACCGCCTTGTCATCAGCAAGCAGGGGATAGGTCTGCAGCGTCCTGGACTTCAGGGCCTCAAGGGTCGGATGAAGCGGCTCGCAGCCCGTGGCAGCCTGGACCACCTCCGGGAACTTGGCCGGACTGGCCGTGCTGAGAACCACGCTGACCCGCCCTTCAGCCATGCCGGTGAATGCGCAGGCCGTGTGCGGATCAATGACATAGCCCCAGTCCTTCCAGACCTGGGCAATCACCTTCGGGATCGTCTCATCGTCCATCCGTGTGCTTCTGAAACTGGAGGCCGGCTTCGGAAAGGCCAGGCGTTCACCAGCCTTCATCCTCTGCATCACTTCGCGCACGCGGCCCTGATCCCTGCCCAGCATGAAATAGAGGTAGCGCTCAAAATTGGACGCCGCCTGGATGTCCATGCTGGGGGCATGGCTGGGCTTCACCTCGCCCTGCTGATAGTCCCCCTGCGAGAAGAAGCGATGAAGGATGTCGTTCTGATTGGTCGCCACCCGGAAGGATCCGCAGGGCATGCCCATCTGCTGACAGAGCCAGCCGGCGAGGACGTTGCCGAAATTGCCGGTGGGAACCACAAACTCAACGGTGTCCCGCGCCTCCGCCGGCAGCCGCAGCCAGGCCCATAGATAATAGACACACTGCGCCAGAACCCGGGCGATGTTGATGCTGTTGACGGCAGACAGGTTGACCTCGTTGACAAACTCCTGGTCCCCGAAGCATTCCTTCACCACACGCTGGGCGTCATCGAAGGTTCCCGGCACCGGAATGGCAAACACGTTGGGCGCGCCAGTGCAGGCCATCTGACGCTCCTGAAGCGGCGCCACCCTGCCATGCGGATACAGGATGAAGATCTGGATGCCCGCCTGCCCCATGCAGCCGTGAATCGCCGCACTGCCGGTGTCACCGGAGGTGGCCCCGAGGACGGCCAGCTTCTTGCCGCCCAACCTGACCTGGCGCTTGTAGAGCAGCCCCAGCAGCTGCAGCGCAAAATCCTTGAACGCGAGCGTCGGCCCGTGCCAGAGCTCCAGCACATAGAGCTGCTCCGAAAGTTTTTTCAGCGGCGCCACCTCCGGAGCCTCAAAACGGCGGTAGGCCTCCTTCGTGAGCCCGTGCCATTCATCCAGCGGGATCTCCGATCCAAACAGGCTGAGGAACTCCGCCGCCAGCTCCGGATACGTCAGCGTCTCCCAGCCGGCCAGCCTGCCGGCAAGGGACGGCAGGTTTTCCGGCAGGAACAGGCCTCCGTCCGGAGCGAGTCCGGCTTCAACAGCTTCACAAAAAGTATGCGGGCGCGTCTGACCGCGCGTGGAAATGAAAAACATGGCGGGGATGGCCATGGTGGCAGGAATGACGGCCCCCTGCAACTCCACAGCCAAACATTGACACTAAAGCGCAAAATCCTCTAAGGTGGAAATTCCCAAGAAAATCGCGTCCCCCCGCAAGACCGCATGTATTCCAACGAAGAGTTTCTCATCGAACTGCTGACCGAGGCCGGTTATGTCACCGCCCAGGACCTCCAGCAGGCCAAAAACAATAAGAAGGGTCAGGAGACGCCCCTGGAAACCCTCGTCAAGACCGGTGTTGTCACCGATGAGCAGCTAGCCCAGCTGATCGCCTCCAGCAGCGGCATGGAATATGTGGACCTCCACGGCTTCCAGGCCAATCCGGCCCTGAAGGGCCTCGTCACCCTGGAGCAGGCGAAGAAGTACAAGGTCGTGCCCATCGGCATGAACGGCACCGCCCTGCAGGTCGCCGTTTCCGACCCCTACGACTTCGAGACCCTCGACGCCCTGCCGCACGTCCTGCAGCCGGAAATGGAGTTCTTCTGCTCCACCCCCAACCTCATCCAGGAGGTCATGGTCACCATCTACGGCAACGAGGCCATGACGGGCGGCCACAAGGATGACGCCTCGGGCGCCGGTGATGGAGACGCTCCCATCATCAAGCTGGTCACCAACATGCTTATGGACGCCTTCCGCAACCGGGCGTCTGACATTCATATCGAGCCCCTGGAGAAGGACATCCGCGTCCGCTTCCGCATGGACGGCGTCATGGTGGACATCGAGCACCACCCCAAGCGCCTGCTCTCCTCCATCATCGCCCGCGTCAAGATCATGACCGGCACGATGAGCATCGATGAAAAACGCGTGCCCCAGGATGGCCGAATCCAGATGAAGTTCGGCGACAAGGAACTCGACCTCCGCGTCTCCATCATCCCCACCCAGAACGGCGAAAGCGTGGTCATGCGTGTGCTCGACAAGAGCAGCCTCCGCCTCGGCCTCAGCGACCTCGGCTTCTTCAGTGATGACCAGGACTGCTTTGAAAAGCTTGTCACCCTGCCAGACGGCATCGTCCTCGTCACCGGCCCCACAGGCTCCGGCAAGACCACGACGCTCTACGCCTGCCTCAACTTCATCAACCGCCCCGACCGCAAGATCATCACCGTCGAAGACCCGGTCGAATATGAGCTGCCGGGCATCAACCAGGTCATGGTGAAGGAGGATGTCGGCATGACCTTTGCCGCCGCCCTTCGCGCCATGCTGCGCCAGGCCCCCAACATCATCATGCTGGGTGAGATTCGTGACGCCGAGACGGCCGGCATCGCCATCCAGGCCTCCCTCACCGGCCACCTCGTCTTCTCCACCCTCCACACCAACGACGCCCCCAGCGCCGTCGCCCGTCTTGCCGACATCGGCATCAAGCCCTTCCTCATCGCCTCCGCCGTCCGCGGCATCCTGGCCCAGCGCCTGGTCCGCAAGCTCTGCGGCGAATGCAAGCAGCCCACGGGGCTCAGCGACAAGGAGCTGCGCCACCTGGGGCTGGAGGCCAGCCAGCTCTTCAACGCCAACATCATGGGCCCCAAGGGCTGCAACAAATGCCGCAGCTCCGGCTACCGCGGACGCATGGTCATCGCCGAAATCTTCAAGGTGGACGACGAGGTCCGCAACATGATCAACCAGAACCTCACCACGCCGCAGCTTCGCAAACGCGCCCGCGAGCTTGGCATGAGAACCCTCCGCGAAGACGGCGTCCGCAAGGTGCTGGCCGGCGTCACCACCGCCGACGAGGTCATCGAAGCCACGATGTCCGACGCTGATTGAGACCCGCACCCCGGCAACCGAACCCCTTCCCCCCGACATGACCCCCCAAAACGTCATCGACATGCTTCAGTCACGCGGAGTCATCGACTCCGGCGTCGCCGACGGCCTGAACCAGGACTGCATCCACAACGGCAAGGAAATCCTCCAGACCATCCTGGACTATGGCATCTACCAGACCGAGGACGAGTTCTGGGCCGTGGTCGCCGAAGAACTGGGCGCCGAGCATTTTGACCTGTCCAGCTACGAGCCACCGCCCTCAGTCATCAACCTCGTCCCGGGCGGCATGGCACGCCTTTACGGCGCCTTCCCCATCACCCTGGACGCCCGCGGCCTGCATGTCGCCTTCACCGACCCCCTGAACCCCCAGCTCGTCGAAGACCTTCACTTCGGCCTTGGCAAGCAGATCGTGCCGGTCGTCGCCCGCCGCAGCCAGGTGCAGGCCCTGATCGACAAGCACTACGGCACCGGAGCGCCCAGCATCGAGGACATCTTCGGCGGCCTCGCCAGCGCCGGCAAGGACTCCCCCGAAGTCGAGGCCAACTCCGCCCCCATCGTCAAGTTTGTCGACCTTGTCATGACCCAGGCCATCAAGGAGAAGGCCTCGGACATCCACTTCGAACCCTTCGAGCACGAGTTCAAGATCCGCTACCGGGTGGACGGCGCCCTGTACGAAATGGCCCCTCCTCCTGTTCACCTGGCCAGCTCGGTGATCTCCCGGGTGAAGGTCATGGCCAACATGAACATCGCCGAACGCCGCGTCCCCCAGGACGGCCGCATCATGACCGTGGTCAACGGCAAGCCGGTGGACATGCGTGTCAACTCCCTGCCGACCCAGCATGGCGAATCCGTGGTGCTCCGCGTCCTTGACCGCAGCAGCGTCAACCTGGACCTCGAGCATCTCGGCATGCCGCCCTATCTTTTCGACTACATCACGGACACGATCGAAAAGCCCAACGGCATCTTCATCGTGACCGGCCCGACCGGCGCCGGCAAGACCACCACCCTCTACGCCTGCCTGCGCAGGATCAACCAGATCGACACCAAGGTGCTCACCGCCGAGGACCCCGTCGAATACGAGCTCGACGGCATCATGCAGGTGCCGGTCAACGACGCCGTCGGCCTGACCTTCGCCAAGGCCCTGCGCTCCTTCCTCCGTCAGGACCCCGACAAGATCATGGTGGGGGAGATGCGTGACGTCGAGACCGCCCAGATCGCCATCCAGGCCTCCCTCACCGGACACCTGGTGCTCAGCACCCTGCACACCAACGATGCCGCAGGCGCCGTCACCCGTCTCGTGGACATGGGGGTCGAACCCTTCCTTGTGTCCGCCACGCTGGAAGGCATCCTCGCCCAGAGGCTTCTGCGCACCATCTGCAAAAGCTGCCGCACCGCCTACGACCCCAGCCTGTCCATCCTCAATCAGCTTGGCCTGAACCAGGACGACCTTGGCGGCAAGCAGTTCTACACCGGCGCCGGCTGCGACAAATGCGGCGGCTCCGGCTACAAGGGCCGCAAGGGCATCTACGAGCTGCTCAACGTGACCGACCCCATCCGCGAGCTCATTGTCGAGCGCGCCCCGACGCTTGTCCTGAAGCAGAAGGCCATTGAACTGGGCATGATGACGCTGCGTGAGGACGGCCTGCGCAACATCTACGACGGGGAAACCACCATCGAGGAAGTCCTGAAATACACCTGAGCCGGCGTTCTTGCGTCGAAATTGCGCCGCGCCGGACCAGGAATTTGTTGGACATCGTCCGCAGCGCCCCAGTAATCTAACAAACATTCAAAAATCCACCCTGCCTACCCCTTAAGTATGCCGAAGTTTCACTACATCGCCCTCGACCAAAACGGCCATGAAGTCGCTGGAGACCTGGACGCCGCCAACGAGGCCGAGGCCATCAACCTCCTTCGCCAGAACCAGCTCTACCCCACGCAGGTGGCCCAGGAGGGCAAAGGGGATGCGGCCGTGAAGAAACGCGCCGCCAAGACCACCTCCGCCAAGGGCGGAAAAACGGTCAAGGCCGGTGCGAACGCCAAGGTGAAGCCGAAGACCCTGATGGTCTTCACCCGTCAGCTCGCGACCCTCATTGACTCGGGTCTGCCCCTGCTGCGCGGCCTGACCGTCCTCAGCCGCCAGGAACCCAACCTGGTGATGAAATCCACGATTGCCACCCTGGCGGACAACGTCCAGACCGGCAGCACCTTCTCGGAGACCCTCACCCAGTATCCCAGGATCTTTAACAAGCTTTACGTCAACATGGTGAAGGCCGGCGAGCTCGGCGGTGTTCTGGAAATCGTCCTCAACCGCCTCGCCGAATACCAGGAAAAGGCCCAGAAGCTGAAGAACAAGATCATGGCGGCGATGATCTACCCGATTGTCGTGATGTTCATCGCCCTGGCGATCCTCATCTTCCTCATGCTCGTCATCGTCCCGAAGTTTGAAAAAATCTTCGAGGAGATGCTGGGTGACAAGAACAAGCTGCCCGCCCTGACCAAGTATGTCATCGGCTTCAGCCGCTGGATGGGAGACAACTTCATCTGGCTTGCCCTGGGGGCCACCGCCATTTTCATCGGCTGGCGCCTCTTCGCCGCCACCGCCGGCGGACGCCGCCGCATCGATGGATGGAAGCTCAAGCTGCCGCTGTTCGGTGACGTCCAGCGCAAGACCGCCATCTCCCGGTTCACCCGCACCCTCGGCACCCTGGTCACCTCCGGCGTCCCCATTCTTCAGGCCCTCAACATCACCCGCGAGACCGCCGGCAACGCCATCGTCTCCGAATCCATCGTCAAGGTGCATGACGCCGTCAAGGAAGGTGAATCCATGGTCGCCCCCCTGGAGGCCAGCAGCGTCTTCCCCCCGATGGTGATCTCCATGGTGGACGTCGGCGAGGAAACCGGCCAGCTCCCCGAAATGCTTCTCAAGATCGCCGATGTTTACGAGGACGAGGTCGACAACTCCGTCTCCGCCCTCACCTCGATGCTCGAACCCCTGATGATCGTGCTCCTGGCCCTTGTCGTCGGCACCATCGTGCTGGCGCTGTTCCTGCCTCTGATTGAGGTGATCAAACAGCTGAGCGGTGGCGCACCCACCTGAGCCCGTCATTTTTCCGCCGCCCCCCAAGCCATGAAAATCCACGCTCCTCGCCGCAGCCGCAGCGCAGGCTTCACCCTGGTCGAACTCATCACCGTCGTCAGCGTCATTGTCCTCCTCTTCGCCCTGGTTGCCGGTGCCTACACCTACGCTGACAAGTCTGCCAAACGCAACCGCACCGAGGTTTCGATCCGCGCCATCCGGTCAGCCCTGGAAAACTACCGTGAGAAGTTCGGCGCCTACCCCCAGCCGTCCAATCCATCCGAGTCCGTTCCCATCGCCGATCTGACCTACATCGCCGGAGGCGGTGCCTGCCTCTACCAGGCGCTCAGCGGCGACGGCTTCAACCAGATTGAAGGGGCTGACGGCCTCGGAAACCCCAGCTCGGACGGCCAGGTGGATGAGAACGAGGCCGCCAACGTCACCATGACAGACATGCCCAGGGAGATGTGGACCAGCAACAACAGCTCCCTGTATTACATGGTGGATGGGTTCGGTCACCCGATCCGCTACATCAAGGCGGCCCCGACCCAGAGCTCCGTACCTGGCCAGCCGCCACCCCAGGCAACCACCATCAACCTGTCCACCTATGACATCTGGTCCTATGGTGAGGACATCAAGAACATCACGGCCACGGGAATCGACACGCAGAACGACACGACTCTCGCGCGCGAAAGCTCCAAGTGGATCAAGAACTGGTGATGCTTCCCGGAGAGCCTGCCGCCGGCTATTTCTGGTAGATCGGCAGGAAATGGTGGTAAACGCTCAGGCTTAACAGAGCCAGTGACGTGGCATACACGGGGCCGGCGCTTTTTTCATTGCCGTTTCTTGGAAACCAGGCGCCTTCCGGATTCTGGGACGCCACCAGCATCTGCTCCGTCTTCTGGCGCGCCGTGGCGGCATGATCTCCGCCACGCTGATACATTCCCTGGGCGTAATAATAGCAGCCGTAAAAAAACCAGGGCTCGTTCACTTCCGGCGGGAACTTCAACAGCCAGTTCGAGGAGCCCAGGACTTCCGGCGCCTCATACTGGCCCGCCACCTGAAGGGAAAGCAGGCCTGCTGATGTCGTGGAGAAAGTTTGTCGGCCGCCATAGGGCTCGTAGCTGAAGGCGGCCTCCAGCTGCTTGAGCTGCCCGTTGCTGTCACGCTCGGCACGGTAGCTGCGCTTGATGTAGGCCACGGCGTTGTCGATCGCCTCCCTGGGCACCTCGATCCCGCTGTTCTTCGCGGCGCGCAGTGCCATGAGCTGCCAGACGCTCACGCTGATGTCACTGTCACTGCTGCTCGGTTCATAACGCCAGCCGCCGCGGTTTGCCTCGCTCTTCGGAGTCTGCTGTGCACGCAGGATGAGCCGGATGCCCTTCTCCGCCAAGTCGCGAACCTTCCTGTCCGTGGCCTCATCGGGAGACATGCCCAGCATTTCGACCAGCATCAGCGTCATGATGCCGTGGCCGTACATGCGGCTGCGGTCGCTTCTTCCCAGGTAGCCGTTCTCATCCGGCTCCACATGATCGGTGACGAACTTCAGCCCGCGGTTCGCCGCCTCGCTTTCCGGCGTCCGGTTGCCGGGCAGATGGCCGACGGAGGCAAGCCCCATGAGGGCCAGGGAGGTCATCGCCGCGCTATGGCTGGGAATGTCCCCCGGGCGCGGCTGCTGGCTGGACTTTTGCTCAGAGAAATGACCCGCAGGCTGCTGCTGCTTCAAGAGCCAGGCCACGGCCTTGTCCACGCAGGCCTTGACCTGGGGCGAGATCAGCTCCGGGGCGGGCCCGGCTGCTGACAGGGCCAGGCCGGGAAGAAGCAGCAGGGGCAGAATGCGAAAAATCATGGAGGGTCACCATTGAACGCACTCACTTCAGCGCCTTGATCAGAACCTTCGAGTTCCTGCCGCTCCGGTCATATTTCTCACGACGGGCCAGGGGCAGGGCGTCAGGCGTGGCGACCTGAAAACCCATCTTCTCCTCAAAAAACCTGAAGGCCTGAGTGCTCAGGGCGACCAGTTCCGCACAGCTGCGCTGCCGGGCGACGTCCTCGGCGAAGGCGACCAGCTTTTGTCCATGCCCGCGGTTTTTGTGGCTGCGGCGCACAAACAGGCAGGCCAGCTCGGCCACCCTCCGGCCCTCCTCGTCATAGGAATGCACCGCCACGCAGCCAATCGGGTTGCCATCGGTCTCCAGCACGAAGAAGTCCTTGATCTTCGACTGGATCTGCTCGCGCGTCCTGGGCACCAGGGCCGCATCATCCATTGACTGCTGCATCATGCCGAGCAGCATCGGAATGTCCGAGGAACGGGCCTTGCGGATCTGCTGATAATCATCGGCGTGGATCATGGTGCCGACGCCCTCGTTGCTGAACAATTCCGCCAGCAGGGCCTCGTCCTGGGTGCCGTCCACAATATGAACCCTGGGCACCCCCTCCTGGCAGGCCAGGGCGGCGTAACGAAGCTTGGAAAGCAGGTTCACATCATGACGCGCGTCCCTTTTCCGGGCGATGTCCCGGGCATCCGCCACGGAAATCTGGGCAAGCCGGCTGCCATCCGGGCAGGTCAGGCCGGCCTCCGAGACAAAGATCACCTTGGCCGCCCCAAGCGCGATCGCCACCTCAGTCGCCACCGCATCCGAATTCAGCCGCAGGGTCGCCCCCCGTCCGTCATAGCCAAGAGGAGGCAGGATCGGGATGATGTCCGCCTTCAGCAGCACCCGCAGGGATTCGGAATCCACTCGCTCAATCCGGCCGGTGAACTCCTGATCCACGCCTTCAATCACACCCGCAGGATGGACCACCAGGGCATTGGAAATGACCACGGGCAGCTCCAGCGCCGTCAGGTCAGCCATCAGCTCGCTGGCCTGGCGGGAGATCGCCTCCACCGCCACCTCAAGCGTCGCCAGGTCCGTCCGGCTCATGCCGTCATCACTGCTCAGCGAAACACCGCGCCTTTCCGCCAGCGACCGGATCTGGGCCCTGGCCCCGAACACGAGCACGACCTCGATGTTCAGCGACTGAAGCACCGCCACATCCTGAAGCAGGCTGGCAAAGCCGGGCTGATGCATGATGGCCCCGTCGATGGCGATGACGAAGACTCGCTGCCGGAACTGCGGCACGTAACGCAGGATGCCCCGCAGGTCCTCAAAACGAGCGGTGGGTTTGGTGATGGATTCGCTTTCGGCCACCGGCCAGTTTCGCGCAAAGATGCCGACGTGCAAGCAAACGCCCCTTCCCTGTGCCAGCCTGCCGTTCAGGCCAGCAGTCCCTTCACCACATGGCCGTGGATGTCCGTCAGCCGGTAGCGCCGCCCCTGGAACTTGTAGGTCAGGCGCTCATGATCAATGCCCAGCAGGTGCAGGATCGTGGCATGGAAGTCGTGGATGTGCAGGCCGTCCCTCACCACGTTGTAGCCAAACTCGTCCGTCTCGCCGTGGAGGATGCCGGGCCTGACGCCGCCGCCCGCCATCCAGGCCGTGAAGCAGCGGGGGTGATGGTCGCGCCCAAAGTTGGGCTGGATCTTGCCCTGACAATAATTGGTACGGCCAAACTCCCCGCCCCAGACGACCAGCGTGTCATCCAGAAGCCCCCGCTGCCGGAGGTCCTTCACCAGCGCCGCCGCAGGCTGGTCAGTTTCCTGGCAGAGCCTCGGAAGGGCTCCCGGCAGCCCGCCATGATGGTCCCAGTCCTGATGATAAAGCTGGATGAAGCGCACCCCGCGCTCGGCAAGGCGCCGGGCCTGCAGGCAGTTGGCGGCGAAGGTTCCAGGCGTCTTCACATCGGGACCATACATGTCGAGCACATGCTGCGGTTCGTCGCGGAAGTCCGTGGCCTCCGGGATGCTGGACTGCATCCGGTAGGCCATTTCATAGTGGTCGATGCGGTTCTGGATCTCGACGTCCGGCGTTCCCGCGAACTGGTGTTCATGCAGCTCCCTCAGCCGGTCCAGCATGGCGCGCCGGGAAGCGTTGCTGACGCCGCCGGGATTGCCCAGGTAGAGGACGGGATCCTTTGCCGCGCGGAACAGCACGCCCTGATGCTTCGTGGGCAGGAAACCGCTGCCCCACAGGTGCGCCCCGAGCGGCTGGCCTCCCTTGCCCTTGGTGATCAGCACGGTGAACGACGGCAGGTTTGTGTTGTCGGCCCCCAGACCATAGCTCAGCCAGGCCCCCATGCTCGGCCGGCCCGCAATCTGCGATCCTGTCTGGAAGAAGGTCACCCCGGGGCCATGGTTGATGCTTTCCGTGAACATCGAACGGATCACGCAGAGCTGGTCCGCAATGCCGGCCGTGTGCGGCAGCAGCTCCGAATACCAGCCTCCAGCCTGTCCATGCTGCCTGAACTTGAAGGGCGATCCCACCATCGGGATCGACGACTGGTTGCCCGACATGCCGGTCAGCCGCTGGCCGCCACGCACGGAGTCCGGCAGCTGCTCCCCATGACGCCGGTTGAGCAGGGGCTTGTAATCATACAAGTCCAGCTGCGAGGGGCCGCCTGACATGAACAGGTAGATGATCCGCTTCGCCTTCGGCTGCCAGTGCGTGGCGCCGAGCACGCCCCGCTCGGCCAGGGGGGGCGCAGCACCTGCCGCCTGCTCCTTCATCAGCATCTCGGCCAGGGCCGCTCCGCCCAGGCCCGAGCCCATTCGGTTCAGCCACTGACGACGGTTGAGGATGGTGTTCAAGGTGTTCATGGTGATGAGTCGTTCAGCGTTTCACCACGCAGGCGTCGTGGTTCATCAGGGCCTGGGCCAGGATCGCTGCAGCGGCGGCTTCGGCGGAGGGGATGGTCAAATCCGGCTTCGTCAGTCCGGTCTTGCGCAGCGTCTCAGCCTCGGCGGGACTTTTCTGATAATGCTGGAGCTGCTCCTCATGCAGATGAAGGCAGGTCTTTCTTTCCTGCGCATCCGGGGAACGGCCCAGGCAGAGACGGAAACCCATCTCGATCATTTTCGACACGTCTCCCCGGGCATAACGGTGCAGGTTTTCCCCCAGCACGCGCGCGGCTTCGACATACTGGGTTCCATTCAGGAGGATCAAGGCCTGCAGCGGCGAGTCCGTGCGCTCACGCCGGGATGCGCACACCGCCCGCCTCGGGGCGTCAAAGGCCAGAAGCGCAGGAGGAGGGCTGGTCCGGCGCCAGGTGGTGTATAGACTGCGGCGAAACACCGATTCAGCCCCGGCCGGATTCACCGGCTTGAAGGCCTCGGTCATCTCATAGGGGTTCACCGGCGGACCGCCCACCTTCAGGTTCAGCAACCCGGCCGTTGCCAGGGCGTTGTCACGAATCATCTCGGCGGGAAGCCGGAAGCGTGGACCTCGGGCGAGCCATTGGTTGTCCGGATCATCGGCCATCGTCCGGGTGTCCGCGATGCTGCGCTGACGATACACCCGGCTGCTGACAATCTCACGGACCAGGCCCTTGAAGTCCCATCCGCCCTGAATGAACCGCCACGACAGAAGGTCAAGCAGCTCCGGATACAGCGGCCGCTCACCCTGGCTGCCAAAGTCCTCCGTCGTCCTCACCAGCCCGCGGCCGAACAAACTGTTCCAAAGCCGGTTCACGGTCACCCTCGCCGTCAGGGGATGCCCCGGGTCCGTCAGCCACTTCGCCAGGCCAAGACGGTTCATGGGGACGTCCTTCGGGAACGGGGAAAGGGCGGCGGGAACAGCAGGCCCGACCTCCTCGGCTCGTTTGTCGTACTCGCCGCGGGTCAGCACATAGGCCTTTTTGGGACGCGCCAGCTCCTGCATGATCATCATCTCCCTCTGCGCGTCCTGAAGCGCGTAAAGATCAGCACGTGCCGCCTGCAGCTCTTTCGCCGCCTCCTTCGCCCTGGACAGATCCCGGTTGAAAACCCTAAGGTCATCCATCAGCCCGCCCTTGAACCCACGGTCGCGGAAACGTTCCCCAAGGCTGATGTTGTCGCCGCCACCGCCCTGGATGGTCCTGGTCAGCGCATCACGCACCACCTCCGCTTCCGCCAGCCTGCCGTTTACATAAAGGTGAAGTCCGGAAGCGCGGCTGCCGCCATCGTAGGTCACTGCGACATGCGTCCACTCACCCGGCTTGAGCATCTCCCTGGCGCGAATGGAAATGGCATTGCCCGGCCAGAAATGAATGAGCGACCACTTCAGCCTTCCCTCCTCGATCAGCAGCTCATAGCCGCGGCTGGCGGCATCCGTCCAGGCGCGGGAACGATGCAGCACCACAGCCCTCTCCTTCACATCCGGCGTTTTCAGCCACAGGGTGAGGCTGAACGGCTCCTCACGCCTGAAGTTGCCCAGCGGCGTGTCCACCGGGTCGTCACCACTGAACTGCACGGCCTTTCCGAGCCTTCCCGTCACCAGCTTGTTCTCTCCCTTGAGCACGGCGGAAGTCTTGTCCTCCTCCTTCACCGGCCTGCCATTCTTATCCTTGCCTTGGATGGGCTCCGGGTCGGGGACGGCCATGAGATTGGCAAGGCGGCCGTTCTTCAGTTCATCAAACGGGAAATGCGCCATCTGCCCCTCCAGGGAGGCCGGCACTCCCCCGGGCAGCTCCAGCTTCTCCAATACAGGCCCGCTTGAATCTGCCGCCTCCAGCTTCCTCACCTTCACCGCCAACGCCTCCATCTTCTCCTGGGTCGGCGCATCCATCAGCATCATCGCCGGGGTGGGGGGCGACGGGGTGAAAAATGAGTACAGCCCGGCTTCGTCGATGTTCTGGAACATCGAAAACAGTCCGTAATACTCCTTCTGCGTCACCGGATCATACTTGTGATCGTGGCACCGGGCGCACTCAAAGGTCAGCCCCAGGAAGGCCGTCGCCACCGTCTGCACACGGTCAGCCACATACTCCACTCGGTACTCCTCCTCGACGCTGCCGCCCTCGCTTTCCTGCTGGTGCAGCCGGTTGAAGGCCGTGGCCAGCCTCTGTTCATCCGTCGCGCCCGGCATGAGATCCCCGGCCAGCTGCCAGGTGATGAACTGGTCAAACGGCAGGTTCTCGTTGAAGGCCTTCACCACCCAGTCGCGCCAGGGCCAGACCTCACGTTCACGGTCCACCTGGAATCCATAGCTGTCGGCATAGCGTGCCACGTCCAGCCAGTCCACCGCCATGCGTTCCCCGTAGTGCGGAGAGGCCAGCAGCCGGGTGACCAGCCGGTCCACCGCCCTGTCAGGGTCCAGGGCGTGTTCGGCCACAAAGGCGGCGGATTCCTCCGGCATGGGCGGCAGGCCGGTGAGGTCAAAGGACAGCCGCCGCACCAGGGTCTCCGCCGAAGCCTCCGGCTGAAGCTCGAGTCCACGTTCCTTCAAGCCAGCACGGACGACGGAGTCGATGTCAAGCCGCCGGAGCATTTCTCCATTCAGCGGAATAAAGGACCAGTGCGCCTCATATTCGGCCCCTTCGCTGATCCACCGCCGCAGCATGGCCACCTCCTCGGTCGTCAGCCTGCCGAGCTTCGATTTCGGCGGGGGCATCACTTCATCCGGATCCTCGGAGAGAATGCGCTCAAGGATCATGCTTTGCTCCGGCTGACCAGGCCGGATGTGTCCATCCTTGATGGCGGCATCCCTCACATCCAGCCGCAGGTCCGCCTTCTGGTTCTTGGAGTCCGGCCCATGACAGTGAAAGCACTTGTCCGAGAGAATGGGGCGTATGTCCCGGTTGAACTGAAGCTTTCCCGCCCCAGAAACCCCTCCAGCCCAGGCCAGGATCAGAAAGAGGGTGAGGCTGCCTTGTCTGAAGATCATCTTTTTCAATACGCCTGACAGGTGTGCCCTTTTCTTTCAAGTCTGTGTCTGATCCGCACCTTCAAGGAGGAATGCGCCTGTAGCAGCACCCACCCGGCGTGCTGCGGGGTGCTTTCGGCTGCCTCCTGGAACTTGCGACGGGCGTGGGCACAGCAGGCGGCCAGCTTGATGCGGCCTTCGCTGCGTCTGGCAAAGGATGATTAGGCCTGACAGCCGTCGCACTGCACGGTGCCGGTGAAGTCGGCGGGAAGGATGCCCTCCAGGTCTTGTGCGGCACGGCTGGCGGCCAAGGTGAAGCTCTCGTCACCTCCGGGCCGCTTGCAGGCTCATATGTAACCCTGCCTGGTCTCGCCATTGCCAGTGCTCAGATACTCCACCGGAGTCTCATCGAGCTGCACATATCCGCCGCACATCACGCCGGTGGGGATGTTTTCATAATTCGGCCGCAGCCAGTCGGCGGCCGGCCCCAGCCAGCGTCCATGCTCTGGCACGGGATGGCCATGTCGTGCCGTGTGGCATAGATCTGCTCCTGCCGATGGAGCGGCAGATGATCGCAATACTTTGCCACGATGGCCTGCGCGAGCAGCCACGGTTCGGCGATGCTGCGCTCCTGCTGGAGGTTGAGTGGCGCGAGGATGGGAGGCAGGTGCGGCTCCTCGCGCTTCACAGACTTCCAGCGAATGATACGGCGGCCCGGCAACCATGCGGGCTGGTAGTCCAGCTGACATCAAGGGTGGCGCAGTCTGTTCATTTCAGGGATTATCCTGATCTGTTGCGCCAAGGGATGATATTGTATTTCACATGCGCTAACTTTGACCCGCTCCACGATTGTGGCACGATGACTGTGATAGGCCGGGAACTGTCCTCAATGTCCGCCTTCGAGGCGGAAGGTGAGGCCTTCGGGCCAGCCGAAGGGAAACGCTCCCTGGTTGAGCACGGGCTTGAACCATTGGCCGTCGGTGGCCAGGAATCCGGGCGTGGCTTCGTTCCAGTTCAATGTGGCGCTCAGCACGCCCGCTCCGCCCTCAAGCAGGTCAAAGAGGGGCATCGAGCCCGGCTCCAGGAGCTCTGCCGAGGCGGTGAGCCTGCTGCCGTCGGAAAGCGTGCCGGTCAGGGTAAGGGTGCCTGATCGAGCCAGCACGGCGCCCAGGATCTTCTCGGCCGTGGCGGGATAACCGGGCGTGCCAGCCGCTGGCGTCAGCTGGATCATTCTGGTCAGATAGGCGCCCGGGGCCAGCAGGGCCGAGCTGGCGGCGAGCGGGTCGCGTTTGCGGGCACCGCTGAAAACGCTTTGGGTCTCGTCACCACCGCGCGTCTGTTCGCCCACCTCACCCGTGAAAGTGCGCAGCGAGAGGTCGAAGGCCAGCGAGAGCACCAGGGCCGCACGGCCGACGCGCGGGATAATCAGAGAGGCCGTCCGCTCCTGGCCAAAGCGTGCGCCGCCGCCGGGATGCAGTTCACCGGTGAAGGCATGGCTGCCCATGCCCAGCTTCAAGCTGCCTGAGAAGGTCGCGGCCGTGCCGAGCTGCAGCCGGATCAGCCCATGCCGGTCCTGTGACGGGTCCATTCCGGCGGAAGGCACGACCCGGGCCAGGTAGGTGCCGGCGTTGGCCGCCGTCAGCGGAGTCGCATGAAAGGCCGCCGTCAGCGCCAGCCCCTCGGTCATGGTGAAGGACAGCGATCGTGCCTCGCGGTTGATGCCTGGACCGGTCCAGCGGTCAAAGAGATAACCCGCCGCCGGTCTCGCGGTCAGCGTGTAGCTCTGACCCACCTCCAGCAGGGGCAGTCTGCCGGAGACCTCACCACCCTCGGCGGGCGTGACCGTCAGCGACAGCGGCCGGAGCGGCACATAGGCAAAGCTGCGCACGACTTCATTGCTGATGAGGCCGAGGGCATCGACCGCGCGGGCGCGGACCGTGCAGGCCCCCGCGGAAGCCGGAATGGTCAGGCTCCAGCGGGCCGAGGCGCCGGCGGCAGGCGTCAGCAGCGCCTCGGCAAAGGCACCGCCGTTGAGCGACACCTCGACCCTGCCAAGGCCCTTGTCATCCGACGCCGTGCCCGTCAGGGTCAGGGCGGGAAGCACCACGCGGGCCGCCTCGCCAGGCGTCAGCAGCGCCAGCTCCGGCACCGTGGAGTCCGGCTCGAGAATCCTGGCAGACACTTGGTTAGGCAATCCCAGTGAGGCCGCGCCCGTGACCTCGGAGAGCAGCAGCGTGAAGCTCTCATGGAGCTCCGTGCGGCCGTCGTTGTTCAGCACGACATCCACCGTGCGCGACGCCTCGCCGTCGGCGAAGGTGATGACCTCGTCCAGCGCGTCGTAGTCGCCCGGGGACCTGGCCGTGCCGTTGCGGGTGCGCAGCCTCACGCCCGCCGACCCGGCACGGGAGCCGGTGCGCAGCAGCGTGACGGCCAGGGAGCCGCCCACCTCCGGCGCCTCGTAAGCGGCGGCGCTGAACAGGATCTGGCCCGCGCCGGTGGAGCCCACAGGCGTGCTCTCGGCATCCCCATTGTTAGCGAGGTTGATCTCGCCGCCGCCAGACACCTCACAGGCGGCCTGTGCCAGCGGCGGGGCCGTGGTGGCGATGCTGACGGACAGGGTCAGCGGCGGGTAGGAGGCACCTGGGGCGAGAGGATCAAGCCGTGTGGCCGTGCCCTGGGCCGTGACGTTCCAGCCCGGACCGTTGAGCGAGGACATCGTCAGGCCCGCAGGAAGCCTGGGCACCACCGTGACCAGGCCCGAGGTGGTGACCGTGCCGACGTTGCGGGCCGTGATCGTGTAGGCCGCCGTGCCGCCGGCGCTGAAGGTTCCCTCGGGCGTCAGCTCGACGGTCATGTCGGAGGCCTCGCGCACGTTGAAGAGCGCCTCCACCAGGGCGCTCCACTCCCCGTTGCTGCGCGCCCTCACCTTCAACGTGCGGCTGCCCGTGCCGGTCAGGTAAAGCGGCACCGGCGTGTCGGTCCGTGTGATGTCCAGCGCCGCGTTGAAGCTGATGTCACTGCTGGCGGAGTCCGCCTGATGGATTTCGGCGGCAAGCACATTGGCACCGGTGACCAGGACTGCCGGATCCACGATGAAGTTTACGAAGGCGCCCTCGTCGGGTGTGGCGCCGCTCGCGTACTGGTTGTGGGACGGATTGCTGGCGATGTTGGCCGATTTCGCCACCTCCAGCCCGTTCAGGTAGAGCACGACCGCATCATCGTACTTCACCCTCAGCATCACGGAGCTGATGCCTGTGGTGTCGGCGACATGGAAGCTGGTGCGGAAGTAGGTGGTGGCGTTTTTCTGGTCACCGCCCGACCCTGGATCGACATCGACAAAGGGCACCGTCGTCACCTCATCACCGTCGCCGTAGCCGAGTTCGGCGGCGCCGGAGGGCCAGGCGGAGTCGTCAAAGGACGCCGCACGCCAGGCCGTGCCCTGGTTGCTGCCGTCGGCGAGGTATTTCCAGACCTGGGTCAAGGGCAGCGCAGTCGTCGTCTCCGTGGAGCTGGCATAGGTCTGGGCGGCGGGATTCAAGGCACCGCCGACCTGGCGCGGGTCCGAGCCGTCAAGCGTGTAATAAATCGTGCCTCCCTGGCCCGTGATGACCACTTCGGCCCCGCTCGTGATGGGGCCGCCGTCCTGGCTGAGCGACGGCGCGTCGAAGCTGGGATAAAGCCCGTCGGCGCGCAGCTGGGCAAGCACGCGGCTGCCGCGTTCCGGCACATATCCGTCGATGACGCCGGCCACCGCAGACTGCCAGTCGAGCCGCGTCAGCGGCGCCTCGGTGCCGCGTTTGGAATCGCCCCAGCGGGCGGATTCGGCGATGATGGCCGAATCGAGCACGGACCTGCGGGCACGCATCCGTTCCTGCACCTTGGACGCAGTCAGCGCGCCACCTCCAAAGAGGTGCTTCTGCACGCGGTCGGCCCACATCATCCGGTATTCCGCGTTCGGGCGCAGGTCGTGATGAATGAACATCGGGTTGTAGGTGTCCACGACGGTCGGGTCTCCGGCCGGGAACGGGCCGGTGCGGTCCTCGTCGATGTTGAAGAAGGTGTGCTCGAAGTCGTGGGCGAAAAACCGGAAGCCCCCGAAGGTGCCGAGACGGTTGCGCACGGCGAACCAATTGTTCGCCCTCACATCGCCGAGGAAGGCCGAGGTGGCCCCGTCCAGGTTGCCCGTCCAGAAGGTGAGCAGCATGTAGTCGATGAGGTTGTCCACCTCCAGCAGCACCGGATCCTCCGTGGCCGAGACGCCGTCGGCGGCCCTGCCCGAGAGCGCGAAGAACTTCTCGTTGGAAGGATCGGCGGCATGGGCGCGGGCCTTGATGCGCAGAGCCTCCCAGGCGTCGAGGTTGCCGTCCGTGACGCCGGTGATGTAGCCCTGGTCCTGCTCGCCCTTCACCGTGTCATAGTCGTCGGCCTCGCCGCCGATGTAGCTTTCGGCAAAGTTCGCCTCGGGGCGTTCATCGGTGTCGTAGATGCCCCAGTACTGGCCGTTGAGGTAGAGGTGGTAGTAGCGGCTGCGGCTGTAGGGCTGGCCCATGGCGCCCTGAAGCTCGCGCGTGGTTTCCTCGCGGATAAAGGTGTTGTTGCCATCACCGCCAAAAGACCAGGAGTAGTTCTGCGCGGTGCGCAGGTCGATCTTGTCAAAGCTGGACACGCCCTCGTCGCCGAACAGGGGGTAGTTGAGCTTGGAGGGTCCGTACTTGCTGCGGAAGAACAGACGCAGGGCGTGTTTCGGATTGTCACCGCTGCGGCTGAAACCACCGCGCAGGCGGAGCCCGCAGTTGATCTCAAAGCCTCCGCCCGGGCCGCTGTCGCCGATCATCTCCACCGAGGCCGGACGTTCCCAGGCCTCGCCGCGCCCGTAGGGGTTGATCCAGATGCCGGTGCCTGTGTCGAAGAGATTGGGCAGGTCGGTGACGATCGAGACGGTCGGCAGGGCCCGCAGCGCCGACTTCACGCGGTCCACGCCGCCGACCTCGGGGTTCGTGCTGTTCACAACGGCGGGGTCCATGCCATAATCGGAGACCTGGCCGTTCACCGTGCCTGCGGGCCAGCCTGCGGCAGGGCGGGCGCCGCCGGCCGACTGGCGGATGACGTCATTGAGAAAGAAGTAGCTCTGGGTCAGCACCGGCGTGGGTTCGTAGCCGCTGCGGAAGCCGATGGCGCGCACGATGCTGGTCCGGCTGATGGAGAGCGGGCGCGAGTAGAGAGTGCCGTGGGTGGCCGTGGGGGTGGAGCCATCCAGGGTGTAGCGGATCGCCGCCCCCGGGGTGGAAGAGGTGATGGCCAGCGAGAAGGCTGACTGGTAGAATCCATGCTTCTGACTGAACACGAGCGGGGCCAGGGTGCCTGCATACTCGGGCACACCATTGAGTGCGCCCGGCGTGGCGGTGATCACGGAATCCTTCGGACGGAAGAACACGGCATTGCCGGCGAGGCCTGCGGTGGCGCTGAGTTCGGGCAGGATGAGGAAGGAGGAATCCGACACCGACTCATTCATGCCATGCACGGCCAGTACATTCCGGCCGGTGACGAGCAGGGGGATCTGGGCGGACAGGTCGATGACCTCCGGGGTCAGTGTTTCCGCCGTCGAGCGGCTGCCGGTGGCCGTCGAGTCAAAGACAGGCGTGGCGGGGGCGTTGCGACGCGCAACCTCCGTGCCGTTCAGGTAGGCCACGAAGCCGTCATTGTAGCGCATGTGCAGGGACAGGCCGGTCAGTGAACTGACACCCGTGGCATTGAACGGCAGGCGCAGGTAGCAGCCCGCGTGCTTGTCGCGCATGGCCGCCAGCAGGTTGGTGCCGAGGATGCCGTCCACCGATCCTGAGGTCTGGACCGGCGTCGTCATGACCGGCAGCCCGTCCGGGCCACCCACGAGCTTGAAGGCCGCGTCCCAGGCCGTGTCGGTGCCGGCCTTGGCAAAGAACTCCACGCAGTCACCGCCGCCCGCCTCCCACATGATGACCTCCACCGCGTGCGGTCCGGCGGTGAGCGTCACCGGAGCCCCGAGGTTGTTCTGCGGACCGTGGTTGGTGTCGTCCGACATGACCACGACATTGTCGATCTTGATGCGGCCGCCGTCATCGGAGTTCAGGCCGAAGACGTAGCTGCCGGCGACGGGGATGCTGAGAATGCCGGTGGCCTTGAACGCGTAGGGTTCGGCGGTGCCGTTGGGCAGGGCGGCATTGTCCGGATAATTGCCATCGTCGCCATCGCCCACATAATTGATCGTCGGAGCGATCACCGTGGCCTCGCTCAGGATGTCCGCATGCCCCTTGGGCAGGGCCAGCAGGGCTTCACAGGTGGCAATGCTGTTCACCCCGCCGAAGCCCGGGCGTGCGGCGACCTGCCGGACCGTGAAACCGGGAACCCCGACACCAAAGCCGAGGCCCGTCCGACCGCTTTTCCAGGAACTGTCGGCGAAACTGCCGGCCGTCCAGGCCGTGCCTTCGGAGGCATTGACAGGCAGCCGATACTTCACGGCCGCCCCCGGGGAGACGAGGGCGCGTCCGGTGAAGTTGATGCCATAGCTTTCGTCGTTTGCCTGCGCCGGATACATCGGGGAGAACTCATGATCCACCGTCACTCCATCCGGCCGCACCAGCGCGAGATACTCCCCGCCTGCGGCGAGGTTGAAGTTGGTGTGCAGCGGCTGCCCGGGCGTGCGGCGGTTCTTGCTGCTGGCCCACACGAGCAGGAACTGGCGTGCCCCCAGCGTCACCGCAGGAAACCGCCACTTCGCGAGGGTGGTCGCATTGTCCGTCAGGCACCAGTCCGTCAGGTCCACTTCTTCTAGGCCCGGATTGTAGATCTCGATCCAGTCGGAATAGGCGCCATCCTCATCGGCGATGGTGGATTCATTGTTCGCCATGAATTCGGAGATCACCAGCGTCAGGCGGGGATTGAACCGGGTTTTCAGTGACACGGCGCCCGACTGCCCCAGACCGGTCAGGATCCTGGGCGTGGCGGTGAGGAAATGACCGAAGCCGCGACGATTGGCCCCCTTCTGCAGAATCACGCCCGAGTAGGCCGCCATAACCCCGTCTGAATGCTGGAAGGTGCCGCCAAACATCCCGTCGTCGGCGCTGAGCCGGATCGTGAGGTCCGGATCATTCGCGGGAACCTTGGTCACTACATTCCTGGTGCTGATCACCAGTTCCTTCTGGATGGGGGCGGACAGGGCGCCCTGGCTGAAGCCGAGCAGCGCATTCGCCCCCGTGACCTCGCTAAGGTCGGGCAGCACGCTCTCGCCCTCCGGCACCCTGAACTGCGTGCCGAGGAGCGTCAGCGTCAGGCCTTCCGGCCAGCCCAGAGGATAGTGCTGAGCCAGCACAGAAGCCGGCTTGAACCAGTGCAACGCCGGAGCGTGGACATCGGTGTCCTGCCTGGTCGGATCCACGACCAGCCAGCCATTGAGCGAGCCCGCGCCCTGTTCCAGGACGACGCTCAACGGCAGCTTCCTGGCATCATTGGACGCCATCCCGGCGGTGATGCGGGTCCCGTCCGCCAGCACGCCGGCGAGGCTGGCCAAGCCCTGCCTTCCGAGCTTCAGCGTGCCGATGCCATCGCCCTGCGGAAACTGGTCGGAGGTCAGTCCGTTGGTCTGCGGCTGCGCCGGCATCGCCCAGGTGTAGAAGGCCTCGGCCGCCACGCCTGCATGCCGGAAGGCCTCCAGCACGGAGAGCGGTTCCGAACCACCCCGAGTCTGCCGACGCAAGGTGCCAGTGATCTTCCTGGATCCGGCGGGACTGAGATCGACGGAGAAAGCGAGCACAAAACCCGCGCCTGGACTGCGGGGCAGCAGGAGCGAGGTTTCCAGCGCACGTCCGAAACGCGCAGCGCCGGTGGTGTCGAGCACGCCTGCAAAGGGCAGGCTGTCACCAGCGATCCTCAGACTGCCGGTGAAGCTCCCGGTGGTGGTGACCTTGATCTGCAACGCACCTTCATTCTCATGGGACGGCGTGACTCCGGCATCAGCCTGAACCAGCCCGCTGAAGTCGCCCACCACGGAGAAAAGGAAGGGATCCTCCACGGTTTGGGCGGTGATCGTCAGCCCCTCCGTCATGATGAAGTTCAACAGGGTGCCGAGCCGCTGTGCCTCGGTCAGCGTGAGCTGAGGTGAAGACCAGCCGTTCCACACCCTGCCTGCGGCGGGCCTGGAGATGAGGGTGTAATTCTTCCCAAGCTCAAGCGCGGTGAGCGGTTCGGCGGGACGCAGGCTGACACCCTCGCCATTCACGAGCGTCAGAGGACGCTTCACGACCTGGGTGAAGCGGACCATGATCTCCTCCGTCTCGTTGCCGCGGAAGTCAGAGGCCTTCATGCGCAGTTCATTCAGGCCCGGCACAGGGCTCACCGGCAGCGCAAAGGTCATCCTGCCTGCGGCGACAGGCGTCAGGTCCGCATCGACATAACCGCCGTCGTTCAGCATCACCTGCACCTGCTTCACCTGCTTGTTGTCCGTGACCTCACCGGTGAGGGTCAGAGGCCCCTCGTTGATGCGTTGACCGGCCCTGGGATGACTGATCTGAAGCCTGGGGGCCGTCACGTCAGGATCCAGGATGATCACGGTGGCGGTTTGCACCGTCCCCAGCGCCGCCCCGCCTGAAGGTGAACGGATCGTGATTGTGAAAGTCTCGTTGGGTTCGGAGACGCGGTCGCCAAGCAGCGGCACCAGCAGCGTGCGCCGGACTTCATCATCGGCGAACTCCGTCACCGTGCTGAGGGCGGTGTAGTCCGCCCCCGCCTTCGCCGTGCCGTTGGCGGTCGTCACGTTCACGCTGACAACTCCCGTGCGGCCCGACGAGCGCACGAGCTCGAAGCTCAGGGAGAGGTCTTCCTCGTTCACCGTGTAGCCCACGCTGGCAATCGAGATGACTCCGGGTCCTGCTCCCACGATGGTGGTCAATGCGCCCGCCGAATCATTGGCGGCATTCGCATCACCACCTCCGCTCACCTGCGCGGTGCTGGTCACCGAAGCCGGGGCGTTGGTGGCGATGGAGACCTGCAGGGTCAGCGCAGGATAACTTTGGCCCGGAGCCAGGGAGTCGCTGCGCGTCGCGCTGACGCTTGCCCCCGTTGCCTGGACGATGGTCCAGCCCTCGCCGGTGATCGAGGTCGCCGTCAGCCCTGCGGGAAGCGTTTCACTGAAGGTCACCAGACCCCGGCTGCCGCCCGTGCCGACATTTGAAACCGTGATCGTGTAGGAGGCGCCATCTCCTGCCTGAAAGGTGCCGCTGGCCACATTGGAAAGGGTCAGGTCGCAGGTCAGCAGCTCGGTCGCGACGAGGCTGGTGGAGCTGTTGTTGGCCTCATCGCTTTCCACGAGCAGGGCCGGAGGCTTCGCACCGATCACGGCGGCGCCCGCAGCCGCCGTGTAGGTGCCGTCTGAGGCGGCGGTGACGCGCACGGCGAGCGTCGTGCCGCTGTCCGCAGCCAGGGAGCCGTCGAGCTGGACCACGCCGCCGGCCTCCGTCGCGGTGAAGCCCGTGCCGGACGCGCCGGCAAAGACCAGCCCCTCCGGAAGGGTCAGCGAAACACGCACGGACGGCGCCTCGGCAAGCCCGTCGTTTTGCGCAACCAGGGTGTATTCAAAACCCGCCGCTCCTGTCAGCGCCTGCGCCGGTGCACCCAGGCTGACCTTGAGATCGGCGGCATGCCCCACCACCAGGCCGGCCAGCGGCGGAGAGCCGTTGTTAGACTCGCCGGACTCCTCCACGAGTCCCGAGGGGTCCACGGTCATGGCGCCTGAGGCGAAGGAATAGGAGGCCGCCGACTCCGTGACGACGCGAACCCCAAACGTCACCTCTGACTGCGCGGCCAGCGTGGCCCCGCTGAAGGTGATCACACCGTCGTCATGAACGGCCAGGAAACCCGCGGACGCCGCGGTGTCACTCACATAGGCAAGGCCTGAAGGCAGGGTGAGACTGCCTCCCACCTGGTAGGCCGCGCCTCCGCCTCCGTTGCGAACGGTGACCTGGAGGTCAAACGGCCTGCGTGTGTAGAGCGGGCCTGCGGGACCGCTGACCCCCGTCGTGAGATCGGCCCGTTGAGGCGCAAAGGCAATGCCGCGGAAGGCCGTGTTGGAGGCCGCCGTGGCCAGCAGGAACGGTGTGCCGCTGAGGCTGCCGGTGCTGCCGCTGGAATCCGTGAGCGTCACCACTTCTCCACCACCCGTGGCACCGCCACCCCCCTTCCTCACGGCATACAGGATCACATCCGCCCCCTGCTTGACCGCCGTCAGGCCACGATAAAGATCCGCCGCCGCCCCCGCGCTGCCCCGGGCGGTCCAGGTCGTGCCATCAAAACTGTACTTCAGCAGGCCGCCCAAGGTCGTGTTGTCATCCGCAATGTACAGCGTGTCCAGGCCCGCCACCGAGGTCTGCAGATCGAGCAGCACAAAGGCGTTGGGGCTGAGGTTGACCGGATAACCCGGAAGGCTGGCAAGGGTCTGACCGCCGGTGGCCGGCAGTCCAGCACCCACCGTCCCGAGCCGGACCGTGGAGCCGTTGCCGGACGAAACATGGAGCTGTCCTGCAAAGATCGCCGGCTGGCGCAGGTTGTTGTTGGTGGTGCTGAGCTGGGTGGAGGTGGTGGCGCCAGGCGCCTGAACAAAGCGCACGCCGCCGGTCGTGCTGCTGCCATTGCCCGCCACCCAGAAACGCAGGCCCGTGTCCGAGCATGCTCCACGAAAGTTGTTGGCGTCGAAGGCGTCCGTGAGAGCCGTGCGCGTGTCGATGACACCCGCCGCATCCACCCGCCCGATCACCCTGTTCACGGCAGACGACGCCGTACCGGTCAGCGACGAGGCATGCGGCGGCGTGGCGTCATAGCCCGGCAGGATGAGAAAGCGTCCGTCGGTGGAGAGTGTCATCTGTCCTTCGGAGGCCGCGGTGCCGCTGGCCACCAGACGCTTCTGCTCGCCATTCACGACCGTGGGCAGGGCGATGGACTGCACCAGTGTGCCCGAGGGGGTGAACTCATCCAGGAAGACCGGATTGCCTGTGTTCACCAAAGAACCCGAGCCGGTTCCGACACGATAAACAACCAGGTTTCCAGGCGTGAAATCCCCCGCCATGAGACGGGTTACCATGCAAAAAAGCAGGCAAAATAAAGACCTAACGGGGGACCAAGGAGCGCGACACATAATACCCATTGAAGAGTGCAGGCATTTTCTGACACTAAATTTCAGCCTTCACAACGAAGGCAACCCTAGTTCCCCCAGCAAGTTTTGGACAGTCTTTTTGGCATTCAGGCTGCGACTTTGAAGCCCCCATGAAACGCAGGTGGCCTTGCATTGCCTTTGGTTAGCTGTTCGGCATGGTCTGAAGGCGATCATGGCCTTCGTTGTGGATCCCAAACTCCATGATTTCCAGCCTAGGACATCAGGGTCGAAATGCCGATTGAAGCCTTCATGGCCACCCGCGTCCTTTCAAAGCTGGATCAAAAACAGCGCCTTCAGCCAGCATCTCAATCACCCCATCTGCGGATAGGTGAGTAAGTTTGCTGAGATACCGAATTAACCCGTTTATTGACCCACGAAGGATTCAACGTGTTTTTGAGGGCTCGGCTCGTGCCTTTCTCGCCCTGAGAAAGGACCTCACGAAGCCAGCACCGAGAGCCTCCACGAAGACCTTCCGCATGCACTGCCAGCCGCCTCTTTTCCGCCTGCCCCAGTTCACGTCCATGACCATCGTCCTTTGCGGCAGCATCCTGGCGGTCACCCTTGGGATCACCGGCTGCAAAACCCTGGTCTCCACCGGCATCGAGACCGAGACGCAGATGCCTGTCACGGGAGTCGCCTACAGCCTGCCCACCGGCCGGGTCGAGATCGAGGTGGTGAAAAATGCAGCAGGTCTGGAGGCGCAGGCCGCCGCCGTCTCGGTGCAAAAAGCGGCGGCATCGGCGAAGGCCTCCGCGGAAGCTGCGAAACAGGCCAAGGCCGCCAGCCAGGGCAGGACTCCGGAGAAGCCGGCCAACGCACCTGTCCAGGGCCAGGCATCGGCGCTTCCCTCCATCCCGGCCACCAAGAAATCGCCCGGGAACACGCAGGCAGCACCCGCCATTCCGGACGTCTCGGGCCCCATCGCCGCCGCCGCCTCGAAGCCTGCCAAGGTCAGCACCGCTTGGAGCTACAAGATTCGTTACAAGGCCACCCGTTATGTGCCCGACCCGCATCATCGTTTCGTGGTCAGCCACAGGCCTAACTTATTTTCGAGCGATGACATCCGGGTCGTCGTGGGCAAGGACAGCCTGCTCGACCTGGTGGAGGTGACCTCGGAGGACAAGTCCGTGGAGGTGGTCAAGAAGCTGATCGAGACCGGCAAGAACTTGGCCCGCATCGCGGCCCAGGCCGGCGGCACCCGCTCCACACCGGAGGAGGAGGTGATCTTCAAGGCCAGCTTGGACCCCACCTCGGACATCGAGGTGGCGAAGATCAACCAGGCCCTGCAGCAGGTGGAGGGCGGGCCCTATGAAGTCAGCCTGACCGACCGCTCCCCCCCGGGCTCCAAACAGGTCAACAGCACCTATGCATCCGGCGGGACGGCAGGCCGAGCTTTCGAGGGGATCGTCTTCCGGCCAGCCCTGGCCTATGGGCTCCGTCTCTCCCGGCAAAACATCGTGCAGGAGGTGGCGACCGTGCTTCTGCCCAATGAGGCGGAAATCCTCCACATGCCCGTCAACCGGTCGGCCTTCGTGAAGAAGGTGCAGAAGCTGGATTTCAACGAGGGCCTGCTGGTCGAGGCCACCTTGAAAAAACCCAGTGAAGCCCTGGGAGCCGTGGAAATCCCCCTGGAAATCTCCCGCGCCCTCCTGGCCCTGCCGGGAGAAATCGTGGCGGACAATGTCGCGGCCCTCAAGGGCGCCCAAAACCTGAGCTCCCAGGCCGTCAGCACGGCCCAGGCGGAGCGTAGGCTGCAACGCAACGCCCTGGAGGAGGAGATCAAGGATCGGCAGGAGGAGCTGCGACTTCTGGAAGCGGAAAAGGCGCTGCGAGATTTCGATCCTCTAAACTGACCTGACTCCACCAGGCCATGAAAAGCCGAGCTCAAAAAACGAAGGGCGCCGCGTCGAATCCTTCTGTCTGGAGCCGTCCATTCAGCCTGCCCGGGGGAGTCCGGACGGGCGGCTGTCCCCGGCCATGCAAGCCGGACCTGCAGCCTCAGCCGAAAACCTACACCGCCAAAGCCACTGCCCGCCTGCTTCGCGCCAAGGCCAGCTTGATCCGAAAGCTGAATGCGCGCCGCCAAAAGGCCGGAAGCATGCCGCTCGAAAACCAATCCGGTCTGCTCGGCATCGACAACATCCTCTCCGTCTCCATCGGCGAAAAGATCACCCGCGGAATTGCCACCGGCAAACCCTGCCTCATCGTCCAGGTCAAACGCAAGAGCGCCAGCAGGGTGGATGCGGACCTCGACATCGCCCGCCTGCATCCCACCCGGAAAACCGGGGTGCGCACCGATGTGCAGGCCACGGGTCCGATCATCGCCCATCATGCGAACGGCCATTACCGGCCCTGCGCCTGCGGAGCCTCCATGAGCAGCCGGGTCGTCCAGGAAGGAACCGCGGGCTGCGTGGTGAGCATCTCCGACGGCCAGGGCGGCAGAGAACTTTGCTTTCTCGGCTGCAATCACACCTTCGCCGGATGCAACACCGTGCCTCTGGATGACTGGATCCTCCAGCCATCGCCGGCCGATGGCGGCACCTTCCCGGCAGACGCCATCGCCAGGCTGCGCAGGTTTCACCCTCTGGATTTCAAACCCTCCGCCTGGAACGAGGTGGACTGCGCCCTGGCGGTGACCCTGCCCGAGCTCAAGGACGGCCGGGTGTATGAAATCGGTTCCTACTCAGACATTCCCCTGGATCAGGGTCTCGTCGGCAGGCAGGTTGCCAAATACGGCACCGCGACCGGCCTGACCTATGGCGTCATCACCGATGACAGTGTCGCCAGCGAGGTCACCTACACGCAGCCGGTGCCCGCCGTCGCACGCTTCCGTCGCCTGCTCAAAATCGCCCCCTCCGACAGCCTGCCCTTTTCCGGCCCGGGCGACTCCGGCGCCCTGATCCTGGATGTGCAGACACGCAGGCCCGTCGGGCTGGTGATCGGCGGCGACAATGCCTACAGCTATGGATGCCGGATCACCCAGGTCCTGCGGGTGCTGAACGCACGCCTGGAGACATCGGCCTGAGGGGAACAGGAGGGGCGTTTCGTGAAACGAAAAACACGAAACTCGAAATACGAAGGCGTCCCGATCCCCGCGCCAGCGCCGGGGCGCGGATTTCCAAATCCGCAGCAACCGGGTTCGCGCACACACATTCGAACCACCCTCACGCCTGCATCACCCGATGAAGGCCCCCACCCGAAGATTCGAACAACGCTGAAAATCACCCCACGCCTCCCTTCCCCTCCGAGCCGAAGGCTCGAAAGAGATTAGCCTGGGGTGAAACGAGCCCAGCGAGTGAAACCCCAGGACCAGGTCCCCACACCCACGTCCCCTCTTCACCGCGTCCTGGAGGGACGCGAGAAGCCATCGAAAGCCCTGCGCAACCGCCATGCCCAATCGCCCCCTTCTTGCGCCCTTCCTGGGCGCTGCCTGAAACGGTGATAGTTAGGCCCCATGGTTCCGGTGGTTCACGCTCGCCAAGCCTCGCTCCACCACCGGCTTTTTTCTTCCGAGCCTCGGGCTCGGCTTGATCCACCCAACATCCAGACACAACCCCGAACCAGCCATTTTCCCGGACGAGGCGAACACACTTTCAACACGTACGTGGGTTGCAGCATTCATCCTCTTTTCATCATCATGCTCCGATCCTCGCGCCGGCGCCGGGGCGCGGATTTCCAAATCCGCAGCAGCCTGGTTCGCACACACACATCCGAACCTCCCTCACGCCTGCTTCACCCGATGAAGGCCCCCACCCGAAGATTCGAACAACGCTGAAAATCACCCCATGCCTCCCTTCCCCTCCGAGCCGAAGGCTCGAAAGAGATTAGCCTGGGGTGAAACGAGCCCAGCGAGTGAAACCCCAGGACCAGGACCAGGTCCCCACACCCACGTCCCCTCTTCACCGCGTCCTGGAGGGACGCGAGAAGCCATCGAAAGCCCTGCGCAACCGCCATGCCCAATCGCCCCCTTCTTGCGCCCTTCCTGGGCGCTCCCCTGGTCCGGTGATCGTCTTGTCTCGTGGTTCCGGTGGTTCACGCTCGCCAAGCCTCGCTCCACCACCGGCTTTTTTCTTTCGAGCCTTCAGCTCGGACCGATCATTCCGGCATCCTGACACAATCACGAACCAGCCTCTTACCCGGCATGATGCCTGGCTTGCCTTGAAATGTGGCGGGCTATCCAGTCGTTCCCGGTGCCTGCCCGCCCCTTCTGCACTCCCATGCATCGCCTCTTCTCCCTTCTTCCGCTGCTCCTGACGGGGCTGTGCAACCTGCCGCTCCTGCATGCCGCCACAGCCCAGCCCAACATCGTCCTCATGCTGGTCGATGACATGGGCGTCATGGACACCTCCCTGCCCTTCCTAACGGGCACGGACGGCAGGCCCGAGCGGCACCCGCTGAACCAGTTTTATCGCACGCCCAACATGGAGCGCCTGGCCGCACGCGGCGTCCGGTTTAACCAATTTTGCGCCATGAGCGTCTGCTCGCCGACCCGGATCTCGATCCTCACCGGCCAGAACGCCGCCCGCCACCGCACCACCAACTGGATCAACCCGGACAGCGACAACGCCGGCCCGCAGGGTCCGCCTGCCTGGAACTGGCAGGGCCTGATGCCCGGCGACGTCACCCTGCCCGGCCTGCTCAGGTCCGCAGGCTACCGCACCATCCATGTCGGCAAGGGCCACTTCGCCCCGCGAGCCTTCGAAGCCGCCAACCCGGCCACCCTGGGCTTCGACATCAACGTCGCCGGTGGCTCCATCGGCGCACCTGGCAGCTACTACGGCGCCCAGAACTTCGACCGTCCCGCGAAGGGCAAAGGCAAAGGCAAGGGCAAGCCCTCGCGCGGCAGCCATGCCGTCCCCGGCCTCGAAAAATATCATGGCCAGGACATCTTTCTCACCGAGGCCCTCACCCTGGAGGCCAGGTCCCATGTCAGCGAGGCCGTGAAATCGAAGAAGCCCTTCTTCCTCTACTTCGCCCAGTATGCCGTACATGCCCCCTTCGACTCCGACCCGCGCTTTGCCGCCCACTACAAGGACAGCGGCAAAAGCCCGCAGGCCCAGGCCTTCGCCACCTTGGTCGAGGGCATGGACAAGTCGCTCGGCGATCTCCTGGACCATCTCGACACGCTCGGTGTCGCGAACAACACGCTCGTCCTGTTCCTCGGCGACAACGGCAGCGACGCCCCGCTCGGCCACGAGCATGAGGTCGCCTGCGCCGCCCCGCTGCGCGGCAAAAAGGGTTCGCACTATGAAGGCGGCATGCGCGTGCCCTTCATCGCCGCCTGGGCGAAGCCCGACGCCGCCAACCCGGCGCAGCAGCGCCTGCCCATCGCCCAAAACGCCATCCAGACGCAGCAGGCCGCGGTTTACGACATCCTGCCCACCCTGCTCGGTGTCGCCCAGGTCACAGCACCCGCAGGCCATGAGATGGACGGACGCAGGCTCGACACCCTGCTGACGGCCCGGCCGGACCCGTCGCGCGATGAAAAGTTCCTCATGCATTATCCGCATGCCCCGCATCGCACGAACTACTTCACCAGCTTCCGCGACGGCGCCTGGAAGGTGGTTTATCATTACTTCCCCACCGAGGTCAGCGGCGGCAGTCACTACCAATTGTTCAACCTCAAGCAGGATCCTTATGAGCAAAAGGACCTTGCCTCGACACATCCCGAGGAGTTGAAGAGGATGATGCAGGGCCTGATCGCCGGCCTGGAAGCGCAGGGCGCCGTGTATCCGGTGGAAAAAGACACTCAGAAGCCCGTGAAACCCAGGCTGCCCTGAACCCGCACGCTCATGCTGCGCCAGCTGCTCGTCTCGGAATCCCTGCCAAAACCCCTGCAGCTCCTGCTGGGCATCGCGCTGGAAAACTGGCTGCGCTACGCCCTGGTCGCCGGGCTGGCCTGGCTGCTCGCCTACGTGCTGTTCAAGAAGCGCTGGTGGCGGCGCAAGATCATCCAGCGCGATCCGGCGGCGGAAGATGTCCGACGCGAGATCCGCTGGTCGCTGCTCACCGCCCTCATCTACGGACTGGTCGGCACCGCCACCATCATCGCCGGCAAGGCCATCGGCTGGCAGATGTACCGGAAGATCAGCCTGCACGGCTGGGGCTGGTTTTTCATCAGCATCCTCATCGCCATCGTCGTACATGACACCTGGTTCTACTGGACCCACCGCCTCATGCATCACCGTCGGCTGTTCCGGCTGTTCCACCGCGTGCATCATGAAAGCACCAACCCCAGCCCCTGGGCTGCCTATTCCTTCGCCCCGCTGGAGGCGCTGGCCCAGGCCTGCATCTTCCCGCTGCTCGCCTTCACCGTGCCGATGCATCCCCTGGCCTTCTTCGTCTTCATGGTCTGGCAGATCACCTTCAATGTCGTCGGCCACACGGGCTATGAATACTTCCCGTCCTGGCTGATGAAAAGCTGGCTTGGCAAGCTGCTGAACACACCGACCAACCATGTCCAGCATCACGAGAAGATGCGCGGCAACTACGGCCTCTACTTCAACGTCTGGGACCGGCTCATGGGCACCAACCACCGCGACTACGAGGCGCGCTTTGAGGAGGTCACCCGCCGCCCCCGGGGCTGAGGGTTTCAGGCAGGACGGGGCCGGGATTGAAACGCCCGGACGTTGAAACACGTTTGGTTACCCTGCCACCCTCATGAAAGTCCTGCTGCCCCTCCTCCTTCTCGCCTCCTGCCTTCAAGCCGCCGATGCCCAGGGCTGGACGCAGGAGAGCCCTCGCGAGGAGATCCGCCCGCAGTTCGGCAGCGCCGGTGCCAGCTCCCTCGTCATCACCCACGATCAGCGCGAGGGGCTCGACGGCTGGTTTCAAAAGGGCTTCGAGGTCAAGGGCGGCGGCTTTTACCGCTTCCAGGTGAAACGGAAAACTTCGGGTGTCGCCAACCTGCGCCAGAGCTGCCTCGTGCGCATCCTCTGGCAGGGCGCGGATGGCAAGGGCGTGCCGCTCGACACCGCACCCGAATACCTCCAGCCCAACCTGCCCATGCCCAGCGCCGAACCGGAATACCCCGCCGACGGCGCCACCGACGCCGATGGATGGACCACCGTCAGCGGCGTCTATCACGCGCCTTCGAAGGCGGTGAAGGCCACCGTGGAACTGCACCTGCAGTGGGCGCCCGGAGGCCGTGTCGAATGGCGCGACGCCGAATTTGCCGCCACCGAGGCGCCGGCGCCGCGCAAGGTCCGCCTCGCCACCGTGCATCACAAGCCCTCGGGCCGGTCACTGCGCGAGAACTGCGAGGAGTTCGCCCCGCTCATCGCCGAGGCCGCGCAGAAAAAGGCCGACCTTGTGGTGCTCGGCGAAACCGTCCCCAGCGCCAACGTGAAGCTCAAGCTGCATGAGACCGCCGAACCGATCCCCGGACCGTCCACGCTCTACTTCGCCGATCTCGCCAAACAGCATCATCTCCACCTCGTGCTCAGCCTTTATGAACGCGACGCCCACCTGATCTACAACACCGCCGTGCTCCTCGGCCCCGACGGCACGCTGATCGGCAAGTACCGCAAGGTCTCCCTGCCCCCGGGAGAGGCCGCCAAGGGCGTCGCCCCCGGCCATGACTATCCGGTGTTCAACACCAAGCTCGGCAGGATCGGCATGATGGTTTGCTATGACGGCTTCTTCCCGGAGGTCGCCCGCGAGCTGACCAAGAACGGCGCCGAGGTGATCGCCTGGCCGGTGTGGGGCTGCAACCCGCTGCTCGCCCAGGCCCGTGCCTGTGAAAACCATGTCTTCGTCGTCAGCAGCACCTTCATGAACCACGACGCGGGCTGGATGTTCTCCGCCATCTACGACCAGGGCGGCCGGCCCGTCGCGCGCGGTGAAAATTGGGGGACTGTTGTGGTCGCCGAAGTGGACCTGAACCAGGCCTACTACGGCCCCTACAACCTCGGCGACTTCCATTCCATGATCGCCCGCCACCGCCCGCCCGTCCCGGCGGAAAAATGAGCCGCCGGCGGGGCTGATCAGCTGACGCAACCGCCATGCCCAATCGCCCCCCTTCTCGCGCCCTTCCAGGGCGATGCCCGAAACGGTGAGGGTTAGGCCCCGTGAATCCGGTGGTTCACGCTCCCCAAGCCTCGGTTCACCACCGACTTTTTTCTTTCGAGCCTCCGGTCGACTTGATCCATCGACCTCCAGACACACCCCCGAACCAGCCTGTTTCCCGGGTGAGTCGAGCACACCTTCAACACGCGGGTTGCCGCACTCATCCTCTTTTCATCATCATGCTCCGCAGTTCGCGCCAGCGCCGGGGCGCGGATTTCCAAATCCGCAGCAACCCGGTTCGCCCATACACACCCGAACCACCCTCACGCCTGCTCCAACCCGATGAAGGGTCCTCCCCGAAGCTTCGAACAAGGCTCAAGATGACTCCAAGCCTTCCTTCCCTCCAAGCCGGAGGCTCGAAAGAGGTTAGCCTTGGGTGAAACGAGCCAGCGAGTGAAAACCCCAGGACCAGGTCCCCACACCCACGTGCCATTTTCACCGTGTCCTGGAGGGACGCGAGAAGCCATCGCAAGCCCTGCGCAACCACCAGGCCCAACCGCCCCCTCCAGTGCGCGCCCCTGAACGGTGATGGTTAGGCCATACGGTCCGGTGGTTCACGCTCGCCAGGCCTCGCTTCACTCCGCCTTTTTCATCTCCTGCCGCTTTATCCGCTGCTGCCGCGCCCTGGCGGACTCGGGACTCACATCGGTGCTCCACAGCGGTTCCGGCAGCGTCGCTTCCCAGGCGTTGTAGGCATTTTGCAGCTCGGCGAGCTTCGCGGGCTCTTCCTCGCTCAGATCATGAAGCTCCGCCGGATCGTTAGCCAGATCAATGAGCCTCGGTTTCGAGGCCGGGAGTTCGTGCCAGCCGTTGTGCGTGACCAGCTTCCAGTCGCCCATGCGGATCGCCCAGATGTTGCGTGCCGTCATGCGCCAGCAAAGCACCTCATGCGGACGCCCTTCCTTCTCCCCCTGGAGGTAGGGGATCAGATTCACGCCATCGAGACTCGGAGGCGCGGAGGCTTTTGCCGCCGCGAGCGCCGTGGCGCTGATGTCCAGGCTGCTCACCGGCTGCTCATACACCTTTCCCGCAGGCAGCACCGACTTCCACCGCACCAGGTAGGGCGTGCGGATGCCGCCTTCGAGCATGTGGCCCTTCTCTCCGCTCAACGGTGTGTTCAGCGATCCATTGCGATCCAACGGACCACCGTTGTCGCTGAGGAAAAAGATCAAGGTGTTGTCCTCCGCGCCCTGCGCCTTCAACTCGGCCAGGATCACACCCACCGCATCATCGAGAGCGCTGACCATAGCGGCATACGTTCGCCGCTGCTCGCCGGCGATGTGCGCAAAGCGCTTCAGATGCTTCTCCGTGGCCTGCAAGGGTGTGTGCGGCGCGTTGAAAGCCACGTAAAGAAACCAGGGCTTCGTGCTGTCCCGACGGATGAAATCGCAGGCCGCGCGGCCGTTGATGTCCGTCAGATAATCGTTCTCGAACTCGAACGGCTTCCCGTCCCAGCCTTCGAGCGCATACGTCGCGCCCTTGCCTCCGTCCTTCGATTTGAAGTAGTCGTGCGAGCCGCCGATGTGGCCGAGGTACTCGTCAAAGCCGCGCTGCCTCGGATGAAACTTTGCCACATCACCCAGGTGCCACTTTCCCACGCAGCCCGTGCGATAACCCGCGGCCTTCAGATGATCCGCCAGCGTCTTTTCCGCCACCGGCAGCCCGCGGACGCCGGTGTCGTCCCGGCCCTCCCAGTTGATCTCATGCCCGAACCGCGACTGCGACCGGCCCGTGAGAAGCCCCGCCCGGCTCGGCGAGCACATGCACGACGACACATAGCCCTGCGTGCATCGCACGCCGTCCTTCGCCAGCGAATCAATGTGCGGCGTCGGGATGTCCTTCGACCCCTGGCAGCCCAGGTCCGCGCTCCCCTGGTCATCCGAGAACAAAACCAGCACATTCGGCCGCCCGGCCGCGATGAGCGACGAGCAGAAAGCGAGCAGGAAGACGAGACAGCGCATGGTCGCCCGGAAACGTGGTCGCGGCCTCACTCCTTCACCTTCTTGCTCTTCTTCTTTTTCCTCGCCGGCTTCTCATCGGCCCTGACGGCCATGTCGTGGCGCTTTTCACCGGCTTTGACCGGCTTCGCCATCTGGGCGAGCCATGCATCGTGGAGCCTCGTGAGCTCGGCGACTTTTTCAGGCATCTTCGCGACGAGGTCATTGGCTTCGGAGACATCCCTGGCGAGGTCGAAGAGGCTGAGCCTGCCCTTTTCACCGACGAGCTTCCAATCGCCGGAGCGCACGGCCCACCAGCCCTCGTCGCTTCCTGAGCACCAGAAGAGATCGCGAAAGGCAGGCGCGGGAGCCTCCCCCTTGAGCAAGGGCAGCAGGTTGATGCCGTCGAAGGCCTTCCCATCCGCCGCGGCGGCTCCTGTGGCGGCGAGCGCTGTCGGCAGGATGTCCAGCGAAGTCACCGGCGCCTGCCATTCGCCCGGTTTGAGCTGCGCGGGCCAGCAGATGAGAAACGGCACGCGGATGCCCCCCTCGTAATCCGTGTGCTTGCCGCCCCGAAGCGGGGTGTTGTCGGCGCTCTGAGCCAGCGGGCCGCCGTTGTCACTGATAAAGAAGAGCAGCGTGTTCTCCCACACCCCCTCGGTTTTCAAGGTGGTCAGGACTTTGCCGATGGCGTCATCCATGCGCTTGCCCATCGCCAGACGGATGTCGCGATCCTTGCTGCCGGTGTTGAACTTCGCGACCTCGTCCTCCGGCGCCTGCAGGGGCGCATGAACGGCGTTGAAGGCAAGGTAGGCGAAAAACGGCCCTGACTTGTGCCTCGTGATGAAGGCGCAGGTCTCGTCGCCGAGGCGGTCGGTGAGATAACCGGTCTCCTTCACCACCTCCATGCCACGATAGATCGGGTCGCTCGGGTCATCGAGCTTGAAGTAGTCATGCGCTCCTCGGCCCAGAAAACCGAACACCTCGTCAAAACCACGCAGCGCCGGACTCCAGGCCGGGTCTGGCCCCAGGTGCCACTTGCCGAACTGGCCCGTGGCATATCCGGCGGGCTTCAGATGCTGGGGAAATATCTTCTCCTCCATCGGCAGGCCCGAGCCTGCCTCGCCGCCGGTGTAAAGCCCAAGCCGCTGCTGATAGCGCCCCGTCATCAGCCCGGCCCGGGTCGGCGAGCAGACATGACCGCTCACATAGCCCTGACGACAAACCACCGCCTGCTTCGCCAGCGATTCAAGGTGCGGCGTGACGATGCCCCCGGGATGCTGCGGGTTGAACCCGACATCGCCATAACCCAGGTCATCCGCAACGATGACCACAATGTTCGGCTTGGACGCGGCAGGCAGCGTGGAACTCAGGGCGAGAAGGAAAAGCAGGGCGCGCATGGTTGCGGTGGAACGTTGGCAGACGGATTTTCTAACTTGAGTTTCCACCGCCGCTCCATCAGCCGCAGACGCAGCAAGGTGGTTCGCCTCTGTGCACGAAACCTCCCTCACGCCTGTATCACCCGATGAAGGGGCCCGCCCGAAGATTCGAAGATGGCCAAAGACAACTCCGCGCCTCCCTTCCCTCCGAGCCGGAGGCTCGAAAGAGATTAGCCTGGGGTGAAACGAGCCCGGCGAGTGAAACCCCAGGACCAGGACCAGGTACCCACACCCACGTCCCCTCTTCACCGCGTCCTGTAGGGACGCGAGAAGCCATCGAAAGCCCTGCGCAACCACCATGCCCAATCGCCCCCTTCTTGCCCCCTTCCAGGGCGCTCCCCTGGTCCGGTGATCGTCTTGTCTCGTGGTTCCGGTGGTTCACGCTCGCCAAGCCTCGCTCCACCACCGGCCTTTTTCTTTCGAGCCTCCGGATCGACTTGATCGGTCGACCTCCATACACACCCCCGAACCAGCCATTTTCCCGGGTGAGGCGAGCACACCTTCAACACGTGGGTTGCAGCACTCATCCTCTTTTCATCGTCATGCCCCGATCCCCTCGCCGGCGCCGGGGCGCGGAATTCCAAATCCGCAGCAACCCGGTTCGCCACTGCGCACGAAACCTCCGCTCAACCTGCTTCAACAAGATGAAGGACCCACCCAAAGATTCGAAGAAGTCTAAAGACAACTCCACGCCTCCCCTGCGTTCGTGATGCTGCGGAATCGGAGTTCCGCGCTCCAGAGAACATCTGCGGAATCGAGGGGCGTCCCGATCCCCGCGCCAGCGCCAACCCAACCCTTCGCTCGCTCACTTGCCGATCGGATTCACAAACTCGTCGCGGCTGAGCCTGCCGTCGGCGTTCTTGTCACGACGACGGAAGCGGTCGGCGGCTTCAGGATGCTGGTTGAGCCCGGCCTGAAAGTCCTTGAACGAGATGAACCCGTCGCGGTCGCTGTCCCATTCGCCAAAGACCTTCGCCCGTTCCGCGAGCGGCTGCCCCGCAGAGGCAGGGGATGGCTTTGCCTGCACCGGAGGCCGCGCATCCGCCGGCCGGCCCGTCCTGGCCGCCAGATCTCGGGCCGGGCTGGGCGGCAGGGTCCTGACCCAGGCCAGCGCCTTCGCCGTCAGCGTCTTCACACGCTCAGGCTCTGCCCTGGCAAGGTCATGTTCCTCGGCCGGATCCCGGGTCAAATCATAGAGCTCGGCCTTCCCGCCGTCGTGGTTCACCAGCAGCTTCCAGCCGCCGTCCCGGACCGCCAGCATCGGCGGCATGTAGCCGTCCTGCGCCCCCTGAACGTTGAACAGCCATTCCCAGTGCAGCGGCTTGCCGCGCGGCGTGGAGGGCCCTCCTAACCAAAGTTGACTGAGGTCCTCGCCGTCCGGCGCCAGGCCTTCCGGCAGGCGGATCCCGGCCAGGGAGGCCACCGTCGGCAGCAGGTCCACAGCCCCCACCACGCTCGTTTCATCCACCCGCCCCGCCGGCACATGGCCGGGCCAGCGCACCAGGCCGAAGGTGCGGATGCCGCCTTCATACATGCTGCGTTTGCGGCCCCGCAGCAGGCCCGTGCTGCCCGTCCCCGCGTTGGCCGCGTTGCTGATCCGGTAGTCCTCCGGGCCGTTGTCGCTCGAAAACACGATGAGCGTGTCCTTGGCGACCCCCATCTCGTCCAGCGCATCCAGCAGCCGGCCGACCTGCGTGTCGAGGTCGGTCAGCGAAGCCAGGAAGACCTGCATCTGGGAACGCAGGTCCTTCGCCCCGGCGAGATACTTCTGCATCCAGACGCCGTAGGCGGGATCGTGGGCCGAAGGCTGCAGGGCGGCGTATTCGGCCAGCTGCTCCGGTGTAGGCTTCAGGGCCGCGTGCGGCAGCAGCGTCCACAGGTTGACATAAAAAGGCGACCCCTTGTTGCGGCGGATGAACTCGATCGTCTCATCCACGATCAGCCGCGTGGACTTTGCGCGAAAATAGGGTTCGGCACCCTCGTTGCCGAGCGACGGCCCGGAGGAGTTCACCGTCTTCGAGACATCAATGCCGTACGCCTCGGGAGGCGGGGCTCCTTCTCCGGCGCCCAGATGCCACTTGCCAAAATGCGCGGTCGCATAACCAGCCTTCTTCAGGAGGTCCGGCAGGGTGGTGACCTCCGGGTCCAGCCAGTCCGGCATCGACCTCGCCGCATTGGATTTTGAATCGGCAAAGTGACCGTGCACCTGGTGACGGGCGGGACAGTGCGAAGTCATGAACGCGGCCCGGCTGGGCGAGCAGACCGTCGCGGCGACATAAAACTGGCGGAACCAGGTGCCGCCGGCGGCAAGCCTGTCGAGGTTCGGCGTCCTCACATGAGGGTGCCCGGCGAAATGCGCGTCCCCCCAGCCCTGGTCATCCGTGAGAATGAAGAGGATGTTAGGCCGGGCTGCAAAAAGCACGGGGCACATGACAAGGAGAAGGAAGAGCAGGCGCATCATGCATCCACCAACGTCCTGAACAGGCCCATCTAACTTTCCGTTTCAAACCTTCACAGGCCGGAACCACGGAAGACACGGAATCCACGGAAAGGCAGTCCCTGGGAGCCTATCTGCTTCATGATTCCGTGTGTTCCGCGTATTCCGTGGTCGTCCATTCCGGCTTCCGAGCCACGCTGAATCAGCGTTTGATGAGATGAGACAGAACCACGGAAAACACCGAATTCACGAAAAGCCAGGCCTTGGGATCCTGATGCCTTCTTGATTCCGTGTGTTTCGGGTATTCCGTGGTCGTCCATTCCGGCTTCTGGGCCATGCTGAAGCTGGGTTTGACAAGGTGAGACAGAATCAGGGTGATGGCATGCGTATGAGTTTCTGTCAGGGCCGGCCATGTCCCTTTTCAAAATGATCTCCACCTTACTCCTATGATCCGCCGACTCCGCCAGCCACTGCTTGCCTCGCTTGCCCTCATGGCAGGCCTCGATCTTCATGCGGACGAGGCGTTCAGAAAACACAAGCTCCCCAAGCTCGACGCCGAGATCCGGAAGGCCGTCGCCGACGGCATCATCATCGGAGCCTCGCTCTGGGTGGAGCGTGATGGAGAGTCCTATCACAAGGCCTTCGGCAACCGCGCCCTCAAGCCCGCCGTCGAACCCATGACGGAGGACACCCTTTTTGACGTGGCCTCGGTGACCAAGGTGGTCGCCACGGCAAGCGCGGCGATGCTCTGCATGGAACGCGGCCTGATGAAGCTCGATGATCCGGTTTCAAGGCACCTGCCGGCCTTCACCGGTGAAGGGCGGGAAAAGATCACCCTCAGGCATTTGCTGCTGCACAGCTCCGGCCTGCAGGTGAATCTGAACGGCACCCGGCAGCCCTTCAGCCAGTCACCCGCCGAGGCCCGTGCGCAGGCCTGCCGTGAGAAGCCGTTGTTCGAGCCGGGCTCCGCATTCTCCTACAGCAGCATCGGCACGATGATCCTCGGCATGACGGTCGAGCAGGCCGGCAGGCGCACGCTCGATGAGTTTTGCAGCACCGAGATCTTCCAGCCGCTGCGGATGACCGACACGGTCTTCCGCCCCTCCGGCGAAAAGCTCAAGCGCACCGCTCCTTCGAGCGCGCCGCAGCGCGGGCTCGTCGATGACACGATCGCCCGGGAGATGGGCAACGTGAGCGGCCATGCCTCCCTTTTCACGACCACGGGCGACCTCGCCCGCTTCGCCCGGATGATGCTGCAAGGCGGTGAACTGGAGGGCGTGCGCATCTTCAGGCCGGAGACGGTCAGGCAGATGACGGAGGTGCAGAGCCCGGCCGGCCTGCGCAGCCCCGCCGCGAACAACCTGCCCGTGCAGCGCGGCCTGGGCTGGGACATCAACACCCCCTACCGGACGCCGCCGCATGACTACACCCTGCATCGCGGCGCCCTCTTCCCCGTCGGCGGCTACGGTCACACCGGATGGACGGGGCAGATGCTGTGGATCGATCCGTTCTCCCGCACCTTCGTGATCTTCCTCTGCAACCGCTACGGCCCCGACGGCAAGGACACACGGGCCGAGGTGTATCAGCTTCACCATCGCATCTCCACGCTCGCCGCCGAGGCGGTGCATGGCGTCGATTTCGCCAGGCCATCCTCGCGCCCGTGACGGAAACGGGGGCACCCTCGCCATCATCGCACAGCCTCGGTGACTCTCGTTCGAGAATCGATTGTTAGGAATCCGGCACTTGTAAAACGCCTCCGCCCCACCCCGGAACACGGGTTGATTCGGTGTTCGGTCATGTGGCCGGATGCATCGAGCCGAGCCGGAGTCTCGCGGGTGGCAAGCCGGTGGTGAAGCGGGTTGACCATGAGTTTTCGCGTCCTGCCAGGATGCGGTGAAGGTGAAACGTGGGTGTTTAATCTGCCGTTCGCCCCCCTTCGAGATGCTTATCTGTCTTTCTACAAAAGACGGTTTTCCTAGAATCCTTCCTTTATAGAAGGACACCTGGCGCGGAGCGGACTTCCTCAACACCCCGCCGAGCAACCACTCGATGCGCATCCAGATCTATGCTGACATGAGCGATGCCGCCAGCCGCGCCCGCGATTTCCGTGCGCTCACAGAAGCAATGTCCGAGTGCAAAAAACTCTGAGGCCTCATCCTCACCGCCACCTCCACCGGCCTCAGTCACGCCCAAGCCGAGGGTCCCAAAGGCAACACCATCCGACCCGCCTGGAAGTGGATGCTGGAGGGCGCGGTTTCGTGACGGCAACAACTTGGTGGTTTCTCACATTTCGGACCTCATGGTCTGCCGCCCGGCTTCACCTTTCCTGAAACGCGGCGCTGGATCATTTCACGGGTTTCCTGAAGGCCGAAGATCGTCTCGGCAGCATACCAGTCCTTGAGAGGTCCGGCGGCGTCGTTGTTGGCAAGGAGGTCGGCCAGCGTGTCGGCGGCAGCTTGGGCTTTTTGCATCCAGCGATCATGCGTCGCTTGATCCTGGCGCGCTTCATACGCGGCCGCGCAGGCGGCCGTGCATTCCGAGGCGGCGGCCATCAGACGGGCTTGCAGGCGCAGGCTTTGATCAAAGAAGCGACGGCCTGGCGTGTCGAGCCGGGGTGACAATGCCTCGCAACGGCTGGCGACTTCGGCAAAGCGTGCGGCGGCCTGTTGGTTGCCGAGGCGCACTGCCTCGGCCTTGGTGGCAGCGCCGCTGTCCTCCGGCACAATGCGGTAGTAGCCGATGCCACGATCGCCGAGCAGTTCGGCTTCCGGCACGGGATTGACGGTGGCGCGCATGAGATCGCGTGCGGCACGGGCCACGCGCAGGTCGTGGAAGAGGTATTGCCTCGGGAAGCCGGGGATGTCGGGCTTTCGCTGCTGCCAGTAGGCGTTGAAATAGTCGCGGTAGAGCTCGGCCACCTGCGGGCCGTGCCTTTCACCGAAGTGACGGGCGCAGAACTCGGCGAGGAAGCGGTCGCTGCCGTAGCTGGCGAAGTCCCACATCATGCGGGCATGGGCGGAGAGCGTGAGCGGGAACTCGCGGGTGTTGCCGGAGTTCACGATGGAAAGCCGCACATCCGGGCCGCAATCGAGCAGCATGCGGTGGTTTTGCTCCATCTTCCACGGGCCTTCGCCATCGGCGAGATGCGAGCCAGTGTTGGTGAACTGCACATTGAAGTAGTAGCCGAGCGGTCGCGAGGCCGGGGCGCGGTAGCGACGCAGATCCGGCGCGGGAAAGTGATCGTGCCGCGCGGCGCTGAAGTTCCAGATCAGGCTCGGCAGCTCCGGCGGATGCAGCAGCCCGGCGGCCATGTAGTCGGAGGCCTCGTCGTAAATCACGGTGCGCATGAGCGGCTCCGGCTCACCGGTGACACGTTGCAGCAGCGCCACCTGCCGCTGCATCACGTCCTGCAGCACGCGGGCACGCGAGGCGTCGTCTGGCGGCGCGTCGGTGAAGGTTTTGTAGAAGCCTTTGTCGCCATCGCCGCGCAGGCCGATCATCCAGATCATCTCGACCTTCTCCTTCAAAGCGAGGCGGATGTGATGCTCCCAAAACTGCTCCAGCATCGCCATGTCCGCGAGACGCAGCGGCGGCGGGCTGGCACGCCCCTGCTTCTGCCAAAACTCCGCCCAGTCGCGCAGCGAGGCACCAAACGGCGCGAGATGCGTGGTCGTCACGGCTAGGCCACGATCCCGCGGCACGCGCAGCTTGCGCAGCGAGTCGTCGGAGAACTCGCCGATGTCGAGCAGGTTGAGTTTGAGCCGCAGCATCGTTTCCAGCACGCGATCCCAGTGCGCGGTGTAGTCGCGCTGAATCCAGGGCGAGAGCAGGTCGGTATCATTCGGGAACCAGCCGCGCCAGCGCACCTGCGGTGACTTCCACCTGAGCTTCAAACCGTCCGAGATGTCGATGCGCGACATCGGCCGCGGCTTCCATCCGGCCCAGAACCACCACGGCGGCCGGTCGAGGAAGTGCTCGCTGAAGCTGTAGATGGCGTAGATCGTGCCGCGCAGATCCGAGCCGACGATCCGCACCTGATCGCCCTCGCGCAGGATCGCATGCGCCTCGGGTCCGGTGAGGCCGCTGCTATCATCCGAACCCCCGATGACGATGGCCGGGCCATCCGCCGGAGCCTTGGAGACAATCGGCGAGGCCTTTTGCAGCACCTCGTGGAGATCCCGGCAAAGATCCTCAGCCGCCTTTCGCACCGGCAGAGGCTCCGCTTCGCTCACGACCACCGGAACACCCGGCGGCAGGTGCAAGGACTCGCCCACCAGCACCGCAGGTGCAAGCAGCACCCATGCAATCAGAGTGCGCGACAAGGGATCCAAGGGGGAGAAGAGCATCAATCCAAAATTTACTTCACCTCCACCCCATTCTTCAACACCTCCATCTGCAGCTCGCGCCAGGCTTCGGTGCCGTGGCGGGCTTTCACGGGGTCGATGGCGAGGGTGTCGCCGGCTTCGAGGAGAAGGCGCTGCACTTTCACGGGATCGACGGCGCGCGGGGCGATGTTCTCCTTGGCGGCGAGCGCGGCGATGGCGCCGACAGCCTGACCAATGTTGAGCGTGTGCGGCTGGAGGCGGGTGGCGCCGTTGACCATGCGGCTCTGGCTGAAGTTCTTCTCGGCAGGCAGGAAGCCGTCGATCGCTTCGGGAATGAGGGACTCAAAGGGAATCGCGAAGGGGCCGATGCCGCGCTCGCCAAACTTGTGCGGGATGTCGCTTTCCAGATCGAGGTCCGTTTCCAGCCATTCCTTCCGCATGGAGCCGTGCAGGTCGATCGCGTAGTCGCCAAGCGCCACCGTGTGACGGAACTGCACCGGCTTCGACTTCACGCGCTCGATCTCCGACGGGCGCAGCGTGTGCAGGCCGACGATGCGTCGGCTCTCGCGTGTGTAGGGGATGATGGAGAAATGCACAAGCACCGGACGGAAGGGCGCGAGCTCCGGCTGCTCCTGGATCCAGGCATCGACCGCCGCAAGGTGCGAAGGCGTGTCATAGCCCTCGTCATTCGCCACCGACCAATCCGTTTTCCCGAGCACGTTCTGGATGTAGTAGAGCAGCTGCAGCGTCTTCAACTGCATGACGCGGCTCATGGCCTGCCGCGCAGCGGGGTCCTCGATCTCGGCGATGGTGGAATGCACGTCGTTGTTGTAGTTCAGATGCGTGCGCGTGATGACGCTGTTGTCGGCCGGGCGGGCGCTGTCCGGCATGCCGCGGTAGCCGATGAAGGTGGCCCAGTTCCAGGGCTTGGCCTTCAGATCCACCTTCTCGCCCGCAACGAGCGATTTCGAAAACGCGGCCTGTACCTTGTCGGTGTAGCCGGGCGGCTTTTCGCGCAGGATCAGTTCCGCAGGCACGCCCTGCGGATACTGCTTCACCACGGCGGTCCAGGTGTTGGACTGCACATGATGCTTCGGCTCGATGGCGTCGTTGAGGCAGTTGCCAACACGATAGCGCGCTCCCGTCAACGGGATGACGTCGCCCCACTCCGTGGCATCGACGAGCACCTTGCTGGCGATGTGACGCGTGCGGCCTGCGTGGCTGACCTCCACGCCGGTGACCGCACTGCCTTCCTTCGTCACTTTGGAAACGCGGGCCAGCAGGGCGAGATCGAGCACGCCACGGCCCTTGGCATCGCCCAGCATCACATGCAGCAGCCGCCTGCCCACACGCGGCTCGACACCGACATGACCGTGCCAGTAGGCGGTGAGGTGGTTCACGCCAAGCGGTCGGTAATGCGCGGCGATGAGGCCGCAGAGCTCGCGATACAGGCCGCGCTCGCGCACCAGCGTGCGGCCCTCGTCCATCGAGGTGACCGCCGCGGCCATCGCCTGGCCGCCGATCCACTCCGTCTCCTCCAGCAGCAGCACGCTGGCTCCGAGCCGGGCCGCCTGAACCGCCGCGCCGACGCCGCCCGTGCCCGCTCCGGCGATGACGACATCATAACTGTCGCGCAGTTGATCAAACCCGGTCGCCTCCAGCGGCGTGGCATTGACCGACTTCGGCGGATCCACCGGCAGCTGCGCCGCGCCGCGGCTGAGCACGATGGCCACGTTTTTGCCCGTGCACACGCCACCGGGCATGGCCGTCTTCTTCCAGTAGTCCGGCGAGCCAAGCACCCGCTGTCGTGTGAGCACCCCCAGCGCCTCGTCGAGCGTCTTCACCGGCATCGTGAGGCTGGCGATCTTGATCAGCAGCGACGCCACCCGCGCCCCGTCACAGCGGCCGGCATCCGTGGCATTTGCCCGCCAGTAGTCCGGCGATTCAATGACGCCCTTCTCCGTCAGGGCCGCGAGATCCTCTTCCGTAAACTGTGTGCTCGCGGCGCGGACCTGAAAAAATGGGACAAGGGCAAGAAGCAGGACGGGGAGAAAACGCATGAGGGAGGGATGGAGTCAGCCAGGAACGTCGCAGCCGCACGGACTTTGCCGGACAATCTGCGCGCTCACCGGCGTACCCTCACGGTCGCCTTCCCAATTTACCTAACATGAAGTCTTTCCTGATCCTGGCCTGCTCAACCCTCCTGTTCCTGGCCCCGCATTCCCTGCCAGGCGCCGCCGGGGAGACGGAGCTTCTCTGGCCCGAAGGTGCGCCTGGTGCCCTGGGCGAAGGCGAGCGTGACAGGCCGACGCTCACACCTTACGCGCCGCTGAAACCGAATGGCTGCGCCATGCTGCTGATCCCCGGCGGCAGCTACTCCGGCATCTATGAAGGACAGGCCGAACCCTTCGCACTCTGGCTGAACCAGCAGGGCGTCACCGTCTTTGTGCTGCGTTACCGGCTCGGAAGCACGGGCTACCGCTATCCGGCTCAGCTCCAGGACGCCGTGCGGGCGATGCAGAACATCCGCTGCCAGGCCGCCCGCTGGAAGATCCGGACGGACAAGGTCGGGGTGATGGGCTTCTCGGCGGGAGGCCATCTCGTCTCCACGCTGCTCAATCATCCCGAGGACGGCAACCTGGCGGGCACAGAAGGCCTCAGGGCGGCGCGGCCCGACATCGCCATCCTTTGTTATCCCGTCATCAGCATGACCACCCGGCCGCATGAAGCCTCGCGCAAAAACCTCATCGGCGCGATGCCGTCGGAGGACCTTGTCCGTCACACCTCCAGCGAGCTGCAGGTGCGCCCGGGCCTGCCGCCCTGCTTTGTGTGGCACACCACCGAGGACAAAATGGTGCCGGTGGATCACAGCCTCCTCTTTGCCGGTGCGCTGCTCAGCAAGGGCGTGCCCTGCGAGCTGCATCTCTACCAGAAGGGCGACCACGGCACCGGCCTCATCGGCACCGTGCATCCCTGGTTCGACGACCTGGTGTTCTGGCTGAAGGCGCAGGGATTCTGCGAATGACCCGCCGTCTCAGGCGCGTAATCCAGGGCCTTCATGACCTTCCAAGCCGCCGCCCTTCTCGCTGCCACACTTCTGGTTCAGCCAATCCATGCCTCCGACTGGCCCGCCTGGCGCGGCCCGACCCGTGACGGCCATGCCGCTCCCGGCCAGAATCCGCCGGTGAAGTGGGGTGAGGGCACCAACGTCCGCTGGAAGGCTGAGGTGCGCGGCCGCGGCCATGGCTCGCCCACCGTGGTTGGCGACCAGGTCCTGCTGGCCACGGCCGATGTCGAGACCGAGGAGCAGTTGGTGCTGAGCTTTGACCGCGAGACGGGCCGGGAGCGCTGGCAGACCGTGTTGCACCGGGGCAACCTGAACACCAAGGGCCACCGCGTGTCCTCCCAGGCCTCCTCCGACGTCGTGAGCGACGGCGAGCGCCTGTTCGTCAACTTCCTCAACAACGGCGCCATCTTCACCACCGCCCTCGACCTGAGCGGCAGGCAGCTCTGGCAGAGGCGTGTGTGCGACTTCCAGGTGCATCAAGGCTTTGGCTCATCGCCGGTCATTCATCAGAACATCGTACTCGTCTCGGCGGACCATCGCGGAGGCGGCAGAATGTCCGGCCTCGACAAGCTCTCCGGCGAAATCGTCTGGCAGCAGGAACGCCCGCCGGTGGCCAACTACGCCACGCCCGCCGTCATCACCGCCGCAGGCAAAACTCAGGCCGTGCTGGCCGGCTGCAAGAAGGTGGAGAGCTTTGACCCGCTCACCGGCACCAGGCTCTGGAGCATCGACGGCAGCACCGAGGAGACCGTCGTCACCGCCGTGACCGACGGCAGCCGCGTCTTCCTTGGCGGAGGCTATCCCAAGCGCCACACCATGGCCCTCGAGGCCGATGGCTCCGGCCGCATCGCCTGGGAGAACCCGACCCAGACCTACGTGCCGTCGATGATCGTCAAGGACGGGCACGTCTTTGCCGTCGGCGACGGCGGCCGCGCCGTATGCTGGAACGCCGCCACGGGCGAGGAGCGCTGGTCCGAGAAGGTGGACCGCGAGTTCTTCGGCTCGCCTGTCATGGCGGGTTCGCGCATCTACATCACCAGCAAGGGCGGCGTCACCTCGGTGTTCGAGGCGACGCCGGAGAAGTTCACGCTGCTGGCGCAGAACCCGCTGGGCGACGAATGCTTCAGCTCCCCCGCGATCTGCGACGGCCGCATCTACCTGCGCGGAGCCAGCACCTCACCGGCCCGGCAGGAGCACCTCTGGTGCGTCGGCGAGTGATCCCGCCAACCAACTTTGCAACAAAGCCGCCGCCTTCAGCGCCGCAGGATCATCGTCGCCGCGCCGATTCCGAGCAGCACGGTGATCGCCCAGACCGTGTCGGGTGACGAGTCAAAGAGACGCAGGGACACCAGCGCGCTGAGAATGCCGCCCAGGCCCCAGCCGAGGCTGAGCACGCCGGAATAACGGCCGCGCATGTCATCCGGCGCCAGGCTGGCCGCATAGGCCTGCTGGCGGGAGAAGGCGAACATCTCGCCCAGGGTGAACACGGTCATCATGGCAAAAAACCTCGGCAGTCCCGGGCTGCCCAGCAGCAGCAGGTAGCTGCCGCCCATCAGCAGATAGCCCATGGCCAGCATCGCCCGCACCGGCCAGACCCGCGTCCAGGCGGCCAGCGGCACCTCCAGCAGGCAGATCATCACGCCGTTCAAGGCCAGCACCGTGCCTGTCCAGTGTGCGGGCAGGCCGTTGCGTTCGAAGTGCAGCGGAAAGGTGCTGCTGGTCTGGCGGAACACCCAGGACATCAGCACGCAGCTCAGCGCCAGGATGAGAAACGGCCGGTTGACGCGGATCGAGTTCCAGGCCGGTGACCAGCCCGCCTGATGCGCCACCGTGCGTTCGCCCCGGGGCAGGCAGGTCCAGGCGACCAGGCCGAAGATGGCCGACGTCACGGCATCCACCGCGAACAACCAGAAGAACGACGATTCCGCCAGCCATCCGGCCACCGCCGGGCCGAAGGACCAGCCGAGGTTGATGGCAAAGCGCAGCACCGCATACGCCACCACGCGCTGATGAGCGGGCACCAGGTCCTGCACGAGGGCGTTGCCGGCCGGGGCCCCGGCCTCCGACATCAGGCCGGTGAAGAAGGCGATGACGCTCAGCCAGCGCCAGTCCTGGGCCTGGGAGAGCAGCAGCATGCAGGCGGCCCCGCCCAGGGCGGACAGCGCCAGCGTCACATTTCTGCCGAGCCGGTCGGCCAGCCAGCCGCCCAGCAGCGCGGCGAAAAAGCCTCCGCCTGAATACGCGGCGACCGCCCAGCTTGCCTGCGCGGCGCTATGACCGCTGCGGGTGATGTAGAGCGTGAGGAAGGGCCAGACGAAGATGCCGAACCGGTTCACAAAGGTGGCTCCCACCAGCACCCAGAAGGGCCGGGGCAGAAGCCGGATGTCGTGGAAAAAGGAAGCCATGGCTGGAAAAACAAAAAGGCCGGGTCCTGAAGCAGGCCCGGCCGGGTGGGTTGGAGAAGCAGATGGAGGCGGCTTAGCTGCGGGCCGCCTGCGGGCCGGAGGAGGAGGGAACGGGAGTGCTGCGCTTGACGAGGCACATCCCATGGGCATGCGCGAACACCACTCCCTGGAAGGAGCGTCGGTCGGACGGGCGCATGAAGCCGGACTGCATGGCGCGGATCATCAGGGCGAACCAAAAATTGTCAAATTTCATCTCGGCGGCTGACGGAAGGGCCCGCGCATGGCATGAACCTGGAACGTTCATGCCGCTCAACGCACGCCTCTTCATCGGCTTCCGCCTGCTCTTCAACTGCCGCTTCTACTACCCGGTCTTCACGGTGCTGTTTCTCGACCTGGGCCTGGGCATCGGCGAGTTCGCGGCGCTGAACGTGATCTGGGCGCTGACCATCGTGCTCCTGGAGGTTCCTTCAGGCGCGCTGGCCGACCAGTTCGGCCGCAGGAGGCTGATGATCACCGCCGGCCTGCTGATGGTGGCCGAAATGGCGCTGCTCTGCCTCATGCCCGTGGGCAATCACAACGCCGTGCTCTGGCTGTTCGTGCTCAACCGCATCCTCAGCGGCGCGGCGGAGGCCTGCGCCAGCGGTGCCGACGAGGCGCTGGCCTACGACTCGCTGCCCAAAGCCGAACGGCCGGCTCTCTGGCCGCGTCTCATGGCGAGTCTGCAGCGCGCCATGGCGCTGGGCTTCATCCTCTCCTCCATCGCCGGCTCCCTGCTCTACACGCACGAATACGTGACCGCCGCAGCAGCCTTCCTCGGCCTGTCCGAACCTGCGCGCGCCCTGACGATGAAGGCGCCGCTGGCGCTCAACCTTCTCACCGCCGTCGCCTGCCTGATCACCTGCCTGAGCATGCGGGAGGAGGCGCCCGCACCATTGACGCAAAGTTTGTTCGTCCGCACGCGCCTGGCGTTCCGCGGCATCGTGACGACCGGGCGCTGGATCTGGGGTTCGCAGGCGGTCCTGGGCCTGCTGGTCCTCGGCGTGGTGTTTGACAGCATCATCCGTCTCTTCCTGACCGTCTCGTCCAACTTCTACCGCCTCGTCGGCATCAGCGAGAGCTGGTACGGCGTCATCGGCACGGCGGCCTCCCTGCTTGGCCTGCTCACCGCAGGACTCATGGAAACCACCAGCCGCCGCTTCAGCCTGGCGCAAAACTTCGCCGGGCTCGCCCTCGCGGTGTTTGGCGGGCTGCTCGCCGCCGCCCATCCGCAGCCGGGATGGACCGGTGTGATCCTCATCCTGCCGCTGATGCTGGGCATGCGCTTCCTGCAGTTCTATCTGTCCCATTACCTCAACGCCGAGGTGGACTCCACGCATCGCGCCACCACCCTGAGCTTCCGCGGGCTGACGATGAACCTCGCCTATGGCGGCATGACGCTGCTGTTCGGCTGGCACACCCACTGGCTGGCCGGACAATCACACCTGGCCAGCGAAGACACGCGGGTTTTCGCGAACAGCCTGGCCTGGTGGCCCTGGTGGTTTGCCGGCACCCTGCTCATCTCCCTGCTCTGCCTGCGCCTGCACTGCAAAACCTGAGTGCTTCTCCAAAGCCTCGTCTCGCTCAGACTGCGCCACTGACCGACCTCGCTGAAGCTGAAACGGTTTCATTGAGAAAAACTGATGGAGTAGAATAGCCAATGAGCTGCTGCTCGCATAAGATTCCTGGCGTGACGCTTACCAACTTTGAGGGTAGCACAACACTGCGAAGCTTCTCAAATGGCAAGATTTTCGGTTGCGAATCTCCACAGATATTGGGCACTAGTAAAAGCTGCATAATTTTGCCAATCATTGTCCTTATCCGCATCAGCGAAGTCGCACGCTGATTTTATACTAAAAACAGAGGGACGGGGTTTGGAGCAATTTTCCGCAGCATAAAACACCCCATAAGTCTCCATCTCAATTCCAATAAGCTTCCTAGCATGCTCTCGAATTTTTTCAGCCACTATAGGGTCCTCGATAACCGCAGCCCCAGTCGCTACAGGTCCAAGAACCGCTTTCAAACGGTCTGTTGATTGTGGCCCTCGCCAACTAGACTGAATGTCATTCAAATAGGCGCCACGCCCTATACAACTTGAAAGCAGTTCTTTCAAATCACTACGCAAAGGAATTGTTCGAGGGTCTGGAATCAACTCGGACTTCTTGCCTACTTGCCGCCTCTTGCCGCTCTCGTAATCCCACGATTGTTCCGCAATCAAAATGTCGCCTAGCGATATGCCTGCCGCCTTGATCCCAGCGGCGATCCCTACAATACATAGGTAGCGGGGCCGAAAATGATGAATCATCTTCATCGAAAGCACGCTGCTAGCGGCCATTCCCATTTGAGCACTCGAGGCCGCAACGACCTGAAGCTTGCCGGAGCTTTGAGAAGCCCCTACATGATACTCAGTAGGGTCATTTGAGAACCTCCTGCTCTGCCACGTGAGGGGCAAATCCAAAACGGCTTGGAGTTCGGGTGTGCGCAGAGCCGTCACAATCGCAAGGTCAAAGCTATAACCAGAATTCTCTCCACTCATTGCTTCCCTCTTTACGCGAAGAAGGTACGAAACCTTCGCCAGCAGCTGTGTCTCCCATGCCGTGCCAGTGCGATCAAACCGAATAATACGCCAAACCTCGTCAATGAACGCATCATCAGCTTCGGCAATTGCATCGTCATAGGCAGTTATGCCAATTATATGAGCGGGTTTGATGAGCGTCGCACTGAGACTCAATTCACGCACGAATTGTTTACCAGCCGATGCCGCAGCCTGCTGTTTGGGACCTACCGGGAGGCAGATATCCAAAATCAAAAGATCAAAGCCCTCGCGTGCCAAAAGATCCCGCGCAGTTACCAGATCGTTGGCCGCGACAATTGGAGTGCAATTGAGTTCTGGAACAGTCCTGAGAGCCGCAATGATCCGGTCAATCTTGTATTGGTCATCATCCACGATCAGAATCTTAATCATATATCTTCAAAAGTTGCGCAAGTTCTGTATTCCATCCTGATTCACCCGGAGAATAGTAAATTGTGCCCTTGTAGGTGCCGGGGTAATCCCTTTTTAACCTGTCTCTCAGCTCTGCCAGACTCAGTCTTTCGTTAGCCTCTCCTAATGTCTCAAACTGGGTAACAACTATCGTCGGAATTACAATCTGACGGCGTTTCATTTCCCGCAATATCTTTTCACCAGCAAAAGGCTCCGTATCAAATCCATCCTCATTCTCAGATATGTCAAAAATAGGGAGGGTCATATCCAATAAAAGTAAATCCCACGTGCCAGTCATAATATTTAGTGATCTGTTCCCCAAGAATTGATCCAAGTGTTATGATAGTCTGAGGTGCACGAAGCGCATCGACAGACACCATGAAACGCAAGAGACACACCGATGAAGAGATCATCAAGAAGCTCCGGGAGGCCG
>JBIIRD010000152.1:0-4705 GCA_044341745.1 Prosthecobacter sp. | reverse complement strand
CACCTTGCGCATCTTGCCCTGTTCGTCACGACAGTGGAGGGTGTAGCGGTTGCTGCCGCGGAAATCAAGATGGGCTTCTGTTGTCACCTCCTTGATCTGGCTGAAACGAATGGGCGCCGGCTCGGCAGGCAGTGTCAGCTGATCATGCTCCAGCACGGCTGCGGCACCCTCCCTGTTCATGAACATGCGCAGCGGGAAATGGGCAACCACCTGGTCGGTCTGCTCCTGCGTGGCGGGCATGGTGCGCCACGCAATGTCCTCGGCCTGCACACCCTGGATGAACTGCTGCCGCTCCGCCCACATCGAAGCCTCCATCTCCGCGGCCCTCGGAATTGCATTGTGCCACGTCATCACGACAGGTGCCGAGAGTGCTGGATCCGTAAGGGCTGCGTAAGTGGTGATGCCCAGGTTTTGCATCCGTTTTTCCAGCGTCGGGTGTGAATCAAAGGGGTGCGAAACCTCGCTCCTGATGACCTCACGGGAATTGACGAAACGGCTCATGAACGCCGGGAATCCTTCTTCCAGCCGTTCAGCGAGACGCAGTTCCTTGTCCACCTTGCCGGCGTCGATCACCGACTGTTCGGTCCGTGCTCGATACTCGCAATAGCTGGTGATCTTGACCAGCGCGCGCACCATCGCGGCTGGTGAGGAAACGCTGGCGCCGATCTGATCGGCGCGGAATTCCCGATCGCGAGAGACCTTGCCGAGCGACAACTGGTAAAGCTTCCAGAACGTGCCCAGGAATCCGCCCACCACCACGCCCAGCCCATCATCCAGCGCATCAAGGTAGGCATCGAACTTCCGGATCAGCGGAGCGACACGCCTCGACCAGAACGTGTCATCTCCACTGAAATGCGCCAGTTCGTGGCCCAGCACGCAGTCCGCCTCCTCGACCGTCATCATCTTCAGCATGGGCAGGCTCATGTAAAGCTTGCGTCCTGTCTCGATCCGGCCTTCCAGGCGCATGGGATTCTCCGTGACGTAAAAGCTCGCAGCGACGCCCACGACGATCAAATCCGGCGGCTCGGTTTTTAGGAACTCAGCCATCTGCCGCACGCGCTGCCACACATGGGGCGCATCGCGCTCGGTCAGTTCCTCGCCTTCCACCTCGCCGGTCATGTCCACGCTCGTGAACATGACTTTCAGGATCCCGCCGACCATAATGACGGCCGCCACGCCCATGACGCCGACGAATTTCGGCGAGAAACTCGCGGCGAAGTGAACCGGCACCCAGTAGGACAGGAATCCGACAAGGATGCCCTGTCCCACCACCTCGATCGCAGCCGTGGTTTGCAGCACAGGCAGGCCTATTCTCAGCGACCAGTATTGGGAGCGATTCGACCTGAACGCAAAGAGCAGGCAGGCGCCGACCATCACCACGGCGACCACTACCGTCACGAGGCACACCCACGCAATGACACGGTTCCAGCGGAAGATCGTGAGCCGGGCGCTCAATTCACCGAATTGCGCACGCAGACCCGCAGCCTGCGGGTTGTTCGTCGCGAGCAGCTCCGACACAGGGTGCTGCTCCCACTGGCTGATCAATTCCCGCTGCCGCTCCACGCTCAACGAAGTGTCCTGCATCACCTGCTTGCTCACTGAAACAAGAATTTTCTCATCGTAATCCCGCTCGACATGCTTGAAGAACCACAGCGAGAAACCCGGCACCAAGAACACAGCCAGGAACGGAAGAAGATGACGCTTGGCGAAGCCGGGGAGGGAGAATGAACCATCCATGGGATATAGCCGGGAAACTTCTTGCACCTGATGAGTCGCGGCAAGCTAAATGGTCGGGTTTTCAGGAGGGATGATGCCGGCTGTGCCTCTTTCTTTGCTCGGTGACGGCAGGCATCGAATCCTCGATTCGCTCAACTCTGTGCTGTGTTTCTCCGCAGTCAGCTCCTTTGCCAGCCCTCACCGTGTCACCCTTGCAATGCCTCAGGGAATCATCCGCCATCGCAGAGCATGAAGAGCCCATGGACGTGATTGGGCATGATGACGTGCTTGGTATGCGCCGCGTCGCGTTCGTGATAGGGTCGAGGCGTTCGTCGAGTTATTCGAAGAACCGGCCGTGTTAGCAGGCTTGGGTGATTTCGTCCCAGGGTTGTGGATTCGCGGCCAGGAAGGCGTCTCGGCTTGTCCTGCGTTGCTTTAGCGAAAGGCAAGCGCGCAGCCAGTCGTCGAGGAGTTCACGGGGCAGCGAATCGGCGAGGTGGAAGGTGTCGAGTCAGTAAGTGGGTTGATTTCAGAACCAGTTCCCCCCTGAGTCACGGAATCTTGAGCAGCTCCTGTTCCGTCCACGAATCGGTGCGTCGCGCTTCCTTTTCGCGGACCGCTTTGAGAAAGGCCGGCGAGACGGGCTCCGCACCATGCTCCCACTCACGCCGGAGATAGGTGAGAATGGCCGCCAGAGGTTCATCGCCCAAAGCGCCCAGCGGAGGCATGTCGAGCTGGTAACGCCTCTTTTTGACCGTGAGGTAGCCGCGCACGCCGTGAAGGACGATGCGGCTGAGCCGTTCGGGCGAGCCCGTGACCCATTCGGAATCAATCAGCGGCGGGGCAATGCCATCAAGGCCTGAACCATTGGGCTGATGGCAACCGGCGCAGATGCCGGAATACAGCGCCTTGCCCATCTCAAAACGGCTCTGCTCCTCAGCCGTCAGCGGGCGCGGCGGCTTGACCCCTGCGGGCGCAGGCTTGCCCGGCCAGGTCAGCATGTCGGCCACCTTTTCAGTGCCGGGCGTGTTGAGAAAAGCAGGCTTGGCTTCGAGCTTCACCTTCCGGCGTGTAAAGTCCGCCGAATTGACGGCAAAGCCGGCGAGCAGCGTTTTGCGAGGCGTGGCACCGGCCTTTTCCGCGAGTGCCAGGAAGCGTGAGACACGGGCCGGGTTACGTTCGGCAGCCACACAGCCCGCCAGGCTGGGGATTAGACTCTTGCCGCTTCCGGTGGCAAGGCAATGCTCCAGCAGTTCCAGTTCACGGCCTTTGATGCCGCTGAGGATGGCTTCGGCCAGATAAGGATGATCGGGCACGCGGCTGGCCATTGCCGCCATGGCCTGGTCGGCGGCCAAGTCGTTGCACTCGCCCAGCGTCAGGGCGATTTGCGTCTGCACCTGCGAATCCGCTTCGGTGGCGGAGAGAGCGATGAGCCTCGTCATCGCAGCGGCGCGCCCTTCTCCGGCGAAGAAGACTTCTGCGATGCGTACCGCACTGTTGCGCACGCGGGCATCGGCATCCGCGAGCGCTTTTTCGATTGCCGGCCAGGTGCTCTTGCCCATGCCATCGAGCGTCCACAAGGCATGCAGACGGCCGAGCGCGACCTCGCTGCGCGTGAGCGCTTCCAGCGCGGGGACGACCGCTGCATCCGCACGTTCGACCAGCAGGCGCTGGGCGGTTTCCCGGTGCCAGGAATTCGTGTGAGCGAGGATGGGGACGAGCTCGGCGCTGCCAAGCTTCGTCAGATTCGGTGCGGGACGTGTCTTCGCCTTTTCAGGCACGATGCGCCAGATCCGTCCCAGGCCGCGCGGATTCACGAGGTCGTGATCCTGGATGTACTTTTCCAGGTAGGGACTGAGGGAGATGCGGTGCTGGATGATGCCCCTGTAAAAATCGATGACGTAAAGCGCGCCATCGGGCCCCGTGGTCATGCTCACAGGGCGGAAGCGCTCATCGGTGGACGCGAGAAACTCCCGCTGCTGGTAGGCTTCACGCGCCACGAGCTTGCCTTGTTCGAGGGTGAGAAGGTCCCGCTTCACGAGATGCAGCGCCGGTTCGCAGGCGAAGGCATTGCCAAGCGCATCTGCCGGGAAGAGATCGCCCCGGTAAATCCAAGGGGAGCACGCGGCGGTGAAGTTCTTGATCTTGTGACCCGCCATGTTTTCCGGGATGTAGGCGCGGTTCGTGCCGGGCGTCACACGGATGGGCCACACGGCCTGGTTCACCGGCGGGTTGATGCGGCCTCCGGACTTCGCAAAGTGCGGATTGCGCAGACGGTAATGAGAGGGCCACATATCGCCCTGCAAGTGGCCGGAGTTGAAGTTGTAATACAGACGGCCGAAGTCGTCCTGGCTGAGCCCATACTGACCGCGCATGGAGGAGGTGCTGCGCTCAAAGGCGCCCGCGCCACGCCAGCGAAAACGCGCCGCGTATTCCGCAAAGTAGATCCAGTTGTCCAGCCCCCAGAGCGGCGAGTTCGCACCGTGTTCGGGGTTCGCCAGTTCGGGGCGGCCAGGGATGGTTTGCGCGCCTGCATCCTGCGCCACCACGATCTTCTCATCCGCCTTGCCATCGCCATTCTTGTCCGGGCAATACCAGAGCATCGGCGGTGCGCCCACCAGCGCACCATCGCCAACCGGCAGGACCGTGCGGGGCATGATGAGTTGATCGAGGAAGACCTTGCTCTGATCGAAACGCCCGTCGCCGTCAGTGTCGGTGAGGATCACGATCCGGCCCACCGGCTCATCCTCGCGGTTGCCGTGAATGTCCGGCATGTACCCACGCATCTCCACCACCCAGAGCCGACCATCCGGCCCAAACTGCGCAAAGATCGGATCACCCACCAGCGGCTCACTCGCCGCCAGTTCCACCCGGTAGCCCGGTGCCACCTGGAAGCTTTTCAGTTCCTCCTCCGCCGACAAAGCCCGCGTGTCGGGCACCAGCTCCGCCGGCACCAGCGAAGGCGGCACCAGCGAAGGCGGCACCTCCA
>JBIIRD010000050.1:0-40267 GCA_044341745.1 Prosthecobacter sp. | reverse complement strand
CGCGCTGGATACCTTCGGGGTGCACGGGGTGGGCGGAACGCTGGGAGCGATCCTGACGGGCGTGTTTGCGAGCCCTGAGGCCAACAGCATCGTGGAGGGCCTGAAGGAAGGGCTGCTGATGAACCAGCTGAAGGCGGTGGCTCTGACGATCGTGTGGAGCGTGGTGGCGACGGTCATCATCACCATCGTGGTGAAGCTGGTCGTGGGGCTGCGTCCGAGCACGGAGGTCGAGGTGAGCGGCCTGGACCTTGCCGAGCACGGCGAGTCCGGCTACGAGCACTGATGGCACGCCGGGCAGGGCCCGGTTCACCTAACGAAGAATTCAGAGGCCGGTGCGCTGTGTGCGCACCGGCCTTCTTTTTTGGGGATGGAGGCGTTTTGCAGCAAGCCGTGTCATGAACGAGCGTTCCCAAGGCCGTCATGTTAAGCCGCATCCTGTCATCGATCCTTCTTGCCTCCACGCTGGCCGCTGCTCCGAAGGGGCCGCCGAACATTCTTTTCATCTTCTGTGACGACCTCGCCAGCCAGGCCATCAGCGCCTATGGCGAGAAGCGTCAGCTTCTGCAGACGCCGGGCCTGGACCGCATCGCCAGGGAGGGCGTCCGCTTTGACCGCTGCCTGGTCACCAACTCGATCTGCGGCCCCATGCGCGCCGTCATCCAGACGGGCAAGTACTCCCACCTCAACGGCTTCTACAACAACAGCAACAGCCGCTTTGACAGCAGCCAGCAGACCTTTCCCAAGCTGCTTCAGAAGGCCGGCTACACCAACGCCGTCATCGGCAAATGGCATCTCATGACCGACCCTGTCGGATATGACTACTGGCACGTCCTGCCGGGGCAGGGGGCCTATTACAACCCGCCCATGATCGACAATGGCAAGCAGGTCCGGCACAGCGGTTATGTCACCGACATCATCACCGACCTGAGCATCGACTGGTTGAACAAGCGTGACAAGACAAAGCCCTTCATGCTCATGCTCCAGCACAAGGCCCCGCATCGTGAATGGGAGCCGCCGATCCGCCACCTGGGACATGACAAGGACCGGGTGTATCCTGAGCCGGAGACGCTCTTCGACAGCTTTGAAGGGCGCAGCAAGGCGCTCAGCGACCATGACATGGGGCTCGACCGCACCTTCACCGAGCGCGACGCCAAGCTGGTGCCGCCCGCCAACCTCACGCCGGACCAGCTCAAGTACTGGAATGATTATTATGAGCCCAGGAATGCGAAGTTCCGCGAGGCGAACCTCAGCGGCAAGGAACTCGTGCGCTGGCGTTATCAGCGCTACATGCACGACTACACCGCCTGCGTGAAGGCCGTCGATGAGAGCGTGCAGCGGGTGCTGGCCTATCTTGACGAGCAAGGCCTGGCGGAGAACACGGTGGTCATGCTCAGCAGCGACCAGGGCTTCTATCTCGGGGAGCACGGCTGGTTCGACAAGCGCTGGATCTTTGAAGAGTCGCTGAGCACGCCCTTCCTCGTCCGCTGGCCCGGAGTCTCCAAGCCTGGAACCACCGACAAGCACATCGTTTCACTCCTGGATCTCGCGCAGACCTTCCTCGATCTCGCCGGTCAGCCCCAGCCTGCGGACATGCAGGGCCGCAGCCTGGTGCCGCTGTTCAAGGGCGAGGCCCCGGCCGACTGGCGCAAGTCTTTCTACTACCATTATTATGAATATCCGGTTCCGCACCGTGTCCGGCCGCACTACGGCGTGATCACGGACCGCTACAAGCTCATCCATTACTACAAGCCCGATGTCGATGACTGGGAACTGCTGGATCGTGAACAGGATCCTCAGGAAACCCGGAGTTTCTACAACGACCCGGCCTATGCCGGCACGGTGAAGGAGCTCAAGGCCGAGCTCCAGCGCCTGCAGGCCGAGGTCAAGGAGACCCTGCCGCCTCCGCGCTTCACCCATGGCAACAAAACCTGGGAGGGGGAACCCACGCCCCCGGAAGGCGCCACGCCGAAAAAGGGCAAGGGCAAGGGCAAGGCAAAAAAGAAGTCTGAATAAACTGAAGCCCTGAACACCATGAAAGTGCTTTGCAGTCTGCTTCTTGTCACGCTGGCCCTGGCTGCCGCCCTGCCGGCGGCCGACAAGCCTAACATCCTGTTCATTCTCTGTGACGACCTGGGCACCGGGGATGTGCGCCTGTTGAATCCCGAAGGCAGGATAGCGACTCCGAACATGGACCGCATCGGCAGGGAGGGCGTGGTTTTCACCGACGCCCACACGCCCTCCAGCGTCTGCACCCCGACCCGTTACGGGACGCTGACGGGACGTTACAACTGGCGCACGAAGCTGCAGAACGGCGTGCTGGGCGGACTCAGCCCGCGCCTGATTGAACAGGACCGGCTGACAGTGGCGGCCATGCTGAAGCAGGCAGGCTATCACACTGCTGCGGTCGGCAAGTGGCACCTGGGCATGAACTGGGTCGTGAAACCCGGCCAGACCGTGGCGGAACTGAACATCGAGTCGCGCGAACAGGCCTGGAGCGTGGACTTCACCCAGCCCCACAAGGGCGGCCCACTGAGCGTCGGCTTTGATCATTACTTCGGCATCGCCGCCTCGCTGGACATGGTGCCGTACGTCTTCATCCAGGGCGACCGCGTGACCGTGCAGCCGACGGAGGATCGTGAGCTCGAAATGGTGCATGGCAAGACGGACAAGTTCACCCGCAAAGGACCGGCGGCTCCCGGCTTCACAGGCTATGAAGTGCTCGGCACCTTCATTGACCAGGCCGTCTCCTGGATCGATGCCAGGACGGGGAAGCCCTTCTTCCTGTATCTGCCGCTGGCCTCGCCGCACACGCCCATTCTGCCCAATCCCAAGTGGCGTGGCAAAAGCGGGCTGAATCCGTACGGTGACTTTGTCATGGAGACGGATGCGGAGATCGGCAGGCTCCTGAAGGCCCTGGATGAACGCGGGCTTGCCGAAAACACGTTGATCGTTTTCACCAGTGACAACGGTTGTTCGCCGAGCGCCAACTATCCCGAGCTGCTTGCCAAGGGACACAACCCAAGCGGCAGCTACCGCGGTCACAAGGCGGACGTTTATGAAGGCGGGCATCGCGTCCCCTTCCTGGTGCGCTGGCCCGCCCAAGTGAAGGGCGGCCGGACAAGCTCCCAGCTGATCTGCCTGACGGATTTCATGGCCACGGCCGCCGAGATCAACGGCGTCGATCTGCCTGAATCCGCCGCCGAGGACAGCTTCAGTTTCCTTCCCGCCCTGATCGGTGAAACGGCGAAGGGACCGGTGCGTGAATCCCTCGTCAGCCACAGCATCGGCGGCTACTTCGCCATCCGTGAAGGCCCCTGGAAGCTCTGCCTCTGCCCCGGCAGCGGCGGATGGAGCGAACCACGCCCGGGCAAGGAGCCCGCCGGTTCCCCCGCCGTGCAGCTTTTCAACCTCGACACCGACCTTGGCGAAACCAAGAACCTTCAGGCCGAGAACCCGGAGATCGTGCAGCGCCTGACGAAGAAGCTGGAGGCCCTGGTGGCGGCCGGACGCAGCACGCCGGGGGCCAATCGTTCGAACGCAGTGCCGGTGGACCTTTGGAAGAAGAAGGCGGCCGGTGCCGGCAAAAAGGCAAAGGCGGGCAGGGGCGGCAAGGCAGGATAAGCATCTCGACGCAAGGTGCACCCCGGCCCGGCGTTCAGTGGGGGCATGAGATTCCTTTTCTTCCTTCTCCTCTCGACCTCGTTCTTCGCGGCCCTGTCCTCCGAAGCTTCAGCGAAGGACAGAAAGCCGAACCTCATCCTCATCAACATCGATGACCTCGGCTATGCCGACATCGGCCCGTTTGGCGGCAGGGCGCCCACCCCGCATCTCGACCGGATGGCCCGGGAGGGCATGAAGCTGACGAGCCATTATGCGGCGCCGGTGTGCTCGCCTTCCCGTGCGGCGATGATGACCGGCTGCTATCCCAAGCGTGTGCTGCCCGTCCCTCACGTGCTGTTTCCCGTGGCGGCCGTGGGCTTGAACCCGGAGGAGGTGACGGTCGCTGAAGTGCTCAAGTCTCGTGGTTATGCCACCGCCTGTGTCGGCAAATGGCACCTCGGCGACCAGCCGGAGTTCATGCCGACTGCGCAGGGTTTCGACACCTATCTTGGCATTCCTTACTCGAACGACATGGGGCCGCGCAGCGAAGGCGCCAAGAGCAACCCCGGCCAGCCGACGGCCCAAGGCAAGGCCAAGGGAGGGAAGGGGGCTGCCGCCAAGTCTCCGGTCGGGGATGAAACCGGCCTGAAAGGCGACAGTCAGCCGCCTCTGCCCATGATTGAAGGAGACAAGGTGGTTGGCCGTGTGGACGCCGCGGGTCAGCATGCCATGACCCGTCGTTACACCGACCGCGCCGTTCAGTTCATCCGGGAGCAGCAGGCGAAGCCGTTTTTTCTCTACCTGCCGCACAACGCCGTTCACTTTCCGCTGTATCCGCATCAGGACTATCTCGGAAAGTCGGGCATCAGCCTTCAGAAGGACTGGGTGATGGAGGTGGACGAGTCCGTGGGCCGCATCCTGGACACCTTGCGCGAGCTGAAGCTGGAGAAGGACACCCTGGTGGTGTTTACCAGCGACAACGGCGGACCGCTCAACCAAGGCGCCGACAACCGCCCCTTCCGAGGTTCGAAGGGCAGCACGCTGGAGGGCGGCATCCGGGTCTGCACCCTCGCCTGGTGGCCGGGCAAGGTGGCGGCTGGAAGCCGGACTGAGGCCGTCACCAGCCACATGGACTGGCTGCCCACCTTTGCCGCGCTGGCGGGCGGCGCGCCGCCGCAGGGCCGGAAGATCGACGGCATGGATTTGTCACCCTTGTTGTTGGGCGATGCCGGCTCGTTCAAGGAGCGTGAAGTCTTTTATTATTATGCCGGGTTCAAGCTGCAGGCGGTTCGTTCCGGCCGGTGGAAGCTGCATCTGGCGAACCAGGAGTTGTACAACCTGGACGAGGATCCGGGGGAGTCGAAGAACCTGTTTTCGGCGTATCCGGAGGAATCGGCCCGCCTGAGCGCCCTGGCCGGGGCGATGAAGGATGACCTGGGCCTCGACGGTTCCGAGGCCCCCGGCGTGCGGCCGCTTGGACGCGTGGCGCAGCCCCGTCCCTGGATCCAGCCCTGAAGCTTCGGCCTCGACGCAGCGAGGCCCTGCCGGGCGGGTAGGGACGACCTGCGTTTCGTCCGAAACTTCCGGGGGGCGGAGGGGCGGGTGCAAAGCAGTCCTGAGCTTTAGCTCATGACACAGGTGGATGTTCTTCGGGTTTGCCTGGTTTGATCGGAGCAGTGACGGGCTGAAGCCCATCACGACATTGAGCAAGCGCTGCGCGGTTAGTCCTGGGCTGAAGGGTGCATCAGAGGTGGCTCCGCGCCGACTGCCCACTGAAGCTTCGGCCCCGATGCAGCGAGGCCCTGCCGGGCGGGTAGGGACGACCTGCGTGTCGTCCGAAACTTCCGGGCGATCGGAGGAAGCGTTCTGAGATCCCAGGCTTTCCTCCTGCTTGGCTATCTTTCACAGTATCCGAAGTGGATTTTTTCTTCTCTGAGCAGCAATATGAAAAAGAGAAACAGGGCCGTGGTGGTCAACCATAATCAAAGTTTACCATGAAACCAATATTGCTTGGGCTTCTTCCTGTCGCTTGTCTTGGGCTTCTCGTCCCGATCTCACTCTAAGCCGATGAACCAGCAATAAAGCGTGAATTGCGTTCAGTGAAGAGCGAGATTGTCGGCGCTTGGCAGGATGTCTTTGATGAAGATTCTTTCGTGATCTTCTTTGCTAATGGCAGGGCTTTGTTCAGCTTCACCAAGCCACCTGAAAAACCAACCTCAGAATGGCATCAGTTCGCGACATGGAAAGAACTCAAAACAGGCAGAATAGAAGTGACTTTTGCCAGGACCGGAACGGCCAGCGAAGGCGAGAAGGAAATCTATGTTTTACATGATCGGTTGAAGGATGTGCTTGTTTCTCCGCATGGAAGTAGTTTGCGACGTGTGGGAGGTTCGGCCGACAAATGAACGCTTCCCCAACTCGTCGCGAAGCTTCTCGGCTCCGCGCCATTGCCAGCCGTGACGAAGCTCAGTCCGCTCCCGCCTCTGCCGCAAGGAACAGTGCGGCTTTCCGTGACGCCGCAAGATGCCCCGTCCCCCTTGTTGATAGGACAATGGCCAAGCACCGTGTCAGTTCACCACGTTGACGGGTGAGCCGTTGAGGAAGGCCTGGAGGTTGGAGGCGACGAGCTGGATCAGGCGGACTCTTGCCTCACGGCTTGCCCAGCCGATGTGTGGGGTGATGAGGCAGTTGCGGGCGGAGAAGAGCGGGCTGCCGTCCTTGGGCGGCTCGACGCTGAGCACGTCAAGGCCGGCCCCGGCGATGCGGCCGTCGTTCAGGGCCCGGGCGAGGGCGGCTTCATCGACCAGCGGACCGCGGCCGGTGTTGATGAGGAAAGCGTCCGGCTTCATCAGGGCCAGCGTGCGATCACACACCAGGTGCCGGGTGGCGTCGGTCAGCGGGCAGTGCAGCGTGATGGCGTCGCTCTGGGAAAAGATCTCGTCCATGCCGGCCGGGGTGACGCCGTCGGGTGGCGGGTTTTTCCATTCGCGCTTTCCGGCAAGCACCTTCATGCCGAAGGCCAGGGCGATGCGCGCCACGGCGCTGCCGATGTCGCCATAACCCACGATGCCGAGGGTGCGCCCGCTGAGCTCGATCAGCGGATGATCCCAGTAGCAGAAGTCGGGGCAGGCGGTCCAGCGTCCGTCGCGCACGGTCCGGGCATGATGGCCGACGTTGTTGGTCAGCTCCAGGAGCAAGGCGAAGACGAGCTGGGCGACGGCGGGGGTGCTGTAGCCGGGCACGTTGGTGACGACGATGCCGCGTTCGCGGGCGGCGGCGGTGTCCACGATGTTGAAGCCGGTGGCGGTGACGCCGATGTAGCGCAGCCTGGGCAGGGCCTCGATGATCTCGCGGGTCAGGGGCGCCTTGTTGGTGATGACCACCTCGGCGTCCGCGCAGCGTGCGATCGTTTCCGCGACCGGCGTGCGCGGGTGGATCTCGCAGGGGGCGATGGCTTCCAGAGGGGCCCAGGAGAGGTCACCCGGGTTGGCGGTGTGGGCGTCGAGCAGGACGATTTTCATGCGAGCCCTTCATGGCAGCAACCGCGGCCAATGCCAGCGGGAAATGCCAGCGCCAGGGCGGGTTTCAAAAAGCCGTTGGGCGGGTGAATTTCATTCGCGCAGGCGGCATGAGCCGCTATTCTCGCCGCCCTTATGCTCCAAGCTGGTATCGTCGGCCTTCCCAACGTAGGCAAATCCACCCTTTTCAACGCAGTCACCCGCACCCGCAAGGCGGAGGCTGCCAACTATCCCTTCTGCACCATCGAGCCCAACCAGGGCGTCGTCATCGTTCCGGACGAGCGTCTTGCCGTGCTGTCGAAGATCAGCGGTTCCCACAAGCTGGTGCCCGCCGCGATCGAGTTTGTGGACATCGCCGGCCTGGTGAAGGGCGCGAGCCAGGGCGAGGGACTGGGCAACAAGTTCCTGAGCCACATCCGTGAGGTGGACGCCATCGTGCATGTGGTGCGCTGCTTTGAAAACGGCGACATCACGCATGTGGATGGCAGCGTGGACCCGGTCCGCGACATCGAGGTGATTAACACCGAGCTCATCCTGGCCGACCTGGAGGCCATCCAGCGCCGCAAGGAGCGCTGCGAGAAGAAGGCGAAGAGCGGCGACAAGGAGGCCAAGACCGAGATGGCGCTGTGTGAAAAGCTGCTGCCGCATTTGGATGCGATGAAGCCCGCTGTCACCGCCGATCTTTCGGACGATGAGCGCAAGCTGCTCAAGAGCTTCTTCCTGCTCAGCGGCAAGCCCTGCATCTACGCCTGCAACGTGGCGGAGTCCGACCTCGCCTCGGCCTCCAAGGAGCCGGACAAGCATCCGCTCGTCTCCAAGGTTCGTGAATACGTCAGCCATGCCCATGCCGCGAGCGCCTGCGTGGTGAGCGCCGCGATTGAAAACGAGCTGGTGGACCTTCCCGAGGAGGACGCCAGGGCCTACCTGGCCGACCTCGGTGTCACGGACAGCGGCGTCAACCAGCTGATCAAGAGCGTCTATTCGCTGCTGGGCCTGCAGACCTACCTGACGACCGGAGAAAAGGAGACCCGCGCCTGGACCATCACCAAGGGCATGAAGGCTCCGCAGGCTGCCGGGGTGATCCACGGTGACTTCGAGCGAGGCTTCATCGCCGCCCAGATCGTCGGGTTTGAAGACCTGGTCGCCCTCGGCTCCGAGGCCAAGGCCCGGGAGGCCGGCAAGCTTCGGATTGAGGGCAAGGAGTATGTCATGCGCGACGGCGACGTCGTGGAATGGCGCTTCAATGTCTGAGCCAGACCGATTTCATCCGCCACCGCCATGATCGCGAAAGTCCGCAAGGCTGTCATCCCCGCCGCCGGTTTCGGCACTCGTTTCCTGCCGATCTCCAAGGCCGTGCCCAAGGAGATGCTGCCGATCGTGGACAAGCCGGTCATCCAGTATGTCGTGGAGGAGGCCGTGGAGTCGGGCATCACGGACATCCTGATCGTCATCAGCCGTTCCAAGCGCGCCATCGAGGAGCACTTTCATCCGATCCACGAACTGGAGGCCGAGCTGGAGATGAAGGGCCGCATCGAGGAGGTGGAGATGCTGCGCAGGGTTCAGGGCATGGCGCGAATTCATTATGTCTGGCAGCCACGCATGGGCGGTCTCGGTGACGCCATCCTGCACGCCCGCGACCATGTCGGGGACGAGCCCTTTGCGGTTCTGCTGGGTGACACGGTGGTCACCACGCGGGAGGGATCGCGTCCGGTCACCCGCCAGCTGGCGGACGTGGTGGAGAGTCATGGTGGCTCCGCCGTGGCGCTGCAGGAAGTCCCGGCGGAGAAGGTGAGCCGCTACGGCATCCTGGGGGGCGAGGAGATCGCTCCCGGCCTGATCCGGGCCAGCCAGTTTGTCGAGAAGCCAAGGCCGGAGGACGCTCCGTCACGTCTGGCGGTCAGCGCCCGATATGTGCTGTCCCCGCGCATTTTCGACGTGCTGCAATGCACGCCGAAGGGGAAGGGCGGGGAGCTTCAGCTGACGGATGCCATGGCCGCCCTGATGAAGACTGAGGTGCTGCACGGCCTGCGTTACGACGGGCAGCGGCATGACATCGGAAACAAGCTGGACTTCATCAAGGCCAACCTGCACTTCGGTCTTCAGCGCGAGGACATCGGCGCGGCCCTGAAAGCTTATCTGCAGGAGCTGGTCGGCTGAAGCCAGCCGGTCGCAGGCTCGGATCAAGGCGCGAGGCGGCCAAACTTTTTCTCCAGCTCCCGGAGCGACATTTGGATGAGCGTCGGACGTCCGTGAGGGCAGCAGTAGGGCATCTCGCAGGCGAACAAGGAGTCCAGCAAGGCCTCGATCTCCGGAAGCGAGAGCCGGTCGTTGGCCTTGATGCTGTGTCGGCAGACCGTCGTGGCGATCATGTCCTCGCCGAGGCGCAGGTTCGAACCCTTGGAGGAAAGTGTCTGGAGCTCTTCAATGACCTGGTCCAGCCAGCTGAGCGGGTCATCGGTCTTGAGGAAGGTGGGCAGGGCCTCGACCTTGAAGGTGTTCGGGCCAAAGGGCTCGATCTCGATGCCCAGGCGGGCCAGGGATTCCTGATGGTTGCGGAGAATGACCGCGTCGCGCGGGCTGGTCTGAAGCGTCAGCGGCATGAGCAGGCGCTGGGTGGGAACGCCGCCCTGCTCCATGGCACGGCGCATTTTCTCGAAGTTCACGCGTTCATGGGCGGCGTGCTGGTCCATGAGCACCAGGCCTTCGTCGCTTTCCAGAAGGATGTAGAGGCGGTGCAGGACGCCGATGATGCGCAGGTCCGGCCTTTCACGGGCGGCTTCCTCCGGCTCCGGCGTGCTTGCCGTCATCGTGGGTTCGGGCTGCATGTCCGCGACGGCGGCAGGCGGAAGTGGTGAAGCGGAGGAGGGCGCAGGCTCGACGGGGAGCGACCGTGGCCGCAGCAATGCGGTCGGTCCGGAAGGCACCGGTGTCGTTAGGGAAGGCGTCGAGGCAGGGGCCGGGCGGGCGGGCACATGGAGGGCGAAGTTCTGCTGCCGGGATTCCAGGGTGACCTGCGGGGCAGGGCGCGTGGCCGCAGGCTGGACATGGCCTTCGGGAAGCCTGGCGGCGCTTTCCAGAGACTCACGCACGGCTCGGGCGAGGGCGTCGCGCACGGCAAAGCCGTCATGGAAGCGCACCTCCTTCTTGGCCGGATGCACATTGATGTCGTAGCCGGTCGCGTCCATCTCCAGGAACAGGAAGGTGACCGGGTGCTGTCCCTTCATCAGTGAATTGTGGAAGCCTTCGCGAAGGCCGTAGTTGATGGAGTTGCTTTCAACGGGGCGTCCGTTCAGGAACGTGAGCTGCTGCTGGCGGTTGGAACGGCTCAAGCCCGGTCCGCCGATGAAGCCCGAAACGCGGATGTTCTTGTGGGTGACCGGCTTCACCTCGATAAGCCTGCGGGCCAGCTCCTCGCCGACGATGCCGCGGATGCGGTCGAGCAAAGTCGTGGTGGCCGGAAGGTGAAAGGTCACGCTGCCATCGCGGATCAGGGTGAAGGTCACCTGGGGGTGCGCCATCGCATGGATGATGAACTGCTGCTCGACATGGGCAAACTCCGTCGCGTCGGCCCGCAGGAACTTGCGCCGGGCCGGAACATTGAAAAACAGGGAGCGCGCCTCGATGGTGGTTCCCGAGGCGCCGCCAAACTCCTTCACGCCGGCCAGTTTGCCGCCATGAATTTCGATCTCGGTGCCGCCCAGGGAATCCTTTTCCCGGGTGGCCAGGCGAAAGCGGCTGACGCTGGCGATGCTGGGCAGCGCCTCGCCGCGAAATCCAAAGGTGAGGATGGCGGCGAGGTCTTCCTTGGTCCGGATTTTGCTTGTGGCGTGTCTTTCAATGCTCAGCAGCGCGTCCTCCCTGCCCATGCCACTGCCGTCGTCAGCCACCCGGATCAGGGCGGAGCCGCCTTTCTGCACCTCCACGGTGATGTGCGAGGCGCCTGCATCTAGGCTGTTCTCCACCAGCTCCCGGATGACCGCGGCCGGTCTCTCGACGACCTCGCCTGCTGCCACCTGGCTGGCCAGGGAATCGGACATGATTCGAATTTTCGACATAAAATGAAGAATGGATAAGCGTAACCCTTGCATGTGTCGCGTGCCTGTGAAAAGGCCGCTCAACACAAATCAATCGCCCTTTCCCGTCCGACGCGATGATCACACTGACTGACAACGCCGCTTTCCACCTTCGACAGATGCTCGAGGCCCAAAATGCACCTGCAGGTTCCGGCCTGAGGGTGCTGGTGGAGAAAGGCGGCTGTGCCGGCTGGCAGTACCTGATGAAAATTGATAGAGCCGGGGCAGAGGACCGCAGCTTTGTGCATCAGGGTGTGACCTTGATCATCGACCCTGAAAGTCTGACTTTTCTAGAGGGTAGCCAAATTGACTTTGTGGATGCTCTTAATGATTCTGGTTTTCGCGTAGAAAACCCAAACGCTGCTCGTAGTTGTGGCTGTGGAACCTCGTTTGAGCCGAAATCCAGCTAGAAGCCTCAGCAACAATGAATTATTTCGACTTATTCACAGAAATTTCTTTTCATTTCACGTTTAGTCAGTAAAATTTAGAAAACTTCCTCCTGTAATTTTAATAATTTTCTCAATCTTGCCATGCATGTTCGATTTTTGAGCGACGGCAGCGAATACCGATCCTACGGTGGAGGCGGGTATTCCAAAAAAAAGGAAAGTTCGGGCTCCATGTTTTGGTGGGCCATTTTGATCACCCTTTTGATGGGTGCCGCGACGTTCTGCTGGTTCTTCAGCATCATGGTTTTCGCTCATCCCGAAAAACCCTTCAATTACAAGGTTCTGGCCAAGTTCAGCAAGCTGGAGCCGCTGCGTCCGTGGAGCACCTTCAGCGTTCCGAACGGCAAAAAGCTGTCGGCGCGTGAACTTGTCGCGGAATTCTATCCCTACTCGCACGAGCAGCTGATGGTGAAGAACGATCTCTTGAAGCGTTCCTACATCCGGAACTACAAGCATGAACAGCCGCTTTACGTGCTTGGCAGCTACAAGGTTCTCAGCCTGCGCATGCTGACTGCATCTGACGTCATCTCCTCCGGATGGGTGGCGCGTCTGCGTTCCACCGAGCTTGAGGATGTGGATGTGGAGATCCTGCTGCCGGGCCTGACCATCAAGGATGAGCCGCTGCTGGTGGGCGACCTGGTGTCGATCGACTCCAGCCGTCCGCAGCTGGCGGCGCTGCATGTCCAGCGCCTTGAAGGCGACCGTTTCTGCGTCACGGCGATGCCTCTGGCGTACAGCGGCTTCACGAAGACCGCGCAGAACCTCAGGATGTCGCCGCCGGACAAGCTGAACATGGACGCCTACTGGCCCGTGACGCGTGACGTGGGCTCCGTGGCCGACGGCCCGGAGGCTGACGACGCCGAGGAGCGCAAGGAGGTCGCGGCCAAGGGCTGAGGCTTTGTGCGATCATTGGTTAGGTGATGGACGGCGCGTTCCGCCGCAACGGTTTTGCTTGATCATCATTCGTTAGGCCATTCCTGTGGCGCTGCCGGGCCGGGGCCCCGGGTGACTCGCCCCGGTTTTGCTTAATCATCATTTGTTAGGCTTGCGCCGGTTCCGCGAGCAGCGTGAGCAGGGCGGGCCTGCACGGCAGCAGGCCCTTGTAGGACGCCATGACGTCGGGCATGGTCGCGAGGGCGCGATGCATGCCGCGCCGTGCCTCCGGGTCACGCGTCACATCATCCAGGCGGTGGCAGCCGACGCGGATGCCGAAGAGGATGGCGCCTGTTTTTTCCAGGCGGGTGAGAAACTGGTGCTCAAGCCGGACCCAGGTTGTTTCGAGCGTCGCCCGAGGCCCGGGGCCGGGACCTTTGAAGGCGGGGTGGTGGTTGAGCGCGTCATCCGCGGAAAGCCCCCAGTTTTCCCGGCCAAAACAGACGCCGGGCTGAAGCTTTTGCAGGAAGGTCGCGATGCCTGCGCCGAGGGATTCCTCCAGTCCCGGCACAGGCTGGTGGATGGCGTTCATGGGAAGCCCAAGCTTGGCGGGAAGCGACCAGGAGGATGGGAAGACGACTTCGCCGGCCACCAGTCTTGGCTCCTCGTCCCCTGATCCTTGAAGCACCAGCCAGTCCGGTTCCGGGCGGGCGGCGAAGCCTTGCATCCAGGCCAGCGCCTCCTCGCGCGAATCGTCATGTCCGTCAAGGCATGCCCGGAACAGATCGGGCTTGGCGTGGAGCCATTGTTCACGTTCGCGCAGCAGTCGTCCCGTCGGATCCCAGGGGCTCCAGAAGGAGGCTGCATCGATGCGCTGGAGGCCCATGGAGTGGCGGTAGGAGCTGGCGGAAAGCAGCCTGTTCCAGTCCGGTGTCATGATGAAGAAACTGTCAGCCGATGGTTCGTCGCACGGTGCGGCCCGTGCCCATGAGGTCCTCGCGCTGGAGTCCGGTGAGGATTTGAATCCGGCCCAGCATCCAGAACAGCAGCGCGACCGTGGCGCCGAGCATGGGGATGCCGATCACGACCACGCCGACCCAGTTCTGCCTGCCGATGGCGCGCATGTATTCCTCGCTGCCCGGAACGGTGCCATGAAGGTAGTGAAGCACGAGGAGGGTGTTGGCCAGGGCGGAGAGCAGCATCGTGCCGGCCAGGGCCCATGAGGAAAGCGCGAGCAGCCTCTGGAAGGCCTTCCGGCGCTGTTCGGTGTCGAGGGCCGCGTTCAACGCCTCATGGTTGATGAACTGAGGGTTCAGCAGCAGTTCGGAGACCAGCGGACGTCCTGCCTTGAGGCTGAGCGGGAAGGCCAGGCCGAGGAGCACGGGAAAGGCCCCCTCCTTCATGGCAAACCAGAAGGCGTCGAGGCTGAGCAGGCCGAGACCTCCGGTGATGATGACCGCAGCGAGGCCGAAGGCGGAGAAGAAGTTGAGTCCGTGCGTTCGGCGCCAGCAGTAGATGCCAAAGCCCACAGGCAGGGCGACGGCGGCCAGCAGGGCCAGAACGGGGCCGAGCAGCGCGGGCTTGCTGAGGTGCTCCAGAATGAGTGACGGAGCGACCACCGTGATCAGCAAGTCTGTCAGCGGGTGCGGCGGGTTCTCGGTGGTCGGCGTGGCCATCGGTGATTACAGAGCAGCATCCCGGCCTTCTGGCAATCCCGGAGAGGCTGGAGCAACGACGCTCATGCGCATGATGGAATCTTTTCATGGTGCAGCCGGGCGACGGCGTTCACTGCCGGGTTGCACCGAGGTTCAAGAAGTGTTTGTTCGGCCTGCATCTCCATGAACACCTCCGCATCCTCCTGGCATCGCTTTCAGCAGTACTTCGTCCGCTATCCGCAGCTCGGCTTTGGCATCGACATCAGCCGGATGCGCTTTGAGGAGAATCTGTTTGAGGAGATGGCGCCGGCCGCCGAAAAAGCCTTTGCGGCGATGAAGGCCCTGGAGGCGGGGGCGATCGCCAATCCTGACGAAGGGCGCATGGTCGGCCACTACTGGCTGCGTGACGCCTCCCTGGCGCCCGCCGAGATCAGGCAGGAGATCGAGGGCACGCTGGACGCCACCTTGAAGTTTGCCGCGGGTGTTCATCAAGGCGCGATCCTCTCGGCGGACGGCAGGAAGTTCACCCGTGTGCTTGTCGTCGGCATCGGCGGCTCCGCGCTGGGGCCGCAGCTCATCGCCCAGGCGGTCACGCCGGTGACACCGCTGCTGAAGATCGACTTTTTTGACAACACCGACCCGGACGGCATGGACCGCGTGCTGGGTCAGATCGGCGATGAGCTGCCGACGACTTTGACGCTGGTCATTTCAAAGTCCGGCGGCACCAAGGAAACCCGCAACGGCATGCTGGAGGCTGAGGCCGCGTACAAGGCGCGTGGCCTGGAATTCGCGCGGCATGCGGTCGCCGTGACCGGGGACGGCAGCGAGCTGGACAAGCATGCCTCAGCGCAGGGCTGGCTGGCCCGTTTTCCCATGTGGGACTGGGTGGGCGGCCGCACCAGCGTGATGAGCGCGGTGGGAACCCTTGCGGCAGCGCTGCAGGGTGTGGATGTGCGTGAGCTTCTCAGGGGCGCTGCGGCGATGGATGCTGAAACGCGCCGCCGGCCCCTGCGTGAAAACGCGGCCATGCTGCTCGCCCTGATGTGGCATAGCGCGGGCCAGGGCAGGGGGGCGAAGGACATGGTCGTTCTGCCTTACAAGGACCGCCTGGTGCTGTTTTCGAAATACCTTCAGCAGCTCGTCATGGAGTCGCTGGGCAAGGAGCATGACCTCGATGGCAACGTGGTCAACCAGGGCATCGCCGTCTATGGCAACAAGGGATCGACGGACCAGCACGCCTATGTTCAGCAGCTGCGTGACGGGGTGAACAACTTCTTTGTCACGTTCATCGAGGTTTCCAAGGCGCGTGACGGCGTCTCCATGGAGGTGGATCCAGGCTTTACGAGCGGCGACTATCTTCAAGGCTTCCTGCGGGGCACGCGCAAGGCCCTGGCCGACAAGGGACGTGAATCCATCACGCTGACGGTCTCCGAGGTGAGCGCCTTCAGCCTGGGCATGCTGATCGCCCTGTTTGAGCGGGCCGTGGGTTTCTATGCCACGCTGGTGAATGTGAACGCCTACCACCAGCCTGGTGTTGAGGCTGGCAAGAAGGCCGCCGGGGATTTTCTCAAGGAGATGGCGGCGGTGCTGCAGGCGCTGCCGGCCACCGGGGCCACGGCCGACGTTTTGGCGCAGGCCGTCGGCATCGACCCTGAGGATGCCTGGCACATGCTCAACCATCTTGCCGCCAACGGCAGGGCCTTTGTGGCCAGGGGCGTGACACCGGCAGGGGATTCTTTTGCCCGCAGTTGATGCAATCAGCATTGCCATGCCCGGGGAGGCGTTTTAAAACCTTTCTTTAATTCCCGCCGCCCCGCTCATGGATGAACGTTTCCCCCTGCAATACCAGGTCGCCTGCATCGTGCTGACGGCATTGTTCGTCTGGTGCTTCAGCATCTCCCGGGAGCCCCGGCAGTGGCGCCGTCTTTTTCAGTCGGTCTTTGCCAGGAACGAGCCCATTTCAGTCAACAAGAACAAGGTGATCGACGAGAAGCTGAAAAGCTACGGGATCAGCGTGGCGATGATCTTCCTGGTTGCCGATGTGGCCTGTTTTGTGGCGGGGGTGACCTATCGAGACCGCATGGAGGCGAAGGAAAAGACCGCCGAGGACTGGTCCCGGATCAACGAGCTGAACAAGATCCAGGGGTCGGCGCCTGCGAGAAGCGGCGGCGGCTATTGAGTTTTGGTTTTTCGGTCGGCCGCAGGTCTCAGGCAACACTCATCATGAGTCAGGTTCCATGAATCACTCCGTCGGCCTGCTTGGAATTTTTACCTTCATCGGCGTGGCCTGGCTGCTTTCGGAAAACAGGGGCCGGTTTCCCTGGCGGACGGTGCTGACAGGGCTTGGCCTTCAGGCCGTGCTGGCCTGGCTGATTCTCCGCACCCGCGCCGGAGATGCCTTTTTTGAGCGCCTTGACGCGCTGTTCCGGCGGCTGATGGGCTTTTCCGCCGAGGGCACGGCCATGGTGTTCGGCCCTCTCGCCAACCATCAGCTCCTCGCCGAGAAGTGGGGCAGTGAAAACGCCTTCCTGTTCGCCGTGTCCGTGACCGGCACGATCATCCTGGTTTCTTCACTGTCATCCCTGCTGTACCACTACGGCATTTTGCAGATGGTCGTGCGTGCCATGGCCCTGGTGATGCGGCGGGTCATGAGGACGAGCGGAAGTGAGAGCCTGGCCGCCGCTGCCAACATCTTCATGGGACAGACGGAGGCACCCCTGCTGGTCAGGCCTTATCTTGCCAGCATGACGCGCAGTGAGCTCATGGCCCTGATGACAGGAGGGATGGCGACGATCGCCGGCGGCGTGCTGGCCGCCTATGTCGGGTTTGGAATCTCCCCTGGCCATCTTCTCACCGCCTCGGTGATGAGCGCGCCTGCGTCTCTGATGATGGCCAAGATCATGGTGCCGGAGACCGAGGTGTGCGGAACTGGGGATGCCACCGGGATTCCAGATGAAAAATCCGCAGTCAACGGCCTGGACGCCCTTTGCCAGGGAGCGTCCGAAGGCATGAAGCTGGCGGTCAATGTCATGGCCATGCTGATGGCGTTTGTCGCTGTGGTGTCGATGTCCAACTGGCTTCTGTCCCGGGGGCTGGGACTGGCGGGCATCGAGGAGGCGAGACCGCTTCAGCTCGTGCTGGGCTGGATCAACGCCCCCTTCGCCTGGCTGATGGGCGTGCCGTGGAAGGACTGCCTCACCGTCGGAGGCATCCTGGGAGAGCGCATCGTGCTGAATGAGTTTGTCGGCTACCTGTCGTTGAGCAGGGCGCGGTCCCTGCAGCCCGAAAGTGTCGTCATCACAACCTACGCGCTCTGCGGGTTTGCGAACTTTGCCAGCATCGCCATCCAGATCGGCGGCATCGGAGCTCTGGCGGAGTCGCGCAGGGCGGTGCTGGCCGGCCTGGGGTTGAAGGCCATGACGGCCGGGATTCTGGCCTGCTACTGCACGGCCGGCATCGTCGGGCTGCTGGTGCGCTGAGGGTTGCGTTTGTCGCGGGCCGGGTTAGGTCTGCCGACTTATGACACAACCCGTTGTTGGCATCATCATGGGCTCGAGCTCCGACTGGCCCACCATGCAGAACGCCGCCCAGGTGCTCGAAGACTTTGGAGTGCCTTATGAAAAGAAGGTGGTCAGCGCGCATCGGACGCCGGAGCTGCTCTATGAGTACGCCAGAACGGCGGAAGGCCGGGGGCTGCGCTGCATCATCGCCGGGGCGGGAGGAGCCGCCCATCTTCCGGGCATGACCGCCAGCATGACCCTCCTGCCCGTGCTCGGCGTGCCCGTTTCAAGCCGGGCGCTGAGCGGGGTCGACAGCCTCTACTCGATCGTGCAGATGCCCGGAGGCGTGCCGGTGGCCACCTTTGCCATCGGCAATGCCGGGGCGATCAACGCCGGGCTTTTTGCGGTTTCCATGCTGGCGTCGGGGGATCCAGCGCTGACGGAGAAGCTGAGGAGTTTCCGGGAACGTCAGACGGCCAAGGTTCTGGAGAGCCAGAAGGAGCTGGAGGCGCCTCTGGAAAACGCCAAGTGAGGTCGAACGATTCATCCGAGCGCGCCCTTCAAGGCCAGCTTCCCGCCAGTCAGGAAAAATGAGCTTCAAGTCCACCCTCATCCTCTTATTAACGGCCGCCATCCTCGGCGCCGGCATTCTTGGCATTGAGCGCTACCTGCCCAGCACCCGGGAGCTGGTGGAGATGCGCAAGGGGCCGGTCCGCTATGATCCCAAGGCGATCACCCAGGTTGAAATTGACTCGGGGGGAGGGGACGGAGTGAGCCTTCAATGGGATGGCGGGCGTTGGTGGGTGCGCAGGCCCTTCAATGATCTCGCGGATCCGGAGCGGGTGGACAAGCTGCTTGCGGAGATTCGTGCGACGGGCTGGCTCAACCGCGTGCATCGCAGAGAGTTTGACGCGGACACCTGGGCCCGCACCCTTCTTGAAAAGCCTGGGCATGTGGTCAGGCTCAAGATTGGGACAAAGGAAGTGCTGAACCTGGGCATAGGCGCGGCAGCCCCGGTGGGCGGAACCCATTATCTGGCGCTGCGGCCGGTCGAAGAAGACGGCCAATCGGCCTCCTTTGTGGCTCGAACACTGCTGCCGGACCTCCTCAAGGCGGTTCCCAATGAATGGCGTGATCCCAAGCTTCTCCGCCTGCCCGCCGGTGAGGTGACCGGAATCAAGCTCATCCATGCAGGTGGCCAGATCGAGCTGGCGCGTGGTGCGGAAGGCCAGGCCTGGGAGCTGGTGAAGCCGCTTCAGGTGCGCGCCAGCACGGAAAGGGTCAACGACCTGCTGTCGGCGCTTCTCAACCTCACGATCAAGGAGGCCCAGGAGCCGTCCGCCGGCAATGGCGGAAAGGTGACGCCGCAGGATGAGCTGGGCATCTCGTCAAGTGAGATGAAGGTTCTGGTCAGTCAGAGGAACGGGCAGGCCCCGCTTGAACTGCTGCTGCAGCGGCCGGAGCCTGCGCGGGCGGCCGAGACCAAGGCGCGGGCAAGCCACCGCAAGCCGGCCTTCACCGTCATCTCCAAGGACCTGCCCCGCCTGTGGGCCGAGCCTAACCAGCTTCGTGACCGAATGCTCGCAAGGATCGACCCCGAGTCCGTGACCACGATCGACATCACCAGCGCCCTGCATCAGCCGATCCACCTGGAGAAGCAGAACGACTCCTGGTTTGCCGGCCGTGACGGGCGCCTGGTGCGCGCCAACGGCGACCGCATTGGCCGTTTTTTTGAAACCTTGAACTCCTACGAGGTGCTGGATTTTGCGGCGGACAGCGCATCCAGCCTGGGATCCTACGGGCTGGACGCGCCTTTTCTGAAGGTTGCCTGGACCATGGCGGCGGGCAGGGCCGAAACGCTCCTCTTCGGTGCCAACAAGGAGAGCACGGAGTTTTTTGCCAAGTATGAGCAGTCCCCCTCCGTCTATCGCGTGGATGCCACGATCCTGCCGGCCATTCCCCAGGAACCGATCAAATGGAAGGGGCTTGGCGTCCTGCGGTTCAGCCAGTTTGCGCTGAGGCAGATCAGCCTGGGGGCCGGGACGGCGCCTCCGACCATCCTGAAATATGATTCCTCGACCGCGCAGTGGAGCGGAGCCAGGGCCGGGCAGGACATCACGCCGATGCTGGACCGGGTGAAGGCGGACCGTCTGGCGGAGGCCTTGTCGAAGCTGAACGCCCACGACTGGGTGGGGGACATCACCAACGCCATTGCAGCCCTGCAGAATCCTTCGCTGCGGATTGTGATCACTCTGGGGGAGCCAGGCGTCTCCTCTGGTCCGACCAAGGACACCATCCTGAGCTTTTCCCCGACGCAGGCCGGCAACATGAACTCGACCCTCTTTTACGGCCAGGTACAGGGGGATGCCGACATTTTCTACATCTCGCGTTCGGCCTTGCTGGACCTGCTTGCGCCGGTGTTCAGGCCAAAGGAATGAGGTGAGTTGAGTTGAGTCCACCCCTGGCTGCCGGGTTGCAAAAACAGGAAAGCGGCAGGGAAACAGGTGTTCCATGCCGCTTTCAACGAGTGAGGCTTGGCCCCACGCAGGTTATTTCTTCTTGGACTCCTCCCCGCCGCCCGCATTGGCCAGGGCCTGCTCCTCCGGAGGCAGGAACGCCTTGAAGCGGCCCTTGTCGATGGCCTTCATGTAGGCCTCCATCGGGCTGATGTAACCGTCGCGGAGCTTCTGCCAGATGCTGTCGTCCATGAACTGCATGCCCTGGGCCTTGCCGCCGATGATGACATCATAGAGCTTCTGGGTGGCGCCTTCACGGATGATGGCGCCGACGGCAGGCGTGGAGATCATGATTTCGTTCACGGCGGCACGGCCCTTGCCGTCGGCCTTCTTCATGAGCAGCTGGGCGACGACGCCCTTCAGCGAGGCGGCCAGCATGGTGCGGACCTGGCTCTGCTGTTCGGATGGGAAGACGTCGATGATACGGTCAACGGTCTTGCGGGCGTTGTTGGTGTGCAGGGTGCCGAAGACGAGCAGGCCGGTTTCGGCGGCGGTGAGGGCGAGCGAGATGGTTTCAAGGTCGCGCATTTCACCCACCAGCACGATGTCAGCGTCCTGGCGGAGGGCGGCGCGCAGGCCGTCGGCGAAACTGGGTGTCTGGATGGGCACCTCGCGCTGGGTGATGATGCTCTTCTTGTTCCGGTGAACGAACTCGATGGGTTCCTCGACGGTGATGATGTGGCGCCGGAAGTTGGTGTTGATGTAGTCCAGCAGGGCGGCCAGGGTCGTGGACTTGCCGGAACCCGTGGGGCCGGTCACCAGGACGAGGCCGCTGCGCAGATGGCCGAATTCCTTGACGACGGGGGGAATGCCGAGCTGCTCAAGGCTGGCGATCTTGGTGGGGATGATACGGAAGACGGCGCCGTAGCCGTGCTGCTGCTTGAGGTAGTTGCAGCGGAAGCGGTGCTCCTCGTCCATTTCATAGGCAAAGTCGAGGTCGCCTTTTTCGACGTAGCGCTCCCAGCTTTTGGGGTCGCAGATCTCGCGCATCATGAGCTCCATCGACTCGGAGGTCAGGGTCTGGTCGGAGATGGGGCTGATGCTGCCGTGGACGCGCACCTTGGGAGGCTGTCCTTCGCTGAGGTGAAGGTCGGAGCCGCCCATTTCAATGAGGGTCTGGAAAAGTTGGTCAATGACTGGCATGGACGGAGGGAGGGGATGAAGGTCGTTGGAGGTTCTGGGCGATGGCTGGATCAGCTCTGGAAGAAGAGCTTCATCTGCTGCTTGTCTTCGGCCCTTGATTCACATTCCTCGCGGCTGATGAGGCCCTTGCTGTAGAGGTTGCGCAGGGAGTCATCCATGGTGATCATGCCGACGTTCTTGCCCGTCTGCATCACGCCGTTGAGCATGAAGGTCTTGCCATCCCGGATGCACGCGGCGACGGCGGGTGTGTTGACCAGAAGTTCCAGGGCCATGGCACGGCCGTTGCCGTCGGCCTTGGGGACGAGCTGCTGGGAGACGATGCCACGGAGGGATTCGGACACCATGATGCGGATCTGGTCGCGCTGGTCGGGCGGGAAGACGTCGAGCACGCGGTCCAGGGTTCTGGCGGAGTTGCCGGTGTGAAGTGTGCCCAGCACCAGGTGTCCTGTTTCGGCGGCGGTGATGGCGAGCGAGATGGTCTCCAGGTCGCGCATTTCACCCACCATGATGATGTCCGGGTCTTCACGGAGGGCGCCGCGCAGGGCCGCCGCGAAGGACTGGGTGTGCGTGCCGACCTCGCGCTGGTTCACATGGCAGCCCTTGGGCTCGATGACGTATTCGATCGGCTCCTCCAGGGTGATGATGTGGTCGTGGCGCTCCTTGTTGATGGCGTCAACCAGGGCGGCGAGGGTGGTGGACTTGCCGCAGCCGACCGGGCCTGTGACCAGGATGAGGCCGTTGTGATAGCGGATCAGGGTGCGGACGGTGTCCGGCAACTCCAGTTCCTCAATGGTGCGCACATGGGTGCTGATGATGCGGAAGGTGATGTCGATGCCCAGGCGCTGGTGAACGACGGAGGCGCGAAAACGGCCGAAGTCGGTGGAGTAGGCGAAGTCCACGTCGCCACGTTCCTCAAGCCTGCGGATCTTGTCCTCGCTGAGAAAGCCATAGGCCAGGCGACGGGTGTCTTCGGCCGTCAGCTGGGCGCCATTGTGCCAGATCGGCCCCAGGGTGCCGTAGCGGCGCCAGATCGGCTGGCAGGCGGTGGCGAGATGCAGGTCGCTGGCGTCATACTGCATGCAGAAGCGCAGGTAGTCATCCACGGAGCCCAGAACGGGCACAAGGTCTTGGGGGGCGGCTTGGTCAGACATGGTCTTGGGAGGCGTCGGGCGCGGTTGTGGAGGTGGCCGCGTGGTGGGGGAACTGGGTTGTTAAATAGGTTTGGAGGAACTGGGAGCCGAATTTCAGTGCAGCCTGCCTGGCCATGCCGAGAACGGGCTGCATGAGCAGTGCAATAAAGCTGTTTTTTCTATCGGAAGCACCGGAGATGTCACGATCAAATTTCCCGCGCCGGGAGGGGGAGGCCAGCCTCCAGATCAGCGCGCCGCCCACACAGGCGGCAAGCCCCCAGGCCCAGGCGTGCTTTTGCAGGGAGTGCCTGAGCAGTTCACGCGGGTTCAAGGCCTCGCTGGCAAGTTGAACATGGGCGCCAAGCAGGGCCCGGGCCTCGTCCAGGTCGCGCAGGGCCTGCTGCTTGGGACTTAGTTTTTGGGTTGGGAGGTGCCGAGCCATTCGCGGTCGTGTTGGAACTGCTTGAAGGTTTCCTCAAAGACCTGAAGCCGGGCCAGCAGCACCTTGAGCCTCAGCAGGAATATCAGGCCGAGAAGCAGATGCGCGCCTGCGGCCCCGAGGGCGACCTTCCACCAGGGCCAGCCCTGAAGGGATGAGATCAGCCAGACCAGGGCGGGCATGGCCAGCAGCCAGCCACAGACCAGGAAGGCGGAGGCGAACCCGACCAGCAGCAGGATGGCGGTGAACTTGACCCCGGCCTCCTTGGCCTCGATCTGCAGCAGACGTCCGCGAGCCTCGCCATAGAGCGCCAGGGCGCGCAGCAGGGATTTCAGCCGGGAAACTTCCAGGTCCATCATGATGTGTCAGCGGTTCCCGCCCTTGAATGAGAAAGCCTGGCGGCTGGCCATCAACGACGGAGGAGGAGTCCCACCACCACGCCGACGCCAAAGGCGGTCAGCAGGGCCTGGCGTGGTTTCTCCCTGGCCATGTTTTCGGCCTCGGTCATGAGGGTTTCGTACTGCTTTTTTGCCTGGCCGATCGCTTCATCCGCGTAGGCCCGAAGGTCTTCCGTCCTGTCCTTGAGGTCCGTCTTGAACTCGGAGGCCTTCTGGCCGGCGGTCGCCCGCAGCTGCTGGGCGCGGTTTTCGGCGGCCGTGCGCAGTTCACTGGCCTTGATGGCGGCGGCAGCCCGAAGTTCTTCAGCGGCCTTCAGTGCGCTGGCCTTGGCCGACTGGAAGGGGTCATGAGAGGCTCCGGCGCCAAGGCCGGCACCCATGGGAGAGGGGACGCTTTCGTTCATGGAAATTCGGTGTGTTGAGCTATGGATTTAATCCCTGGGCGCTGTGATGGCGAGGGAAAAAAGTTCCGCTTTGGCTTCATGCAGGCTTGGCAAACCGCCCGGCTTCCGGCGAAACTCGATAAATACCGGGCACGCCGCCCGTCTTGATTTTTCAACCCTGAATCTTTCCTGCAAGCCATGGCCCGCAAACTCAGCCACATCGCCCCCGACTGGTGGGATTACACCACGCTCGACAACTCGCTGATCAATGACGCCGCCCGTCTCACGGAGCGCGATCTGCGCCAGCTTTCCCGCCCTGGATTCAAGGTGGTGATGCATGACACCCTGGAGGAGTTTTATCTGGCGGAGGCCCTGGAGTACATCCACGCCTGGCGCCAGGCCACGCCGGACAACCCCGCGGGCATCTGCGGCCCCATCGGACCGACGGAGCAGCTTCCCCTGGTCGCCCGTCTGGTGAATGAACTGGGCATGTCCATCAAGGACGGCCATTTCTGGGGCATGGATGAGTGGTATGACCCTGACACGAAGAAGGAGGTCAGCATGGACCACCCGCTTTCCTTTGAAAAAGCGGATCGTGAGCTGTGCTTTGACCGCATTCAGAAGAAGCTGGTGATGCCTGACAGCCAGCTGCATTTTCCCAAGGCGGACACCAGCGCCTACATCAAGAGCTGGAGCAGCGGCGTGCGCTGCATCGTCATGCAGGGCGGCCAGGGGGACATCAAGCACTGGGCCTTCAATGATCCGCTGAAGCGGGCGGGCAAGTGGAAGAACGAGCCGCCGCCTCCCGCTGAATACCGCAAGCTGGGCACGCGCATCGTCGAGCTGCATCCGGTCACCCTGGCCCAGAACGCCCGCACTTCAGGTGGTGGCAACATCACGATGGTGCCCAAGATGGCGGTCACCGTGGGGCCCAAGGAGACCTGGATGGCGGAGAAGGTCAGCATCTGGCATGCGGGCAAGCATGACAATCCGCTCGGCCAGCGTCTGACCGCCCTCATGATCTCGAAGCGCCTGGTGGACAGCAGCGTGCCGATGTCGCTCCTTGCGGATCATCCGAACGTTCAGTTCAACTATTACCGCGGCGGGCTTGGCGAGGTGGCGGTGGAGATGCACTGACCTGTCGGCCAGCCGGCCTGCAGGCAGGGAAGCAGGGCGGTTCTCAGGTCCTGTTCCGGGCGTTCGACCAGGCAGGCTTGAAAACCTGCCTGAAGGGCTCCGTGCAAGTCCGCCTGCTTCTCGTCGCCGACATGCAGACACTCTTCCGGCTTCAGCCCGGAAAGCCGGGCGGCGTGGCTGAAGATACCCGCATGAGGTTTGGAATAACCGGTCTCGCTGGAGATGACGACTGACTCAAACAGGGGCAGGAGACCGAGCCCTTCAAGGATGCCCCTCAGCCGTGCGTCAAAGTTGGAGAGGATGAAGAGCCGGAAGCGGCCTCGGAGTTCTTCAAGCACCTGCCGCACTTCCGGGTAGGCCTGCCAGGCCTCGGGCCGGGCAAACCAGGCGTAGAGATCCTCGAAGAGCGGTTTCATGACCTCGGCTGGAAGCCTGGCTCCCAGGACGGCGGCAAAGCAGTCATCCACCAGCCCCGCCCACCAGCCACGGTCTCCATCGCTCGGTGGAATGCCGTGATGCTGGGGCTGGGGCCACGTTTTCCAGGTTCGGCGGAAGGCGGTTTCAAGCAGTTCCGGGGCTGCTTTCACGCCATGACGCTGCGCCAGGCGGGCATAGCTGGCTCCGACGGATTCCTGCAGATGGATCAGGGTGCCGGCGGCGTCGAAAAAAACGGCCTGCACCTGCGGGCGGTCGAGGTCCTTCAAGCTTGGCTGGCTGTCCTGCTTCAGGTTCACTTCACCACCGGCGTGAGGACCATGTTGCGGTAGTCGACATTGGTGTGGTCGCCCTGAAGATAGATCGGACCCGGCTTGAACTCATCGCTCGTCATCGCGCCGCCGGTGCAGCCGAGGACGGGCTGGTTGTCGATGATGGTCTTGCCGTTGAGGATGACGGTGAGGTGGCGGTCAACCAGGGTGATGTCGAGCGTCTGCCATTCGCCGATGGGCTTCTCCGCCGAAACGCTGGGGGTGATGCGGCTGTAAAGCGCGCCCATGTGGTGGGAGTCGAGCGGTTTGCCGAAGCTCTCCATGACCTGGACTTCATAAATGCCCCTCAGGTAGATGCCGCTGTTGCTGCCCTCCTGGGTGCGGACTTCCGTCTTCAGGTTGAAGTCCTCGAACTCCGCGTCGGTGCGCAGGTTGCCAAAGTGCTTGTCCTTGGCCTTGACGACACGGTTTTGAAGAATGCCGTCGACAACGCTCCAGCCATTGTCCGCCTTGTCGTCCATGAGCCTCCAGCCGCTGAGGTCCCTGCCGTTGAGAAGCTGGATCGGTGCGCCAAACCTGATCTTGGAGAGGTCGGGTCGGGCGGGCAGGGCGGGGATGCGTTTGCCTGAAAAGCTTTCAGCCTTGCCGACTTCCTTGCCTGCGGCGTTTTTCCTGGAGGTGGTCAGGTTGAGGAGGTCGCCTTCGGCCCTGGCCGTGAGGGTTTCCGTCGTGACCTTGCCTTCCTTGTTTTTTTGCTCGCGGGTCACGATGAGGGTTTCGCCCTTCACCTGGGTCGAGGTGGTTGGCACCACACTGCCGCCGCCCCAGAGGATGCTGGAGGTGAAGGAGCCGTCCTTTTCCTCGACACCGAGCCAGCCGGCCCGGCCACCGGGAAGGGTCAGTGCCCAGCGCCCCGTGAAGACGGATTCAGCGAGGATGGTGGCGGGGAGGGTGAGTCCGAGGACGGCGGTAAGAAGCAGGTGGCGGGACATGGATGAGGTTGGGGGAACGGTTGAATGGAGGAACTTTATCAGACGGTGCGATCAATCCAGAAACTGGAACTCGTTCGACATCATCAGGACCTGGGCGAGCTGGGACAGGGGCGACTGGGGCTTGGTCCGGTTCAGCGGCCAGCCATCTGGGCCGCAGAAGTCACTGTCGGCCTTGGTGATCAGCGTGGCCGGTGCATCCGGAACGACACGCTCGATTTTCGGGATCCAATTGTAGCCGTCGCTGTTGGTGTCGCCTTCGCTGTCCACGATGAAGGAGAGGGTTTCGCCCTGCTGCACCTCAATTTCCGCCGTGATGTCCCTGCCGTCGTTGGGGCCGACATGCTGGCTGGTCACGACACCGGTCCGGCTGGAGATGATCAGGCCGCGGATGCCGTTGCCCTTGTCGCTGCTGCGCTTGAGCTGGCCGCTGAGGCGGACGCGTTCCTTTTCAAACGGCGAGGTCCATTGCAGGATGGAGGCGAACTCACGGCCGGGATGACCGTGGCCGATGCCGATGAAGAGGTGGCCGAACTCCCTGTCCGGGAAGGTGTCGGTGGGATACCAGCGGTTCTTGGTCTGGGCGCTCCGGCCGAAATGCTGGAAGGGCTTGAAGGCGGCAAGCCTGTCCTTGCCGGCGGCATCTTTTTCCAGCCTGCCATAACCGGCTGTCCAGATGAAGGCGCTGCTCCGACGGCGCAGCTGCTCACTGTCCTGGATGAAGCGCTGGGCGAGATCGACCTCATCCGGCCGCGGGTCGCGGCGCAGCACGCGGCGATACAGGCTTGTCACCGCCTGGGAGTCGATGCCGCTGCCCTGAAGCGTCGTCTTGTCCGCCGCATGGGCGGCCCGTGTGCTCATGAAGGGGCTGTTCATGAGGAACAGCGCCTGCTGGGGGACGGTGGTGACATATCGAACGGGGCTGTGGCTGTCCGGGTTCGCGAAGTCGAACATCGCGGGCACGGTGGGCTGGTCGTAGCGGTTGACGAGCAGGAACAGGCTGCGGCGCATGTCGGCCTTGGTGTCATTGTAAGGGACGGGGCGTCCACCCGAGATGTTCAGGTCGAGGTCGGCGCTGGCCTGAAGCAGGGAGTCGCGCATGGTTTCATAATCGAGACGCTGGCGGTTGAAGCGGCTGAGCAGCTCGTTGTCGGCGTCCTTGAGGCTCTTTTCCGGCGAGACCTGCGAGCTCTGCTGCCAGGTGCGGCTGAGCAGGATGTGGTGATGCAGCTTCTTCAAGCTCCAGCCGTTGTCCATCAGGTAGGCGGCCAGATGATCCAGGAGGTCAAGCTGGGCGGGCTTGGGCGTCTGAACGCCGAAGTCGCTGGTCTGGCTGACGAGGGGCTTTCCGAAATGCAGGCTCCAGACGCGGTTGACGATGACGCGGGCGGTCAGAGGGTTGTCCCTGCTGGCGATCTTGCGGGCCAGTTCCAGGCGGCCGGAGCCGTCGGTGAACTTGTCGCCGCCGAACATGCTCAGCCAGCCGCGCGGGGCGGGCTCGCCCTGGCGGGCCGGGTTGCCGCGCATGTAAACACGCACATCGTTAGGCTTGGGCTTGTCGAGCGTGACCATCGCACGCGGCGGGGCGCCCGGGTGCTCGGACTCCAGTTTCACGCGGTCATTGCCGAACTTGGTGATCTTCTCAAGGTCCTTGCGGGTGTAGAACAGGTTGGCCTGCTCCACCGGCACGGCCATCGGGCTCGGGGCGGACATGAGGATCTCGCGCACCTGCTTCCAATCCGCATTGTCGGGCTCCTTGCCGTCGAGGCAGGTGAGAAAGATGTCGGCGTACATGCGGGCGACATCGTCAAAATTCTTTGGCGCCGGGCGTTTGACCAGCTCGTTCCGCGGCACGGCGTTGAGGCCGCTGTCAGGTTTGGTGAGCGAGGCGAGCACCACGGGCGCCTTGGCGGCAAACTCAGCGGCGGGGATGCCGGCAAAGGCCTTCCAGGCCAGCATCACGGGATGCGGCTTGTCCTTCAGGGCGTGCCGCTGGACGAAGTCACCCCATTTGTCGGCGACGGTGTCGCGCAGCTTGAGCTGACCTGCGCGTCCGCGCATGGCGGTGCGGTCCTTGATGCCAGCCGCCTCCTGGGCGAAGGCAAGGTACTGCTGGACGCGTTCCGGGCTGCGGATCTCCTTGTAGACCTCCTTCTTGAACTCAAGCTCCTTGCCTGCAATTTCAGCGACCTTGACCTCGTAATCCTTGAAGGCGGCCTCGTCGGCGGCCCGGCCGATGACCGGCAGGTCGGTCTGCTCCGGCTGTTCCGAGCTGCTGAAGATGGAATAGAGGGCGTAGTAGTCCCGGCTTGGGATGGGGTCATACTTGTGGTTATGGCAGCGGGCGCAGCCGACGGTGAGGCCGAGCATGCCGCGCGTGACGACATCAATTCGGTCGTCGGTCTGGAGAAGGCGGTCGCTGATGAACTTGTCGCCCACGTTCAGGAAGCCGAGCGCGGCCAGGGAGGGGTGGGCGGGTTCGTTGGGGTGCAGGCGGTCGGCAGCCAGCTGATGCATGAGGAACTGATCGTAGGGCAGGTCCTCGTTCAGGGACTTCACCACCCAGTCGCGATAGGTGTAGGCGTAGGGGTAGTTGATGTTGCGTCCCGCGACCTGGTAGCCGTCGGTGTCGGCGTAGCGTGCGACGTCCAGCCAGTGGCGGGCCCAGCGCTGGCCGTAGGCCTGGCTGGCGAGGAGCCGGGTGATCAGCTTGTCGGCATCCGGGTTTTTGACGAAGTCCTGGATCTCCTCATAGCCGGGCTGCAGGCCTGTGAGACTCACATGGATGCGGCGGCAGAGCGTGGCAGGGTCTGCCTTGGGGGCAAAATCGAGACCGGCGGCCTTCAGCCTGGCCTGCACCAGGTTGTCGATGCCTGCACCCGGCTGCCTGGCGACCGGGAGATAGGCCCAGTGGCTTTTCCAGTCCGGCTGTTCGTGGGCAACCTCCTTTTCCGCGGGCCAGGGGAGGCCCATCTGAATCCACTTTTCAATCGCGGCGATCTGGCCTGGCTTCAGCTTGTCGCCCTTTTTCGGCATGGCCTCGACACCGGGGGCATGGGTGATGGCCTTCAGAAGCTTGGAGGCGGCGGGGTTGCCGGGTTCGACCACCTTGCCGTAGTCGCTGCCCTTGAGCAGGGCGCTGCGCAGGTCCACTCGCAGGCCGTTTTCATGCTTGTGACCGCCATGGCAGTCGTGGCAGTTGTCCGCCAGCACCGGGCGGATCTCCTTTTCAAAGAACTCGATCTGGTCGGGAGGGAAGGCAGGGGCGTCCGCCGCCATGGCATGGACATGGAGGATGGCGGCTGCGCCACCCAGCAGGAGAAGCGGGCGAGAAATCACGGGTGTCATCGGGGGGGATTACGACAGAAGAGGATGTGTGCGGGACACACCAGGATGTAAAACGCAACTTTCCGGCCGGGACTTGCGGGCGGGATGAAGCAAATGCGCCCCGGAGCCCGGCAGACATGTGCATCCCAGATAGAGCCCCGTGCAAAAGCAGGCTTCCCTCGTGTCGTTGGTTTGGCCTAACCTCCGGTCAACCTTTCATGAAACGCCTCCTTGCCGCGCTCCTGCTTTCCTCGTTCGTCGTCCAGGCTTCATCCCATGCGGCGGAACCGCTGCGTGTCTTCATCCGGGCCGGCAAAAAATCCCACGGCCCAGGCGCTCATGATTTCCCGCAGTTCCTGAAGGACTGGGTGCCGATGCTCAATGAGCGCGGCGCAAAATGCGAGGGCAGCCTCGAATTTCCGACGAAGGAGCAGCTGAACAAGACCGATGTGCTCATTCTGCACGCCCAGGAGGCCGGAAACATCAAGATTGGCGATGAACGGAAGAACCTGATGGAGTTCCTTGGCCGTGGCGGCGGTCTGGTGGTCATTCACGCGGCGGCGGTGTCAAAGGATCACGACTGGTTCAAGACGATCATCGGCGGCTCGTGGCACTTCGGGCAGACGAAGTGGCTTGAGGCGCCCATGAGCCTCTATTTCACCGATCACGACAACGCGATCACGAAGGACATCAGCAACTTCGACATCGACGACGAGATTTATTATGACATGGACCTCCTGCCCGAGGCCAAGATCCTCGCCGCCGCCTACACGCCGAACACCCCGCAGGTCAAAGGCGGCAATAAAGAGGCTCAGCAGCGTGCCGCCGAGGCCGTCGCGAAAAAGAAGGCGGTCAACATTTACGACATCCAGCCGCAGGTGTGGACCTATGAACGTAATGGGGCCATTCCTGGCCCCTCCGAAGGGGGCAAGAATGCCCCCGATACGACCTATCGCGCCTTCACCTGCATCCCGGGTCATTGGTATAAAAACTTCAGCCACAATGCCCTGCGCACGATGATCCTGCGCGGCATCACCTGGGCCGGAAAGCGGGAGAACATCGACGAGCTGTGCAAACCCACCGAGCTGGGCGATGCGCTGCGCTACGTCGAGGGCGGCTGCCCGAGCCCGCAGGAGCTGCCGAAGGCGCTGGAGGTGCATCCCGAGTTCAACTTGAGCCTCGTCGCCTCCGAGCCGCTGATCAACAAGCCCATGAACATCGACTGGGATGAAAAAGGCCGCCTGTGGGTCGTCGAGACGCCGGAGTATCCGAACGGCCTCCGTCAGTCGAATGTCGATGCGTGGAAAGACAGCGGCGCCATCAAGCCCGGGCAGTATGAGCGCAAACCGCTCGATTGCGTCTCCATCCTCTCCGACACGAATGGCGACGGCGTCATGGACAAGAAAACCGTCTTCGCCGACGAGATCGAGCTCGCCACCAGCAGCGTGTTTTACAAAAACGGCGTCATCGTCTGCGCCGCGCCCGATGTGTGGTTCTTCGAGGACATGAATGGCGACGACAAGGCCGACAAGCGCACCAAGCTCTACACCAACCTCGGCAATCGCGACACGCACGCCGTCATCAACAACATGCGCTGGGGCCTCGATGGCTGGATTTATGCCACGCACGGCTACAGCAGCACCGACGACGTGAAGTCCGGCGATGGCAGCAAGGGTTTCGGTCCCATCGGCGCCGGTGTCGTGCGCTTCAAGCCGGACGGCTCCGCCTTCGAGCAATACGCCTCCCGCGGCGGCAACACCTGGGGCCTTGACATCACCAGCGACGGCCAGGTTTTCTACACGCAGCCGACGAGTGGCAATCACTTCATCCATGTCGTGCTGCCGGAGTATGTGCTGGCCAAGGGCAAGCTGCCCGGCGTCATGGGCACGAACGGCATGCTGCCGAAAGAGCCGACGTATCCCGCCATGCATTGGGAGCAGCAGGCCTATGTGCAGATCGATCAGGTCGGCAGCTACACCGCCGCCGCTGGTTGTGCGATTTATGAAGGCGGTGCCTGGCCCGCGAAGTGGAACTACGGTTACTTCACCACCGAACCCACGCTGAACATCGTCAGCCACTTCATGGTCGAGCCCGATGGCGTCACCTACAAAGCGAAGCGCGAGCCCGGTCGCGAGCAGACCGAGTTCATCCGCAGCAAGAACCTGTGGTTCCGCCCCATCGAGAATCGCGTTGGTCCGGATGGTGCGCTTTACATCGTCGACTTCTGCAACCAGGCCGTCATTCACAACGACACACGCGGCCCCACCCACGGCCCCGCCAACGCCGCCGTCCGCCCCGACCGCGACCACTACTACGGCCGCATCTGGAAGGTGCAGCACAAGGAGGCCAAAGCGCCTGCCGCGACGGCTTATCGGAACAAGCCGGAGTCCAAAGGTGCTCAAGGCAGCAAGGCCCTGCGTGCTTACGAAGCCGCGCAAAGCTCCGCAAATCCGCAACAGCTCCTCAAAGACTACGCCGCCGCTCAAGACGACTGGACCCGCAGCGCCCTCATCGCCGCCGCTTCCAACAAAGCGCCCGAAGTCATCGCCGCCGCGCTGTCATCCTCGCTTCCGGAAACTTATTCCGACTTCGTCAGTGCTCTAATCCCCGCCGAACTACCTTCTCATGCTGAGCAACTCGTCATCGCCTGCGCTAAGGCCGAGATGAAGGCCAATCTTCTGAAAAACGTGATCCTACGTAACATTGCAGCCAACGTAAATGACGCCCCGGCAATGTCTCCTGCACTCAAGGAAGCATTAAAAGAGCTTCTCCATCAGCCAATCTTTGTTGCGGCAGCCACTTTGCCGATCGTCTCCAAGTGGGATACGAGCGGCGCATTATCCTCGGAAGTCAAAAGTGTGGAGTCGGCCCTCATGGATAATTTCCAACGCTCTGAATTGAGTGTTGAGATTCGTGCTACTTTTGCCCGTTCGCTCATTCAGATTGGATCGAGCCAAGTGGAGGAGATAATATCGCTTCTCGGATCTAATCTGCCCGACGGCCTCAAAATTGGTGTGCTGAATGATTTGTGTGAGTTTGGTGGCACTAAAGGTGCCAAAGCAGCCGCGGATGCTTTCCAGCATTTCACTCACAATCCAGCATTGGCTGCCGCGGCCCTAGATTCGATTCTGAAACGCCCCGAAGCCACCAACGCCCTTCTCGACGCCGTGAAGGCCGACAGGCTCAAGCGCGAGCTTTTCGCCCCCGGCGATGTCGCACGTCTGCGCTCGCATCCGAACAAGCAGATCGCCAAACGCGCGAACGACCTCTTCAAGGTCAACAACGCCGCGAAGGACGCCATCATCGCCAAACTCGTGCCGGAGGTCGAGAAGCCCGGGAATGCCGCGCAGGGCAAAATGCTCTTCACCGCCGCCTGCGCCGTCTGCCACAAGCTGGGCGACATCGGCGTCGCCGTGGGGCCGCCGCTGGATGGCATGGGCGCGCATGGGCCGGCCGAGCTGCTCGTGCACATCGTCGATCCGAACCGTGAGGTCGATCCCAGCTTCTGGGCCTTCAACATCAGCACGAAGAAGGGCGAGACGCTGGTCGGCGTCGTCACCAGCGAGAACAACTCCACTGTCACGCTCGCCACGCAGGCTGGTGTGCGAGAGGTTTTGAAGAGCGACATCGACAAGCGCGAAAACACCCGCCGCAGCCTAATGCCAGAAGGTCTCGATGCGCTCGGTCCCGATGCCTTGCGCGACATCCTCGCCTACATCTGCGGCGATGCGATGAAGCAGTTCCGCATCCTCCACCTCGCCGATGCTTTCACCGCCGACAGCCGCGATGGCCTCTTCGCCAGCGCTGATCCTCGCGGCGGCCAGGTGAAGCTCACCAAGTTTGGCAACGTGAAGGTCGATGGCGTGCCGTTTTTCATCCAGGACCCCACGAAAAGCTCCACCGGCGGCAATTTGATCGTGCTCAAAGGCGGCCCCGGCAAAGACAACCACTCGCAGACCTTCCCCGCCAAGGTCGAGATCGCCATCAACGTCGCCGCGAAGCGCCTGCAGCTCCTCAGCGGCGTCTCCGGCTGGGGCTGGCCCGCCATCCGCGATGAATCACCCGCGCTCAAAGCCACCGTCGTCTATGAAGGCGGCGAAAAAGAGGAATTCACCCTCCTCAACGGCATCCACTTCAGCGATTACATCCGCCCCGTCGAAGTCCCCGGCTCCAAAGGCATCGAGGGCCTCGCCGACGGCCAGGAGCCGCGCCTCCTCACGCTGGAACTCACGAAGAAATCCGTCGCCAAGACTTTGATCCTCGAAAGCCCCCTCGAAAACAAAACGCCTCCGGTCATCATCGCCGTCACGGCGGACATTGAAGGCAAAGGTCCCGCGCCACTCAGCGTCGATGCCTCCAAGCGCCCGCCGCCGCCCGAGCGTGGCAAAGGAAAAGGCAAAGCGGCCGCTCAAGGACCTGAAACCGGCCCCAAAGAAGGCGGCAAAGGCGACGGCCCGCTCGTTCCCGTGACTCCTATGAACTGGGAGGCCGGCAAAACGAAGGTCCTCGTCATCGGCGGCGGCTCCTCGCACAAGTTCGCCGAGTTCTTCGGCGCCACGGATGTTGCCACGCTGAAGGCCGCCGGGTTCACCGTTCATTACACCGAGGACCGTGACCAGGCCGCCGCCGAGCTGAAGAACGCCGATGTGGCCGTGATCAGCGTGAACCGGAAGTTCTTCGACACGGCCGCCTATCGAAAGGCGTTGATGGACTTCGCCGGAGCAGGGAAGGGCGTCATCATGCTGCATCCTGGCACGTGGTACGGCTATGCCTCCTGGCCGGAGCTGAACGCCCAAATCGTCGGAGGCGGCGCCCGTGGCCATGACAAGATCCATCCCTTCGACGTGAAGGCCCTCAAGGCGGATCACCCCGTGATGAAGGACGTGCCCGCCAGCTTCACCGTCGAGGACGAGCTTTATTATGTGAATGCCGAAGGCGTTCCTGAAGGCACCGCCGCCATTGAAGTGCTCGCCGAGACCAGCAACAGCGACAAGTATCAGAAGCCGCACCCCAGCGTCTGGATCACGAAACACCCGAAAGCGAAAATCGTCGGCCTTGCCCTCGGCCATGATGCTCGCACGCATGATCTGCCGCCCTACCGGAAGCTGCTGGCGAACGCCGTGCAGTGGGCGGCCGGCAAGTGAGCGGCTGTTGCCAGCAATGACTGTTCGGCGCGGGAAAAACCTGCGCCCTGGAGGGCTTGTTGCGGATTCAAAGTCCGTTGCATGGTGGCGCTGCCGAGGTGCGTTATTGTAGGTCTCTTTCACCATGTGCCGTCCTGCTCCCGTCCGCCTGCTGCTTTCCTGCCTGACCCTTGCCGCCTCCGCCCTGTGGGCCGAGGACGGCTTTGTGCCGATGTTTCAGCCTAACAGCCTTGATGGATGGGTGAACGCCAACTGCGCGCCGGAGACCTGGAGCATCAAGGATGGCGTCATTTCCTGCACCGGCAAACCCACCGGGGCACTGCGCACGGCCCGTCAGTATGAAAACTTCATCCTGGAGGCCGAATGGCGTCATCTTTCCAGCGCCGGCAACTCGGGCATCTTCATCTGGGGAACCCCGATCAGCGCTCCGGGCGTGCCGTTTCTTCGCGGCATCGAGGTGCAGGTGCTGGATCACGGCTACATGAAAAACGCTGATCCGGCCAAGCCGCGCTGGTTCACGACCCATGGCGATGTCTTTCCGATCCATGGAGCGACCATGGAGCCCCATGGCGAGCACAACGGGCAGCGCAGCTTCCCGAGCGAGGACCGCAGCAAGCCAAGCCCTGAATGGAATCATTACCGGATCGAGGCGAACAACGGACGCCTGACCCTCGCCGTGAACGGCAGGGTGGTGAGCGGTGGTGACAACTGCAACTATCGCAAGGGCTACCTCGCCCTGGAGTCCGAGGGCGCGCCGGTCGAATTCCGCAACGTTCGCATCAAGGAACTGCCATCCACCAGCACGCCGCCCGAGCTGACGGCGCCGGAAGATCAAGGCTGGCGGGCGCTTTACACGGGGGTGGATTTCCGCAACTGGCGGGTGCCTGTCACCTCTCGTGACCGCTGGAAGCCGGCCGACTGGCAGATCCAGCTGGCGGAGGGGCAGACCGGCTCCGCGCTGTGGAGCGAGGAGGAGTTTGGCGACGTCGAGATCATCTGCGACGTGAACCTGCCGAAGAAGGTCGATCTGACCAAGCCTGCGGCAGGCCTCTGTGTCCGCGGACTCAGCCATCCCCTGGTCATGTTTGGCAGCGGCGGCCAGGCGCCCATCATGCTGGGTCCCGACAAGGTTCAGCCAGGACGCTGGTACCGGGTCAAGGCAACCCTGAAGGGCGGCAGCGCCCGGGTGGTGGTCTGCGAGGCGCAGGAGAAAAATCCGCAGAGCTTTGAAGTGAGCGTGGACATGGGGGCGTCCGGCCGGATCGGGCTTTCCGACCTGACGCAGGCGGTCGGTTACGCCAACATCTTTGTGCGTCCGCTGTAGCTGTTTTTCTTTACGAGCCGACGAGGGGGCGCGTTAGTTTGCAGTCCCCCACCATGCCAGACACGGTCGTCCAGGAATACATCGACTCACCTGCCGCCCGCACGGAGCTGGCGGCCTATCTGGGCCGGGATGCAGGAGCGGGGCTGGATGCCGCAGGCTGGCGGCGCCGTCTCAGTCACTGGTGGGATGCAAACCCGTGCGCCTGCCTGCATCCGCACCGGGGTTATGTGGTGCGGCATGGTGGACAGATTGTTGGTTATGGCGGCGCGATCCCGTCGAGCTACACCTTGAACGGCCGTGAAGCGCCCGCGCTGCTGGCCACGACGCTGCGGGTGGATGCGGGGCATGCCAGGGCGGGGCTGCACATCCTCCTGAAGATGCGCCGCATGGGGAGGCAGGTGATGGTGGTGCACACCACGCCGGTTCCCAGGCTGCAGCAGGTGCTGGCCGAGATGGGGGCGCTATCGGAAACCCGGATGTCCAGCCGCGTGCTGCCCCTGGGCTGGCTTGCAGGGCTGCTTCCCGGCAGTTTCAAATGGCCTGAACTGCATGCCTCGGTTCAAAGAGTGACCAGCCTCGGCGGGATCAGGAGGCTGGCGGTTTCGTGTCTGAAGCGGGATGTGCTGGAAAAAACCATTTCCCTGGAACTGCTGCGCTGGCAGATGGAGTCCCCTCTGCATCGCCTGCGCTTTCTGGGAGCCGTCGATTCCGGGGGCTGCCTGCATTCCTTCATGCTTCTGAGGGAGAGCCGCACCCTGCGTGTGCTGGGCACCTGGGAGATCGTCCAGTCGTGGACGGCCCGGGAGACGGTGGAGGAGCTCTGGGCCCTGGTCGGGGAGCTGATCCGTGAGCCTGGGATTCTGGGCAAGCAGCTGAACTGGCTGGCGGCCGCCTCCTTTGCGGCAGACTTTCACTGGCGGGGGCTCCCATGCCTCTTCGAACACCCGGAAAGGGTCTGTCATTACTTTCTCATGCCCGAGGAGCTCAGGAAGGCGGCCAAGCATAGCATGGTGGCTGAGGGCGACCTTCTGCTGTGATCCATGCAGGGGCCTGGAAATGAACCTTTTGTCAGGTGTTCCTTGCCGCCGCTTCTTCGCAGGTTAAAAGCCCAGCATGTCTGAAGAGCTGAAAAACATCCCGCGGCACATCGCCATCATCATGGATGGCAACGGCCGCTGGGCCAAGGAACGCGGGCTGCCCAGGACCGAAGGGCATCGACGCGGGGCTGACAGTGTGCGCGCCATCACCGAGGCCTGCGGCGAGCTGGGGGTGGAGTTCCTCACGCTCTATGCATTCTCCTCGGAAAACTGGCGGAGGCCCAAGCGCGAGGTCGAGGCCCTGATGAAGCTGCTCGAGCAGTTCCTGCGCACGAAGACCCCGGAGCTGATGGAGCAGAATGTCCGCCTTCAGGCCATCGGCCGTCTTCATGACCTGCCGCAGTCCTGCCAGCAGCAGCTGCATCGCAGCATCGAGCAGACCTCGGGCAACAGCGGGCTGACCCTGGTCCTGGCTCTCAGCTACGGAGGCCGGGAGGAGATCGTGGACGGTGTCAAAAGCCTGATCGAAAGCATCGAGCGCGGCCATCTCGACAAGGGCATGATCGACACCGAGGTCTTCTCCAAGCACCTTTACACGCGCTACTACCCGGATCCCGACCTGCTGGTCCGGACCAGCGGCGAGATGCGGTTGTCGAACTTCTTGTTGTGGCAGCTGAGCTACACCGAGTTTTATGTCACGGAGGTCCTCTGGCCTGACTTTGACCGGGCGGAGCTTGTCAGGGCGATCCGGGCCTATGAAAAGAGGCAGCGCAGGTTTGGAGGTGTCTGATCATCATGAAAGCCCTTCAGCTTGCCGGGCCGCACAGGCTTGAGCTCATCGACCTGCCAGAAGCCGGCCCCCCGGGGCCCGGGGAGGCCCTTGTCGCGATCAGGTCGGTCGGCATCTGCGGCACCGACATCAGCGGCTATCTGGGCAGGATGCCGTTCATCGAGTGCCCGCGCATCCTCGGCCACGAGCTGGGCGTGGAGGTGCTCGCCACGGGCGAGGGGGTGTTGAACGTCCGTGAGGGCGACCGCTGCTCCGTCGAACCCTACCTGAGCTGCGGGGGCTGTCATGCCTGCCGCCAGGGCCGAACCAATTGTTGTGAAAGCCTTCAGGTGCTGGGCGTGCATTGCGACGGCGCGATGCGTGAGCGCATGATCCTGCCGGCAGCCAGGCTTCATGCCGGAAACGGGCTGGGTTTTGACCAGCTTGCGCTGGTCGAGACCCTGGCGATCGGCTGCCATGCCGTGGACCGCGCGGCTCTGCGTGACGGCGAGGATGTGCTGATCATCGGGGCCGGGCCCATCGGGCTGACGGTTCTTGAATTTGCCAGGCTTCATCCGTGCCGCATCACTGTGCTGGAGCTGAACGAGACGCGGCGGGACTTCGTCTCCCGTCACCATCCCGGGGTGCGGGTGGTTGAAAGCGTGCCCGACGAGCCCTCCGCCCAGGTGGTCTTTGACGCCACGGGGCATCCGGCGTCGATGGCGCGCAGCCTGAAGCTGGCGCGCTTCACCGGCCGCGTCGTCTATGTCGGCATCACCAAGGAGCCTGTGATGCTGGATGACCCGCTGTTTCACCGGCGTGAACTGAGCCTTCTGGCCAGCCGGAACGCCGTTTCGGCCGACTTTCCGCGCATCATCCGGCTGATCGACGACGGGATCATCGACACCGGCTCTTGGATCACCCACCGTTGCAGCCTTGAGGAGCTTCCACAGCTCATGGCGGGTCTGGTCCAGCCGGGGTGCGGCGTCGTCAAGGCGTTGACCGTCCTATGACCGGCAAGTCAGGGAAGCTTGACCGGCACATAAACCGCCGGGAGGTCCACCTTGAACCTCCAGCTGACGACTTCGTCAGGCTGGTCCGCGGCACGTTTGAAGCTGAGGGTGACGGCGCAGTCCTGGCGCCGGAGCCGGGTGGGCAGCCGGTAGCTGACAACAAGGGTGGTGGCATCCAGCTGGGCGGGCACAACCCCGAGGCCGGCGACTCGCATTCTGATGGTTTCCGGCAGGATGGCGCCAAGGCGCGCGAGGTTTGCCCGGATCAGCGGCTGCCTGTCCTTGACCAGTTCATCGGGCGCAGGGGAGAGGTCGATCAAGGACTGTCCCTGGGCGTCCTTGGCGGATGCGGTGAGGAAGCGGTTGGAGGAGACGTCACCTCGGCCGCGGAAGCTGGTGGCCAGCTTGAAGTTGGTGTCGTTCTCCCCATGGATGATGTAGCGGCCGAGCTTCCCAAGGGGGCTGTCCCAGGTGACCTTCTGGTTGTTGACGGTGACCAGGGTTTCATAGCCAAGCTGAAGGGAGAGATCGGTGATGGAGTCGTCAAAGATGCCGAAGGGGTAAGCGAAGGAAGTGCATGTGACGCCCAGGTTCTTTTCAAGGAACTCCTTGGAGCCCTTGAGCTCGCTGAGCAGCCATAGCTGCTGGTCCTGGGGCGTGCGGCCCTTCTTCTGGCGGAGGCTCTCGTGCGAGACGCTGTGGCTGCCGATCTCGCAGCCATGCTTCATCATCTCCCGGACCTGCTCCCAGCTGAGTGATCGTCCGCCGATGTTCACATACTTTTGATAAAGATAGACGGTGAAGGGAAACCCGTGCTCCCTGAGCACTGGGAAAGCATGGGTGTAAACACCTTCCCAGCCGTCGTCCATGGTGATGACAATCGCCTCCTCGGGGATGTTCTTCCGGCCTTTGCGCCATTCAAGCACGTCATTGAGAGGTATCACGGGAATGCCGGATTCCCTGATGGCCTTCATCTGCTCCCTGAACTTGGATGCGGCGATGATCATCGGGCTGCCGCCGCGCTCCCTGAAGTCATGATAGCCAAGGATGGCGACAACCGACGATTTGTTCAGCTCAAAGGGTTTTTCCGCCGGTGTGGGGGGCTCGGGTGCCGCCGTTTCAAACACAGCGCTGCCCCTCAGCCTG
>JBIIRD010000103.1:0-14700 GCA_044341745.1 Prosthecobacter sp. | reverse complement strand
TACCATCGGGGTAGGGCCCCGCTGCGTCGGGGCCGAAGATTCAGGGGGGACGGTGGCGGTGCGGAGCCGCGTCGAAGGCCAAAAGAAAACCCGGGCCTGCAACAGCCACCGAACAACCCTGTCTGGCATGGCAGAACGCAGAGCATGGCGAGCTTCCACCCACCCATGACATTTCGGCCGACACGCAGGTCGGCCCTACCGCATGCAAAAAAAGCACGGCCTCCTTCGAGGCCGTGCTCATGATTTTAAAGGCTGCCAGAAACTGGCAGGCCGGGATTACCAGCGGTCGTTGCCACCGTCACGGCGACCACCGCCGCCGTAGCCACCACGGCCACCACCACCACCACCGCCGCCGCCGTAACCACCGCGGCCACCACCACCACCACCGCCGCCGCCGTAGGGGGCGCGTTCTTCTTTGGGACGGGCTTCATTGATCGCGAGGCGACGGCCCATGAATTCTTTGTCGTTCAGGCCCTTGATGGCCTCTTCCATGGCGGTGACAGTATCCATGGTGACGAAGGCAAAGCCGCGAGGGCGGCCGGTGACGCGGTCCATGGGGAGGAACAGGTCGGTCACGGAGCCATACTGCGAAAAGAGGTCGCGCAGGTCGGATTCAAGGGCGGCGAAGGGCAGGTTGCCCACATACATTTTGGTGTTCATAACTTAATCTAGCTTGGGTATCGACAACCCGTACGGGCAGAAAAGCTCCAGTCGCGGATTTCAGAACACCAAAGAATCCGGAGAGTCACCTGATGAACGGCTTTGTCTGGCCTGCAGCAGGTTGACCTTGTCATACTATCCCCGTTTGAGCGTCTTCACAAGTGATGTTTTTGTCACGAGGGTTCACCCGGTCAGGAAAATGGCCGTCTCCATCGGCCATGTCCGGTGACCGGGCATGGTCGTTTGTGGTGCGTGCAGCAGGTTTGGCAGAGGGTGTTTCGGAGGGTCATCAGCCCGGACGTGGAACCACCCCTGCTCACGGTCTCGCAGCCTTCTTCACGGCATCCCAGGCAGCATCCATCTCCTCCAGGGTGAGGCCTGGATCTCCCAGCCTGCGCTCAACCGCGTTCAGGCGCTCCTCCATGGCGTGAAAACGCTGAACAAACTTCTCGTTCGCCGCAGCCAGGGCCGGCTCGGACTCCACGCCCAGCTTGCGCGCCAGGTTGACGACACTGAAGAGCAGGTCGCCCAGCTCCTCCTCCACCGCCGTGCGGCTGCCCTGGGCCAGGGCCTCTTCAAGTTCTGCGATCTCCTCCCGCAGCTTGCCAAAGACTGGCGCAATATCCGGCCAGTCAAATCCGACGCGCGCCGCCTTTTTCTGGAGCTTCTGAGCCCGCATGAGCGCCGGGAGCCCCGCCCCTACCCCGTGCAAGTGCCCCTCTTTCTGCGTGCCTTTTTCCTGGCGCTTGATGGCGTCCCACTGAGTGAGCACGGCCTCCGAGTTGTCAGCGCTGGCCTCGCCAAAAACATGCGGATGACGACGGATCAGTTTCTCGGACAGGCCATGCGCCATCTGATCGATGTCAAACGCACCGGTCTCGCTGGCGATCTCCGCATGCAGCACCGGCTGCAGCAGCAGGTCGCCAAGTTCCTCGCAGATCAGGGCGGGGTCGCCGCCCTTGATGGCGTCCGCCACCTCGTAGGCTTCCTCCAGCAGGTGGGGGATCAGCGATTCGTGGGTCTGCTCCCTGTCCCAGGGACAGCCGCCTGGGGCGCGCAGACGGTGAACAATGTAACGGAGACGGGTCAGGCCGTCGGAATGGTCAAGGCTGCTCATGACCCCTGCGCTAACGCGAAAAACCAGGGCTCGCATGGAAAAAGTTTGCGCCGCCCGCCGCCGTGCCTACCGACTCACCTGCCTCCTTTTCCGTCGCATCTGCGTAACCCATTCATCCATCCACCCACACCGCCATGGCCTCCGACCTTGTCCTGAACCTGAACGAATCCAACTTTGACGCCGAAATCTCCGCCGCCACCGTCCCCGTGATCGTGGACTTCTGGGCGGAATGGTGCGGCCCCTGCCGCATGCTGGGCCCCGTGCTTGACCAGCTGGCCGAGGAAAAGGCCGGCGCCGTGAAGGTCGCCAAGGTCAACGTCGATGAAAACCCCGGACTGGCCCAGAAGTTCAACGTCCGCTCCATCCCCATGCTGCTCTTCATCAAGGGCGGCGAGGTGCGTGAAACCGTGGTGGGCGTGCAGTCCAAGGGGGCGCTGGCCGCCAAGCTCGACGCCCTGGCCTGATCCATTTCATTCGACTCATCCTTCAAGGGTGATCCGGAACCTCCGGGTCACCCTTTTTGTTGGGCATCGGTCAGCCCTGCATGACCAGCGCCTGCTCGACGATGGACCGGCCGGCCTCCAGCTCGTCGTTGACCACCGCCGTCGCGCCCAGACGCTTCAGGCGGTCCACATCGGAGGCAAAGCGGGCGCGCGCCAGGATGGCGATGTCCTGGCGCAGATGGCGGACGATGGCGATGCCCTCGGCGATGACCGGCGCGTCCGGAAAGGTGAAGGCCACCAGGCGGGCCTCGCGCAGGCGTGATAGCTCCCAGGTCTCTTCATGCGCGGCATCGGCGAAGAGCACGGGCTGACCCTGGCGCTTCAAGGCGCGCACGGTGTCCGCGTTCAGGTCGATGACCAGTGTGGCGACGCCCTGGTCCTGGAGCGACTTGTTCAGCTTTTCGCCCACCGGGCCGTGTCCGACGATGATGGCATGGTCCGACAGGCCCTTGATTCGCTGGCTGAGGATGCCCAAGTCAGGCAGCCGCGGACGACGCCTGCCCCAGCCGTGCCTGTCAAGCCAGCCGCCCAGGGGTTCCCCCGCCCTCATCAAGGCCGGCAGCAGCCCCATGCTCAGGGCCGACGCGGCGATCAGCACCTGCTGCACATCCGCGCCCCAGAGACCGCCCGGGCCCGCCTTCTGCAGCAGCACCAGTGAAAACTCGCCCGCGCTGCTCAGGCCCAGGCCCGCCATCAGCGCCTGACGATGTACAAGCCCAATGCGGCGCGCGATGAAGGTGATCAGGAACGATTTCACGATCATCAGAGAGGCCGTCAGCAGCAGCACCGAAGGCCAGTGCAGGAAGGCCATGCGCACATCGACCATCAGGCCGACGGACACAAAAAAGAGCGTCAGGAACAGGTCCTTGATCGGCATCACGTCGGCAAGGATACGGGGCTTGTAGATGGACTCGCTGACCGCCAGTCCGGCCACGAAGGCCCCCAGCGCCAGCCCCAGGTTCAGCAGGCCGCCCAGAAAGGCCAGGCCGATGCAGCAGCCGACCACGCTCAGCGTGAAGAGCTCGCGGTTGCGGGTTCGGGTGACGGCATGCAGCAGCGCCGGGATCACCCAGCGGGCGCAGACGCCAGCCAGCATCACGAACAGGCCGCCGCGCCAGGCCAGTGAACCGACGCGCGCCAGCATCGACATCTTTTCATCCCCCGGCTGGGGCAGCAGCAGCGGCAGCACCAGGAAGAAAACGATGATGAACAGGTCCTGGAAAATGGCCACGGCCAGGGCCATGCGGGCCCCGGGGCTGCCCTCCTGCCCCAGGTCCTGGAACGACTTCAGGCTCACCGCCGTGGAGCTCATCGCCATCGCCACCGCCACCAGCACCACCGCCGTGCCGGACAGGCCAGCCGCCAGGGCTCCGGCAGCCGCCGCCCCCATGCAGGCCGCCATCTGCCAGCCACCGCCCACAAAGGCCAGGCGCCGGACATACTTCAGGTCGCTCAGGGAGAACTCCAGCCCCAGCGTGAACATCAGCAGCATGACGCCGAACTCCGACATCTGCGCGATGCCCGAATGCATGGAGCCGCCTCCCAGCAGCTCAATCACGCCGCTGTTCGCGATCACCACGCCGCACAGAAAATAACCGGCGAGCAGGGACTGCTGAAGGCGCAGCAGCAGCAGGGAGATCAGCACCACACCCACCAGCATCAGCGCCAGCAGAATGAACAGGGGCGGAAGATCGGCGGCGGCTAGCAACATCCCTCCCGCCATAAATGCACGATGGCGCATGTGCAATCCTGGTGTTGGCACGCATGTCAGGCAGGCTCAAAACGAAAAAAAAGATCGTTCCTCGGGCAGCCGTTCACGAAGGCATCATGCGCCATGCCCTTTTCGTCACCACCCTTCTCGGCCTGCTCTGCCCGGCCCTTGCCAAGGCCCCGAACTTCCTGCTCATCCTCGCCGACGACCACGGTTATGGCGACATCTCGGCCTATCACGAATCCGATGTCAGGACGCCGAACATCGACGGCATCGGCAGGGACGGCCTGCTCTTCACCGCCATGCGCGCCAACTGCACCGTCTGCTCACCTTCACGCGCAGCGCTGCTGACCGGACGCTATCCGGACCGGGTCGGCGTTCCCGGCGTGATCCGCACCCAGCCGGGCAACTCCTGGGGATGGTTCGCCCCGGGCGTGCCGACGCTTGCCGATGAGCTCAAAAAAGGCGGCTATCACACCGGCATCGTCGGCAAGTGGCACCTCGGCCTCGAATCCCCCAACACACCTAACGAAAGAGGTTTCGATCATTTCCACGGCTTCCTCGGCGACATGATGGACAGCTACACCACCCACCTCCGCGAGGGCAGGAACTACATGCGGCTGAACCAGGAGACCGTCACGCCCGAAGGCCATGCCACGGAGATCTTCACCACCTGGGCCTCGGAGTACCTGAAGGAACGTGCGCACGCCCGGCAGCCCTTTTTCCTCTACCTGGCCTACAACGCCCCGCATTTCCCCATCGAACCCCCGGCCGAATGGCTGGCAAAGGTGAAGGCCCGGCGGCCTGACCTGGAGGAAAAGCGCGCGATGAACGTGGCCTTCGTCGAACATCTCGACCATTGCATCGGCCAGGTGCTTGCCGTGCTGAAGGAGACCGGGCTGGAAAAGGACACCCTGGTCGTCTTCAGCGCCGACAACGGCGGCTCCCTGCCCCATGCCCAGAACAACGACCCCTGGCGCGGCGGCAAGCAGGACCACTACGACGGCGGCCTGCGCGTGCCCTTCCTGATGCGCTGGCCGGCGGTGATCAAGCCCGGCAGTCGCAGCGATTACCAGGGCCTGAACTTCGATCTCATGCCCACCTTTCTTGAACTCGCCGGGCTCAGCCCCTCGCCGGAGCTGGATGCCGTCAGTCTCGCGCCCATCCTCAGGGGCGGTTCCCTCACCACACCTCGCGATCTTTATTTTGTCAGGCGTGAAGGCGGCCCCGCCTATGGTGGCAAAAGTTATGAGGCCATCATTCGCGCCGACTGGAAGCTCATGCAGAACGACCCCTACAGCCCGCTTGAACTCTACAACCTGAAGAACGATCCACAGGAACAGAACAACCTGGCCGGCAAGGCTCCCAAGGTCTTCAATGAACTCTCCACCACCCTGCGCCAGCATGTCCAGCGCGGAGGCCGGACACCCTGGCAGAAACCTTGACGGGAAGGCTCAGCGGAACAGCTCGCGGAAAAAGCCCTTGGTCTCGGTGCGGGCACGGTCCGTCCAGTTCCAGGCTTTGCGAGCCGCCTTTTTCACCGCCTTCGCTGCACGCTCGCCCTCGCCTTCCGCCGCAGGTGGCACCGTGCTGACAAAACGCGGCGTCCAGTCCTGGAAGATCAGCGCCCCGGACTCCCCGGATACCACGCAAAAACCGCACTCATGCCAGGTTTCATCCTTCAGTGCCAGGCCCCACTCCGGAGCGCCTGTGACCGAATTTGCGGCAAGCTGATAGTCCACGCTGACAAAGGTGATCTGGGCCAGCGCCGCCGCACGGGCCGCCGTCTGGCGGGCTTCGGCACTGCGGATCCTGAGCCTGGCAAACTCCAGGCTGCGCGTGGGGGCCGGGGAAAGGATGCGCTCACCCGCCCCCGCCGCCAGCGCCTTCCACTGCCCGCCCTCCATCTTCACGGCGATGCGCAGCTGTGCCTCAGCCCGGAAGGCATCCCGGGCATACACCGACCACTCCACCGGCTCCGCCGTGGTGCCCGTGCCCTTCAAGAGCAGGATCTCCTGGGCCACGGACTGGCCGAAACTCGCGGACACCGCCTGGGAAATTTCAGGGTTGGCGTGAAGCAGGGAGGCAAGTCCGAGCAAAGGCAGCAGAAGGAGAAGGCGCGTCTTCATAGGGGGATGCCTCAAGATGGAAAAGCGACAGCGTGCTGGCAAGAGGGCTTTTCGAAACCGTCGTGCCGCAAGGCGCTGGTTCGACGCATCAATCCGGGGTTGTGCGGCAAGTCCCGTGCTGCATCTTGGCTGTCATGCCTCTTTCCGAAGCCTCCCTTTCCCTTCTTGGCAGCGAAGTCGCCCTTCCCAAGATCGACCGCGCCCTGAAGGAGATCTGGTCGGCGGACGAGGCCAAGACCCGGGCCTCGCTCATCAACTTCGCCATCTACTCCGAGGACCCGGACAGCATCGCCCGCAACAACGAGCACCTCGCCAGGATCACCTCCGACCACTCCTGCCGCGCCCTGCTCATCACCTGCGTGCCGGATGCCAGCCCTCAGCGTGCCCGGGCCTGGATCAATGCCCTCTGCAGGCCCTACCAGGGGAAGCAGGTGGTCTGCAGCGAGCAGATCAGCTTTCTGCTGGAAGGTGGCGAGACCGCCCAGGTTCAGAACGTGGTCTTCGGCCACCTCGACTCCGACCTGCCCCTGTTCATCTGGTGGCAGGGGGCTCTGACACGGAACTTCGAAGAACGTCTCTACTCACGCATCCACACCCTCATCGTGGACAGCAGCGCCTGGAAGAACCCGCAGGTCGAACTGTCCCACCTGCTGGCGGCACGCGACGCCGCATCCTTCGATGTGCGCGACCTGAGCTGGACCCGCAGCCACTTTCTGCGCACGGCACTCGCCAGCGCCTTCCAGGACGCCAAGGCCCTCGGGCATCTGCCTCAGCTTTCCCAGGTCGAGATCACGCACGCGCCCGGGCAGCGCTGCTCCGCGCTCCTTCTCGTCGGCTGGATTTCCCAGCGCCTTGGCACCACTCTCGATGAAGCCGCCGAAGGCCTGGTCTTCCGCAAGAAGGATGGTTCCACCCTCCGCTTCCTCCTGAATGAATCCTCCTCCGCCTGCGCCCTCTCCTGCCTCCGCCTCAGCGCCCCATGCCTGGAGCTGAGCATCAGGCGCGAGGGAGGCTCCGCCTTCGTGCACACCAGCGCCATCTGCGAAGGCCACAGCCATGAGGAGATGCTGCCTGCGGACGTGGTCAGCGACGCCGAACTGATCAGCGAGCAGCTCAGCCGTGCAGGCGGCAACACGCACTTCCGCGCCGCCCTGCCCCTGCTTGGAAGGATGCTCGGCCGCTGACCGACACCCCGGCTCACGGCGCTGAACGCAGAAACCCGATGATGTCCGCCACCTGCTCCGGACTGAGCGCGTCGCCAAGGCCTGCGGGCATCAGAGACACGTTCCGCAGGGTGCGGATGCCGGCGCGTTTCCGCAGAACCGTTCGTTCGGCACCGCCTGGCAGCCTCAGCGTGATGCTGGTGGGCGAGTCGGAGGCTGTGACGCCCAGAAGGGTTTCTCCGCGCCGCGTCCTCACCATCATTGTCTCATAGCCGGGCCTTGCCGCCTCGCCCGGGAACAGGATGTCACGCAGGATGACCTCCGGGGCGCGCTGAAACTCCGCGTCCAGGTCCGGCCCCACGGCATAACCATCACCGTGACTGCGATGACAGGCCGCGCAGACGGCGGCGAACAGGGCGCGGCCCTGCGCGAGGTCAGGCTTCTGTTTCAGAGCCTCGAGGATCGCAGGGACCTTTTTCTCCCACTCGGCCAGCTGCGCGGCTCCGGGGGCTTGGGGCGCCGGAACCTCCACGGGGTTCTCAATCGGGCGCATATCCTCAAGGCCGAGCTTGAGAATTTCCCGCGGCCTGCCGGCAGGCAGGGCCGCCAGGCATGAGGAGATCTCCCGGGCGTCCCCACGCGCCGCCAGCACGCCCGCAAGGTTGGCCATCACCGCCGCCCCCTCCCCCGGATCGGCCGCAAGCGCGAGCAGAAGCTCCTTTTCCAGCCCGTGCGCCGAGCACGCGATCGCGGCGTCCATCCATTTGAGCCCGCCAAAACGCCGCGCCAGAAGCAGCAGCTTTTCCCTGTCCGGCCCGAGGCTCAGGGCCAGCTGAAGGGCGAGCTGAGGCTCCAAGGCTTCATCCAGCGCGATCTCTCCCGGCAGGGCGTCGTCCTGACGCAGCTTCAGCACCAGGGCGTCCGCCTTGCCTAACGAAGGTTGCTTCCAGGTGTCCGCGGCCTCGAGGACCCAGATGCGACCGCGATCCTGTCCGTTCACCAGCCCGTACTGCTGCTGCAGGTGCCGCGGGATGGCGGAGTAGTCCTCGATGATCTCACGGTAAAAATCGACCACGGCCATGTGTCCCTCCGGAGTCTGCGCCAGCGCGACCGGGTGAAACCAGGCGTCACGCGAGGCGAGGAACTCGCGCCGCTCCTCCACCTTGACGCGGCGCAGCCGGAGCTGCGTGCCGTCACGGACGATGTCCGCGCGGTGAACGAGGTTCTGCGCCGGCTCGCAGACAAAGTACTGCCCGCGCCAGACCAGCGGGCTGCAGGCGCTGGTGAAATAGCCGGAGGCCGCCGCGTCACTGAGGCTGATCTTCCGGTAGAAGGCGAAGTATTCGGCGTGCTGCTCGCGCTTCGTCCGCCAGGGATGCGGAGGCGCGATGGGATAAACGCGGGTGTCGTCGCTGGCCGGAGAGTCCAGCAACGGCGCGGCAGCGTCGGGATTGCGTTCGAGATGCTTCCAGGGGATCGGCGTGACAAAAAGCCCGGGATGCGTGGTCGTGGCGACGAAGCGGTCACCGCCCTGCGTAAAGGCCATGCCCGTCGTCTTCGTGCTGCCACTGACCGGCTCGATGACCGTGCCATCGGGACGGATGCGAAAGTCGGTGGGCGGCAGCGTGACGGGCCCGGCCAGATGCGGGCCGGTGATCGTGCCGCCGGTGTTGCCACGCCCGAAATACAGCCAGCCGTCCGGCCCCCAGGTCGGAGAATTGATCCGGCGTTCCAGGATCGGCGAACCAAAACCGCTGAACAGGTTCTCCTGGATGTCGGGCCTGTCATCCCCGTCGCTGTCCTTGAGAAACACAATATGCGGAGAGCAGGCGACGATCACGCCTCCGTTGCCCGCGGCGATGCCATGGCAGGCAGGCAGGCGGTCAGCCCACAGCACGGCCTTGTCCATGACGCCGTCTCCGTCGGTGTCGCGCAGCAGCTTCACCGTGCCGTAGGTCTGCGCCTCCGCCTTCCTCTTGGCCTCGTCACCGGCCTGGATGCGGCGCACCTCGAGATCGAGCCGTCCCGTCTTGTTCAGCTCATCAATGTCGTACTGCCCCTCGAGGTTGTAACCATGCAGCTCACAGACAAAGCAGCGCCCCCTCTCATCCCAGCAAACGCCCGAGGGCTCCGTGATCAAGGGCTCGGAGGCGAGCAGGCGGATCCTGTATCCCTCGGGCACCTGGAACTGCCGGGCGCTCTCCGCCGGAGGCAGGGGCTTGGGCGCGTCGTCAGGGTGCGGAATTTCCGCACTCACAGCAGCCACCCAGAGAGCGAGGATCAGGAGGAATCTCATGCCCAGAATACACCCGGTCTGACAAAGCTGTTTCAACACGCGCGTATGAGTGCCCATGCCCGGTCACGCCCATGGCCACGCCTTCACCTTCATGAACCCCCGGCTGCGGGACGGTGTGGTCGTGCACGGACGGCGCTCGGTGTTGAAGACCAGCCTGGCAGGCCTCGGCTCGCTGACGCTGCCAGGCCTGCTGAAACTGCGTGCGGAGGGCGCCGCCAGGCATTCCCAAAAATCCGTCATCCTTCTCTGGATGACGGGAGGCCCTTCGCACATCGACACCTGGGATCCCAAGCCGGACCGCCCCATTGAAAACCGCGGCCCCTTCAAGACGATCGCCACACGCCTGCCGGGCGTCCGCATCTGCGAGTTTCTGCCGAAGCAGGCGGCCATGCTCGACAAGTTCACCCTCATCCGCTCGGTGGACTGCCGGTTCAGCAATCATGAGCCAAACATGGTGATGCAGACGGCAAACCTCGCCAACGAGCCACGCACCAACCCGCGCGCGAAGTTTTATCCCTCGTTCGGCAGCATCGTGGCGAAGCACCATGGCGCCAACCATCCCGCCATGCCTCCCTACGTGGTGCTGAACCTGAAGTCGCGTTCGCACGTGGCCTGGGGCGGCTACCTCGGCACTCAGCACGACCCCTTCGACGGCAACAACGCCGCCCGCCTCTTCAAGCTTCCTGCCGGCCTCAGCATGGACCGCCTGACCGCCCGCCAGTCCCTCAGCCGCCAAATGGACGGCCTGCGTGCGGAGATCGACGCCAGCGGCATGATGGGCGCCATGGACGCCTTCGGCCAGAAGGCCTTTGACATCATCGCCGGCGGACGCGCCCAGGAGGCCTTTGACCTGGAAAAGGAGCCGAAGAAGGTGCGTGAACGCTACGGCGATCATGACTGGGCGAAGCAGGCGCTGCTGGCTCGCCGGCTCGTCGAACGCGGCTCCTCCTTCGTCACCATCGACCTCAGCAACCACGGCGCCTCCGGCACCTGGGACAATCATGGCGACAACATCCCGCCCTACGGCGGCATCTGGAACGGCCTGCGCCCGCTGCTTCCCGTCTTCGACCATGTCATCACCACGCTGGTCGGCGACTTGCGGGAGCGCGGCATGCTCGACGACACACTCGTCATCGCCATGGGTGAGTTTGGGCGCACCCCGAACCTCGGCACCCAGGGCAGCACCGACGGACGCAACCACTGGCCGGTGGTCATGAGCATGTGCCTGGCGGGCGGTGGATTTCATCACGGCCAGGTCATCGGCGCCAGCAGCAAGGACGGGGGCGAAATCGCCGAACGTCCCGTCACGCCAGGCGACATTGCCGCCACCATCTATCATCACATGGGCGTGCCCCTGGACGCCACCTACACCGACCACCAGGGCCGGCCCAATTTCATCATCGACCAGGGCAGGCCGATCTCCGAGCTGATCGGCTGACCCGAGGAAACCCGATGATCGCGCTTGAAGCGGCGGACAGGCTTCGACAAAGGGGGGCATGCCCGCCTTGAAAGCCTTTCTCTTCGACCTCGACGGAACCCTCATCGACTCCCTTGCGGACCTCGCCGCCGCCGTGAACCGCATGCTTGCCGAGCACGGCCATCCGCAGCGCGAATTGGAGGTCTTTCCCAAATACATCGGCGACGGCGTTCGCCAGCTTGTTGAACGCGCCCTGCCGGAGAACGCGCGCAGCAAGGAGAACATCGAAGCCTGCCTGCGTGACTACCAGAAGCACTATGCCGAAGGCTGGCATGACCAAACCGTCGTCTATGCTGGCATCCAGGAGCTTCTCACGGAACTGAAGGCGCGCGGCTTCAAGGTCGGCTGCATCTCCAACAAGCCGCACCGGTTCACCACGCTCTGCTGCGATCACTTCTTCCCCGCCGGCACCTTTGACGTCGTCCTTGGCCAGCGCGATGAAGTGCCGCGCAAGCCTGATCCGGCGGGCGCCCTGGAGGCGGCGGCGCTGATGGGTGTTGACGTGCGTGAATGCGCCTATGTCGGCGACTCAGGCATCGACATGAGCTTCGCCGGAAACAGCGGCATGACCGGCATCGGCGTCAGCTGGGGCTTCCGTTCCGTGGAGGAGCTGAGGGAAAACGGGGCGGCGCTGATCGTTGATCATCCCGTTGAGATCCTGGCCCGGGCCTGAGGCCTTGCGAGCCCGCGTGAACGCCAGGGCTTACACTTCCAACCGGCCGATGATTGCATCTCCTGGCCTTGGCTTCATGATTGACAGGATTCGCAGGATAAACAGGATTTTTTCAGACCTGTTCATCCTGTCGCAAAAACCCCTTCTCTCCCTGATGCGTGAGACCTGCGTGAACGCAATGAGTCCTTGCATTCATCCGGAAGCGTATAACCTATTATGATGAACTCAGTGTCACGCCACGTCGGAAAGACGGCCCTGCAGGCCGGTCCGCGCGTGACCGCGCCCGCCTGCCACAGGCTTTGCGCCAGCCGGGCTTGAGCGGACAGCCCCCGCACATTCACGGGCTGTCCGCGCACCTTCCAGGATCACGCATCCTGGCATTTCAACCGTCCAGCCGCGCCCGCTGACCGGGCCGTCTGGCACTGCATCCGCCGCCATCCGGCCGTGCGTGTGATGACACGCATCCTGGCATGGAGGGTCGATGCATGCCGCCGCCCGGAGCCATGGGCGCGCCGCCCTCGGAAAACACCACCCGTTCAAGAAACCACAGCCTTCAAACAACATGAAAATCATCCAGGATCTCCTCACTCGAAACCCACTCCTCATGGAACGCCCCTCGTGGCTCGTCACCTGCTCGCTGAAAAGGCGCGAGTCCTTCGGGACCGTGACCTGCACCGCCCGTTATGAGCTGGCGGCGTCCAGCGAAGACGAGGCGCGCAGCGCCGTGCGCGAGTTCGTGCAGCAGGCCCATCCCAGGTGCTCCATCGAATCCATGCAGGTCAGCCGTCAGGCATGGGCGCACAGCAACTGAGAACAACGACAGCACCCATCCGCACGGACGGCATCTCCCCTGCCGGGAGGTGCCGTCACCGGCTGCCAAGAAACCACTCTTTCCAAAACTGAAATGAATCCTTCCAGCATCACCTATCACGATGAAGTCACCCTTCGCCCTCTCAATGTCCTTGGCGCACTGCATGAGCCGGACCTGGTCATCCAGATCGTGCCCGGCCACGAGGCGGACGCCGAGGCCGGCCGCATCTCCTCGGAGGCGCCGCTCGGCCGGGCCCTGCTGCATCGGCAGAGCGGGGACACTGTCACCATCCAGGTGGGCGGTCACAGCGTTTCCATGCGCGTCCTGGCCGTGAAAAAACCTGAGCCGTCTGCGGTTTTCGAAACGGCGTCCTGAGAACCTGCAAGAAAGAGGGGGACGCCTGCGGCGTCCCCCTTCAATCCATGACACTTCCGGCGGAGCGGCGATCACTCCCACTCGATGCTCGCAGGCGGCTTGGTGCTGATGTCGTAGAGCACCCGGTTCACACCCTTGACGCCGTTGAGGATCTTGTTGGAGGCGTTGCGCAGCACGCTGTAGGGAAGCTCGACCCAGTCGGCCGTCATGGCGTCCTCGCTGATGACCGCACGCAGGCTGATGGCCTGCTCGTAGCTGCGTTCATCCCCCTTGACGCCCACGGTCTTGACGGGCAGCAGGGCGGCATAGGCCTGCCAGGTCTGCTCATACCAGCCGCTGCGACGGAGCTCACCGATGAAGATGGCATCGGCCTGCTGCGTGATGGCGACACGCTCCGGCGTGATCTCGCCCGGAATGCGGACGGCCAGGCCGGGCCCGGGGAACGGATGGCGCCACAGGGCGCGATGAGGAATGCCCAGGCTGGCACCCAATGCACGAACCTCGTCCTTGAAGAGCTCCGCCAGCGGCTCCAGCACCTTGCCCTGCTCCTTGAGCTCCATGATGCGGTCCACGCGGTTGTGATGCGTCTTGATCTTGCTGGCGATGCTGCCGCTGGTGGCGCTTTCAATCACGTCGGGATAGAGCGTGCCCTGGGCGAGAAGCTCGACGTTGTCCGCCACCTTCCAGAACTCCTCGACAAACAGGGTGCCGATGATGCGGCGCTTCTGCTCGGGATCCGTGACACCCTTGAGCGCCCCGAGGAAGATGGCGCTCGCGTCGATCTGCTCGATCGGCACACCGACCTCGTCAAAGAGGGCCTTGACCTCCGCAGCCTCGTTCAGGCGCATCATGCCGGTGTCGATGAAGATGCAGCGCACCTTCACCCCCGCTTTGGCGAGCAGGACGGCCAGCACGGTGCTGTCCACCCCGCCGGAGACGCCGCAGATGACCTCACGGCTGCCCACCTCCGCGCGGATGCTGTCGAGCATCTGCGCCTTGAAGGCGTTGATGTCGAACGCGGCGAGCGTGGCGCCGCTGCGGGTCAGGAAGTTCTTCAGGATCTGCGTCCCTTCGTGGCTGTGGGTGACCTCGGGATGGAACTGGATGCCCCAGCAGCGGTCCGACCACTTGAGGGCGACAGGCACGGCATCCTCGTTGGTCGCGATGACCTGGGTCGTTCCTGAAAGGTTGGCGCAGGTGTCGCTGTGGCTCATCCAGACCTGGGACTCGTGCGAGATGCCGCTGAAGAGGTCCTCGTGGTCGGTGACGACGAGCTTGGCGGGGCCGTATTCACGGGTCACGCCCGGCTTGACGGTGCCGCCATGCTTGATGTTCAGAAGCTGCATGCCGTAACAGACGCCGAGCACCGGCACGCCGAAGGACATCAGCTTCTCGAAGTCCACGTCCGGGGCATCCTTTTCCGAGGTGCTGCGCGGACCGCCGGAGAGAATGATGGCACCGGGGCTCTTCAGGTTCGCCAGCTCGGCCGGCGGATACAGATGCGAGGCAAAGCCGAGCTCACGGACACGGCGGACGATGAGCTGGGAATACTGGGAGCCGTAATCAAGGACGGCGACTTCTTGGGCGGTCATGGGAGAATGGGGCGGACAAAAAAAAAACAGGGGCCGGGCGCATCAATGCGGCTCGTAGTTCACGGGCTCCTCGGTGATGACGACATCATGCGGGTGGCTTTCCTTGAGGCCGCCGGCGGTGATGCGGACGAACCGGGCCTTGGCGCGGAGTTCCTCAAGGTTGCAGGCGCCCACGTAGCCCATGCCGCTGCGC
>JBIIRD010000102.1:0-14828 GCA_044341745.1 Prosthecobacter sp. | reverse complement strand
TGGGGTCCGGTGGTTTTCGCTCGCCAAGCCTCGCTTCACCACCGGCTCATTTCTTTCGAGCCTCCGGCTCGGCGAGCGCCATGGAACATGGAACTTGGAACATGGGCTTTGGGACTTCCTTGGGCATTGGCCCCTGGGGCTTGGGCCTTCATTTTTCCCGTGGTCTGACCATCGTATGAACGCTATGCCCCTGGGGGTTGCGCACAGGGATGGCGAAGGCTTCTCGCGTCCTTCCAGGACGCGGTGAAGATGGGGCGTGGGGGGCGTTGGGGTCCGGTGGTTTTCGCTCGCCAAGCCTCGCTTAACCACCGGCTCATTTCTTTCGAGCCTCCGGCTCGGCGAGCGCCATGGAACCTGGAACCTGGAACCTGGAACCTGGAACCTAACCAGCCTTCCGTCCGCCATTTGGGGCGGTGTGTTTTCAGCACCAATCCCGGAGCGCCACCAGCTTGGCGTGGGCGGCACCTCGGTCGATGAGGGATTCGGCGAGCGCCTTGCCTGCTGGCAGGTCGGGCGCCATGCCGGTGATCACCAGGCCGGCGGCGGCGTTGAGCACCGCGATGTCCCGTTTGGGGCCTTTGTCGCGTCCGCTGAGGATGGACTCGATGATGGCGGCGTTTTCCTGGGCGTCGCCTCCGACCAGGTCTTCCAGCCTGGCCTTGGCAAAGCCGAGTTCGCGCGGATTCACCACGTCGAAGGAAAGCCTGCCCTCGTTGAGCTTGCAGACCTGGTTTTGACCGAGGGTGGAGAACTCGTCCATGCCGCCGTTGTCCTTGACCGTGCCATGAACGACCCAGGCTCCCTTGCGGCCCAGGGTTCGGAGGATTTCTCCGAAGGAACGGGTCAGCGCCGGGTCAAACACGCCGATGAGCTGGTAGTCGGGCAGGGCTGGATTGAGCAGCGGGCCGAGCAGGTTGAAGATGCTGCGCTGGCCCTCGGCGCCGAGGATTTTGCGGGCTTCGACGACGGCCTTGAAGGCGGGGTGATAGCGCGGAGCGAAAAAGAAGCCAAGGCCGATGGTTTCGATGCCACGCGCCACGCGGTCCACGGGCAGGTCGATGCGAACGCCGAGGGCTTCCAGCACATCGGCGCCGCCGGCCTTGCTGGTCACGCCTCGGTTGCCGTGCTTGGTCACGCAGACGCCGCCGGCGGCGAGGATGAACATGGCGGTCGTGGAGACATTGAAGAGGTGGAGCTTGTCGCCGCCCGTGCCGACCACGTCCAGCATCGGGCCGGGGAGCTTGGAGCGGTCCAGGCCTGGGTCGACCGCCAGCTTGAGGAACTCCTTCACGAAGCCGGCGATTTCGTCGGGCGTCTCGCCCTTCAGCGCCAGGGCGCGCAGCAGGCTGGCCTTGGTTTCCGCAGACTCCTGTTCATCGACCAGGAAGGCCGAGACTTCCTGGATCTCGCGTTCGGTGAGGGTGTTTCCCTCCTTGATGGATTTGATCAGTGGCTGCATGAAGGGTGGATTTTGGAAGCAGACGAGGGGTTTGGCAATCACTCAGAGGCAAAGAAGCCGTGGCAAAACCAAGAGATCCTTGATTGTCAGGATTTCACGACAGGACATCTCTGCTTGCCTTGACCTTGAGCCTGCGGCCATTTGCAGGTGATCCGACTTTTTGACACCTGCCTTGAACCCCTCCGACTCCCCCATCCTTGGCATTGATCTTGGCACCACCAACTCGCTTGTGGGCGTGGTGGACAGCGGTTTCCCCATCCTGCTGGCGGATGAAGAAGGTTCGCGCCTGACGCCATCGGCCGTGCATTGGGGCCGTGATGGCGGCGTGCTGGTCGGGGCTGCCGCCCTGCGCAGGCGCAGTCTGGAGTCAGGTCGCACCGTGACCAGCGTGAAGCGCCTGATCGGCCGGCGTGGCGGGGAGGGGGACTGGCAGCCTCCCTATGACCTGCGCGAGCTTGGCACGTCGCCGGTGGCCGTGTCGGCGGAGATCCTGAAGCGGCTGAAGACCGTTGCCGAACGTGCGCTCGAACAACCTGTCAGCCGGGCGGTCATCACGGTGCCGGCTTATTTCAACGACGCCCAGCGCAACGCCACGAAGCAGGCGGGTGAGCTGGCGGGACTGACGGTGGAACGCATTGTCAGCGAGCCCACCGCGGCCGCCCTGGCCTATGGATTGGACAAGCTGGCCGACCGCAAAAAAATAGCCGTCTATGACCTGGGCGGTGGCACCTTTGACATCAGCGTTCTGGAGATGCGCGAGGGCGTTTTCCAGGTGCTGAGCACCGCCGGTGACACCCAGCTTGGCGGCGATGACCTGGATCGAGCGCTGGCGGCAAGGATCGCGCCGGAAGGGGCTGATCCGAGCCTGTTTGTCGAGGCGGCCGAATTGGCGAAAAAGCGGCTTTCCACCGAGGACAGCACGCGCATTGAGCTGCCGTTTTATGATGGCCGGAGCAGCCTGTCCGTCGAGGTCACGCGGGCTGAGCTGGAGAGGATCATCCGACCTCTGATTGAAAGAACCCGCGCCCACTGCCTGCGGGCCTTGAGCGACGCCGGAGTGAAGGCTGAAGAGCTGGATGAAGTGGTGCTGGTGGGCGGCAGCACGCGCATCCCCCTGGTCCGGCAGTATGTGGAGCAGCTTTTCGGGCGTGAGCCGAACATCTCCCAGAATCCCGATGAAGCCGTGGCCCTGGGGGCGGTCATCCAGGCGGGCATTCTCAGCGGCAGCCTGCGCAACGTGCTGCTGCTGGACGTGACGCCTCTCTCCCTGGGGATCGAAACCTTTGGCGGGCTGATGAATGTCATCATCCCCCGCAACAGCACCATCCCCTGCAAGGCGGGGGAGATGTTCACCAACGCCGTGGCGAACCAGCAGGACATGCTCATCCGGGTGCTTCAGGGCGAGCGCGAACTGGCCAAGGACAACTGGGAGCTGGGGCGTGTGGTCGTGCCGTTTCCTCCTGGCGCGAAGGGCAGTGCCCGGGTGGGCGTGCAGTTTTCCATCGACGCCAACGGCATCCTGCAGGTGCTCGCCCGCGACACCGCGACCGGCCTGGACACCGTGCTGGAGATTCAAAACACCGCCGTCGATGTCGATGACGAACGCGTGGAGCAGATGATCACCGAGAGTGTCGAGCATGCCTTTGAGGACATGAACGAGCGGGTGTGGACGGAGGCGAAGCTGAAGGCCGAGGAGCTGCTGCCCGCCGTGCAGGCCGCCCTGGAGCAGTTTGGCGACGCGGTGACGGCCGAGGAACGTGCGGTCATCGAGCAGGCCGCCGCCGGGGTGAGGGCGCTGCTGGAGGCGCCGGTGCATGACGTCACTTCCCTCAAGAAAGCCAATGCCGCCCTGGATGACGCGACCCAGGAGCTGGCCGTCCGCCTTGTGGAGAAGGCCATGGAGGAATCGCTGGCACGCAGGGGCCTGGTTTAAGCAGGGAGGACCGGGGCGCAATCGTCCCGGGAGAAGCAACATTTTCTCGACAGAATCACGGCTTCCGTCGTTTGTTCCTGACCCACCCATGAAGTTTCTGATCCGCGCCGCTGCGTTCTGTCTTTTCGCCTTCACCTTCGCCCAGGCCGAGTGGCCCCAGGCGAAGAGCGACCTGAAGCCTGACATCAAGGCCACGTTCGGCCAGCTGGAGAATGGTCTGCGATACGTGATCCTGCCGAACCAGGAACCTCCAGGACGCGCCAGCATCCGGCTTTACATGGATGTCGGCTCGCTGATGGAGGAGGATGACCAGCAGGGCATGGCGCACTTCCTGGAGCACATGGCCTTCAACGGCAGCCGGCATTTTCCGGGCGGTGAAATGGTGGAGTATTTCCAGCGGCTGGGCATGGGCTTTGGCGCGGACACCAACGCCCACACCTCCTTCAAGGAGACGGTTTACATGCTGGAGCTTCCCAAGGTGGAGCCGAAGTACATCCTCGAAGGCCTGCAGCTTTTCCGCGACTATCTCGACGGCATGAATCTCGGGGAGAAGGAGATCGACAAGGAGCGCGGCATCATCCTGAGCGAGAAGCTGAGCCGTGACAGCATCGAGTACCGCACGCAGATCGCCGGCTATGAGTTTGCCCTGCCTGATTCCATCCTGCCGCGCCGCCTGCCGATCGGCATTGAGAAGACGCTGAAGACCATGGGCAGGCAGCGGTTTGTCGACTTTTACAAGAAGTGGTACACCCCGAGGCGGGCGATGATCGTGGCCGTGGGCGACTTTCCGGATGTGGCCCTGGTGAAGCGCGAGATTGAAAACAACTTCAAGGATGCCGCACCTGCGGGAGGAGACGCGGCGGATCCCAACCTTGGCAAGATCAGCACGGGACGCGGCATCATCGCCCGCCTGCACACCGAGATGGAGGCCAAGGCGCTGGACATCTCCGTCGAGATCGTGCGTCCGGCGAAGAACAAGCCTGACACCGCGTTCACCCGCCGGGAGAAGATGGTGCGCGACCTCGCCGACGCGATGCTGAACCAAAGATTCTCCAAGCTGGCGAAGGAGGAGGGCACGCCGATCCTTGGCGCCGAGTCGTACAGCTACGAGTACCTGGAGTTTGTCGAGGTGGTCGGCGCCATGGCGCAGTGCGCCCCGGAAAACTGGCAGAAGGCCCTGGGCCTGGTGGAGACCGAGGTGCGCCGCGCCGTGCAGCATGGTTTCACCGACGCCGAGTTTGCCGAGGCCAGGGATTCGCTGCTGAAAGCCGTGGAACTGCGCGCCGCCCAGGCCGACTCCCGCAAGTCGTGCGACCTCGCCAGCGGGCTGGTCAGCGTGCTGGCTGCGAAGAAGGTTTTCACGCATCCCATGGAGGACCTGCTGCGCGTCAAGGCGGCCGTTGCGAAGCTGACCCAGGAGGAGTGCCACAAGGCCTTTGTGGAAAGCTGGAACAGCGAGGACGTGCAGATCTTCCTGGGCGGCAAGCTCAAGCTGGAGGGAGACGCCCCCGCCCGGATCATCGCCGCCTACAAGGCCAGCCAGTCAGGGCCTGTCGAGGCTCCGAAGAAGGAGGAGACCGGCAGCTTTGCCTACACGAACTTTGGTCCTGCAGGCAAGGTGACCTCGGAGAAAGTGGTCGGGGAACTGGAGATCACCCAGGCGGTGCTTGCCAACCAGGTTCGCGTCAACATCAAGCCGACCCCCTTTGAAAAGGGGACGGTGCGGGTCACCCTCAACTTTGGCGGCGGCAAGCTGGTGGCTCCGAAGGACAAGCCCGGCCTGGTTCCCTTTGCCCAGAGCACCTTCATCCTCGGCGGCCTGAAGGCCCACAGTGCCGACGATCTGCGCCGTCTCTTCGCCAGCAAGACGGTGAGCATGGACTTCAATGTGGCGGACGAGGCCTTCACCCTGAGCGGCCGCACCACCCCGATGGATCTTGAAGCCCAGCTGCAGCTGCTGACTGCCTTCCTGGTCGCCCCGGGTTATCGTGAGGAGGCGGAGCGGCAGTTCCGGCAGAACCTGGAGCCGATGTACATCCAGCTTGCCCACACCGCCGAAGGCATCATGAACGACAAGGTGGTGGCGCACATCCACAGCGGCGACTTCCGCTTCGGCTTCCCGACCAGGGCCGAGATGGAGAAGCGCAGCCTCGCCGAGCTTGCGGAATGGCTGAAGACGCCGCTTGCTTCCGATTACCTGGAGGTTTCCATCGTCGGTGACGTTGCGCCCAAGGCGGCGCTGGAAGCTGTTGGCAGGACGCTCGGAGCGCTGCCGGAACGTGCCGCGCAGAAGCCGGCCTATGCCCAGGAGCGTCAGGTGGCCTTCCCGGCGCCCGGTTCCGCGACGATGAAGTTTGAAACTGAAATCCCCAAGGCCGTGGCCGCCCTCTACTGGCCCACCGGGGACATGCTGGACATCAAGCGCACCCGCCGTCTCACCCTGCTTGGATCCATCCTCGACGACCGTCTGAGGGTGAAGGTGCGCGAGGAGCTGGGGGAGACCTACAGCCCCGCCTGCTACCATGTCGCCAGCGACACCTTCACCGGTTACGGCTACATGACGGCGATGATCGAGTGCAAGCCCGAGCAGGCCGCGCCGATCAGCGAGCTGGTGACCAAGATCGCCGATGAACTCGCCGGCGGTGAGATCAGCGATGACGAGTTTGACCGCGCCAAGAAGCCGATCCTTTCCCAGCTTGAGCAGATGCGCCGTGACAACCGCTACTGGGCGCAGAACGTCGTGCGCAACTGCCAGGAGCACCCGGAGCGGATCCAGTGGAGCAAGGAGCTCGTGTCCGACTTCACCGCGATCAGCAAGGCGGACGTCAGCAAGCTGGCGAAGGAGTACCTTGGCAAGGCGCGCGCCGTGGGGGTGAACGTCCTGCCCGAGGTGAAAAAGTGACCTGGCTGCCGATCTGGCCATGAAAGGCAAAGATTGAGGTGACGAAACTATCGTCAGGTTCGTTGTAACTGAAAGCCTGCCGTGGTGTATGCTTCATGCGCACCACGGCGCGATCTTTCTTCATGCCTTCTCCAGAATCCAGACTCACCGCCGCCATCTGGGGGCAGTTTCTCGGTGACGCTGCGTCGCTTGGGTCGCACTGGATTTATGACCTTGAGGAGATGAAGCGGAAGTTTCCCGGGGGGGTGCAGGGGTTTGAGACGCCTGGTCCGGGGCATTACCATGAGGGCAAGCACGGCGGTGACCTGACTCATTACGGAGATGCGGCCCTGCTGGTGCTCGAGTCCCTGGCCGCCTGCGGAGGCGAGTTTCGTGAGTCGGACTTCGGGGTTCGGTTCACGGGCTTCTTTGGAAGCAGCATTTGCAGGAGCTACCGGGATCATGCCACCCGTGAGACCCTGGAGAGGATGGCGTCCGAACCGGACAACTTCCAGAATGGAGCCTACGATGACCAGCCAGCGACCGTGACTCGCCTGGCCCCGTTGGTGGTGACGTATCACAAGAGGTCGCTGGAGGAGATGCTGGATGCCGTCCGGCGCCTGACGTTGTTCACGCAGAATCATCCCACGGCGCTCGGTTGCACCGCCGCTCATGCAGTGCTTCTGAGCCAGCTTCTGGAAGGGCTGCCGTTCATGACCGCTTTCGAAAACACGCGCAAGTCACGCGAGGTCAGCTGCGATGGTTCGGACTATTTCGAGTTTGCGCACATGCTGCGGGAATTTGATGCGGAAACCGCGACGGGCCGCTTTGGCCAGGGCTGCCCTCTGCCGCAGACCCTGCCATCCGCGCTGCATGCGGCCTGCCGGCATCATGAGGACTTCAGCACCGCCATCCTGGCCACGCTGCGCGCCGGTGGCGACAGCGCCGGGCGCGCGGCGATGATCGGCGCCTGGATGGGGGCGGTGCATGGCATGGAGGGCATTCCTGCGGAATGGCTGTCCAGGCTGAACGCTCGTGAACGCATCCAGAAGGCCCTCGACCAGCTTTATGCCAGGCTCGGTCTGGAATGGCAGGCCTGAGCCGTGCCGACAGGCAATTCAGTCGTCGCCGTCCGCGCGGGAGATGCCCTGGTAGAGCTCGGGAAAACGACGTTCCAGGGACTTCGGGGTGATGTGGCCGATGAGCTGGGCCATGCTCCACTCCGCCAGTCCCCAGTATTCGGTGGGCAGAGCCATGATCACCGTGCTGCAGGTGGGCATCCTGGCGACATGGGCCCGAGCCAGAAGGCGTTCAGCGAATTCATGGAGACCGGGATTGTGCCCGAACAGCATGACGTGCTGCCAGCTTTCGTCGAATTGACGGACGACATCCAGAAGGGTGTCCGCCTCCGCCAGGTAAAGACGGGAGTCGAGAAGCAGGTGCTCGGTCGGCAGGGCGAAGGATTCGCGCACGATTTGAGCGGTGCTCAGGGCGCGCAGGGCGGTGCTGCTGACGAGGCGGTCCGGCTTGGGCAGCAGGGAGGGGGAGCCGCCTGCGCCGAAGTAGGTTTTGTGAAGAAAGGCCGCCACGGCCGGGGCCGCTTTTTTGCCCCGTTCATTCAAGGCACGGTCATGATCCGCCAGGCCGGGCTGGTCCCAGCTTGACTTGGCGTGTCGGATGACGGTGAGGTACTTCATCAAGGGCGGAAGTGGCGCGCTCTGTGACACGACAGGCGAAGTGTGTCAATCCGGGTTATTCACAGGAAAAACAAGGGGGAGTCTCAGAGGTTCCGCGCTTTGACCCTTGCCCGAGTTTCCTTCTGATTATAGATTTTACAACGCTAATGATCCTTTGCCTAGAATCCTCCCTCCTCGGCGGCCACCTTTCCAATGAAGTTCCCGGTCTGGTGACCGGCCAGCTTCATCTCGCCGGGGTGCGCAGGCCGGTCCGGGTGGAACTGGTTGGAAACTTCATGCGTGACATTGCCGGATGCCGGGTGGATTTCCACAACCCGCTTCCAAACGCCAACCTCGATGATGTGGCCTGGATGTCGCAATCCCAGGTGGGTTTCACCGGGGTGATGACGGCTTCCAACCGTGTTTCGCGCCTGCCCCGCCGCCGGAGGGCGGGGGACAGCGTGCTTCCCGATCCCGCCGGTCTGAAAAACCTTCTGTTCTTCGAGTGGTTCAACGAGCAGTCGCAGCGGATTCTCATTCAATCCTGGCATCTTCAGCTCCGTGTCAGCGCCCCCCAGTGGCCGTTGAGCGCCGAGGAGGAGGCCCTGCAGCTTCGTCAGGCCCGTGCCCGCAGGAAGCATTTCCTGCTTTCCTCGCGTGATGCCGAGCCTGGTGGCGCCACGGCCCTGCACGCGCCGGGCATGGCGGATCCGTTTGAGCCGATGACGGTGGCGGGAAACCCCTTTGCCGACTTTGACGAGCCGGAAGCCAGGCCCTCGATGACGGGCAAGGGCGACAAGGGGGCTGCGGATCCCGGAAGGCGGGCGGTGGCGCTGGCCCGGGAGTTGAAGCGCTTTGAGCAGCTTCTGGCTGACACCCATGAAGTGCGCAACCGTCCCGCAGTCGTGCAACTGCTCTCCACCGTGGCGGACCTTTCCGCGCATCTGGTGCACATCCTCAAACGCTTTTCCGTGCAGGACAAGTCAGGCTGGCGCTACCTCGTGGTGGACCTGGAGCAGTCGCTGCCGCTTTTTTCCGCCGCCCTGAACGCCACCGACCGTCTCGTCCAGCAGTCCACGCCGGGCACGGACAGAAACTGGCTGGCCCACGTCCAGGCCAGTCTGCTGAACATCGAGCTGCGCATGCGCGAGCTGCTCATCCAGCTGCGTTGAAGCCGGGGCGACGCCGTTCTTGCATGGCGTGAAAACCGGCTCTAGTGCGGCGCAATCATGGTGCGACTCACAGTTCTCGGCAGCGGCAGCTCAGGCAATTGCGCCATCGTGTCCACGCCCCGCACCACCCTGCTCGTCGATGCCGGCCTGAGCGCCAAGCAGATCTGTCTGCGGCTTGAGGCGGCGGGCTTTTCGCTTGGGCAGATCGACGGCATCCTGCTCACGCATGAACACCAGGATCACACGGGCGGCCTGGAGGTGCTCAGCGGCAAGCGCGACCTCTGCATCTACGCCACGGCCCTGACCCAGGAGGCGCTCCTGGGCAGCCTGAGGTTCCGCGGCAGGCCGGGCTGGAAGGTGATGACCACCGGCAGCACCTTCGACATCCAGGACCTTCGGGTCGAGTGCTTCCCCGTGCCTCATGACGCCGTTGATCCCGTCGGCTTCGTCATCGCGGACGAGGAGTCGAGGCTCGGCCTGCTGAGCGACGTTGGCTACGTCACCAACCTGATCAAGGACCGCCTGAAGGCCAGTGACAGCCTCTTCATCGAGGCGAACTACGACAGCCAGTTGCTCGACGCCGACACCAAGCGCCCCTGGGCGACCAAGCAGCGCATCAGCTCGCGTCACGGGCATCTTTCCAACGACCAGGCTGCCGAGCTTCTGGAGGCCGTGGCGCATCCTGGCCTGCATCATGTCGTGCTGGGTCATCTCAGTGACGACTGCAACGATCCTGACCGCGTGGTGAAGCGCATGCAGGAATCCCTGCATCGAGTGGGGGTCAGGGACACGCGTGTCCTCTGTGCCGAGCGTCATCAGGTGACCGGCACCGTCGAGGTTGCCAGGCGCCAGGCCGGGCCCGTTTCTCCGGCCCCGGTCGAGGCGGTCACGAGCCAGATGAGCCTCTTTTCCTGAACTGCTTTCGCACGCCCAACCGCTGATGAAATTCCGCCTTTTAGACCTCCAGTTTCACGTCCTGCCGATGCAGACACGTTTTCCGTTTCGGTATGGCATCGCGAGCCTGACGGCGCTGCCACACCTGTTTGTGACGGCCGTGCTTGAGGTCGGCGGGCGGGAGGTTCGCGGCATCACCTCCGAAGGTCTGGCGCCCAAATGGTTCACCAAGCATCCCGACACCTCGCTCGAGCAGGATCTGGCCGAGATGCTGGCGGTGATCCAAAACGCCGCCCGGATCGCTGAAAATGCCGCCGCCGGGCCGGTCGATTTCTTTTCCTGGTGGCGCGATCTTTACGACGAACAGGCCCGCTGGGCCGGGGTGCGAAACCAGCCGCCGCTGCTGGCCAATCTGGGTGTCAGCCTGATGGAAAAGGCGGTGCTGGACGGACTGTGCAAAGCGTCGGGCCTGCCGCTGCACCGGCTGCTTCAGTCTGACCTGCTGAAGATCGAGCTCGGTGCGGTTCATGGTGAGCTTGCCGGGCTGACGCCCAGGCAGGTGCTGGTGGCCGAGCCCTTGAACCGGGTGGCCCTGCGGCACACCATCGGTCTGGCGGATCCCTTGCGTGACGAGGAATCTCCCGGCCTAGACGACGGGCTGCCCGACACGCTGGCGGCTTCCATCCGGGCCTATGGCCTGAGTTATTTCAAGATCAAGGTCTGCGGGGAGGCTGCGGTGGACATTCCAAGGCTGAGGATCATCACGGAGGTGCTGACTGCCGGCTGCCCGGACGGCTTCAAGGCCACGCTGGATGGCAATGAGCAGTTCACCGACCTGCAGGCCTTTCGGGAATTCTACGCCACCCTCCAGGCCGACCGCTCGCTCGCCCCGCTTTTCAACAGCCTGCTGCTCATTGAACAGCCGCTTTACAGGGATCATGCGCTCAAGGATGACGTGGCGCCGGTGCTCGCCGGCTGGCAGGATGGCCCGGGCATGATCATCGATGAATCCGACGGTTCGCTCGCGGACCTGCCGCGCGCCCTGGACCTGGGCTACAGCGGCACCAGCTTCAAGGCCTGCAAGGGCATCCTGAAAGGCCTGGTCAACGCCGCCCTGCTCAAAGTGCGTGCGCCATCGATGAGCCGTGCGCCAATTCAAAGCGGAGAGGATCTTGCCGGTGTTGGACCCGTCTGCCTGCTTCAGGACCTGGCCATGGTGGCGGCCCTCGGCATCACTCATGCGGAACGGAACGGTCATCATTATTTCCGGGGACTGAGCATGTATCCGCCGGAATTTCAGGAGGATGCCCTGCGCGCGCATCCCGGCTATTACCGTTGTCATGAGCAGGGCTTTCCCACCCTGGAAGTCCGCGAGGGGCTGTTGAACCTGGACTCCGTCAATGCCGCGCCTTTTGGCTGCGCCATCCCCGCCAAGCCCGAGCAGTTCATGCCGCTCAAGGCGTGGATCATGAGCGGAGGCATGTCCCAGCTTTAACTCCTTTCTCGACAGCCGCCGGGCGGCAGTTTAACTGGCTCGGTTGTTTTCTTATGCGCCAATACGACCTGATTGAATACCTCGCCATGGCCATGCAGGCCGGCGCCTCCGACCTGCATCTCTCGCCCGGGGCCCCGCCCACGATGCGCCTGCATGGTCGCATGACGCCGGTGACGGAGGAAATCCTGGACGCCATTGATGTGCGCGAGCTTGTTCTCGGCGGTCTCAAGGACACCCAGCGCGCCAAGCTGGAGCAGGAGTGGGAGCTGGACTTTGCCATCGAGGTCGAAAACCTGGGCCGCTTCCGCGGCAACGCCTGCTTCTGCATGGGCCGGATTGAAGGGAACTTCCGTTACATTCCCGAGTCGATTCCCGAGCTGTCCCAGCTCGGCCACGGGCCGACCGTCGAAAGGCTCTGCGAGATGCGCGACGGCCTCATTCTCATCACCGGCGTCAGTAACAGCGGCAAGACCACCACCCTGTGCAGCATGACGCAGCAGATCGCCGCCGCGCGCTCCTGCAACATTGTCACGATCGAGGACCCGATCGAGTTCGTCTTCAAGCACGGGCAGAGCCTCATCCGCCAGCGCCAGGTGGGCTTTGACACCCACGAGTTTGCCAGGGCGATGAAGAGCGCCCTTCGCCAGGACGTGAATGTCATCACCGTCAGCGAGCTGCGTGACCTGGAGACCATGCGCACGGCCCTGACCGCCGCGGAAACCGGTCATCTGGTCATCAGCACCCTGCACACCACCGACGTGCCGGCGACCATCACGCGCATTCTCGACAGCTATCCCCGGGACCAGCAGGACTACGTGGCCTCCCAGCTCAGCCATTGTCTGCGCGGCATCGTCTGCCAGCACCTGATCCGCCGCGCCGACGGCGAGGGCCGGGTGATGGCCTCCGAGGTCATGGTCATGAACAACGCCATCGCCGGCTGCATCCGCGACCAGCGCCTGCAGCAGATGCCCAGCCTCATCCAGATCGGCGGACGTGACGGCATGCACACGATCGACGACAGCCTGCTGCACCTGCTGAGCTATGACTTCATCACCCTGGAGGATGCCAAGGCGCACTGCCGGGACTACAGCTTCATCCAGATGGGATATGAAAAGCTCCTGCGCGAGCGTGACCCAGGCCGCAAACGTTGATCCCATACCCGATGACCGAATCCGACACCATCCATCTGCGCGGCCTGGACCTGCCGGTTCAGATCGGCGTGCCCGAGGAGGAGCGCGCCGGCTGGCAGACGCTTCAGGCGGACGTCAGCCTGCGGCCCGGCCTGCGTTTTGAAGAGATGCGGGATGACCTGGCGCGGACCGTGGATTACGCCGCCGTGGCCCTGCGCCTGCGTGCCCTGGCGGCGGAAAAACCCCGGCGTCTCATCGAAACCCTGGCGGCTGAAATCGCCGAAAGCGTGCTGAAGGAATTCGGCGCGGTGGAGGTGGTGGTTGAGCTTCGCAAACGCATCCTGCCCGGCTGTGATCATGTGGCGGTGCGCCTGAGCCGGAAGGCCTAGCAGGCGGGTTGCGGCCCCGCCGCCGTCCATTTTCAGAAAATGACGAACGGAAATTGCATTTCGGCGCATTTCTTCCAGCCTGCTGTCCCTGTCATGCCTCTCGACCTGCCCTCCCATCTGTCCCTTGAGTCCCTCGGTGAGCCCGTTTATCGCGGCTCGGTGCAGAACCTGTATGCCGTGCCGAATCATCCCGGCTACATCATCTGCGAAACCACGGAGGCGGGCTCGGTCTTTGACGTGGGCAGCATCTTCAAGATTGAGGGCAATGACCTGAATCGCGCAATCTTCCGTCATGCCATGTACGGACGTCTGGCGAAGGCGGACACCTGGCGGCGGGTGGAGGCGGTGCTGAAAGACGACCACACCCTGGGCTCGATCTGGCGCACGCAGCTCATGGAGGGCACGCTGCCGAACATGCTGGAAAACGGCGCGCAGACCCATCACATCGGCATGCTGGATGCTAAGACGGGTGAGATTGTCACCCAGGGAATGCCGGAGAATCCGAGCTGCTTCAACGTGGTGCGCCGCTTTCCGGTGATGAAGCCGCCGCAGCGCAACGTGATGGGCAACTTCGTCTTCGACTACGCCCAGTTTCAGCAGAGCAGCACCTATGTCGTGCCCCTGGAATACATCGTGCGCTTCGGCGTGACGAGCGGCAGCTCGATCCTGCGCAAATATGAGGCGCTGGGGGCCAGGGAGCGCCGTGCCTACGAGCAGGAGCTCGGCCTTGAGGGGCCGATGCGCGCCTGGCAGATGCTGGACCGTCCCATCTACGACCTGACCAGCAAGTATGAGCCGGAAGACCGTGCCGTGACCAAGCAGGAGGCGCTGCTGATGTCGGGCCTGAGCGTGGATCATTTCACCGGCACCATCCGCATGGCCCTGCTGGGTGCCTGGGCCGTTCGTGAACTGCTTGAGGAGATCGGCCTCCAGCTCTGGGACTTGAAATGGGAGTTCGCCGTGGATGGCGATGATCTGTTCTTTGTGGACACCATTGACGCCGACAGCTTCCGGGCGACGGGCCTTGTCGAGGTCGAAGGCCGCCAGCTCATCATTCATTACAACAAGCAGGCGATGCGTGACTATTACCGCATCGTCTGCGCCGAATGGTATGCCGGGGTGAACGCCGCCAAGGTCGAGGCCGCCAAGACTGGCGTGCCTTTCAAGGAGATGCTCAAGACCGGCCAGGCCGCCGGACGTTATCCGCAGACGCCGGTCGTGGCCCCGGCCTTCCTGGAACTGCAGGCCCGCAAGACAGCGCTCATCAAGCAGCATGTCATGGCCGAGGCGGACTCCGCCACAGTTCGAGCCGGGCTAGTCGAGGCCGGGCTGGCGGAAGCCGAGTTCTATCGGAGCAAGGGACTGCTGGAGGAGCTGCTGAAGCTCAATGCCGCCTGAGCCGAGGAAAGGTTTTTCGGTGGGACAGAGCGTAGGCGCTAGAAATGACCAAGGGCCAAAACGCAATGACCAGACACAAGGTCCCAAGGTTCAAGGCTGAGGTGCGATGCAGCTTGGAGCTTGGGGACTTCCTTGGTCATTGGTCCCTGAGCCTTGGTCATTCAGGTCTGGCTGTTTCCTGGATCAACGAGCCGAAGGGGTGAAATGCCCCATGACCAAAACGCAATGACCAAGGAATGACGCAAGGTCTCAAGGTTCAAGGCTGAGTCGCGGTGGCGATGGTGTGCTTGGAGCGTGGGGCTTGGCTTTTGGGGTTTCCTTGGCCATTGGTGTCCTGAGCCTTGGTCATTCAGGTCTGGCTGTTTCCTGGATCAACGAACCGAAGGGGTGAAATGCCCCAT
>JBIIRD010000101.1:0-14976 GCA_044341745.1 Prosthecobacter sp. | reverse complement strand
GGTAGTAGGCCACGGGGGAGGCGGAGTTGGCGGGAGCCTTGAGGCGTTTGAGGCGCATGCATCCAGGTAGCCAGCACGGCAAAACTGGCAACCGCTTTTACAATAAAGGGACAGACCCTTTATAAATAAGATAGAAAAAGCCGCACGGTATGCGTGCGGCCTTGTGATTTTCTGAAAATGAAAAGCCAGATCAGTGGTTGAAATAGAACTCCTTGGAGTTCATCAGGGCCCAGAAGGTGTCCTCGAGGGCCGCCTGCCGCTGGTCTGGGGCGCTGGCGAGGGTCTGCTGAATGGCGCCCCATTCCTTGTCCTTGGGCATGCGGCCAAAGACTCGCAGGTAAAGATCCTCGACAATTTCGCGATCGGTCTTCTTCTCGGCGATCAGCTTCGCCACCACCCTGCCCTGCTTGATACGGTCGTTGACGGCGTCGCCGTTCATCAGGTGGAGGGCTTGAGAAAGCGTGGGCTCCATCTTCACCTCACAGGAACAGACAGACTCGCGCTTTGCACGGCCGAAGGTGGTGAGGAAATAGTTGCTGACGGCTCCGTCGGCGATCTGCACGGCACGGGCGCCAAGGGGCAGGCCCTGGAACTTGTTCGGCGTCTCGGTGATCTGCGAGATGGCGTCGAGCAGAATCTCGGCGCGCACACGACGGACAAGGGCGTGGGAGAAGTTGCGCTTGTCACCGGCATTGGTCTCATTGACCTTCGTGCTGCGCTGGTAGGTCATGGAGGTGCAGATGTCCTTCACGAAGCGGCGGAAGTCGTATTTGTATTCCGTGAGACGGCCGGCCAGGGCGGTCAACAGCTCAGGATTGGACGGCGGATTGGAGACACGCACATCGTCCACAGGGTCAACAATTCCAACACCGAAGAAGTGCGCCCAGACGATGTTGGAGATGTTGCGGGCAAAAAACGGGTTCTTCGGCGAGGCGATCCACTCGGCCAGCACCTTGCGACGATCCTCGCCGGGCTTGATCTCAGGCTCCTCTCCGCCGAGGAACTTCGGCTTCATGACGGCGTTGGTCAGGAAGTGCCGGGACTCGCCTCCCTTGCTGTTGTAGATGATGACCTCCTGGGGGTCGTCGGTGGGCTTGCGGCCGATCTGGCTGAAGAAGGCCTTGAAGCCATAATAGTCGTCCATCGTCCAGCGGTCGAAGGGATGGTTATGGCACTGGGCGCACTGGATGCGCATTCCCATGAATACCTGGGCGACGTTCTCGGTCAGCTTGAGCTGGTCGAGCTCAGTCTGGTAAAAATTGACAGCAGGGTTGGAAACCGTGCCGCCCGTGGAGGAAACCAGCTCCTTCACGATCTCGTCCAGGGGAATGTTCTTGCCGATGCGCTCGGCGATCCAGTTGTAGTACAGCAGCGCGTTCTTGTAGAAGGGAGGCTGGTTGTTGTTGCCGGCGATGCCGGAGCGGATCTGAAGCAGCTCGGCCCATTTCATCACCCACAGCTCGGTGAACTCCTTGCGCTGGGTGAGGCTGTCGATCAGGATCTCGCGCTTCTTCGGATTTTGATCGGCCAGGAAGGCGCGGATCTCTGCGGGCGGCGGGTAGATGCCGATGACATCGATGTAGGCGCGGCGGACATACTCCTCATCGCTGCAGAGGCCGCTGGGAAGGATGCGCAGCTTGTGCAGGTTTTCGTTCACCAACTGGTCGATGTAGTTGGTCTCGGCCACTTTGGGCCGCTCGTACTGGAGCTTGTCCGGAATCACCAGCACCTGGGAGGTGACGCTGTAAACGTCAAAACGCGCAAGCATGAAGGCCACTCCGCGGTCGCCGCTGGTCACCAGTCCCTGCTTGTCGATGGAAGCCGTCGGATCATTGTTTGACATGAACAGAGCCAGCTTGGTCACGTCACGGTCGGTGCCGTCCGAGTAGGTGGCCTTGACGGTGATCTGCTGGGTGTTGGCGGCGCCTTCGAGCACGATCTGCTTTGGAAACACCTCGATGCCGGTCACCTTCGCATAACCTGGAGAATCATTGGCGGCACCGTTGCTGATCCACTCAAGCACGGTCTTGTTATACTCCGAATCAGGCTCGTAGCACTGGTTGCCGGAGTGCGGCACGGCACCCACCGCCTTTTCCACCAGGGTGGACTCCTCGGGGATGGCCAGGTTGATGCGGCGGCCGACCATCTCACGGGTCAGACGGGTGTAATCGCCATCAGGATCCATGCCGAAGAGGCTCAGGCGGAAGCCATCCTTGCCGCGGGCGGCACCGTGGCATCCTCCCTGGTTGCAACCGCCGCGCAGCCACACCGGCATCACGTCGAGATGGTAGGAAACCGGACGGTCCTTCCTGCCATCCTTGACGGCGACAGCGGCCTTGACGGTCTGACCTCCGACGTTGGCGATGATTTCGGTGGAGCCGGCGTCGGCCACGGGCTTCAGCACGTCCCCCTCAAGCTTCGCCACATTGCCGTCAGCGACGCGCAGGTTGGAAAAGCGGGTGACGTCACGCGTCGTGGCATCGTTGAAGGTGGCCATCACCACCACCCGATGGAAGTCTCGGGAGGTTTCCAAGGAGTACTTGTCGGGAAAAATCTCCACTTTGGTGAGCTGCGGCAGCTTTTCATCCAGGGCCGCGAGGGCCTTGCGTTCCTCAGGCGACTTGTAGCGCAGGGCAACACCCTGGGGCCACTTCGCACCTTCCGTCACCCACTGCTTGAGCAGGGCGATTTCATCGGCCTTCAAAGGGCCTCCCTTCGGAGGCATGATGTCATCGTGATCGGCGGCCAGAACAATGCGCTTGATGATGCTGCTTTCGTCCGGTTTGCCGGGAACGAGGGCGGAACCGCCTTCACCGCCCTTGATCATGGCCTCTGCCGTATGCATCAGCAGGTCACCCTTCACCTTGGAAGGATTGTGGCATTCGAGGCACCGGGTTTCCAGAACAGCCTGAACCCTGGCAAAGTCCACACCCGCCACCGCAGGTGCAGAAGCCGGAGCCTGAGCGGCAGCCGCGGGTGCAGGAGCCGGATTGGCGAGTCCAAGGCTGGCAGTGCCAAGAAAGGCCGAACCAATCAAGAGTGTCTGACGAAGGGGGGATGTCATGGGGGATAACAACGGTCGTTAGTCTCATCCTACGTCTCCAGGAGGGGATTTTTCACAAAACTGAAAAAAAGACCGTGGACCTTGCCCAATCGTAGAGAGGCGCATCCTTTCCCCGGTTCAGGGGGGTGTTTCCTGGAAGAAGCCATCCCCCGGTGCCTTGACACGCCAGCTTTCAGCCCATTCCCTGGCAAAATCACGCTGGCAGCGCAGGTTGACCGCTGCGGTGATCAGCATGGCCAGCAGGGCTCCGAGGGCGGCCAGGGTCATGTCCTTATGAGCGTCCCAGACATCCCCCTGGGTGCCCAGATAAGCCGCGCCGGCTTCACCTCCCAGCACCTCCGCAGCCAGCCATTCAACGAGCTCGTAAAAAAGGGAGGTGGACATGGTCAGGTCGAGCGGCAGAAAATAGCCCCAGAAGCCGCGCACCTCGGCAATTCTGAGATAGATTTCCCGCACAGGGTAGGCCAGCAGCAATCCGTAGAGGAAGTGCGCCAGCCTGTCGAAGTGGTTGCGATGCCAACCCATGCATTCATTCAGGGAGCGGCCTGTGAGCTTCGCCCACCAGTCATCGTAGGGCACTTCCGAATAGGTGTAATGGGCGCCGACCTGATGCAGCACCATGAACAGGAAGATTAGCAGCCAAGACAGCCGCGAAAAGAGCCGGTGCCTGCGGGCTGCGAGCAGGATGGGAACGGCAGCCACCACCAGCACATTTTCCAGCACCCAGTCCGTGCGATGCCAGGGCTTGATCCCCAGGCCGAGCCAGACCATGGCAAAGGCAAGCATCAGCCGGTCGGCCAGGAAATTGCAGCTCATGCCTTCAAGAACGTTTCAGGCAGGCGGAATCCAGCAGCAGGAAGCCGGGGGGGAATCAGAGCTGGGGCGTCCAGCGGCGGTTGCGACGGATGACCGGCAGGTCGCTCCAGCTCAGGTGAACCCCCTGGCGATGGATGTTGATCAGGATGCCGACGGCCATCATCGCCGCCAGGAGGCTGGAGCCGCCATAGCTTACAAAAGGAAGCGGCAGCCCCTTGTTAGGCAGCAGCGCGGTGGTCACTCCCATGTTCAGCAGCGCCTCGAGGCCGATCAGGAATGTCAGTCCGAAGCCAAGCAGCTTGCCAAAGCGGTTGGGCGCATAGGCGCTGATGCACATGCCTGAGAAGACCAGGATCACAAAGGCCGCCACCGTGGCGATGGTGCCCCACAGCCCGAGTTCCTCGCCCACCATGGGAAAGATGAAGTCGGTGTGCGCCTCGGGCAGATAGGAGAGCTTCATGCGGCCCTCGCCCAGCCCGCGGCCCTCCAGCCCGCCGGAGCCAAAGGCCAGCCACGAGACCCACTGCTGCAGGCCGATACCGTCCTTGTACTTTTCCAGGTTGAGCACCGCCAGGATGCGGTCCATGCGGTTGGGAGCGAAGTAGATGCCGGCGAGAAGGGCGGAAAAGGCCGTTCCCACGATGAAGGCAAGGTAGCGGAAACGGGTTCCTGCGACAAACATGACACCGCCGCCGACCGCGGCGGCGACGCAGGCGTTTCCAAGGTCCACCTCCCCGCCGATGAGCAGGACGACGGCCCCCAGCACGGCACCGGGAAGCAGCAGTCCGTGCTTCAAAGTACGTTCAAGGTCCTGGTGGGCCGCAAACCATCCGGCCAGCGCCATGACGAGGGCGACCTTGGCGAATTCCGACGGCTGCACGCTGATTCCAGGAAGGCCGATCCATCGGGCCGCCCCCCCCGCGCGGACGGCGAGCAGAGGCTCCCAGCCAAAGAGGTTCGCCAGCTGCCATTCATAGCAGAGCAGCAGCCCCACGCCTGTGACGCCAAGCGCCCACCAGCGCCAGTGATACCAGCGATTGAAGTCGATCAGGGCCATCGTAAGACAGGCGACGACGGAGATGCCCACCCAGAGGGCCTGCTTCCAGAGCGTCACATACTCCTCCCCCCTGCCCTCCTCCGTGAAGTAACTGGTGCTCGCAAGCATGGTGATGCCCAGCCCCGTCAGGAGCGCCGCCATGAGGATGAGAAACAGGATTGAGCGTTTGGCCATGAAAATGGAAGGATGGATCGTTCAGGAGCCTGACAGGCCGGGCATCAAGACAGGAGGGCCGGATGCGCGTGTCCTCACTTGGCCGGAATCACCAGCTTCATGCCATCCCGCAGGGACTCGGGCCTGGCGATTTTGTTGGCAGCCTGAAGCGCCTTGACCGTGGTGCCGTTGCGCATGGCGATGCTGTAAAGCGTCTCGCCCGGCTTGACGGTGTAGGACCGGGTCTTGGCAACGGCCTCAGGCTGCTTCTTCCTGGCGGCAGGCGCCTTCTCGCTGACGGGAGGAAGGCTGTTGCGCGACACCGGGATGGCCTTGGGAACCTCCGCCTCCTTCTGCGCGACCGGCTTCGGCGTCACCCTGGGTTCAGTCATGACGGGAGGCGGCGAATCCTCGACCTTGGGCAGCGCCTCCTTTTTCACCTCGGGCACGGGAGCAGGGGCGGGCGGCGCTTCGGCAACGGTCTTCGAAGCATCGGCCTTCACAGCGGGCTCGCCCAAGGCCTCCTGGGTGACGGCGGCCGGAGGGGTCTCCTGGACGCTCGGCCTGACCATGGCGGCGCTGCCTGATCCAGGCGTCGGCGCGAGCTCATTTTCAATCGTCGGACTGAAGGAGAAGGTCTGTTCACCAGGGACGGTGAGCGCCATGGGAGACTCGGCGGCGGCGATGCTCGCCGCAGGCGCGGTGGATGCCGCGACCGGCAGCTCGCCGTTCACCCCGGCCACGCCGAGAGCGACCGCCTTGACGACAGGCTGCTTTGGATAACGAATGATGCTGTTGTTCTCCAGCTGGGTGCCCTTGTCGAGCATGTTCATGCGGATGAGCACCTCCTCGGTGACACCCAGCTTCTTCGCGACGCTGGCGATGCTGTCGCCGCTCTTCCACTCATAGGTGGCGCAGTCCTCGATCGGGATCTGCGCGGCGAGGTCGGAGGCGTTCACCGCGGGCGGCGGCAGCGCGCTCGGCGTGGTGCTTGCGCTCGTGCTGGAAACCATGGCGGGAGCCGGCGCGTCCTCGCCGTTGAGCCAGTCATAGACGATGATGCCGCCGATCACCACGATGTGGATGAGCAGCATCACGAAGAACATCCTGGCCATGCCGGAGTTCGGCTCGTGCTGGTTCCACTCCGCCTCCTGGTTGACCATGGCGACGTTGTGCTTGTACTTTTCAATCTCGGCGAGATTGATCATCAGTCGGTTTGTCTTCTTTTTCATGGTGTGCTCGGGTGCGGTTGGTGCTTCTCAAAAAAGGGGTGGCGGGGATGGGACGCAGGTTCAGGCCAGTGCATTCGCGGCGGAACGGAAGGCCTCCCCCCGCTGGCCGTAGCCGGTGTACATGTCGAAGGACGAGGTGCCCGGGCTCAGGATGATGCTGTCGCCGGGAAGGGACAGGTCCGTGGCGGCCCGGACCGCCTCATCCATGTCCGCCGCAGGCCGGCAGGGCAGCAGGTCGGCGAAGGTGTCGTGAAGGGACTGACTGATCTCGCCGATGAGAACCATGGCCCGGACCTGGCCGTTCAACCTCGCGCGCAGCGGCGTGTAATCGAGCCCCTTCTCCTTGCCGCCCGCGATCAGCACGATGGGGCGGTCCATGGAGCCGATGCAGGCTTCCAGGGCATGGAGGTTGGTGGCCTTCGAGTCGTTGATGTATTCACGGCCGTTGAGCACCCGCACCAGCTCGCAGCGGTGTTTCGGCGGCTCGTAGCTGGAGACGGCACGGACGGCGTCCTCAGGAGGCACCCCATGAACCTGGCAGGCCAGCATGGCCGCAAGGATGTTCTCCATGTTGTGCCTGCCACGCAGGCGGATGGAGGAGGCATCACCGGCCTTTTTTCCATTCACCCGGAACTCACCGCTGACATAGGTGGCGTCCGCCTCCAGGCCATAGGCGGAGAAGCTGACGCGCCTGGCCCGCCCCGTGGGCACGGATTCACCCGCACGGACGATGGCGACATCCTCCTCCGTGACGTTTTCAAAGATGCGCGCCTTGGCCGCGAAATACTCGGCCATGCCCGGATATCGATCGAGGTGGTCCGGGGCGAAGTTCAGCCAGATGGAGGCCCGCGCCCTGAAGTTCCGGATCGTTTCGAGCTGGAAGCTGCTGATCTCCAGCGAAAGCACGTCATAACGTACGCCGGATGCAACGACCTCGCTGAGGGACATGCCGTGGTTGCCGCAGGGAATGGAACGCCTTCCGCAGGCCTCGAAGATGTGGGCGATGAGCTCCGTGCAGGTGCTCTTGCCGTTGGTGCCCGTGATGCCGACCATCGGCATGTCCGTCAGGTTGAAGGCGAACTCCATCTCCCCTTCGAGGGGCACGCCGGCGTCGGTGAACCTCTTCGGCAGCGGCCAGCCTGCATCCAGGCCGGGGCTGATGATCACACGCTGGAACAGGCCGGGAGTGACGGCAAACTCCGCCGCGTCCCTTCCTGAGATCGTCTGAAAGCCTTCGGCATGCAACCGGTCGAGCGCCGTCTGGATCTTCGCCGGATCGCCTTCATCCAGCACGGTCACCCCGGCCCCGTGAAGGCGGGCGAGGCGCGCCGCCCCCAGGCCGCTGCGTCCGGCGCCGAGGATGGCGAAGTGTTGTCCCTGGAAGGAGGTCATGTTCAACGAAGCTTGAGAGTCGCGAGGCCGAGCAGCGCAAAGAAAAGGGAGAGGATCCAGAAGCGGACGATGACCTGGTTCTCATGCCAGCCGCCGAGCTCGAAATGATGATGAATCGGCGCCATGCGGAAGACACGCCTGCCGCGTTTCTTGAAGCTGACGACCTGGATGATGACACTCAGCGCCTCCATGACGAACACACCGCCGACGAGGGCGAGCACGATCTCCTGACGGCAGGAGATGGCGATGCTGGCGATGCAGCCGCCGAGGGCCAGCGAACCGGTGTCGCCCATGAACATCTTGGCCGGGTGGGCGTTGAACCAGAGGAAGCCCACGCAGGATCCGGCCAGGGCCATGGCCACGATGGGGATCTCGTTGGCCAGCGAATGATGGGGCACGCCGAGATACTCCGAATAAAGGGCGCTGCCCGAGACATAGCCGAAGGCGGTGTAGGCCACCGCCGTGGTCAGGCTGCAGCCCGTGGCAAGACCGTCGAGGCCGTCCGTCAGGTTCACCGCATTCGACGCGCCGACGATGATGAGGGCGAACATGGCCAGGGCGAGGATGCTCATGTCATTGATGACCGGCCCTTTGCAGAAGGGCAGGAAGAGCGCGCGCAGCGTGGAATCCCCGCCCATTTCGGCAAAGGCCGTCCGTCCCGCCTTTTCAGCGGCGTCGAGCGTGACATCACTGGGCACCAGGTAGCAGAAGACAAACGCCGTTATGAGGGCCACGCCGGTCTGCCAGACCAGCTTCTTCCGGGCGCTGACGCCCTTGGAGTTCTTCTTGCTGATCTTCAGGTAGTCGTCCTGGAAGCCGAGCGCCCCGAGACCGACGGTGCAGAACAGGATGTTCCAGACCATGATGTTGTCCCACTTCGCCCAGATCAGGGTGGAGAGGACGATCGTCCCCAGGATGAGAATCCCGCCCATGGTCGGCGTGCCGGCCTTCTTGCCGTGAAGCTCGAACAGCTTGTGAACCTCCTCGGCCGTGCGGATCGGCTGGCCGATCTTCAGGGAGATGAGCCTGCGGATGAGCCGCTCCCCCAGCAGCAGGGACAGGCCAAACGCCGTGATCGCCGCCCCCCCGGCCCGGAAGGTGTGGTATTTGAAGATGTTCAGGAGCTTGTAGACGAACGAGTCGCTGCTGATCCAGTCAGCGGCCTCGAGCCAGTTCCTGAGTTCGTAGAGCCAGTAAATCATGCGTTCTGAAAATGGTGAAGGACCTTCTCCATGCCTGCGGAGCGGCTGCCCTTGAGCAGAACGGCGTCTCCGGGCTTCAGCAGCTCCTTCAGGTGGGCCGAGCAGGCCTCGTGGGTGCTGAAGTTGCGCGATTCAACCGGTCCGGCGGCCCCGCTGATCATCGCGGCCTCCTCACCCACGGTGAAAACCGCGTCGAGCTTCAAGCCAGCGGCATGGCGTCCGACCGCCTGGTGCCCCTCGACCGCATGAGGCCCAAGCTCGCCCATGCGTCCAAGCACGGCGATCTTGCGCCCAGCATTCCGCAGGGCGGCGAGGGCGTTCAGCCCGGCCTTCATGGAATCCGGATTGGCGTTGTAGGAGTCGTCGATGAACAGGATGCCGCCGATGGCCTTGGTCTCCATGCGGCCCGAGGTCAGACGGGCCCCGCGCAGGGCCTCCGCGATGTCCGCCGGAGCAATGCCATGAGCCCAGCCCATGCAGGCCGCGAGCGCGGCGTTGCCGACCATGTGCTCACCAATGACGGGAAGGAAGGTCTCCACGACCTCGCCGCTGAAGTCGAGCTTGAACGACGTGCCATCGGCACCGGCGAGGAGGTCAAAAGCACGCACATCGCCCACGCCCGCACCCGCCCGGTAAACCGTGGCCTGGCAATGACGTGCGATGAGGTCGCTGTAACGGTCGTTGGCGTTCAGCACGACGACGCCTTCGCCATGGACGTTGGCCGGCAGCGTGCCCTTCTCCCAGCCGATGGCGTCCTGGCTGCCCAGATGCTCGATGTGCGCCATGCCGACGTTGGTGACGATCGCGGCGTCGGGCAGCGCGATGTCCACCAGCGTCTTGATCTCGCCGGGATGGTTCATGCCCATCTCGACAACTCCGCACTCGTCGGACTCCTCCAGGCTGAGCAGGGTCAGCGGAACACCGATGTGGTTGTTGAGATTGCCCGTCGTCGCGCGCGTCTGAAAGCGGCGGGCCATCACGACCGCGACGAGGTCCTTGGTGGATGTCTTGCCGTTGCTGCCGGTCAGTCCGATGATGAGCGGCTGGAGCATGGATCGATAGCCGCGGGCCAGGTCCTGCAGTCCGTCAAGCGTGTCATCGACCTCGATCATCACGCATGCATCCGATTCCACTGTGCGTCCCTTCTGAACCAGGCAGGCGGTGGCTCCGGAGGCCGCCACCTGAGGCAGGAAGTCATGCGCGTCATAACGCTCCCCCTTCAAAGCCACGAACAGGTCACCCGGCCGCACCTGGCGCGAATCCGTGACGACACGCGACACGGGCCTGCCATCACGTGCGGCAACGGTGCCGTTCGCGAGGCTGGCAAGGGTCTGGAGGTCGAGGGGCTTCATCGGCGGGGTGGCGGACGGCGTCCGTCCGAGGGACGACCGGGGCCTGGACGGTCCGGACGGTCTTGAAAACGAGGGCGGCCGGGGGGCGGTGCGGGCATGCCCCCCTCACGGGCCTGGCGTTCGGCTTCACGCAGGGCCTCGCGCTCCTGGCGCTCGATGTCGCGGTCGCTGACGATCTTGCTCAGCAGCTGCCGCACGACACGACGGTCATCAAAGGAGTGCTTCACGCCGTTGACCTCCTGATAATCCTCATGGCCCTTGCCCGCGATGACCACGATGTCGTCCTCGCGGGCGTTTTCGAGCGCCGCCCGGATGGCTTCACGACGATCCACGATGGCGGCATGGTTTTTCGGACGGGCGAATCCCTTCACCGCATCGGCGATGATCGATTCGGGCTTCTCACTGCGCGGATTGTCGCTGGTGACGATGCAGATGTCGCTGCCGGCCTCGGCGGCCCGGGCCATCTTCGGGCGTTTGGTGAGGTCGCGGTCGCCGCCGCAGCCGAAGACCGTGATGATGCGACGCGGCTTGAGCGCCCTGGCCGCCTTGAGCACGTTGCTGATGGCGTCCGGCGTGTGGGCATAGTCGACGAAGACCTGGAAGCGGCTGTTGTCGCCGGTGACCCTTTCAAGCCGGCCCGGAACCTGGGGCGCCGACTTGAGGCTGTTGATGGTTTCACGAAGGTTGAGACCGGCTGAATGAGCGGCCGCTATGGCGCCGAGGGCGTTGTAAATGTTGAAGTCCCCGATGAGCGGCACGCGGACCAGGAAGGAGCGGCCCTTCACCTCCAGCTCAAAGGTCGAGCCGGTCATGTCATAGCGCGGGTTGACCGCACGGTAGTCGGCGCCGACGCCGAAGCCGAACTTCAGAACGCGGCCGGTGGACTCATAACGCTGGATGAGCTTGCGGCCCCAGGCGTCGTCGAGGTTGACCACGATGGCGCCCCTGGGCTGGGAGGCGATCATTTCAAACAGGCGCACCTTGGCCACGAAGTACTCCTCCATGGTGTGATGATAATCGAGGTGATCCTGCGTCAGGTTGGTGAAGACACCGGCGGTGAACGTCAGGCCGAAGACGCGGTCCTGGTCCAGGGCATGGGAGCTGACCTCCAGCGCGCAGGCCTTGCAGCCGTTGTCACGCATCTGGGCGAGCAGGCCCTGGATCTCCAGGGATTCCGGAGTCGTGTGCGTGGCCGGAACCTCCTTGCCTCCAACGTCATAGACGACCGTGCCGAGAAGCCCGCAGCGCTTCTGACCGGCGTTCATGAGGTGATGAAGCAGGAAGGCCGTGGTGGTCTTGCCGTTGGTGCCGGTGACACCAAGCAGGGCGAGCTTTCTCGCAGGAAAGTCATGAAGTGCCGCGGCCGCCTGGGCGAGCGCGATGCGTGAATGCTTCACATGCACCCAGGGCACCTGGCAGTCGTCAGGAGGGGCCTGTTCGGCGATGACGGCCGAGGCTCCTGCGGTGACGGCCTTGCCGATGTAGTCGTGACCGTCCGATGTCGTGCCGCGCAGGGCGACGAAGGCGGTTCCCGGAGCAACCTTGCGGGAGTCGTAGGTGAGCGCGTTGATCCTTGTGTCCAGGCTTCCGCTGGTCACGGGCTTTTCAAGATGGGCGATGAGTTCGCGAAGTGTCATTAAGGTGGTGTTATTCCTGATCGCCTCCTTCGAGGGCGAGCGGACGGCTGGGGCGAACGGAAAGCTGCTTGAGGACCTCTGAGGCGATCTCCCCGAAGATTGGAGCCGCCACTTTTCCGCCGCCTATGGCGGTCTTGTCCTCGCATTTGGGATAATCAAGCACAACCACGCAGACGATCTTCGGATCCTTCGCGGGCGCGAAGCCGGCGAAGGAGGTGATCCACTGCCCCTCAGGATAGCCGCCCTTCCTGAGCAGCCTGCCCTTCTTGTCATAGACCGGATTGTGTTCAGGGTCATAACGGCGGGTGGTGCCGGTCTTTCCGGCAGCCTCGAGACCTTCAAACCTGGCGCGGCTGCCGGTCCCCTCCTCCACGACGAGCTGAAGCAGCTCACGCATGGTCTGCGCCGTCTGGCCCTTGCAGACATGACCGGCCACCTGCGGGGGCATGACCTCCACCTTGCGTCCGCCATCGCTGACGACACGGTCGATCAGCCGGGGCTTCATGAGGATGCCGCCGTTGGCGATGGCGCCGTAGGCCATGGCCATCTGGATGGGCGTGCAGTTGACCTCATAACCGATGGGGAAGCGGGAGTAGGTGGCGTTGGACCAGGTTTTCTGGTTGTCATTCACATAGCCGCGGCTTTCGCCGTTGAGCTCGATGCCTGTTGGGCGGCCGAAGCCGAAGGCCTTCACATACTCGAGGAACTTCTCCTGGCCGAGCTTCTTGAAGACCTTGAAGGTGCCGATGTTGCTCGAGTGCTTGAAGATGTCCGTCACGGGCACCACGCCCTGGCGCTTGATGTCATGCAGGGGCACGCGGAAGACGGGGTCGGTGTAGTCGCCCAGCTCGCAGTCAAACGTGGAGCGGGGGGTGATGCGGCCCGTGTCGAGGGCGCCGGTGAAGGCCACGACCTTGAAGGTGGAGCCCGGCTCGTAGGGCTCATAGATGGCGAGGTTCTTCCAGTTGGTGGAAGCGGGGGCCTCGCGGTCATGACCCGGCCGGAAGCTCATGGCCAGAATGGAGCCGTCCCTGACGTCGGTGACGACTGCCATGATTTTGTTAGGCCGCCATTGCAGGCTGGCCTGCTCCACGATGTGATCCACGGCGTCCTGGACGGCCATGTCGATGGTCAGGTGGATGTCCCGGCCGTGCACCGGGTTCTTGATCTCGCCCCGATAGAGGGGCAGCTCACGGCCGGACTTGTCATGCTCGACCTCGACGCTGCCGGGCACGCCCCGCAGCACCTGCTCCTGGGTTTTTTCAACGCCGCGCACCCCGCCCTTGCCGTCCTCAACGCCGCCGACGATCAGCGCCAGGCGGTTCTCCGTCGGGTAATGGCGGCGGATGGTGGAGTTGACATAGACGCCGCGGATGTGATGCGTGGCAAGCAGCGCCTTCCATTCCTTGGCCTGGTCCTCCGTCATCTTTTCAGCCAGCACCTCGATCTGCTCCTTCGAACGGATCCTGGCCAGCGCCTGCTCCCTGCCGAGGCCGAGCTTCGGGGCGATCTTGTCCGCGATGTGCTCCTGGTAGGAGGCGACGATCTGATCCTTGGTCAGGCCGACGGTTGAGGGGAACGAATACTTCGCCTCCCGCATCTCGGCGATGGCGAGGCGGGCGGTGAGCAGCTCGTGCAGATGCACTCGGTTCGTGCTGAGGTCGAAGATCTCCTCGTCATAGGCCAGGTAGCGGCCGCTGTGATCCTTGATGGAGCCGCGCTGGGCGGGCAGCGGGCGGGTCTCGCGGAACTTTCGGGAGGCCTCCTCGGCGAGGGCGGGGCCGCGCTTCAGATGCAGGTCATAAAGCCGCCAGCAGACGGCCGAGAAGCCGAGCGTGAGCGCGCAGGTCGCCACGGCCATGCGGCTGACGAGGGGGCGGTCAAGGCGGATCTGGCGATGATTGGGAGGCGGAGGCATCATGGCGTGCTGGGCTGGGCCTGGGCGACGGTTTTGGCGGCGGGGACGGGCTTCAGGCGGATGATTGACCGGGTCTGCGGGTTGATCTTCTGAAGCCAGGTGCCCTTGGCCTGAAGCAGCGGCTGCACCCTGGCACCGTCGAGCATCTGGTCGATCTTGCGCTCGAGGCTGGTGATCTCGATGTCGAGGAGCCTCGTCTCCTGCTCCACCAGGCGCTGCTGCTCGGCGAGGGCGGCGATGCGGTTCTTGTTCACCACCACGCTCAGGGCCGCCAGCAGCACGGCCGCGCAGATGACCAGGACCGCAGTGAGAACCGGCAGCCCGATCTTGTTACGATATTGGTTACGCTTCATGCCGGCAGGCGCTCGGCGGCGCGCAAGCGCGCGCTTCGGGCGCGGGGGTTGATCTGAAGCTCCGCCTCCGAAGCCTCCAGGGGCTTCTTCGTGATCAGCTTCAGGCAGTGGTTCGGGTTCAATTTTGGAGCGGGCCATTCGGGGCGGTCGATGAAGGGGGCGGCGTAGTTCTGGAAGGCTTGCTTGACGATGCGGTCCTCGATGCTGTGGAAGGTGATGACCACGATGCGAGCGCCCGGCTTCAGCCACCTCGGGGCCTGGGCGAGGAATTCGCGCAGGGCGGGCAGCTCAGCGTTCACCTCGCAGCGCAGGGCTTGGAAGGTCAGCGTGGCAGGGTGCTTCTTGCCGTGCTTCGGGCAGACGCGTGCGATCATTTCCGCAAGCTGGAGCGTGTGCGTGAAGGGCTTTCTGAGGCGATCCTGGCAGATTGCCCGGGCGATCCGCCGCGCGTTCTGCTCCTCGGCATTTTCACGCAGGATGCGCTCAATGTCCTCCTGCGGCCAGGTGTTCACGATGTCCGCGGCGGTCAGCGGCGACATCATGTCCATGCGCATGTCCAGGGGGCCGTCCTTGGCAAAGGAAAAGCCACGTTCGGCGGCATCAAGATGGCGGCTGCTGACCCCGATGTCGATCAGCATGCCATCGAGCCCTCCGACGCCAGCCTCGGAAAGCACGGAGGCAAAGTTGCGGAAGTTTCCCTTCAACGCACAAAACCTGCTTCCATAGGAAGCCAGCCGGGCACGAGCGTAGGCGAGGGCTTCATCATCCTGATCCATGGCCACGATGTCCGCCCCGTGCTG
>JBIIRD010000009.1:0-102007 GCA_044341745.1 Prosthecobacter sp. | reverse complement strand
CGCCGTGGTCCCCCGGAACGGGCACGGCGCGTTTCTTTTTTGTCCCCCGTCGGCATTGTGGGTGCTCCTGCATCAGCAAGCGAGGAATCCCGTTCTAACGGGCTCGCCCTGTCAGGCAGCGAGGAGCGCGACGAGGGGCAAGAATTTGGGACAGCAGCGGACCTCCGTCCTGGGTCGTCGGCTGTGAATCCCCCCGCGACGGTCCCGCAAGGGGCGGCGGGTCAATTTTCCTCGAATGGGACGGAAACGGGCGCGGGGTTCTCCGCTGACAACCGGCCCGCATCAAACAAGGCGGAATAGAAAAACGACAACGACAATGGCTCTTCAATTCAAAGCCTACATTGCCAATGTGACCAGCCGCAAAGCCCTGAACGCGAAAGGCCAGCCGGTGACGTACTACAGCGCCTTTGCTGTGGATGCGGAGCCCAATCCGGCCCTTCGATTTCCCGGGCAGGTCGAGTTCCAGCCCACCGAGGACGAAATCAAAACCATGAACATCGCTGAAGGTGCCATGTTTGATTTTGCCATCATGCAGGTCACAAACCTGCGTAACGGCGTTCCGGTGGTGCAGGCCAAGCTCACCACGGTGGCGAAGAAATAAGGTCCCCTGCCGCCATGTCGTCGCTCCTTCACCATATCCAACAAACCGAGTGGCAGTTTTTTGTCACGTGCACCTACAAGAACAGCCGGACGATGAGCGCCAAAGTGCGCCACTCCATGCAGTTTCAGTGGATGCGGCGGCTTGCGGCGATGGATCAGGGGGAGCGGCGCGGCGGGGCTGCTCTGCGTAACCTCCTTTTCGTGATCCGAGAGGAGTTCGGCGAGCAGAACAACAGACTACACTGGCACGCCTTGGTTTCGGGCCTGAAACCCTCCCTCGTTCGCTCCACCACCTGCCTGTTCATGATGGGCTATTGGGAAGGCATCGGCGGCGGGATGGCCCGGGTTCGCGTGTTTGACGCCGCACAGGACGGGACGTCATACATCACCAAGGGGTTAGAGAGTGTCGGCGACTTCACGACGGCGGGGGCGAACCGCTACGAGCTCGGGAAGTTCAACCATGACGACACTCTGATGCTCATCCCGAGTCCGGCGCTACTCACCACGTGGAAGCGCAGGGCCGCAGAATCTCGGGGGCTAACACGTCTTGCACTGGACCGGCGCAGCATTGCCCGCAGTGACACGAACAACCATACGCCCAAAGCTCACAAGGCGGGCGTGGACAACGAAGGAAATGCTTGGCCAGGCGCGCAGACAAGCCTGGCTCTGGTCGGTGAAACTCCAGGTTCGAGGTGGGACACGCCCACGGTAGGACCAGCCGCCCCTCATCCGGGTGACCAGTTCCAAGCCTGAATCCTTCCGCTCTCTCCACGCTGATTGTGAGGCCACTTTGGGCGGGGGTTTGTTCTCCGGCCTTCGCGCTTGCGCGGAGGCCGGAGAACAGGCTCCGGCGGTTGCTTGAAGGGGAACCTATGCCCGGATTCGTCCGGGGGTGCTTCTGACGGCAAACGGCGTCTGTAGGGGTAAGGGGTCCGGCCCCCCTGCTCTTCAAAACTCGGGGCCGGATAGAGACCGAAACAAAATGAAGAAAGCGAAATCCTGGGCCTCCAAGGCTCTTCCTGTGGCCGGTGTTCTGGCCCTCGGCGTGAACAGTGCCTCCGCAACCCTGGCCGCTGACGCTGCCACGGCCATCGAAGGCATGGTGACCGAGGTGGGCGGCGTCGGGACGGCGATCATCCTGCTGGCCGCTGCCATCGGCACGATCGGCGTCGTGAAGGGCCTGGTCCGTCGCCACTAGTCCGCGTCCACCTGGGGGGGCGGTCCGGCGTCCCCTTCTTTTGTCCCCTTTCGCTGCCGTCCATGATCGTTCATCAAGTCGCCTCTGAGGAGATTCTTTCCCGGGCTGAAATTGCGGCCCGTGTGGGCACGACGGTCATACTTCTCGCGGCGGCAGTCGGGGTCCTGTTCATGCTGTCAAAGTTGGTTAGACGCTCTTGATATGCTCGCCGCTGTCCGTGTCATCGTCCCCCCGGGAATCCCCTGGGAGCTTCCCCTTGCGCCTGGCTACGGGTTCACCGGCCCGGCTGAATTCGTGTTTGAGAGCGTCAACCTTGACCTTGGTGTGCACGGTGGCGTCACCAACGTGACCTCCGGCGAATTCATCATCGGCGGGGCCAGTGAGGCGCTCCAGGTCCTGCCCTACATGCGCGAGGAAATGACCATCGTTTTCCCGCTCCTGATCGGGCTCCTCGTCATCGTCACCTTTCACTGGCTTGGCCGTCGTTTCCTGCGATGAAAACCGCGCTGCTGTTCTTCCTGCTCTTGGTCTGCGCTTCGCTTCGAGCGCAGACCGCCGACGTTTGGGGCATCCCTCCAACGGCTGCGGGTGTCACCATCATTAAATCGATGACCTGGTATGGCACTTGGTCAAAGTACTCGCGGTTTGCGAGTGCCAGCGGCAATGAATACAATTCGGCCACGTCGATGTTCAACAGCACGACGGCGGGCGCCTCTGGATCGCCGCCCACGGGGACGATCAATTACGGCATGACCAAGTCTACAAACGGGACTTGGCTTTTCGAAAAGTCCTACCCCTACCGGCTCGAATACGGGATGGCGATCAACTACCAGGGCACGCAATACTACACGATGTTCGGCTGGATCGCGGCGGTGAAGAAGCCCACGGCCGCGAACGAGACACCCGCCCCTGCACAGCAAGGCCCGTTCGACTCGAATAATATTCCGGTTTCTAACGGTGGTGACCCGGTGGATTTCGAGGGGGACCCGACCACTCCGGCAGAGGAGCACAAAGCGCCCGTTACTCTCACGAATCCGTTCAGCTACCCGGCGACGCCCATCATTACGCTGACGGACCCCCAGGGAAACCCGCTCCTGGATGACATGGGCCTGCCCATGGAGCAACGCGGCCCCACTCTCCAGCCTGGTCAATCCCTCAACTATGATCTGACCTCTGACGAGGCGTTTGGCTATATGGTCGATTGGGACCTTGGAGACGGTCTGACGGCTGCGGGCACCAACGGTTACAGCACGCCGACGGGAAACACGCCCCCCAGCGGCACAGGGGTCACGCAAACAAGCCCGGTCAATACTCCGGGCCTGAACACTCCGGCCGCTGCCTCTGACACCACGGGCGCGGTGAACCGCGTGGGCGATATTTTGAAGCTCTACGGTGACGACGCAAAAACGGCGCGGAACATCGCGAATAATTCGTTAGACGCGCTCAAGAAGTTCGCCGGGGACATCAAGGCCAAGATGGACGAGGCGGCATCAGTCGAGGGCGAGCAGCTCGAGAAGCTGGGCGAGATTGCGGGCAACACGGAAGGCGGCACGACGACGGCCCCCGGTGGTCCCTCCCCTGGCCCCCTTCCCGAGGTCGAGGGTCCGCCAGACATGACGGCTCCGGCTGACAACCTGGGCGACATGGCCGGGATCAAGGCGGACATGGCCCAGATCGGCGATTCCCTGGCCGGTCTGGTCGGTGCCTTGGGGCTTTCCGCAAATTATGGGGCCACGCCTTGGGAGTTCGTTTTCAATACTCGCTGGGGCACGTTCTCTTTCGATGTCGAGAGTTCGGCGGGCTGGTTCATGGACATTCTCCGCGCCCTCTTCCTCGGCATCATGTCGTTACATTTTGTTTGGCGTCTAATTCTCACGATCAGGGGGGCAATGGTGTCATGAGTGCAGATAATGAAATGAATCCTTGGCTGAACGGTGTCGGCTGGATGTGGGCCAAGATCGCCGGTGTTCTGTTTGGTATTGGCAAAGTGGTTGCCGCCATCGGTGGCCTGGTCGCCACCCTTGCGGGCACCGTGTGGGCCTTCGTGGATCTGAACGGGGGCCTGGATGGCATCGCCCAAAGCATCAACCAGGCCGCAGCTTTGATTCAGCCCTTGCCCATCGCTCCCGTTCTCCACGCCGTGAACCGAGTCTTTCCCCTGAACGAGCTCGTCATCATGGAATTCTCGCTGCTGTCCGTCACCGTCGCCTGCGTCGTTATTCGCTGGGTGGTGTCCTGGATTCCTCTCCCCACCCACGGCTGACGTATGGGCTTCCATTTCATCACTGGAATCATGGGGGCGGGCAAGTCCTACTATGGCGCGGAGCTCTGCCTTCAGTGCCTCGAGGAGGGCGGCATCGTTCACACAAATCTGCCGCTGAAATGGGATGAGGTCGAGCGCCTGGGGTTCTCGGATCGGGTGATTAAACTCCCGGATGATCCGGCAGAGTGGGTCCGAGAGGAAACGAACGAGGGGAAAAAACGCTGGGTGTCTGACGTGTTCCTCATGGGGGCGGAAGGCTCCGAAAACCTGGTGGTGGCCGATGAAGCCTCTTTGATGTGGTCGGCGGATACGCAGAGCCAGGACAAGGTGAAAAACTCTCCCCTTTTTGGCCTGGTCGCTCTCTCCAGGCATGCGGGCCTGGACATTTACTTTTTGGCGCAGCGTGAAGGCCACGTTGCCAAGAAACTCCGGGACCTGGCCGACACGCGGACCCATTGTGTCAATGCTGGGGGGATTCCTCTGGTGGGCTGGTTCTGCAAGAGGTTCCTGGGTGACTTCAAACGGATCATTTTCCGCGGCGGGGATCAGAAGGCATACGGGCATTACTGGGTTCGGTTCAAGAAGGCGGTGGGGGACTTCTATCAAACCCACGGCATGCGTGATGACCTGGCCATGCGGACGGGGGGAACGAGGGTTAAGAAGTCGAACGCTGTGCAGCAAAAAGGGATGGCGCTGGTTCTCGGTGGCGTGGTGCTTCCCGTAGTCCTGGCGGCCGTGCTGGTGTGGCGGACCTTTGCCGGCCGTGCAGAGACTGAGACTGCCGGCGTCTCACCGTTTGACCAGGCCAAGGCCGAAAAGGGACAAAAGGTGAAGATTGTCGAGGTCCCGCCCGTCGTCGAGACGCCGGAGAACGAGCCAAAGACGTTTTACGGCCTCGGTGCCGAGATCTCGAAGGTTGACGAACACATCCTGGGCGCCGTGATCCATGAGGGTGATTCCATCATAGTTCGGGCACGCGGTGGGCTGCGTCTCACCATCGGCGCGGCCTATGAGGGGCAACGGGTGGTTGCCCAGGTGCCGAGCGGCGGGGCGTGGTATTTCCTGACGGATCGGGGCCGGGCCGTCCTGGTGCGGCCCCTGCGTCCCCAGGAACGCCAGGAATTGCCGCCCGTCACGGTTACGGGCCAGAATCCCCCCGGCTCGCCTGCTGCCGGTGAAATGGGTTCATCTGACGCCTTCCGGCCCGTAAAGAACATTTTAGATTCCTGGGTGAAACCTGAACCAGAAAAACCGCTTTGACCTTCGTCGCCTACATCGTCGCCACTCTGGCCCCATTGTGCGCCCTCGCTCTCACGGCCTGCATGAGCATCTCAGTGATTGCGAACCTGGTTCAACGGGCCGGGCACAACGACGGCAACGACTGAAGCCCATGATTGCGGAATTCATCGCCTCGGTCTGGCCTGGTCTAGCGATTGCGGCCTGTGTGCGGGTGGTGTTTGGGAGCGTGAAAAAACTCCGCAAAATATTTCAACAATCTAATCCATAAAAACCAAATTGACACTCGTTCCCATTAAGTTTTATGTGATGAATGCATTTTTTTCTTCTAGTCGACAAAACTCCGTATCATCTGAGCTTTTGTAAATTTGAACCTGGAAAAAGGCCTACCAAATTAATTCCAACCATCGGAGGAAAGCTTGTAACAATTCAGGAACGAAAAGCCCCTGACTGCTTTTTATTCAAGGCCCCAAAAGAGGTCACGCTTCCCGCAGTAATCCGGCAGAGCATTCCTTTAGGGATATTTTCCGATAAAGATTTTGTTATCCACCATATTATGGTTTCTCTGGATATAGACTATGAGCCTAATTCGATCGTGGTTGGATTTCTTAATGGAACTTCCACTTTCAACAACCCGGATCAGGTGAAAAATGCCCTTCAATTACAATTTCCGAAACTCAATCTTTTCAAGGATGATGACAAAACTGATTCACAACAACCAGAGGGTGGCACGCGTTCAACTCCCTCTAAATGAATAGTTTAACTCAGAAAAGGTCACGTCAAATTATGGGCTGCATTGATAAAACATCATACACTTTCACCTGCGAGGCATGCAGCAAGGAACAGAAGCTCGATGTTCTCGATCGAGGTTCCTCGTGGAGTGGTTCATCCTGGCAGGAACCTAGTAACATTGAATTTTTCACTGTATTGTGGAAACGTAATCAATACGGCGAACCCGTTCCTATCTCGGCCCATTGTTCTAATTGCGGCCAGCCAGCCAAATATTCATCGACTTGAATCGTCACCTGATTCAGGTGTTCTTAACCTTTCCTGAACGGGTGGGGGTGAAGGTCCCAAAGCCAGACCATCACGACGGCTTTCAGCGTTACGACGGGGATTTTGTAGGTGTCGTTCAAGTCTGAGTCCTTGACCAGGTGCTTAGCGAATCCCTTGCATTTCTGACCCTCGGCGGTGTGCCAGTCCACCCGCCCCGGCTGGATCTTCTCCGAGTCCCAGAATTTCACCTCGGTCCCCTGGGGAAACCTGCGCTCAATCACGCCTGGCGCACTATTTGTCCCCTTTACCTGCAGGTGACCAGGCGCGCCCGAAACGGGGCGAATCCCGGCCGGATCTGAGCCGCGTTGCCTTCCCCTACTCCAGCCGCTGACCGTCTTTTTCTCGCGCCAGCCGCCGCGCTGGGCGGCCTTTTTGCAGGCGGGGGAACAGGTCCGCTTGTCCCTGCGCAGGGGCAGGAACAAGCCGCCACAAATCGGGCATGTCGTGTGTGTTCTCACAGCGGCAAAATGGGGTCGGTGACTTCCTCGGCCTTCGAATGCAGCCAGGTCACATCCTGGCCCTCCCATTCGTCGGCCCATCGCAGCCGCGCCCAGGATCGAGCTCCGCCCGCGTTCGATGCGGTGACGTAATAAACGCTCTGAAACTGCCTCGCGTGCCTGTTGTCGCGGGCTGTAACGGTCACCTTCCAGTCAATCGCCTCGTTCATTGTGCTACCTCCTGCGCGTTGAATTTCTCTTGCCACTTTTTCCCGTCCTGGACCTGCTCCACCCGCCCGAGCTGCTCGAGCTCCTGCAGGATCGACCTGCAGCGTTGCCTGTCCATGCCAAGCCACGAGGCGACCGACGCCAGGGCCACCGCATGATTGGATTTTCCCCGTTGAAGGGCGCGGATTGCGTCCATGACATCGGCCTGGTCAAGGTCGTAATCAGCACTCACGCGGCCACCTCCTTCCCTTCGGTGGTGAGCCAGAAACGGGTGGTGCCCTCGATGAGGCCCAGGCGGCGGAGGCCCTTCAAGGCGTCGGCGAAGCAGTCCCAGGAGAGAGTCGGGGGGCAATAATCGAAGATCATCGATGGGGAGAGCGATGGCGTGTTGATCTCGCGGGCGGCGTCTTTGACGGCCTCGAGTGTCTGTTGCTCTTGGTGGGTCAGGGTGGGCATGGGATGGGAGGAATGGGGTTCCTCTGCCCTGCCTGGCCGGGCGGCATTGCCGCCCCTGCGTGAGCAGTAAAAACAAAGGAATACCATTCCTTTGGCAAGCGGAACGCTTGCCATGCTTTTAGTTAGGCGGCACTAAAGGAGACCTGTCATAAGCCCCTTCATGGGGTGCCTTTTGCGGCGTCTCCGCTATCGCTGCCTATGTGCCGCCATCGCCGCAACGAAGGCAGGAAAAGCCGGGGGGCAGCGGGGGCTTTTCCCGTTGACATGGCGACGGTGTCGCCGGTCTAAAACCGCGCGGGCGCGGCATTGTAGCGGGGGCCTCGGGGGCGCGGAGCGTGGCTCCGGGGGACCGCGAAGCGGGCCGGGGTGCGGAGCCTGTTCCCTGGGGCCTGGGATTGTCCGGCGTTGTGGGTGCGCTGCCGAATCCCGCTCGACCGGCAAGCCCCCCGCTTGCGCGTCATCTGGCATTTGCGTTCCTAAATAGCCCGTAGTATAAGGCCTCCGGCTAACAGAGGGATTGAAGCGGTGACTAGGGTGGAAAGATTATTATGCCAAGCGAGACGGATTAAAAGCGCGCTGCGTGAATTGCAGAGCGTAGGGAATCACCGTGACCAATCTGCGCGAGTCACTGAGATTAAGGGTTACATGGGACTGCTCTCCCAAGAGTTGGAGAGGTTTGAGAATGAGCACTTTAGGACGGATCCGCGAAAGGCGGTAAAAAGGGCGATTCTCCGGCAGGAGAGCATGAAACCACGTGCTAACGAAAGTATCGAAAAAGATCACAGCGAAAAAAATAAATAGACGTAAAATGGGCTAGTTTGTGAGTAACTGACGCTCCTGGAAGCCTTATTCACAGCCGAAATTACGAGAATCGGAGAAAGTCAAGCCTCAAATGCTCTGCATGTAATGGAAAGTCTTGAGGCCCTGTCCCTCACACCCTATGGCGATTACGGCGGCCCGGCCCGCCTGGACACACGGCCCGGCCGGGTTGGCAGGATGGCGGGCCTAGGCTTAGTATGAACGAGCCTAAAACGCCAAAATCTAACGATGGAACCCACTTATTACACGCTCAGCAGAAGATCCCCTACTTTGCGGAATTCCTCGTGTCGGTTCGGCCTGGCCTGGCAATTGCGGTCTGTGTGCGGTTGGTGTTTTGGGCGCTGAAGCGCCTCAAGGAGACCTTCCGCTAATTTCCACGGACAGAACTTGCGCGGCGTAAACCATAGTTTACATCTTATCCTGCATGCTGAAGCCAGGAACATATGAATTGCGCATTTTCCGGACCGCTGCCGGGGCATGCCCTTATGAAGAATGGCTGACTGAACTCAGCGAGCAGATGCAGCAGCGTATCACCCTTCGGGTTTTTCGGATGATGAAAGGCCAGTTTGGCGATTTTAAAGCAGTTGGAGAGGACCTTTACGAGCTGCGGCTGTTCTTTGGGGCGGGCTACAGGGTGTATTTTGGCGATGATGGCTGCAGGGCCGTCATTCTGCTGGCGGGCGGGGACAAATCGACCCAGGGCAAGGACATCAAGAAAGCAAAAGACTACTGGAAAACCTACAGGGAGGAACACCGATGAAAAAGAAAAGCAGCACCGTTTCCTTTGAAGAAGTTTGGCTTGAGAAGCTGCGCGATCCCAAGCGCGCAAGGCTGGCGCTCAAGCTTGCGCTGGAAGAGTTTGAGAAGGACGACGATCTGGCGGCGCTGCTGGATTTCCTGCGAATCCTTGCCAAGGCGCAAGGTGGGCTTTCTGCGCTGGGAAGCCGGGCGGAGGTGACAAGGCAGGGATTGCACAAGGCGCTTTCACCGGAGGGTAATCCACGGTTAAAGACGTTTCAAAAAGTGCTGGCCTCGCTGGGGTTGCGTCTGAGCGTGCAGCCACGTCGGGCAGCGACCAAAAGGCTGGCGGCTGCATAGGCGCTTGCTCCCCTGAAAATTTTCGAATCCAGGCAAAGATTAATCACACTCTGATCTGCGCTCCGGTGGTTCGGAGGTTGGGGGCGGAACTGAGTCCTCAGCCATCGCAGCAGGGCTGCGTGATGAAGGCGGAGCAGGCTGCCGCAGTCCAAAGCGGCTGCTGCCGCCGCTGCTGTCCTGGGCCTGCGAGGTAAGTTTCATCACAGCGTTGGAGTGCTCTGGGCTGGCAGTCGCTCCCCGAACCCATCAACCTGACAGATGAACCGAACCCGCCCATTTCTCGGGGCAGTGTGATGCCTTTCCAAGTTGTCCGGGCATCGGCTGATGACCAAACAAAACCCCTGCTCCGGAACTGAGCAGGGGTTTGTCGCTAAAGGTAAAAATGGATGGGCTGTTGATTCCGTGTGCCTGAATCAGGCTTCCTTCTTGGCCTTGGCCCAGCGCTTGCGCTGTGCAGCGGCGATGCGCTCGCGAGCTTCCGGGGAGATTTCACGCTTGGCGCGCTTCTTGCGGGTCTTCTTGGCTGGAGCCTCGGTGCCAGAAGCTTCCGCCTCGGCGTTCTTGGCCTTCCTGCCGCCGGCCTTGCGACCACGCTTGCCGGCGGGTTTCTCACCGAAAAGTGCGGCGAGTTCAGCCTGCAGCTTTTCAATCTGCTCATAGAGAGCGACCGCGCGCTTAAGCTGGTCGATGTTAAGGGATGTTGTCGTTGCCATGTGGGCAGTTAGTTAAAGCTCTTTCTTCCTGTGCGTCAACGAAGGATTGCGGATGTCAGGGCCTTGATAACTTGAGGCCTTGAATGAGCCACCTGCACGATACTCTTGAGCATCGATTTTAACTGACCATCCTGGCTGTAACATCTGCGCCAAGCTCCAGGTTCCTGGCGCTGCGTTTTTTTTCGCGCACGCAGCGATAAGCTAACGACTTGATGCTTAATGACCTCTGCGTTTCTTCTGATTTTCGACTATCGCATGACGAATTTCTTACATGATACGATGGGATTTGCACCGTATTTTCCATCATGAACCCGGAGCAAACACGTTTTTGGCTCGTGGCCTACGAGACGGTTTATCCTAAGAACTGCGTCGCCTATTATGGAGCAGATGCTTCCGATTTGGATGTGTTTTCGGCGATTAACCAGGAGCATGAAGATAGCCTTGATGAGGGGGCTCTGGTCACCGAAAGCCTGCTTCAGGAAGGCGGCCTTTGGGACATGACGCAGCGTTCGAATATGTTTTTCAGCCAGAGCGAGCTGGATTACCTGACTCAGGGCATTTTACGGCGGGTGGTTCTATTGACGCCTGATCCGGATCGCGGATTTGCCACGGTTCACGCCATTCCCGTGCAGGAACCGCCTCCTGCCGGCGAAAGTGTCAGCGAAAGGTACGGCATCAAAGTCTGGCGACTGCCGAAGCCGCTGCCACTGAAGGCCGAGGATCCCTGGATACGAAACAGTTCCATGCTCCTGGTCTGAAGCCGCGAGTTCGTTTCGATCCTCGCGTCAGCGCCGGCGCGGATTTCCAAATCCGCAGCAAGGGTGGGCGCACGCACACATGCGAATCTCCCATATGCCTGCTTCAACACGCAGGAAGGGCCTGGGGCTCGAACAAGGCTGAAGATTGTATTTCTCTTTCCCAGCGTTCGCGGTGCTGCGGAATCGGAGTTCCGCGCTTTGCTCAAGCAAGGGATGTGTCTCCTTTCACCTTGCCGAAGGCTGCCGACCTGGAATAAAGCGCAGTTGCCTGATGAAATCCTTGTTTTTGACCAATGAATTCCCCCCGTACATCTACGGCGGCGCCGGTGTGCATGTTGAATACCTCACGCGCGAGCTGTCCAGGCTCATGGAGGTTGAAGTTCGCTGCTTTGGCGATCAGGAGATCCCGGAAGGAGCCCTGACGGTTCACGGCACCGGGCTGGACACCTCGCGATGGACCAGCCCGGCCAACCTGAAGTCCGTCTTTGGCGCACTGCAGCGCTGCCTCGATTTCAACACCCGCGCCATCGACGCACAGATCGTCCACCTGCACACCTGGTATGCCCACTTCGGCGGCATCCTGGCGAAGCTCAACTATGGCGTGCCCATGGTGCTGACGGTGCATTCCCTCGAACCTCTCCGTCCCTGGAAGCGAGAGCAGCTCGGCGGCGGCTATGACTTCACCTGCTGGCTGGAAAAGACCGCCATCGAGATGGCAGACGCCGTCATTGCGGTGTCCGAGGAAACCAAGGCCGACCTGCTGCGCCTGTTCCAGGTCGACCCCCACAAGATCCACGTCATTCACAATGGCATCGATCCCGACGAGTATCATCGCATCGAAGCCCCGGAGGTGCTGCGCAAGCATGGCGTGAACCCGGACCAGCCTTATGTCCTGTTTGTCGGTCGCATCACCCGCCAGAAGGGCATCATCCACCTGGTGCGTGCCATTGAGAGCATGGCACCGGGCTTCCAGATCGTCCTGTGCGCCGGAGCGCCTGACACCCCGGAGATTGCGGCGGAGATGCAGGCCGCCGTGGCCGCCGCCCAGGCGAAGCGCGAGGGCATCGTCTGGATCCAGTCCATGCTGCCCGTGCCGGAGAAGATCGCCATGTATTCGCATGCCGATGTCTTTTGCTGTCCGTCCATTTACGAGCCTTTCGGCATCATCAATCTGGAGGCCATGGCCTGCGAAACCGCTGTTGTCGCCAGCGCCGTGGGTGGCATCAAGGAGGTCGTGGTGCCTGGCGAAACCGGCATTCTGGTCCCTCTCGACCAGCAGCAGGAAAGCCCCTTTGAAGCCACCGATCCAGAGCGTTTTGCCAGGGATCTGGCGGAAGGCGTCAACAGCCTGATGGCTGATCCGGAAAAGCGCCGTCGCATGGGTCTGGCGGGGCGTCAGCGGGCCGTGGATCGCTTCAGCTGGGCAAGCATCGCCAAACGCACCAAAACGCTTTACGATTCTCTGGTTCAGCCACTTTCCTGAGTGTGGGTCATGGCGCGGCCGGCTTTTTTCCACGGGCGAGCTGGCCATGCCTGTCCAGGTCATCCTGAGAAATGGAGGCGGCAAGAACCGTCGCATGGCGGCACTTGCGGAAGGCCTGCAACCACGCTCCTCTAGCCGGCCCATGACACTGATCTCCGGAACCGCCGTCGCTGAAAAAGTCCTCGAAGAATGCCGCCGTGACATCGCCGAACTGGCGAGCCAGGGCAAGAAGCCCGGGCTGGCCGTCATTCTGGTGGGCGATGATCCGGCATCCCGGGCCTATGTTCGTTCGAAGGACAAGAAGTGCCGCGACCTGGGGCTGCATTCCGTGAAGCTGGAGCTTCCCGCCAGCACCAGCCAGGAGGAGCTTTTGTCACACGTTGAAGCGCTCAACAACGACCCGAGCATTCACGGCATCCTGGTGCAGAGCCCGCCGCCGAAGCACATCGATGAAGCCGCCATCGTGCGCGCCATCAACCCGGCCAAGGATGTTGACGGCTTTCATCCGGTGAATGTGGCGAAGCTGGCGCTGGAAGACCCCACGGGCTTTGTCCCCTGCACTCCTCTTGGCTGCCAGCGCCTGTTGATCGACACCGGCATTGAGACCAAGGGCGCCAACGTCGTGGTGGTCGGCCGCAGCATGATCGTCGGCAAGCCGATGGCGCTGCTGCTCATGGCCAAGGGAGTTGGCGGTGACGCCACAGTCACCGTGGCGCATTCCCGCACCCGTGACCTGGCCGCTGTCTGCCGTCAGGCGGACATCATCGTTGCTGCGATCGGTCGTCCGGAGTTCCTCCGTGCCGAGCACGTCAAGGAAGGTGCCGTGGTGATTGATGTCGGCATCAACCGTGTTGAGGCGCCGGGAACGGAAAAAGGCTACAAGCTCGTGGGCGACGTCGCTTTTGATGAAGTGGCGCCGAAGTGCCGTGCCATCACCCCGGTTCCGGGCGGTGTGGGGCCGATGACCATCGCGATGCTGATGGCCAACACGATCAAGGCCTGCAAGCAGGCCTGAAATGCCGGAACTGCCGCGAGAATCGGTACGGGGCGCGGAACTCCGATTCCGCAGCATCGCGAACGCGGGGCGAAGCATGGAGTCATCTTCAGTTTGGCTCGAACCACAGGCCTAGCCTGCGGGTTGAAGCAGGCGTGGGCGTGGTTCGGGTGTGTGCGAGCGAACTCGCTTACTGCGGATTTGGAAATCCGTGCTCCGGCGCTGGCGCGGGGATCGGCATGGAGCGCGGACTTTCCAACCTGTTGTTGACTTACAGCCCTTTGACCTTGGTTTTCACGCGCAGCAGAAACATGTCGGCGGTGATGTAGAGCGTGCTGCGGTCTTCGCCGCCCCAGGCGCAGTTGGCGGTCGCCTGCCCCGTGAGGATGGTGCCGAGGTGCCTGCCGCTTTTGTCGAGGATGAGGACACCTCCGGGACCGGTGGTCCAGAGGTTGCCCAGTTGATCCACCTTCAGGCCGTCGCAGCCGCCCTTGCGTTCCGCAGTCTTCAGCTTCTGGGCGTTGAACAACACGCGACCGTTGGACACGCCGCCGTCCTGGGCCAGATCATAGGCCATGATCCGAGTGTCGTCCTTGTCCGACACGGCGATGTACAACCACTTTTCATCCGGGCTCAGGGCGATGCCGTTCGGCCAGCGGATGTCGTCGATCAGCAGCTTCACCTTGCCTTCCTTGCTGATCGAATAGATGCCATGATAAGGAGCGTCCGGCTGCTCGCCCTTCTTCATGCCATAGGGCGGGTCCGTGAAGAAGACCGTTCCATCGCGGGCGATCACGAGGTCATTCGGGCTGTTGAAGCGCCTCCCTTCATGCCTGTCGGCAAGCACGGTGAAGCTGCCGTCCTTTTCAAGCCTGGCCACGCGGCGCTCACCGTGCTGGCAGAGCACGAGGCTGCCGCCTGCATCCAGGGCGAGGCCATTGGATCCCTGCCCTCCGTCGCCGGAGAGGTTGCCGCTTGGTTTCAGCACGACGGAAGCTGCTTTGTCGCCCTCGGACCAGCCGAAGACGGTGTTCTCCGGCACGTCGGAAAAAAGCATGCGGCCCTCCATCCAGACCGGTCCCTCGGACCAGTTGAAGCCGGAAGCCAGCACCTCAATCCTGGCATTCACGTCCAGCAGGGCGTCGAGGGCAGGATCCAGCTTTTCAATGCCTCCCTTGAACTCAGGCACCTGGGCGGAGGCCAGGGAAACGGCGGCGGCGAGGCAGGCAAAGGTCGGAAGGGTGCGGATGGTCATGCCTGAAAGCCTAACGAAAAACGGGGGACGAGGCAAGCCCGGTGCATGCCTTAAATCATCCGCAGCAGCTGAGCCTGCGGGGGGCGGCTCAGTGCTCGCCGCGCCTGCGCCTGCCACCCTGATGCATCTGCACATGGGCCTTCGGACGTCTGCCATGAAGGACCTTGAAGCCGTCCTTCTCGATGACCGTGCGGGCCTCCTCGAAGCAGTCGCGCATCAGGTTTTCATAGGGCAGGTGCTTGTTGGCCACCAGCCACAGCTCGCCTCCCGACCTCAGGGCCGAGGCAGCCTGGGTGATGAACTTGATGCCTAACAAGGGGTCGGCGTCACGTCCGTCGTGGAACGGCGGATTCATGACGATCACGTCATACCTGCCCGCGCCGGTGCCGGTGGTCACATCACTCCAGACGATGCGTGGACGGATGTGTGTCGGCACATTGCCGACATTCCGGCGCAGGCATTCCAGCGCGGCGGCATCGGCTTCAAAACAATCCAGGCTCCGGATGCCGCGGCAGTGGCTGAGAAGGTGGACGCTGAGAAAGCCCCAGCTCGCCCCAAAGTCGGCCGCAGCCCCGCTGAGCGAGGGCGGCAGCTGTTCCGAGAGCAGGCGCGAGCCGGCGTCAATCTCATCCCAATGAAACAGCCCGGGGGCCGACCAAAAACGTCCTTCGAGGATCCGGCGCATGGCGCCCGCCTCCTTCCATTGATTCAGTTTGGCGAGATCCCAGGGATGGTCCTTCACCGCCCAGAACACACGGCTGTGATGCTTGGACAGGGTCTGGATTTCACCAGCGACCTCGGCGAGCTGCTGTTCGGTGCGTTTGGCGCCCCAGTCGTTGTGAAGCGAGACCACCAGCGTGCCGCCTTCCGCGAGCAGTTCGTGAGCGCGGGCGATGTCGGCCAGGATGCTTTCACGCTGGCGCTCGGGCAGAAGCAGGATGGTCTGGAAGGGGCCTGGAGTGTCCTTGGCAACCGAATGACCGGCGGCCTCCAGGGCCAGGGCGCGGGGCTTCCACGGCTGCTCGCAGGTGAGCCTTCCCTGAAATCGTCCGAGGCATTCCGAAGGCTGGGCCCGCATGAACAGCACGCGGCCGTCGGCCCCGAGTTCCGGATGGGTGTCTAGGGTGTAGGAAAGGGCGTCGAGTGCGTGCATGAAAAGATTGCCTGGAGGCTGGACGAAGCCGGCCGTCCGCATGGACGGGAGCAGCGGACTTCATCCCTGCGGACGGAGGCTGAAGCGGTGCTCAGGGCACCTCGTAGGTTGGCAGGGCCGAAGCTTCAAAGCGCGCCGACTGGACCTCGTCGGCGATCTCGTTCAGGGCCTCGACTTCCGCAGCCGTGAAGAGCAGGCCGCCCGCCCTGGCCGTGTGGGCCGCATTCTGCGCCTCGGGCTGGCCGGGCAGCATGCAGCCTTCGTTTCCGTGTCCCAGGATGTCATCGATCACCGCCTTCACGTTGTCGGCAAAGGACCGGCCCTTGGCGAACATGCCGCTGGAGATGGCATCGGGATGAATGACCTGGAAATAGAAGCTGCTGGTGCGTTTTTCACCTTCCGGGAAGGCGCAGGCCTTGACCTCCGGATGGGCGCCTCCGCCACGCAGGGTGGGCAGGCTGCCGCCGATCATGCCGCCCATGACCTCGATGAGCAGGCTGAGGCCGTAGCCTTTGTGGGCGCCGAAAGGAAGCAGCCAGGCGGCTTCATTCGCATCGGTCGTCGGCCTGCCCTCCTTGTCCACGGCGGCGCCTGCCGGCAGGGGTTTGCCTTCACGTTTGAGCTGCTGCACCCGGCCCATGGCCACCGTGCTGGTCGCCCAGTCGATGACGATCGGGAAGCCGCAGGCATCCTGGGTTGGAAGCCCCCAGGAATGAGGGTTGGTGCCAAGCACCGGGAACTTGCCTCCGAAGGGCACCACTTCCGCAAGGGTGGAGGTGCAGTTTGTGTAGGCGATGTAACCCTTCCTGGCCGCATCCATGACATAGCCGCCGCCCCAGAGATAGTGGAAGGCGTTGTCCACGCTCACCTGGCCGACCCCATACTTGTCAGCCAGCTCCATGCAACGTTCCATGGCGCGGAAGGCCACGCTTTGACCGAGTTTGAGCTGTGCGTCCCAGGCCTCGCTGGCGGCGAACTTCTTCTCGATGACCCGGATTTCAGCCCCGGGCTTGCAGCCTCCCGTGGCGCTGCCGAACAAATGATCCAGATGCAGGGCCTTGATGGCGTTGTGGGTGCGGATGCCATGGGCGCTCGCCATTTCGCAGAACCGGGCGGCATCCTCCGCCTCGGCTGCCGTGTAGCCGCGGTGGACATAGGCGGCGCGGACAAGGTCGTTGTGGGCCTGCGTGGGAACAATGTGGTAGGTGGTGGACATGGCTGGAGCGGTTTCGGAGGTGCGGCGTTGTTTGAAGCAGGATGGCGGGCTGGTCAAGGCGTGGGTCTTGCCCATGACATCCCGGGTGCACCAGGACGCTCCCGCTGAACAAGTACGGTTTTCAACATCGACAAGACCCGTCTGCGCGGGGTAACCGTGAATGAAACCATGAAGACGGCCCCCAGGACCCTGCCCGCCAGCTTGATTTTCCTCATGGCGAGGCTGCCGAGGCCCCTCGGATTCATCGGTCATCACATCCTGGGCATCCTTCATTATGCCTACCTGATCCGGGTCTCCCTCATGGGCATCGCCGTGCTGCTGGCCCTGCCCCTGCTCGCCGCCGGCCCCCTCAGAACGCTCGCGCTGGGGGCCTATGACGTCCGTTCGTTTGCCGGAGCCCTGCTCATCGGCTTTTCTCTGGTGGTCACGGCGGGCTGCCTGGTCCACCAGCGCAAGCTCGTGGACCTGCATGGCGTCGAGAGGTTTGGAGCCCCGCTCAGCCTGCTCAAATCCGGCATGACCCGGGCCTGGAGCTGGCTGTTAGGCGCAGCCATCGCCCTGAATGGCGTCGTCGTGCTGCGGGCTTCTGAACCCGGACTGTTCTGGCACCTGCTTTTCGGACTCGTGGGCGGAATGCTCCTGGCCCAGGTCCTGCGGCGTACCCTTCACGGCCTGGAAACCCGGCTGGCGGATGCCCGCCACGGCCCGCCCCGCCGGCTCGTGGCCTTCCTCGTCTCCAACGGGCTTCAGCCTTCCCCGGGCTTCATCGAGCCGAGACGGCGTGATGCCGGCTTCACACCGGACAACGTGACCCTTTGTGACGGCCATCTCAGCGCCTTTGTCTATGGCAGCCTCCTGCTCGCCATCTTCATCCTCGTCGAGGATCACAGCATTCATCCGCTGGCCTCCCTGCTCCTGCTGGTCTGCGTCCTGACGCTGATCATCAGCATGCTGGCCTTCCTTCTGGACCGACACCGCGTGCCTGTCATGGCAGGCATCGCCGCCTACTGCCTGTTCATGAACCTCTGGCGTGAGAGCGACCATTATTATCCGGTGCTTCCACGACCCGCCTCCGCCCAGCCTCTGCCGATCCCGGCCGCCATCGTGCAAAGGAGTGTCGAGGCCGGCCTGCCGCTGGTGGTGGTCTCCGCTGCCGGAGGCGGGATTCAGTCCGCCGCCTGGACCACGCGGGTCCTGGCCGAGCTGGAGAGGCAGATGGCCGCCGTTGGCAGCCCGGGCTTTCACCGTTCCGTCCGCCTCATCAGCGGCGTGTCCGGTGGCAGCGTCGGCGCCCTTCAATATGCCCATGCCATCGGGCTCGATGAAGGGACGCCCCCGCTGGATGAGGCCGCGGCCGCAGCCGGAAGCAGCAGCCTGTGGGCCGCCGTGCTGGGAATGGTGAAGAAGGACCTGGTGCGCGCGACGCTGCCGATGCTCTTCACCACCGAACAAAAATTATTTCAAGACCGCGGCAGGATGCTGGAGCTCGCCTGGTGCGAGAACGCCGCCGGCCGGCACCGGCGCGGCCGCCTTGAATCCGCCACCCTGCAGCAATGGGGGCTGGAGGCGGCGGATCTGAAACGACCGGCCCTCGTCTTCAACGCCACGGTTGTCGAAACCGGCGAGCGCATGGCCATCTCGACCGCTCCGCGCAGGCCCCTGGGCTACTACTCCTCGGAGACACAGTCGATCCGAGCGCAGGACCGGGTGGGTGGCTTTGAATTCACCGAGCGCTACCTCGCCGACATCCCCATGGTGACGGCGGCCCGGCTCTCTGCGACCTTCCCCCTGATCAGCCCGGCGGCGCGGCCCGCCATCAGTCCGGAGCCCGGGCGTGGGCTGATCCTCCCTGGCGCCGAGCACGAACGGGTGTTTCCGAGGGGCGGCAGCCTGCACCACGTCGTGGACGGAGGCTACTTTGAAAACAGCGGACTGGTCGGCGCGCTGGAATGGCTGGACGAGGCGCTGACAGACTTGAAGAAGGCTGGCCGCAGGCTTCCCGAGGAAGTCCTCGTGATTGAGCTCGCGGCGTTCCCGGATCCGCCTGAGGATCTTCTGCGACAGCGCTCCTTGGACCTTGGCAGGAAGTCCCAGGGAAGCCTGTTTGACCTGATCTCTCCGGCGGTCACGATGGCAGGCGTTCGAAACAGCAGCCAGTCCGCCTTTGCCAGCCAGCTGCTCCTGCAGTTCAGCCGTCGCTGGCAGCTTGAACTTGACCCAGGCAAGCCTGCGGACCGGCGTTTCATCCGACATGTCAAGATCAGGCCATCCGCACCGGAGACCGCGACATCTGAAGCCTCCCCGGGCCTGCTCCACTCCCTTCGCGAATGGTTCTTCATCAAGGCCAGCCTGAATCATGCCCCGTTGTCATGGCATCTGCGAACCGGCGAGGTGGCCCAGATCAACAAGGCCGCCGAGGAGGCCGTGAAGTCCATGCTGGCAGATGAAGAGCAGATGCTTCCCCAAGTCCTGGCGGACACGGCGGCCATTCCGCTGCCCAAGCCCAAGCCAGCACCCTCCGCCGCTGCCGCCGCCGCCCCTGACACGGTGCCCCGGAAGAATGGAAGAGCCTCCAGGAACAGCGAACTTTTCAGGCGTTTCATCGTCCCGGGGCGCAACCGCACGCCCCCTCCTCAGAAAGATCCATGAAGTCGGCATCCTCACGCAAACCCCTCTTCTGGCTGACCGTCGCCGCCTGGTCGGCCACCCTGCTGCTTGCCCTGATGATGGCCCGGCAGGAAAGCCAGTGGAGCCTGCCCATGAAAAGGCTGAAGGACCTTGGATTTCATCATGGAGGCACCAGCCCGGTGGTTGCGCTGCAACTGGCCGGCAGCCAGGAAATCGTGAATCAGATGATGCCGGTGCAACTCGCCACGGGAAGGGCGGACCGCGGCAACGCCATCCGCCTCGTGCAGTGGGATTTCCCCTTCATCGTGGGTTATGCCTCGCTTTTCGTCCTCCTCGCCTTGCGGGTCAGGCATGGCCGGCGCCGCTGGCTGTTGATCAGCCTGGCCGTTTTCACGGGCCTGTGCGACCTGCTGGAAAACCTCCAGCTTCTGGCAGCCATCCGCAGCACCTCCGAAAAGCCTGACGGCTTTCATCCCCCCCTGCTTGTCTCAGCCGCCACCCTGAAATGGACGGCGTTGTTCCTGCTGATCACACTCACCGGTTATTCGGAGCTGACCCAGTCCACCTACCGCCGCCTTCCCGCCTTCTGGCGCTGTCTGAGCGCCCTGCTGATGCTCGCCGGAGGCGTTACCGGGCTGCTGTGGTGCGGTGGCTTGAACTCAGGTCTGCTGCTCCAGAACGGCCTTGCCTTTGTCACCGGCTCCCTCGCCCTGTTTCCCCTGCGGTTTTTGCTGCCGGACGGCAAATGGTGTCGTTGATTTCTGTGTCATCCCCGGATGAACACGCATTGCCAGCCACCGTTCAGCGTCTAGCTTCCGGCCGATGCCCGTGAACCTATTTTACAACGTCTTCGACACCGGAACCCTGACCGGCCGGCCGGCCCACCCGGACGAATATCGGAACCCGTTCCAGATCGACCGTGACCGCATCATCCACAGCAGCGCCTTTCGCAGGCTGCAAAACAAGACCCAGGTCTTCCTTTCCGGCGAGTACGACTTCTACCGGACGCGCCTCACCCACAGCATCGAGGTGGCCCAGATCGGCCGCTCCATCTGCGGCCGGCTCTCCAGCCAGGGCGGCCTCCTCGGCGATGACTGCCACATCGACGCTGACCTGGTGGAAAGCGCCTGCCTCGCCCACGACCTCGGCCATCCGCCCTTCGGGCACACGGGTGAACGCACCCTGCACCGGCTCATGCAGCCCTACGGCGGCTTTGAAGGCAACGCCCAGACCCTCAGGCTGCTGACCCAGACCCTTTTCAACGAGGGGCGTGACGGCATGAACCCGACGCGCGCCCTTCTGGACGGCATCCTCAAGTACAAGACCCTGCACGCCGAAGCCGGAGGAGCGCCTAACCATTACCTCTACGATGATCAGGAGAAGTGGCTGGACTTCACCCTGGGCGGCCAGGCCTTCCCCGTTGAACTCACCCCCGGCAGGGAACGCAACCGCTTCAAGAGCATCGAATGCCAGGTCATGGACTGGGCGGACGACACCGCCTATTCGCTCAATGACATCGCCGACGGCATCCACGCCGGCTTCATCACGATCACCCGGCTTGAATCCTGGGCCGAAGGCCAGGAGCTGAGCCGGGACCAGTCCGACCATGTGAAGTTTCTCTGCGCCGCCATCCGTGAACGGCGCGTGGAGGCGAGGCTCAACCGGCAGATCGGCGACTACATCCGGGCGGCCAGGCTGGTTCCGGAGGCGAACTTCCTGAGCGCCATGACCCGCAGGCATCAGTTCCGTCTTGAAGTGGATCCCGACGTCCGGGACCGCTCCAGGCTGAACAAGCGCATCTCCCTGGATCTTGTATTCCGCAGCCCCCAGCTTCAGCAGCTCGACTACAAGGCCGACGTGATCCTCACCCGCCTCTTTGAAGTTCTGCATGACCGCTACATCGAGCCCGGCGGCTCCCGGCTTCATCTCATGCCGCCGGTGCAGGAGGCCGAGATTGAAAAGGCTCCCGACGCCGCCTCCCGGGCACGCCTGGTCTGCGACTGGGTCGCCAGCATGACCGACGCCTTCGCCTTCAGGACCTACCGCCGTCTGTTCGACGCCAATTTTGGCTCGATCACCGACTTTGTCTGAAACACAGGCATGGACCCCAGCTCATCATCACCGGCCTGGAAAAAGGGGGCGGTCGTTTTCGCGGCCATGCTCATCACGCTTCTCGGCCCGTTCCTGCTCAAGCCCCGGGAAAGCACGGCCCCGTCAGGGTTTGACCGGCGGCTGGTCATCGTGACGCCGCATCATGAACAAATTCGCGAGGAGTTCGGCCGGGCCTTCGCGCGCAACTGGAAGGCGCGAACCGGCCAGTCCGTGTTCATCGACTGGCGTGTGCCGGGCGGCACTTCCGAAATCGCCGTGATGATCAAGTCGGAATACACCGCCGCCTTTCAACGCCATTGGACGAACGAGCTGAAGCAGCCCTGGTCGTCTGATGCCGCCCAGTCCTTCCTGAGCGCCAGGGCACCGGCCGGGGATGCGGCAAGGGCGGCGTTTTTAAGCTCGGATGCCGGCATCGGGGTCGACCTCTTCTTTGGCGGAGGCGCCTTCGATTTCCAGCTTCAGGCGGATGCTGGAACGCTGGTCGGCAGCCAGGGCCCTGGCACCGGCCTGGAAGAAGTGCGGCGGAAGCATCCGGACTGGTTCAGCGACGCGGTCATTCCCGAGGTCCTCGGTGGCGAGCCTTTTCGCGACGCCCGCAACCGCTGGTGCGGAACCTGCCTGTCGAGCTTTGGCATCGTGTTCAACCGCGACGTCCTCCGCCGTCTTGGCATCGCCAGGGATCCTGAACACTGGAGCGACCTCGCGGATCCACGTCTGCAGGGCATGGTGGCCCTGGCGGATCCGGGCCGCAGCAGCTCGGTGACCAAGGCCTTTGAAATGCTCATTCAGCAGCAGATGCAGGAGGAGCTGGCGCGGCTTTCAGCAGCCCCGGACGGAGGCAGCCCCGAACAGGTTGAAAAAGCCGCCGTGGCGAAAGGCTGGGAAAAAGGGCTGGCGTTGATCCAGCGCATCAGCGCCAACGCCCGTTACTTCAGCGACACCTCGACCAAGATTCCCCTGGATGTCCTGAGGGGGGACGCCGCCGCAGGCATGTGCATCGACTTTTACGGACGTGCTGCGGAAGAGTCCGTGCGACGCGGCGACGGCAGCTCGCGGGTTGGGTTTGTCATGCCTGTTGGAGGCACCTCGATCAGCGTGGATCCCATCGCGATGATGCGGGGAGCTCCAGACCCGGAGCTGGCCACCGCCTTCATCGAGTTTGTCCTTGGCGAGGACGGGCAGAAGCTCTGGACCTACCGGCCGGGAAGCCCCGGAGGTCCGGACAGGCGGGCCCTTCGTCGCCTGCCCGTCCGCCGCGATCTATACACACCCGGGCATCTCCGTTTCATGAACGACGCCGGGGAGGTGCCCTACGCCAAGGCCGGCGCCTTCGTTTATCATCCCTCCTGGACGGCGGCAGCCTTTTCACCCCTGCGGTTTCTGCTCCGGGTGCTTTGTGTCGACACTCATGAGGAGCAGAGGCAGGCCTGGCATCAGCTTGCCGCCCATGGCCTCCCGCAGGCTGCCCTGGAAGCCTTCCACGACCTGCAGCCAGTCTCCTATGAGGAGGCCCTGGGAGGCATCGCCGCCACGTTGAAAACCCGTGACAAGATCGCTGAAACCCGCCTCTCGCGCCAACTGGGCGGCGTATTCCGCAACAATTACCTAACTGCCGCCAAACTTGCACGACAGGGCCGCTGACGAGCCGCGTTCCGTCGCATGCCAACCCAATCAACGACAGATGACAGTCCGCCTTTGCATCGCCCTGCTTGCCCTTGTTCTGATTCCCTCCTGCCGTTCCGCCCAGCGTCTGGTCAAGGCCTTCCCTGCCCGCCCCTCCCCCTTCCTCGTTCATGCGAGCGAGCTGAAACGGACGGATGCAGCGAAGTCCCCCTTCCTTCATGACTGGAAGAACACGGATGCCAAGGCCTGGGCGGCGGCGGAGAAACGCCCGCATATCTATATCGCCCCCGTCAACCTGGATCATCTCAGGCCCATGACCCGGTCCCTGTCGAAGATCGAGGTCACTGAAAAATCCCGGCTCAAAAACATGCGCAAGCTGGCAGGCTATTTCCATTCGGAGGTCACGAGGGCATTCCGGCTCGCGCCCGAGGATCGGCGGGAGGTCGTTGACGTGCCGGACAAATACTCGCTTGTCCTCGAGCTGGCGGTCACGGAGTTCAACCCCAACCCCATCATGGGCGGGCTGATGCGCAAGGGCATCAACATCCTGCTCTGGCCCGGGGCGGAGACCGCCATCTCCCACAAGCTCAAGGGCAACATGGCCATCGAAGGCCGCCTGCGCGACGAGGGCACGGGCCAGGTGCTCTATGAGTTTGCCGACGCTGAACAAAACCGTTCGGGAATCATCCTCTACGTGCACGACTACACCACCTACACCTATTTCAGGAAGGCCTGCCGGGAATGGGCAAGGCAGATCGAGGAAGTGGTGAGGAGCGAGGCGAAGTCCGTCGTCAAGGACGGCCCGCCCGCGACTTTCTGGCTTTGGTGACGGCTGCCGCGTCCAGCACCTTCCGAAGGAAGGGGGCCGTGACGCTCGTCTTGTGGCTGGCAACCTCCTCCGGAGTGCCTGAAGCCACCAGACACCCACCTTCAGCACCGGCCTCGGGGCCGATGTCCAGCAGGTAGTCGGCCTCGGCAAAGACATCGGGATGATGCTCGATGACAACCACGGTGTGGCCTTCATCGACGAGGCGGTGGAGGACGTCGATCAGCCGGGCCACGTCGCTCATGTGCAGGCCGATCGTCGGCTCCTCAATCAGGTAAAGGTTGCGCTTCTCCGTCTTCAGACCGCGCAGCTTCTGGGTGATGGTCTTCCCCTGCCCCACGCTCAGCTCGGTCACCAGTTTCATGCGCTGCGCCTCGCCGCCGCTCAGGGTCGGGCTGGGCTGGCCAAGCTGAAGGTAGCCCACACCCGTGTCCGCCAGGAGCTGAAGCGGGCGCGCAATCCTTGGCTGGCTGGCAAAGAAATCCGCCGCCTCGGCGATGCTCATGCGCAGCACTGCGCCGATGTTTTTGCCATTGTACTCCACCTCCAGCGTCGCGCTGTTGAAACGCAGGCCATGGCAGGATTCACAGGGAACCCGGGTCGTTGGCAGGAAGTTCATCTCGACCTTGATCTCGCCATTGCCCTGGCAGGCTTCACAGCGCCCGCCTTCCGTGTTGAAGGAAAAGCGACCTGCGTCATAACCGCGGGCCCTGGAGGCGGGAAGCTGGGCGAAAAGCTTCCGGATGTCGTCCAGGATTCCCACATAGGTTGCTGGACAGGAGCGCGAGGTCTTGCCGATGGGCGACTGGTCCACTTCATGCACCGCGGCAAGCTGGTCAAAGCCGGCGACTTTCTTCCATGCGTTGGCGCCGCGGCGGGCGGGCTTCCGGCCCTTGGCCAGGGTCTGTTTGGCGGCCGGCAGAAGCACGCTGTGCATGAAGGTGCTCTTGCCGCTGCCGCTGACGCCGGTGATGACGGTCAGCCGTCCGAGCGGAATGCGCACATCGATGCCCCGCAGGTTGTTGGCGCAGGCCCCTTCGATGGCAAGCCAGCCATCCTTTTGGTTCAGCCCCGGCAGTGGACGCCTTGTGCCGTGCAACGGATGCTTCAGCGGCGACCGCAGCTCCCTGCCCGTGATGCTGGCGTCGTCCTTGAGGATGTGTGCGAGACTTCCCTGGCTGATCACCTCGCCGCCAAAACGTCCGGCCCCGGGCCCGAGGTCGATGATGGTGTCGGCGCGCCGCATGGTCTCGTCATCGTGCTCGACCACCAGCAGGCTGTTGCCCTTGTCACGCAGGGCGGCCAGCGTGTTCAGCAGCCGTTCGTTGTCGCGCGGATGCAGTCCGATCGTGGGTTCGTCCAGGACATACAGAACTCCGCGCAGGTTGGAGCCAAGCTGCGCCGCAAGGCGGATGCGCTGCGCCTCGCCGCCTGACAGCGTGTCGGCGCTGCGGTTGAGCTGCAGGTAGCCAAGCCCGACTTCCTTCATGAAATGCAGCCGCTGACGAATCTCAGCCAGGATGTCCCTGGAGATCTCCGCCTGAGTGCCGGTGAATCTCAGCCCGGCCACCCGGCGCGCCGCCTCCTCGGCTGAGAGCCCGTTGATGTCATGAATCCGCAGCTGCGTTTCACGCGCCCCTCCCTCACTGCCGCCCAGCTTCACAAACATGGCCGTCTGGTTCAGCCGGCTGCCGCCGCAATGGGTGCAGGGAACACGTTCACGCCCCTCCTCCTCGCCATCCTCCCGCAGGGTGAGGCGCCTTTCCTCCTCAAGCTCGGCCTCGAGCTTCGAGATGTCATCGCGGTGCGGAGTCGCCCCGTGCTCGCTGACCACGAATCCAAAGCCGCGGCAGTGTGTGCACCAGCCATGCGGGCTGTTGAAGCTGAACAGGCGCGGGTCCAGCTCCTCAAAGCTGAGGTCGCACTTCGGGCAGCTCATCTGCGTGCTCAGCACCTGTGTCTTCTTGTCGGCAAACCGGAGCTTCACCGTGCCTCTTCCCATCTTGAGCGCCTTCTCCACGATCGGCCTCAGCTCGATGACCGACATGGCCTTGGGCAGCCTGGCGACCACGGCATCGATGCTGTGCTCCTTGAAGCGGGCCAGCGGCTTGAAGCCTGCCGTGTCAGCAAACGCGCCGTCCACCAGCAGGGTCTCGACACCCTGCCTTCGGGCGTTCTCCGCCACATCCGTGTGGAAGCCCTTTCTCGCCTTGATCAGCGGGGCAAGGAGGTGCACGCCCTCCTTCTTCAAATGCGTGGCGATGGCCTGTGTGATGGCCGTGGCGCTCTGGCTGACCACGGGCACGTCGCATTTCGGGCAGTGCTGGGTGCCCAGCTTCGCGAACAAAAGGCGCAGGAAGTGCCAGACCTCCGTGACGGTGGCCACCGTGCTCTTGCCGCCGCCCCTTGAAATCCGCTGTTCGATCGCCACAGTCGGCGGCACGCCGCTGATGAGGTCCACCTCGGGCTTCTCCATCTGCTCAACAAAGGTGCGGGCATAGACGGACATCGAGTCCAGAAAGCGCCGCTGTCCTTCGGCAAACACCAGGTCAAAGGCCAGCGTGGACTTGCCGCTGCCGCTCAGGCCCGTGACCACCACAAACTGATCCCTCGGAATGTCGATCGAGATGTTCTTGAGGTTGTGCTCCCGGGCGCCCCGGATGGAGATGGCGTTGGTTGTCTGGAATGCGGCGGGGGCGGCCTTCACCGGTTTTTGGATCGAACGCTCCATCACGGCGCCCTTCGCATCTGAGGTGCGCGTCTCCAACTTCTCGCGAAGATACCTGCCCGTCCAGGATTCCTTCACCTGCGCGACGGCTTCGGGCGTTCCCGTCGCCACCACCTGCCCGCCGGCGGCACCCCCGTCAGGCCCCAGGTCGATGACCCAGTCGGCGCACTGGATGACATCCAGGTTGTGCTCGATGACAACCAGGCTGCTGCCTTCATCCACCAGCCTCTGAAGCAGCTTCACCAGCAGGGCGATGTCATCAAAATGCAGGCCTGTTGTCGGCTCGTCAAGAAGCAGCAGGCTGGTGCGTCCGTCATGCTGCCGGTGCTCGGCGGATTCAATCAGGTGCCCCACCAGCTTCAGCCGCTGGGCCTCGCCTCCAGACAGGGTGTTGAGAGGCTGGCCGAGCTTCAGGTAACCCAGCCCGGCTTCGACCAGGATGGCAAGCTGCCGGGCGACCTGGGCGGCCTTTTTCGCCTTCACAAACTCCGGACCGCTGAAGAAGCCCACGGCCTCGTCAATCGTCATGCCCAGCACGTCATGAATGCTCCGGCCCTGCAGCAGCACCTTCAGCGCATGGGGCTGGTATCGACGCCCCTCGCACTCCGGGCAGGTGACGAAGAGGTCGCTGAGAAACTGCATCTCGATCTTCTCGTAGCCCGTTCCCCAGCAGCGCTCGCAGCGTCCTTCACCGCTGTTGAAGGAGAAGAAGCCGGCGGTGATTCCAAGCGCGCGTGCATCCTCGCCATCGGCAAACAGCTGCCGGATCGAATCAAAGGCCCCGACATAGACGGCGGGCGTGCTCCTGGGAGTCCTGGCCAGCGGCGACTGGTCCACCATCACCACCTGGCTGATGTGCTCGAGACCGGTGATGCCTCGCACCCGTCCTGGTTCATCCTCGCAAACCTCGCCACGCAGCCTTTGCAGGTTCCTGTAGAGCACCTCGTGAACGAGCGTGCTCTTGCCCGAGCCGGAGACTCCGGTGATGCAGCAGAACACCCCCAGCGGGATCTCGACGTCGATGTTCCTGAGATTGTTCTGCCGTGCCCCGCGGATCGACAGGCCGCCCGGCTGCGATGCCGCCTTCCTCCGGGCTCCGGAGGTTTGAAGCTGCGGGCTTGAGACCATTCTTCTGGTTTCTGGAACCGGGATGCTCCTGAGGCCGGACAGGTACTCACCGGTCAGTGATCCTTTCTTGAAAAGCAGCCCGTCAAGGGGGCCTGAATAGACCAGCTGTCCACCCTTGTCACCGCGGCCTGGCCCGATCTCAATCAGGTGATCCGCCGCGCGCATGACGCTCTCCTCATGCTCGACCACGAGCAGCGTGTTGCCCTTGTCCCGCAAGCCCTCCATGACACCAATCAGTCGGCCGATGTCACGTGGATGCAGGCCGATGCTGGGCTCATCGAGAACAAAAAGCGTGTTCACCAGGCTGGCGCCAAGGCAGGTGGTGAGGTTCACGCGCTGAAGCTCGCCGCCGCTCAAGGTGCGGGTCTGCCGGTCCAGATGGACGTAGCCCAGGCCCGCACGTTCGAGGTAGCTCAGGCGGCTGGCGATTTCATCGCGCAGCATCGCGGTCGCGTTGTCCGCCGCGGGAAGCCCCTGGATCACCGGCAGCAGTTCGGTCACGGGCAGGTTCCAGATCTCGGCGATGGTGCGGCCTGCCATCCGATAATGGAACGCCTCCTTCTTCAACCGGCCGCCGTCGCACTCCATGCAGGTCGTGTAGGCGCGGTAGCGGCTGAGAAACACGCGCACATGCATCTTGTAGGCCCTGGCCTCGAGCCATTTGAAGAAGCCGCGCACGCCATACCAGAGCCCCTGGCTCCAGGCCCTCTCAGGATCACGGTCCTCCCCTTCAATGATCCACTTCTGCTGGTCGGCGGACAGGTCGCAGTAGGGGGTGTCGAGGTTGACGCCCTTGCGGCGGGCGGCGCGTTCAAGGTCATCCTGGCTCTCCTGGTAGGTGCTGCCGGAAAAGGCCTTCACCAGCCCCTCCCGGATGCTCAGGGACTCGTCTGGCATCGCCTTGCGAAGATCCAGGCCCAGGGTTCGACCAAAGCCCTTGCAGGCTGGGCAGGCGCCGACCGGGCTGTTGAAGGAAAACAGGCCCGGGGTCGGAGCCGGCAGTGAAAGGTCGCAGCCAGCGCAGCGCCAGTCGTTGGAATAACCAAGAGTTTCGAAGTCCTTGGATTCCCCTGCCCCGTCCAGGACGACCTTGAGCGTTCCCTTGCCAAGGCGCAGGGCGGCTTCCACCGCCTCGGCAAGACGGGATTTGTTTCTCGGTTCCAGGACCAGGCGATCCTGGATCACCTGGACGACGGCCGGCAGCCCGCGGTTCCTGAAGGCGGCGGGTTCGTCCGTCCGGAAAACCTCGCCATAGATCCAGAGCCTGAGGTAGCCCTGCGACTGAAGAAACGGAAAGAAGTCGCCGGCGGTCGTGTCCCTGGGCACGGCGACGCCGAAGGTGATGAGTGCACTCCGTCCCGCATGCGAGCCCAGCAGGTCATTCAGGATGGTTTCCGGCGTGTCAGGGCGCACCGGTTTTCCACACTCCGGGCAGGCGGCCTCGGCCAGCCGGGGAAACAGCATCTTCAGGTGGTCGTTGATCTCCGTGATCGTGCCGACCGTGCTGCGGGTGGAGCGGATGTTGTTGACCTGCTCAATGGCGATCGCCGGAGGAATGCCATGAATCGCATCCACCTTCGGCTTGTCCATGCGTTCAAAGAACTGCCGGGTGTAGGGCGAGAAGGTTTCGACATAACGTCTCTGGCCCTCGGCATAGATCGTGTCGAAGGCCAGGGATGACTTGCCGCTGCCGCTCGGGCCAGTGACCACGCACAGCCGGCCGAGGGGAATGTCGAGGTCAACACCCCTCAGGTTGTTCTGCCGGGCTCCGCGGACCTGGATGACATCCGGAGCTGTGGTCACGACCTGCCTTGCGACGGCGCTGTCTTTCTTCTTGGGCATGGAGAAACGCTGCTAGACCCTGGACACGCCTTGCGCAACCAAATCGCTGTTCTTTTGAATAGTTTTAGTTCGGCAGTTCCAGCGCGGACTTCACGGCGGACTCAATCTCGCCGCCCTCCGGCTCGGCGTCGGAGCCAAAGCGCCGGATGAGGGCCCCGTCCTTGCCGAGAAGAAACTTTTCAAAGTTCCACTGCACCTCTCCGCCGGCCGTGAGCGCCGCCCACAGCGGATGCTTGCCCGCCCCGGTGATGGACACCTTGGCGAACATGGGAAAGGTGACCTGGTAGCGGCTGGTGCAGAACTGGCGGATCTCCGCCTCGCTTCCAGGTTCCTGGCCGCCGAAGTCGTTGCAGGGGAAGCCCAGCACGGCGAAGCCCTTTTCAGCATATCTGGCATGCAGGGCCTGCAGTCCGGCGTACTGCCCCGTGTAGCCGCATTCCGAGGCGACGTTGACGATCAGCACCACCTTGCCCGCATAGTCCTTCAGCGAGGCGTCCTTGCCATCGATGGTCTTGAGAGGAATGGCCTGCAGGTCGGCGGCGAGGCAGGCGGAGGTCATGGCGAAAAGTGCGGCGAGGATTTTCATGGCGCGTGAGCTACCATTACGTTGTTCAAACGGAGATCAGTTGCCTCGGCGGATGGATTTCCCGGCCATGAAGCAAAAAGGGCGTCCGGACAGGCTGCCCGAACGCCCTCAAGGATGAGTTTTCCCGGCTTCTCAGAGCTTGGTGTAGCCGACGCTTTCGCAGGGCAGGTCCCAGAGCTTCTTCAGCTCGGCGTCCAGCTTGGTGATGCTGAAGCTCACGCCCGCCATCTCCTGGCAGGTGACGATGCTGTCGACGATGGTCTGATGCACCTTCAGGCCGCGGGCCTCCAGGATCGGACGGGCGGCGCGCAGAAGGATGAGAAGCTCCATCATGTGGGTCGAACCCAGGCTGTTCACGAAGAAGACAATCTCGTCACCGGCGTTCAGCGGCAGGTCATCGCCGAACAAAATGTCCAGCATCTTCGGCGCGAGCTCGTCCGCCGTGCACATGGGGATCAGGCCCACGCCCTTTTCACCATGGATGCCCATGCCGAGGCCGATCACATCGTCAGCCAGTTCAAAGGTGGGGGCGCCGGTGGCGGGGATGGAGCCGGGCTTGGTGGAGACGCCGACCGTGCGGGTCATGTCCACCGCCTTCTGGGCGATCCTGGCCAGTTCATCCAGCGAATCGACCTGGGTGGCGGCGGCGCCGGCAAGCTTGGTGATCGGCACCAGTCCGCCGACACCCCGGCGGTTCTGCTTCTTGTCAACGGGGGCCGATGCGACGTCGTCGTTGATGATCACGGTCTTCACGGTGATGCCCTCGTCCGCGGCCAGTTCCGCGCCGATGTCGAAGTTCATCACGTCGCCGGCGTAGTTGCCATAGAGATAAAGCACGCCCTTGCCGCGGTTCACCGCCTGGGTGGCCTCCAGGACGATGTCCGGAGGGGGCGCCGCAAAGATGTCGCCCACGGCCGCGCCATCGGCCATGCCCTTGCCGACGAGGCCGTGATAGATCGGCTCGTGCCCGGCGCCGCCGCCGACGAGCAGCGCGGGTGCATCAGGCCTCAGCTCGTTCATGACGATCGAGCGCTTGCCCACGCGGCGGGCCTTGCCGTCATAGGCGAGCACCAGGCCTTCAAAGAGTTCGTCGGCGCATTTCAGGGGGTCGTTGATGATCTTTTTTGCGGGATTGTTGCTCATGGAGGGAAAGGCGGGTTGGGTTTTGCGGGCGCAAGGAGTAGCGGGCGGCCTACGTGCTGTCAAAGCTGGAAGCAGGGCGACGCCCCTTTATCTCCCGGCCATGGATGAGTCAGGCAGCGTGAAGGCGTTTTCAATGAGGTTGACCCTGGGCACCTCGCCGTCGATCAGCAGCACCTCGGCGATGTCGAACCGGATGGCGATGCGCGGGTTTCCCAGGAGCCGGAGCCAGTCGAGCGCACCGCGCTGGATCAGGCGCTGCTTGTCAGCCGTCACCGCGTCGGCGGGCCGGCCAAAGGCGCTGCTGGTGCGCGTCTTGACCTCGACAAAGGTCAGTACTTCACCGTGCCGTGCCACGATGTCCACTTCCCCCCGGTGCGGTCCACGGTGGTTCCGGCGCAGGATTGTCCGCCCTCTTTCCTGAAGATGTCTGGCGGCCAGAAGCTCGCCCAGAAGGCCGGTTTCAGCCCTCGACAAACGGATCCCGAGCAGGCGCAGGGACACCCTTCGGTAGAGGGGCGCGAATCTAAGAAACAACGTTCGGACGGCGGGATGCCTCCTCCAGACCGACCCTAAACTTGGTTCGGCCGTGCTTTTTTGACCCGTGGCGTCCGCCTTGTGCATGCACTTCAGACCCTGAGCCGGACCACGGAGGTTTCACCGCCGAAGCAGACGTCCACGTCCGATCCGGGATCACGGGGCCGGTCGGCATATCGAGCGTCATAATGATGGCTGCCATCCTCCATGGGCCTGAAACGGACAGGCAGGGGTGATCGCGCGGGATGGCAGTTCCGAAGGCCGGGCAGCGGCCGGTCGCCAGGAGGAAGGTGTGGAAAGTTCACGCACCAGAACTCACCGTCATCCAGGGGGGCTCCAGCCAGGTTGTGAAGCACCTCGTGGGTCCAGTCCGCCGTACGGTCCCAGTCCACGGCCAGGTCCCGGATCAGGTAGTGGGAGAAGGCCGCCGAGGGGACCTGATGATACGCGGCCTCGCGTGCGGCGGCACAGGTGCCGGAAACATGGATGTCCTGGCCCAGGTTTCCTCCGGCGTTGACCCCTGAAAGCACCCATCCGGGCTTCAGGCCAAGGGCGAACAGGGCCAGCCTCACGCAGTCCGCAGGAGTGCCATCCACGGCCCAGCGGTCCTCGCCCCGCCGCTCCACCCGAAGCGGGCTGTGCGTCGTCAGCCGGTGGCCGCACATGGAGTGCTCCCGCACCGGGGCGATGACGCTGACCCTGGCGCCCGGAATGCGCCTGACGCAGCGCTCCAGGGCCGCCAGCCCGGGCGCGTCGATGCCATCATCATTGGTTAGCAGGAAATGCACGCCGCTCATTTTCTAAAGAATCCCCGCTGCTTCTCGCTGATCGGCAAACCGGCCTTTTCCATCACCTTCAGCATGTCCTCCCAGCACTCCCGCTTCGCCCGGATGCCGCCGCCGGCGAGCTTCTCCTCGCGCAGGATGTAGCTGGGATGATAGGTCACCATCGTGGGAATTCCCTGGACGTCGTAAAAGCGTCCACGCAGCCGCATCACGCCTTCACCGATGCCCAGCCCCTTGCAGGCCACCCCGCCCAGCGCCACGATGACGCGGGGCTGGATGATGCTGATCTCCGTCATCACATAGGGCAGGCAGGCGGCCATCTCCGCATCCGACGGCGCCCGGTTGGCGGTTCCCTGCCCGCCCTCCAGAGATGGGCGGAACTTGCAGATGTTGCTGATGTAAACGTCACTCCGCTCGAGTCCCATCGCCTTCAGGATGCCCGTCAGCTTCTGCCCGGCCGGTCCGACAAAGGGCTCGCGCTGACGCTCCTCCTCAAAACCAGGCGCTTCGCCGATCAGCATGATCTGTGCGTCCGGACTGCCCACGGCAAAAACCATGGTTTCCCTCAGCGTCCCCAGCACCCTGGCTTCGGGGGATGCTTCGGCGACCGCCGCCAGGGCGGCTAGTTTTTCCGCCTTGGTCGCCCCTGTCACCTCGATCAACCGGGCGCCCGCCCTGGCTCTCGGAGTGGTGGCTGCGGGCGTTTCAAAAATGCCGGAGACCGGAGCCGGGGGGCGGACGCTTTCCAGTGGGGCGGCCTCCACCTTTCGCCGAACCTCCTGCGCCCGCGCCGTGGTCGCGCCTTTGAAGCTGCAAAGCCGTTCCAAGGTGCCAGGACGCAGGCCAACATGGGTCTGCCCCGCAGTCTGGCGCTGCTCCAGGTAGGTCTTCAACAGTCCGGCGGCTTGCAAGGTCATGAGCCGCATCCTTGGCGAGCCGACCGGGCGACTCAAGGCGGCAGATGGTCAAAAAGCCGGGAATTCATCATCTCTCAAACCTCCAAAACCTCTGGAAAAACACCTTGCTAAAAGGGGGAACTCCTCCACTTTCGCCGCCCCTATGTCCAAAAACGCTGGTATAGCCAAAACGAGAAAGTCTGTCGCCAAACGATTCAAAGTCACTGCGACGGGTAAGGTGCTGCGCCGTAAACAAGGCAAGCGCCACATCCTGCAGAACAAGAACCGCAAGCGTAAGCGCAATCTCGGCAAAGTCGCCCTCGTGGCGGAAGTGGATAAGAAGGCGATCCTCGCGAACCTCCCGTTCTCGCATTGATCCCCTCCCACAGACCTCCCTCATGGAGGTCACGATGCTCCAGACTGATCCGGCCCCGGCTGGATCTATGCTCAGACGAGTCCGGTCATCGAACCAAACAAACAGTCTGATCACCGACAAAGAACATGCCCAGAGCAACTAACGCCCCCGCTAGCCGCAAACGCCGGAAGAGGACCCTCGCCAAGGCGAAGGGATTCCAAGGCTTCCGCAAAACGCACTTCCGTTACGCCAAGGACGCCGTCCGCAAGGCGATGACGTATTCCTACCGCGACCGCAAGGTTCGCAAGCGCACCTTCCGCAACCTGTGGGTGCAGCGCATCAACGCCGCCTCCCGCCCGCTTGGCATCACCTACAGCCGCCTCATCGAAGGCCTGAATGCCGCCGGCATCGCCATCGACCGCAAGGTTCTTGCCGACCTCGCCGTCAAGGATGAGGCCGCCTTCGCCGCCATCGCTGAACAGGCCAAGGCCGCCCTGGCCAAGAAGGCAGCCGCTTAACAAAACTCCAAATTCAACCTTTACAGGCCGGGGTCCTCTGCGACCCCGGCCTTTTTCATGCCCGCAGGCTGCCCAGCCATCTTCCCAGGTCCTCCTGCCAGAAGGCAATTCCGCCGCCCATCAGCCCTGCAAGCCGGGCGTTCGACATCACCGTGTATCGTGGTCTGCGGGCCGTGAAATGAGGAAAATCGTCCAGGCTGTTGCCTTTTACTTCAGGCCTGTCCTGAAGCAGTCCGAGGCCGAATGCCTGGTCAATGACCTCCTGTCCGTAGCCACGCCACGTTGCTGAACCGCTGTTGCAAAGGTGAATCAGTCCGGAGACGCCCTGGAACCACAAGGACTCCAGCCAGCAGGCCACCGCATCAACACTCGTGGGCACGCTCCATTTGTCGTCGATGGCCTGAACCTCCCTGCCCTCGCGCAGGTCACGCAGAACCTGGTCGGGAAACGCCCCTCCCGAGCCAAACAGCCAGGACACCCTGGCGACCAGGGCCGAGGGACAGGCGGCCAGCACTCCGGTCTCCGCATCACGCTTGGTGCGTCCGTAAACATTGATCGGGTCAGCGGCATCTTCTTCAGCCAAAGGCTCCCTGCCTTCGCCGCCGAACACGTAGTCCGTGCTGATCTGAATCATGCGGGCGCCACGCCTATGACATTCATCGGCCATGACGACGGGCGACTCATGATTGATCCGCGCCGCCAGGTCTGGCTCACGTTCACAGGCATCTGGACTGGTGATGCCGGCGCAGTTGACCAGGATGTCGAAATCCATGCCGCTCAAGGCGGTCTTCAACGCGGCGGGATCATCCAGGCTGGTGTCATGGCGGGCGGGACACAAAAGCTCGTGCCGCCCTCCGTAATGCCGTCGCAGGGCGCCTCCGAGACGGCCGGTGCTGCCAAGGATCAGTACTTTTGTCTTCATGTTGATCATCCGCACACCTGGAGGCACCACCGCTGCTTGCAATCACTTTCCTGGCATCCATCGTGCGAGCGAGCATCCTAACTTTTTATGTCCAAGACCGCCATCGCCATCATCGGAGCCGGAGTTTCCGGCCTCGCCTGTGCGCGGATGCTGGCCAGGGCCGGGGTTCCGTTCAAGATTTACGAGGCCTCTGATGGAGTCGGCGGGCGCATCCGTTCCGACCGGGTGGACGGCTTCACCCTTGACCGCGGCTTCCAGGTACTTCTACCCTCCTATCCGGAAGCTCGTCGAGTGCTTGATTACGAAGGCCTGCGGCTCCGGCCGTTCTACCGGGGGGCGGATGTTTTCTTCAAAAACCGCTTCCACCGCCTCGCCGACCCTTTCAACCACCCCTTCGACGCCTTACGCAACCTGGCTGACGACTTCATTCCGTGGAAGGACAAGTGGCAGACACTCGTCCTCTGGAGGGAAAGCGTGGACACCCTCGACATCGAACGCCGCCTGCCCGAGATGGAGACCGAGGACTACCTTCGGGACTTCGGCTTCAGCGAGGCGATGATCGAACGATTTTTCAGGCCCTTCTTCGGCGGCGTCTTTCTGGAAAAGGACCTGCGCACCTCGGCGCGCATGTTTCTCTTTCTTTACTCGATGTTCCGCCGTGGCGGTGTCGCCATTCCCGCCGCCGGCATGCAGGCGGTTCCCGACCAGCTGGCCGTTGCCCTACCCCCAGGCTCATTGCTGCTCAACAGCCCGGTGAACTCCGTGCGCCGCGGTGAATTCACCCTCGCCACCGGCGAAGTCCTCCACGCAGATCACATCATCCTGGCCGTCGGCGAAGACGCCGCCCATCGGCTTCTGCCCGAAGGCAGCCAGGAGAAACCCAGGCCCGGGCGTGGCACCACCTGCCTCTATTTCACCACCAACCAGCCCCTGCCCAAGGAGCCAGTCCTCTGCCTCGACGGTGAAAACCGCGGACCGGTGAACAATGCCTGCATCCTCAGCAATGCCGCGCCGGAGCTGGCTCCGCCCGGCTGGCACCTCATCAGCACCAGCATTGTCGGCACGCCGTCAAGCACCGAGCTTCACGACGTGGTGCGTGATCAGATGACTCGATGGTTTGGCGAAGGTGCGCTGGAATGGCAGCATCTGCGCACGTACCAGATCCGCAACGCCCAGCCTGAGGGACGTCAGCTCAAGCTTGGCGAAGAGGCCCTTGCCACCGTTCTTGAGCCCGGCCTTTATCGTTGTGGAGACTATGTCGAGGATGTCTCGATCAACGGCGCCCTCCTCAGTGGTCGCAAGGCGGCCGAGGCCGTGATGGCGGCCCTGCGGTGATCCTGGTCCAGGCTTCACCGCGCGCCTGGAGATGAAAGACCGGGCGGTCCTGCCCCGTGGTTCATTCATGCCCCTGCGTCCCCTGCTCCTTGCCGCGCTTTGCCTGAGCCCGTTGCCGGCAGTTTCCTCCACGTTTCAGGCCGGCGTCGCCACGGTGGACATTTCACCGAAATCGTTCCCTCGCATCATCGCCGGCGGCTTTCTCGAAGGCCGTGGTGAGAAAAATGCGGACGCCCTTAAAGTGCGCAGCTTCGTCCTCGACGATGGGAAGATGAAGATCGCCTTCGCCATCGTGGATACCTGCATGATGGAGCAAAGCTTGATCGACGATGCCAAGGCGCTCGCTTCAAATCAGTGCGGCATCCCGGTGGATCGCATGATGGTCGGCGCCACCCACACGCACTCCGCCCCTGCGGCGATGGGCTGCCTCGGCACGCGCAGGGACACCGAATACGCGAAGTTCCTCATGCCGAAGATCGCCGAGGCCATCGTGGCTGCGGATGCAGCCCTGCAGCCGGCACGCATCGGCTGGGGCTCGTTCAACGACTGGGAGCACACACACAACCGGCGCTGGATCCGCCTGCCGGGCAAGGAGGTCGCCGACCCCTTCGGCCAGCCCACGGGCCGTGCGAACATGCACCCAGGCCACCTGAGCAAGGACGTCGTCGGCCCCAGCGGCCCTGTCGATCCTCAGCTCAGCGTCATCTCCCTCCAGTCGCTTGATGGCAGGCCGCTCGGCGTGCTCGCCAACTACTCTCAGCACTATTTTGGCAGCGGCCCGATCTCTGCGGACTACTACGGGCACTTCTGCAAACACCTCGCCGCGAAAATGGGCCAGCAAGGCGATGGCAATGACCCCTTCGTCTGCGCCATGAGCCAGGGCACCAGCGGCGACCAGATGTGGATGGACTACGGCGCGGAGAAAAAGACCCTCACCATCGACAGTTACGCCAGAGCCGTGGCCGACAGCGCCATGAAGGCCCTGCAAACCGTGAAATACGTCGATCACGCCCCGCTCGGCATGATCGAGAAGACGCTGGAGCTCAACTACCGCGTCCCGGACGAAAACCGCCTCGCCTGGGCCCGCCCCATCGCCGCGAAGATAGAAAACGATGTGCCCAAGAACAAAGAGGAAGTCTATGCACGCGAGGCGCTGATCCTTCATGAGCGTCAAAGGACGACCGTGAAGCTGCAAGCCATCCGCATCGGTGACCTGAGCATCGCCACGCTGCCTAACGAGGTGTATGCCATCACGGGCCTGAAGCTGCGTCAGGCGTCGCCGTTTGGCATTCACTTCAACATCGAGCTCGCCAATGGTGCCGAAGGCTACATCCCGCCGCCGGAGCAGCACACGCTCGGGGGATACACGACCTGGCCTGCACGTACGGCAGGCCTGGAGGTCCAGGCGGAGCCCCGGATGGTGAAGACCTTGAGCGAGGCCGTGGCGCGGCTTTTAGACAAGCCTGCCGTGCGGAAGAAGCCTTCCGCCCCAGGCACCTACGCGGCAGCCGTCCTTGCCTCGGAAGCCCGGGCATACTTCCGCTGCCAGGACACCGCTTCACCCCTGGTCAATGAGGTGGGTCCAGCCATCCGGCCGGCCGGCGGTCATGCCTTCCACCTCCCAGGCCCGGGTTCCGGACTTGGTTACGACGAGGAATCCGCCCTGAAATCCTCGCCCTTCTCCGACCCGCAAAGCATCAACCGCTCCATCCACCTCGCCGGAGGTCATCTGGAAACTTCTAACCTGAAACTTGGAACTCAGGCTTCCATCGCCCTCTGGTTCTGGCTCGGTCACGAAAGCGGCGCGAGTGATCGCACGGGCGATCTGATCAACGCGCTGGGCGTCAGTTTGAAGGCGCATCAGTTCCCGGATCACACGGTGAGCTTAGAGTGGTCCGCACAGTCCTCGGTGCGGACCATCTTTGCCGATGACTGGCACTTTGCCGTGCTCATCCGCGATGGCGAAGACGTGCGTGTGCATCTCGATGGCGGTGAAAAGCCCGTTTTGACCGGAAAGGCCGGGAAGGTGGCGAATGAAGTGCTTTTGGGCCAGGGCCTCGAAGGACGTCTGGATGAGATCACGATCTGGGATCGCGCCATCGAGCCTGCTCTGATCGCGAAGCTTTGGAAGATTTCGAAGGTGGGCGAGGAGAATGCGATGCGGGCGGTTTCGCGGGAGGAGAGCAGGAAGCGTGGTGCAGCCGTCTCGGCTGCTCAGAAAGACGCAGTCCAGAAGACTGCGCCACACCCGCAGAACTGGTCCGCGTCGATGCGCTTCAAGAACACGAAGGCCAACAACGTCAGCGCCGTGACCGCCTACCTCATCTCACGTGGGCCGAAGGGCGATCATCAGGCACCTGGCGATCACCTCGGCATCGGTGGCAGCTACAAGGACTCAGAACCCGGCAAGCTCTTCGTCTTCAATGGCAACGCGGCAGATCAAGTCGTGCGCGGCAAGACTCTCATCCAGCCCGGTGTCTGGCATGATGTGAAGCTGGAGCGCCTCGGTTCGCGTGTGAAGGTCACGCTCAACGGCAAGGTCGAGATCGATGACGAACTGCCCGTCACCGCGCCCGGTGCGAAGGAATTGTTCTTTGGCAAACGCTGCGATGACTTCGCGCCGCTGGAAGGCGAGTTTGACAAGGTCGATGTGGCCGGTTTGGAGAGTGGTGCAGCAGTCCTGGCTGCTTCAAAAAACGCAGGCGAGACGCCTGCGCCACATTCCCAGCCACTCTCCCCCGAAGAATCCGCGAAGAAGTGGCATGTGCGCGAGGGTTACCGCATCGAACTCGTCGCGGCGGAGCCGGTGGTGCTCGATCCGGTGGCGTTTGATTGGGATGAGCAGGGCCGCCTGTGGGTCATCGAGATGGCGGACTACCCGCTGGGCATGGATGGCAATGGCAAGGCCGGCGGACGCGTCGTGCGGCTGGAGGACGCCGACAGCGACGGACGCTACGACAAGCGCCACGTCATCGTCAGCGATTTGAGCTATCCCACCGGCATCCTCACCTGGCGTGAAGGTGTGATCGTCACCGCCGCGCCGGACATCTTTTTCATTTCGCCGGATGGCACGAAGAAAGTGCTCTACACCGGCTTCAGCACCGGCAATCAGCAGCTCCGCGTGAACGGCCTGCGCTGGGGCATGGACGGCTGGGTGTACTGCGCCGCGGGGGCGCATCACGGCGGCTACAACAAAGGCACCCAGATCGAGTGCAGGCTCACCGGCGAGAAGATCGACCTGGGCAGCCGCGATTTCCGCTTCAAGCCGGACAGCGGCGAGTTCGACCCGCAGAGCGGCCCCTCGCAGTTCGGCCGTGCCCGCGATGACTGGGGCCGCTGGTTCGGCGTGCAGAACAGCTTCCCTCTCTGGCATTACGTCCTTCAGGATCATTACCTGCGCCGCAACCCGCACATCATCCCGCCGGATCCCATTCATCAGCTGTTTCCGCGCAATCCGCCGGTCTATCCCGCCAGCAGCATGGAGAAGCGCTTCCACAGCTTCGACCAGGCCGGACGCTTCACCAGCGCCTGCGGCATTGAAGTCTATCGTGATGCCGTGCTCTTCACGGACGGCAAGACACACGCCTTCACCTGCGAGCCCTTCCACAACGTCGTTCAGCATCACCTTCTCGAAGACGACGGCGTGACCTTCAAGGCCCTGCGCGACCCCGCCGAGTCGAAGACGGACTTCCTCGCCAGTGAGGACCGCTGGTGCCGCCCCGTCATGGTCCGCACCGGCCCCGACGGGGCGCTCTGGGTCGCCGACATGTACCGCTACATGATCGAGCACCCCCAGTGGCTTCCTCAGAATGGCAAGGACGAGCTTCTGCCGCATTACCGGGAAGGAGACGACAAGGGGAGGATCTGGAAGGTGGTTCGAGCTTCATCCCGGTCCGTTGCGACCAAGGCCGCCGCCACACTCGCAAGCGCGAACGGGTGGCTCAGGGACAAGGCGCAGATGAAGGCTTCATGGGCCAAGCCAGGCATGCAGACAGTGGCTTCGCTGATTGAGCAGGTGACCCACGGCAGGAACGCAGCAGCGAAGGCCCAGGCTGCGTGGACCCTCCATCAGGCAGGTCAGCTCACACCCGATTTGCTCAAGCTGCTGCTTCTCAGCGACCATGATGAAGTCGTCGTCCAGGGCCTGCAAATCGCCGAAACAAAGTCTTGGTCCGACAATGAGGAAGCCTTGCTTCTGCTCGTGAACAGCGACAGGGCGCGTCATCCTCGAGTGCGGATGCAGCTGGCGCTTTCCGCAGGTCAATGGTCCGGAGACTGGCCTGCGGACATTCTGGCCATGACTTTGGACGAAGCCGAGCCGGGCAGCCCGGTATGGGGTGCCGCACTTGGTTCATGCCTGCCACATCTCACACGCATCAGCGAGCAGTTTGCGGCTCAGGATGACAAGGCCGGCCCCGGAATCCTCGGCACGCTTCTGCGCTGCGCTCTGGCGACGAAGAATGACAAAGCCACCGCGGCGCTGGTGACGCGCCTGGAGGCGCAGAGCGGGCTGGAGGAGCTTCTGGCTGTCCTCGACGAGAAAAGCCTCTCGCTGACCGATTTTGCGAAGCAAGTTACCGACTTGAAGGCGCGGGCTGCGGTCGATCGAATGGCGACGAAGCTGCAACAGGCCGCTGAGTCGCTGAAAACGGCTCCGACGATGGAATCGCTGGCTTTGCTGGCGACAGATCGTGGGCATCGGGAGACGGTGAAAGACATGCTGCCGGAGCTTTGGGCCAAAACGGGCGGCGCGGAGGTGCTGCGGCTGGTCGCGAAGCTGCAACCGCAGGGCGGCGAGCAGTTTTTGCTCGATGGCTGGGACCAGCGCACGCCGGCGCTGCGCACGCAGATCCTCGAAACGCTGCTCTCGAACGACGACTGGGCCCTGGCGCTGCTGAAACGCCCGGAGGCCAAGGCTTGTGACGTGGCGACGCGGGCGCGGTTGATGAAGCATCCGAAGAAAAACATCGCCAAGCTCGCGGAGAAGGTCTTCGCGGATGCCACAAGCGCCTCACGCGCAGCGGTGGTGGAGAGGTTCAAGCCCGCGCTCAAGCTCCAGGGCGATGCGGCACGCGGGAAAACCGTGTTCGCGAGCGTGTGCATCAGCTGCCACAAGCTCGACGGCGTGGGCCTCGATCTCGGCCCAGACCTGCGCAGCGTGGCGCAGCACGATGCCGAAAAGCTGCTCAACTCCATTTTGGACCCGAGTGCGATCATCGAGCCCGGTTTCATGGCCTACCACTGCACCCTGAAAAGTGGCGAGCAGCTCTACGGCGTGATCGCCACCGAAACGAGCGCGAGCCTGACGCTGAAGATGGCCGGAAACGTGACCAAATCCGTGCTGCGCAGCGAGGTCGCCACCCTGAGGAGCACCGGAACCTCGCTGATGCCCGAAGGCCTGGAGGCCGCCCTCACGCCCGCTTCTCTGGCGGACCTGATCGCCTATCTAAAAATGCCGAGAGGCTGAAACGGAAAGGCCGCACCTGGATTCAGGTGCGGCCCGTGATTTTATGGGCTGGCAAGATTCAGCCCGGAAGCGGATCAGGCGTCCTTCTTTTTCTTCTTGGCAGGAGCGGCGGTGAACTCTTCCTTGGAGAGCTTGCCGTCCTTGTCCTTGTCGCGGCCGGCGAAGCTTTTCTCAGCCTTGGCGCTGTCCTTCTTGGCCTGGGGGCTGGCCATGTATTCTTCCTTGCTGACGGAGCCGTCGCTGTTGGCGTCCATCTTGGCGAACGCCTTGGCGGGGTCCATCTTGGGCTTCTTGGCGTCGCCTTCGGCGGCGTTCACGAAGCTGGCGAGGGCCAGGACGGAGAGGATCGTGGTGATGACTTTCATGATGTGTTGGGTGTGGTTTGGTTTTGGCCTGGGGGCGTTGGCGGAAACCAATCCCTTGAGCGTCCCCTCTAACGTTGTCGCCATCGGACAGTTTCACGATTTTTTTTGGCGGCATCTGTTCATGAATTGTGCTTTGAAGGCCGTTGATTCACGTTCCCATGCCCCTTCCCACCGTCCGCTTCAAGCACGCCCGGTTCACCGCCCGGTTTCCCGAAGGCTACCTGTACTCCCGGTCACACTATTGGATGGCGCCCGTGGCCGGGGCGGAGGGCGTCTGGCGGGCCGGTTTCACCAAGTTTGCCACCCGGATGCTGGGGGAGCTGGTCGACTGCGACTGGAAGGCCGCCCCCGGATCCCCGGTGGAGCCAGGTCAGATCATTGGTTGGGTGGAGGGTTTCAAGGCCGCCTCGGACGTCTACTGCGTCCTGAAGGGCGCTTTTGTCGAGGGCAACCCACACCTGAAGCAGGACGCCTGTGTCGTCCGCAGCGACCCTTACGAAGTCGGCTGGTTGTACGCGGTCAGGGGGGAGCCGGAGCCCGGTCACATGGACGTCCACGGCTACATCACCTACCTGGAAGGCATCATCCAGAAAATGGCCGAGGAAGGCCATGGAGAGGAGGGGGCGCCCGAGGAGTGAACCGGTGGATCACTGCTTCTGCGGCGCGTCCAGGGTCAGGTAGGTGCGTCCGCGGGGCTCGCCGTTGAGCGGATTGAAGGACTCGATGCGCATCTCCTTGAGCAGGGTGGTGCCGTCCACTTTCTGGATCTTGGTGACCTGGAAGCGTTTCACCATCTTGCTGACCGTGTTGTAGGCCTCCATCTTGCCGATGCCGCCGCTGGCCTTTTCCACCCAGAGGTCCACGGTGTAATAGGGGCCGCGGGTGTCCGGTGAGGTGACCCGGATCAGCCAGCATTTGACCCGGGCGGCGCCCAGGCGCGCGGTTGCATCCAGCATCTTCACAGTCTTCCAGTACATGAAGCGCAGGGAGAGATCCTCGTAGTTCAGATCCATGCCGCGCACCGGGTCTGCGGCGTTTCCCAGCGGCACCGGCGTGCTGCCGCCGGACTTCACCTGCCAGAGGGTGGCCGGAGTGGTCGTCAGGTCGAGGTGGACGATCTCGGGAGGCTGGTTCTTGAACCGAAAGCGCATGACGCTGCCGGTCAGGGTCAGCTCCAGGGGCTCGGTCTTGCCGCTGGCATCATCCCGCAGCACCCCCGCCATCCGGTGGTTTTGCAGGGCGTAGCTGCGCCTGACGAGCACCAGTACTTGCTCGGCGGTGAGTTCAGGGGCTTCCTCGGCCTTGAGAAACGGGGTGCCAAGGCAGGAGAGAGAGGTGGCTAGCAGATGGCGGCGGTTCATGAGAATGCGGTGTCCCTAGGACAGGAATCAGGCGTGTTCCATTCAACTCCGGCACAGGCCGGATGCCAAAGAAATCTGTGGCAATGCCGCCCCACCCCGGTTAGTTCCCCTCCGACAGGCTCCCTGTGACGCCTGTCTCGCCCCCCGTAATGCAAGGCATGTCATCCCTCCAGGCACTCCGCGACGCCCTTGAGCAGTCGCCTAACAATCTATCCCTGCTGCTTCTTTTCGGCCATGCCAGCCTGGAGCAGCTGCATCTGGAGGACGCGAGGGAAAGCTTTGAGCGTGTGCTTGAACTGGACCTCGGCCACAGCGATGCGCAGCTGGGGATGGCCAAGGTGCTTTTTCTCCAGGGGGAGATCTCCGGTGCCGCGGTCCGGGCGGAGCGCGTGCTGCAGATGCACCCTCAGGACGCCCAGGCGCACCTTTTGCTCAGCCGGGTTTTCCTTGCCGAGAATGACCGCTCCAAGGCGCTCGAACATTTCGAACGCGCTGCGCAGATTGACGCGACCCTCAGCGACCCCGCCCTGGAAAAGGAGCTGGGCATCACCCTGAGGGACGCCCGTCGGACCTCGCCGGTTCCCACGCCGGAGACACCGCCCGCCGAAGCGTTTGATGAAGGCGAGCCCCAGCCTGAGTTTGCGGACGACCCCTTTGATGAACCGCCTTTCGACTGGCGACCGGAAACCTTCTATCCACCAGGTGACCCGGCCCGCTTTGGCGTCACCTTTGCGGATGTCGGCGGCATGGAGGAACTTAAGGAGGAGATCCGGCTGAAGATCAGCTACCCGCTTCAGTATCCCGACCTCTACAAGGCCTATGGCAGGCGCACCGGCGGCGGCATCCTGATCTACGGACCGCCCGGATGCGGCAAAACCCTGATGCTGCGCGCCGTCGCCGGCGAAGTGCCCTGCAACTATCTTTCCGTGGGCCTGCATGAGATCTTTGATCCTTACATCGGCAGCACCGAACGAAATCTGCATCAAATCTTTGAGACGGCCCGGGCGAACGCCCCCTGCGTGCTGGTCTTTGACGACCTGGACTCCCTGGCCCAGGACCGCCGTCATGTGCGCGAAAGCCAGCTCCGCAACCTGGTGAACCAGTTCCTTCACGAACTGGATGGCATGAGGGGGGAGAACAATCGCGTGCTGGTCATCGGAGCCACCAACCAGCCCTGGGCGCTCGACCCCGCATTCAGGCGTCCCGGCCGCTTTGACCAGGCCGTCTTCGTGCCTCCGCCGGATGATGCGGCACGCGAGCTCATCATCCAGCTGCTCGCCAGGGACAAGCCCATCTCAAACCTCGACGCCAAGGTCCTGGTCGCCGCCACGCCGGGCTTCTCCGGCGCCGACCTCAAGTTCGTCTTTGACCGTGCCGCTGAAATGACCCTTTCCGCAGCCATTCACAGCGGTCATCCCGCCCCGGTGAACATGGAGACCCTTCTGGCCGTCGCACACAGCCACACGCCCAGCACCCACGCCTGGTTCGAAGGCGCGCGCGAACACGCCCAGCATGCGGCGCCTGACACCTACGCCCACGAGGTGCGTAAATTCCTTTCCCTGGGGGCGCCCACCCCTCCCCAGCAGCGGGAGCCCTGACCTCTCATGGCCTGGGCCTTCCTTATCCTTGCCGGAATTCTTGAAGTCGGCTGGGCCGTCGGCCTGAAATATTCCGAGGGCTTTACTCGCCCCGGGATCACCGTGCTGACCGTGCTGACCATGATCGCCAGCTTTCTTCTGCTGGCCCAGGCCTTGAAGACCATCCCTGTCGGCACGGGTTATGCCGTCTGGACGGGCATTGGCGCCGCCGGCACCGCCATCGTGGGCATGCTGCTGCTGGGCGAACCCCGCGAGGCCGGCAGGCTTGCCTGCCTTGTCCTCATCCTGGCCGGCGTCACAGGTCTGAAGATCCTTGGTTAGGCAAAGGCTGGCCCGCTGCTCCGAGGCGCACCGGGCCTTTGACCGACCGGGGATCCACCTTCACACCGCCCTGCGTCACCTGGATCCGGCCTTCATCCTGCAGTTCCGCCGCGGCCTCCCGTACTAGAGGCATCAGGTCCCGCCAGCCATGCGGTGAAAGTGACCTGGCGACCTCAGAAGGGCAGATGGACTTCCCCGCCCCGCGCCCTGCGGTCAGCCTCAGGATTTCCAAATGAACCGGTCCGGCACTCATCGGGGACGGCGCAGTTCAAACAAATCCCTGGTTCGGCAGTACCAGTGCGGTGCCTGCATTCTGCCGACAGGGGCATAGGAGCCTTGCCGGACCAGCCAGGTTTCAGGGTCCAGGATGCCGTCACGGACATGCACGCGCAGCACCTCGCCGATGATCAGACGGTTGTCACCAATCTCCAGGATGCTGTGGCTCCGGCATTCCAGGCTGGCCGGAGCTTCAAGTATTCGCGGCGGCCTGACGGCGATGGAAGGAACCGCCGTCAACCCTGCGTGCAGCAGCTCGTTTTCACCCGGTGCGAGACTGGCGGCGCACAGGTTCATTCTTTCCGCCAGCCCCTCGTCCACCAGGTTCACGACAAACTCATGGGTGAGCCGGATGTTCCGGGCCGTGTCCTTCGGCACGCCGGGGGCGCGATCCCCGGGACAGAGGCCGACGATCGGCGGGCTGTCCCCAAGCACGTTGAAGAAGCTGAACGGCGCGGCATTGACACGGCCCTCGGGATCCACCGTGGTCGTCAGGGCGATGGGACGCGGGGTGACAAGGCCGGAAAGGATCATGTAGGCATCGTCGCGAAGCGGGCCGGTGAGGTCGAGTTCCATGCCCATGGCCATAGTGGAACAGGAATGGATTTCAAGCCGCGCTCCGCCTTGCCGTTTGCATCGTCCCTGGCATACCTGTGGACATGCCCGAGGAGACCCCAACGATCGAAACCCGCGAGGAAGTCATGTTTTTCGACACAGACATCGGAGGCGTCGTGCATAACATCGCCTACCTGCGGATGATCGAAACCGCCCGGACACGACTCGCCGCCAGAATGGGGATGCAATTGCGAGAGATGGCAACGACCCAGGTTTATCCCGTCGTCGTGCGCACGGAGATCGACTACCGCAAGCCCGCGACGCTGGGTGATGAACTGGTCATCTCCGGCAGGCTCGAGCGGGTGGAGCGGGTGCGCTTCTGGGTGGCCTTTGAAATCCGGCGGGCCGGCGAGGATATGGTGCTGATCACCTGCCGGCAGTCCCTGGCCCTGGTCCAGATGCCTCAGGGCAGACCCCTGCGCCTGCCTGAAGACTGGACGGAAAAATACGCCCATCTGTTCCTCAAGACCGCCTGATGCCATGCCATGAAACGCCGTCGCATCCTGCTTGCCTGCCTTCCTGTCCTGGTCGGCGCGCTGGCCTGGTGGGGGCTGCCCTGGTGCCTGGAGCTGCCCGCAAGCCTCCAGGCACCGCAGACGCCGTCCGTCACCTACCTGGCGCGCGATGGATCATCCCTCCGGCAGATGCTCACCTCAAAGGGGGACAGAACCGAGGCAACGGCTCCCCTGGCTGAGATTCCCGATGTCCTGGTGAAGGCCACCCTGGCGGCCGAGGACAGGCGCTTCTGGAATCATGGCGGCGTGGACCTGATCGCGGTTGCACGGGCGTTTTTGGATAACCTGCAATCGGGCCGCGTGGTTTCCGGTGCCTCGACCATCCATCAGCAGCTGGTCAAGGTCGCCGCCGGGAACATCAGCCGACGCACCCTGGCCGTGAAGTTCCGGGAGGTCCTCCAGGCACGCCGGCTCGCCATGTCCTGGCCGCGTGAACGCATTCTGGCCGAGTATCTCAGCCGCATCTCCTACGGCAACCTCCTGACAGGCTGTTCCGCAGCCGCCTCCGGCCACTTCAACAAGCCGCTCAAGGACCTGACCCTCGCCGAGGCCGCCTTCCTGGCCGCCCTTCCCCAGTCTCCTTCGCGGCTGAATCCTTTCCGCGACAAGGATGCAGTCCGTCCGCGCCAGGTGCGGATTCTCGCCGCGATGCTCCGCCTTGGGTGGGTCACCGCCGAGCAGCTGCAGACAGCACTTGCCGAACCGCAAGTATTGCAACGATTCACCGGAGGCTTTGAGGCGCCTCATGCGGTCGGCATGATGCAAAACGTGACGGGAACGCCGCCAGCAAGCGTTCGAACGACGATTGACGCCAGGCTGCAGCGCCAGGTTGAGCGCATCATTGCCAGCGATCTCTCGGCACTCAGGGACCGGCATGTGACCCAGGCGGCCGCCGTGGTCATCGACAACGCCAGCGGTGACATCCTGGCCCTGGCCGGCTCGAGGGACTTCTTTTCCGGGGATGGCGGCCAGATCAACGGCGCCTGGGTGGCGCATTCACCCGGTTCCGCCATCAAGCCATTCACCTATCAGCTTGCCTTTGAGCGCGGCTTCCACCCCGCCAGCATTCTTGGAGACCTGCCGGTCGAGTATCCGTCAGCCACGGGAACCTACCGCCCGGAAAACTATGCGCATCGCCTCTACGGCCCCGTCACCTGCCGAGAGGCCCTGGGCAACAGCCTGAACATCGCCACCGTCCGCCTGCTGGCCGACCTCGGAGGGGCCGCCCCTCTTCTGCAGAGGCTTCGCGACCTGGGACTGGGCACCCTGACCGAGGCGCCTGAGCACTACGGCCTCGGCCTGACCATCGGCAACGCCCCTGTGCGCCTGCTTGAACTCGCCAACGCCTACGCCTGCCTCGCGCGACTGGGCGTCTGGCTTCCGTGGCGGCTGACCACCGACCTGCCCGCAGAGCCACCACGCCAGCTCCTGAGCCGGGAAGCCTGTTATCTCTGCGCGGACATCCTCTCGGACAACCTGGCGCGAAGCCTGGCCTTCGGGCTGCACTCCACCCTGCGTCTGCCGTTCCGCGCGGCGGTGAAGACGGGGACGAGCCAGTCCTACCGGGACAACTGGACTTTAGGTTATACCCCGCGCTTCACGGTCGCCGTGTGGGCGGGAAACTTCGACAACACGCCCATGCAGGAGGTGTCAGGCGTCACTGGTGCGGCGCCCATCTGGCGCGACATCCTCCTGTACCTGCACGAGCATCAGGCACCTGAATGGTATGACGAGCCCGAAGGCATCGTGCGGGCCCGGATCGACCCGCGCAACGGCCGCCTGCTGACCGCCCGTTCACCGGCGGTGCGGCTCAGCCGGGAGGAGTTGTTCATGAAAGGCAGCCAGCCTTCCGCCGCCGCCAGCCTGGATTACGATGAACGTGGCCGGGCGCTGCTGCCGCCCGAGTTCGACACGTGGGTCCGCAGTGCGGAGAACAGGTTTGGCGACCTCGTCGTCTGCAGGTCATCCGACGAAGCGTCCGTCCGCTGGTCGGTCGCGCATCCGGTTCCCGGCACGGTCATCCAGCTCGACCCCGACCTTCCTGGCGGAGGCCGCAGGCTGATCCTGGAGACCCGGCCGCAGCTGCCTGACCTGGTATGGAGCTGTGGCAGCCTGGAGGTGCGGGAGGACGGCGGCATGCCGTATGTCATGCTCAGCCCCGGGCGGCATGATTTCACGGTGCGTCATCCGCAGTCCGGCGAGGTGCGGAGCACCCACGTCATTGTCCACGACGATCCGCCCTGACCCTGGCCTCATTCCAGGTCAGGCAGCCTGACGCTTCTCCTCGGCCACCCGCTCCAGGATGCGCAGGGTTTCGCGGACATTTGTCTCAAGGTCGAGCGGCCTGCTGACGGGCACGGGACGGGCTTCGGGACGGGCACGCCAGTGCCGCACCGCCTTCTCCAGGCCTTCCAGGTCCGCCGGGTCATCCAGCACATGGCCGTTGACGCCCTCATCAATCAGCTCACAGGCGCCGTTGCTGCGGCTGGTGATGACCGGCAGCCCCGCCGCCAGGGCCTCGGCGATGACGTTTGCACAGGGCTCGTAGATCGGCAGGAAGGTCATGAGATCGGCGGCGGCGAAGGCATGCTCCACCTCGCGCATGGCCCCGGCCTGCACCACGTTGGACGGCACCCTGCCGGAAAGCCTGCCCTTGCCGACCACCAGCAGCCTCACCCGCGGCTCGGCCCGCTCCCAGTGACGCATGAGGCGAAGCAGGAAGGCCAGGCCCTTGCGCTCCCAGCCAGACCCAACAAAAAGCAGTACAAAATCCTCTTCCGCGAGGCCGATGCGTGCGCGGGCGGCGGCACGGTCCCCGTTCTGGAAACGGGCCACGTTCACGCCGTTGCGAACCAGATGGATGCGGTCGGCTGGAAAGGGGAAGCGCGCCGTGATCTCGCGCCCGACCATCTCCGAGTTCACGATGATGCGGCGGGTGTTGGCCGGGTCAAAGGTCCGGGTCTCAAGCGCCTTCATGCTGGCGTGAAAGGCCCCCAGGCCGACAAAGGGGCGCCGCCACCAGGAGGCATACCTTCGGCGCTGCTCAAGCCAGGCGGCATGCACGCCGTCGCCGGCGCGGTAAACATCCTGCCTGACGGTGCGCTCCAGGCTGAAGACGAGGTCATGGCGTTCCGCCGCGAGCATCCGGTCCACGTTTTCGGCAAACACCACCGGCTTCAGCGCGCGTCCGCCCCTGACCGGCACCTGATGAATGGTCACACCGCGCGGCTCACCCTCCCATTTTTCGGCGTAGAGGTGCACTTCATGACCGGACTCCGCCAGGCCGCCCAACAAACGTTGCACATAGAGCTCGGCGCCGCCCACGGCGGAAAACTGGCGGCGGATCAGGGCGAGCTTCATGTCTGGCGGAATGGGGCTTGCCGGAGGTCAGGCCTGGTCCGCCGCCTCCCTGGCCGCCGGACCGTTGGACTTCATCGGCCGGATCTGGCGCATGAGACGGTGCAGGACGCCGTTCACAAAGGCTCCGGACTCGTTGCCGCCAAGGCTCTTGGCGACTTCGATGGCCTCGTTGAGGATCACGGGCGCCGGCACGTCGGGCACGTGCATGAGCTCATGGACGGCGACACGCAGGATGTTGCGATCCACGCCAGCAAGACGCTCCAGGCGGAAGTTTTCCACGACCGGCGAGATGATGGCGTCGATCTCCTGCTGGTGGGAAAGCACGCCCCGGATCAGCTCCTCGGCATAGGCACGGACCTGCGGCTTGGCGGTGTGGATCATCCAGAAGGCGGACTGCTCCTCGACGGTGTGCTCACCGTGGAGTTCGTGGGCGAAAAGGAACTGTGCGGCGGCCTCCCGCCCTTCACGACGTTTTCCCATGGTCAGGCTTCCTCCAGGGCTGGGGTTCCGGCGAAGCTCGCCCGCATTTTGCGGAACAGGCTGATCATGTTCACCGCCGTCTGCGCGGCCTCGGTGCCGCGGTTGATGGTGACGCCCAGGCAGCGCTCCTCGGCCTGCTCCTCGCTGCTTACCAGCAGGACTTCATGCACGACCGGGATGACATGGCGAACGGCCATCTGCTGAAGGGCGTCGGTCACGGAGGCGCCGACCAGGTCGGCGTGCTCGGTGGATCCCCGGATGATGACTCCGAAGGCGATGAGCACGTCAGGGCGGGTGTTCTTCAGCACAAGCTCCGAGCAGACTGGAATTTCAAAGGCGCCGGGGACGCGGTAGACGGTCAGCGCGGCGTTGGGCGCCAGCATTTCCAGCTCCTCGCGGGCGGCGTCCAGGAGGCCCTGGACAAACTGATTGTTATAAAGGCTCGCCACGACGGCGATCGACACGGGCTCCTGGACGGGCCTCGGGCGGGTGGGTGCGTGTTGGGACATGTGGGGGGATTCTTCTTCGGTTTTCGTCACCGGTCGTCGGATCAGTCCGCGGGCGGTGCCGGGTGACGGAGGGCGGCTCAGAGCCGGTGGCCGAGCTTCTTCTTCTTCGTTTCGAGATACTTCTGGTTGTGCGGGTTCGGCTCGGAGATGACCGGCACCTGCTCGATGATCTCCAGATTGTGACCGTCGAGGCCGACGATCTTGCGCGGGTTGTTGGTGATGAGGCGGATTTTCCGCACGCCGAGGTCGCTGATGATCTGGGCGCCGATGCCGTAGTCGCGCAGGTCCATGGGGAAGCCGAGCTTCAGGTTGGCCTCGACGGTGTCCAGGCCCTGCTCCTGGAGCTTGTAGGCCTGGATCTTGCCGTGCAGGCCGATGCCGCGGCCTTCATGGCCTCGCATGTAGATGATCACACCGGAGCCTGCGTCGGCCACCATGCGCATGGCGGCGTGCAGCTGGCTGCCGCAGTCGCAGCGGCGGGAGGTGAAGATGTCCCCGGTCAGACACTCGCTGTGCACGCGCACCAGGGTGGGCTTTTTGCCGTCGATTTTTCCCATCACGAGGGCCACGTGATGCACGCCGTCCAGGCTGCTGCGGTAAAGATGCAGTTTGAAATCGCCAAAGTCGGTCGGCATCTCCACCACCTCCAGCTTCTCCACCAGCTTCTCGCTGCGCCGACGGTATTCGATCAGGTCGGCGATGGAGCAGATCTTCAGCCTGTGCTTTTTGGAAAACTTCCGGAGGTCCGGCATGCGGGCCATGGTGCCGTCCGGATTCATGATCTCGATCAGCACCCCGGCCTCACGCAGGCCGGCCAGACGGCAGAGGTCGACGGCGGCCTCGGTATGACCGGCACGGCGCAGGACGCCGCCCGGCTTGGCCACCAGGGGGTTGATGTGGCCAGGCTGGACAAAATCCGCCGCCGTGCTCCTGGGGCTGGAGAGCAGCTGGATCGTCCTGGCACGGTCTGCCGCACTGATGCCGGTGCTGATGCCCTCGGCGGCATCCACGGTCACGGTGAAGTCCGTCCGGAAGGCCTCGCGGTTTTCGGGCACCATGCTCTCCAGGCTGAGCTGCTGGGCGATCTGCAGGCTCACCGGCACGCACAGCATGCCTCCGCCCTCCCTGACCATGAAATTCACCATGGCCGGGGTGATCTTCTCCGCCGCACAGATGAGGTCCCCCTCGTTTTCCCGGTCCTCATCATCCGTCACGATCACCATGCGGCCGGCCCGGATGTCCGCGATGACGGTTTCCACAGGGTCACAAACATGGCTTTTCTTGGCAGGCATTGGGCTGGGGGGATGGAAAAGAACCGTTCCAGGGCCGGTCAGTGGACAAGCCCGGGCTACGGGGCGGCGATGGTAGAGGTAAAAGCGGCCATTTCCAGCGGGATGTGCATTTTAAGAGAAGAAGCCGAACCGGTGTCCCGGCCCTTTTTTGCCCCTGGCAAAAAGCGGCAAGGACGGCTAGTAGCCTGCCCTGCATGTCCACCATCAACCTGCTCATCGTCTCCATCCTGGCCGGCCACGTCAGCGGCGCGACACCGTTTGGCTATCTGGCGGGGAAGCTTCGGGGAATCGACATCCGCCAGCATGGCAGCGGCAACATCGGCGCCACGAACGCCATCAGGGTCCTGGGCAAGGGCATCGGCATCCCGGTCTTCATCCTCGACTTCCTCAAGGGCTGGCTGCCGGTCTGGCTGGCGAAAGGCTGGCTCATGGAGACGCCCGGCGCCGAGGGACTGGCCTCCCTGGGGGCCGTGCTGACCGGCCTGGCGGCTGTTCTCGGCCACATGTTCACCTTTTGGTTGGGCGGCAGGGGCGGCAAGGGCGTGGCCACCACGGGTGGCGTGCTCCTGGGCATCGCGCCGCTTGCCATGCTGGGCGGCCTGGGGGTCTGGCTGCTGTTTTTCTTCGCCTTCAGGTTTGTCTCACTGGCCTCGATCATGTCCGGCGTCGGGGTCGTCGCCACCATGCTCGTGCAGATGAGCCGTTCGGGCTCGTGGGACTGGGTGATGCTCGGCTTCGGCCTGCTCGTCATGATCCTGGTGATCGTCCGCCACCGTTCCAACATCGGCCGCATCCTGGCCGGCACGGAACCGAAGGCCGGCAGGAGAAGGTAAATCCCCGCTCCAGCATCGGCGGGCAGTTTCCGTTTGCAGAGCCCTGGCCTGGAAGGCATGACACTATCCCGCCATGACCGATGCTGAAATCCAATCCGCCATTCTCGACATGGGCCGCCGCGCCCGTGCCGCCGCCCATGAACTGGTCAAGCTTGGCACGGAACAGAAAAACGCCATCCTGCTGGCCATGGCCGACGAACTGGACGCCCGCCAGGCGCTGATCCTGGAGGCCAACGCGAAGGATCTCGCCGCAGCCGCCGAAAAAGGCCTGTCGAAGGCCATGATCGACCGCCTGACTCTGGATGCCAAGCGCCTGAAGGCCGTTTCAGACGCCGTTCGCGAAGTCGCCGCCCTGCCCGATCCCGTCGGTGAAATCCTCAGCGCCTGGACCCGCCCGAACGGCCTGCGGATTACCAAAAAGCGTGTTCCGATCGGTGTCATTGGCATCATCTTCGAATCCCGCCCCAACGTCACGACCGACGCCGCCAGCCTCTGCTTCAAGACGGGCAATGCAACCCTGCTGCGCGGCGGCAGCGAGGCGATTCATTCCAACGTGGAGCTTGCCGCCGCCCTCCAGGCCGGCGGTGAAAAGGCCGGCCTGCCCAGGGACAGCATCCAGCTCATCCCCTTCACCGACCGGGCCAGCGTGGAGCACATGGCGCGGATGGACCAGTACCTCGACCTCATCATTCCGCGAGGCGGCAAGGGCCTGATTGAAAAGGTGGTCGCCACCGCCCGGATGCCTGTCATCAAGCACTACGATGGCGTCTGCCACATCTACGTCAGCCCGGCCGCCGACCAGGACATGGCTGTCAGGATCATCCTCAACTCCAAGACGCAGAAGCCCGGTGTCTGCAACGCGCTCGAGACCGTGCTGGTGAATCGGGAGATCGCCGCTGAATTTTATCCAAAGCTGGCTTCCGCGCTTGTCGCGGCCGGTGTCGAAATGCGCGGGGATGCGGCCGCCCTGCGCCACCTTGGAGCCTCCGCCAAACCGGCTGTGGAGGAGGATTGGAAGACCGAGTATCTCGACCTCATCCTTTCCATCAAGACCGTCGCCTCCCTCTCCGAGGCCATTGAACACATCAACCACCACGGATCCCATCACACGGACAGCATCATCACCCGCGACCGTGCCGAGGCGGAACGCTTCATGCACGAGGTGGACAGCGCGGTGGTCCTGCACAATGCCAGCACTCGCTTCAATGACGGAGGTGAGTTCGGCTTTGGCGCCGAAATCGGCATCAGCACGGACAAGCTCCATGCCCGCGGCCCGATGGGCCTCGCTGAGCTCTGCAGCTACAAGTACCTTGTCGACGGGGAGGGCCAGGTGCGCTGAAGTCGATGGAACTTGAATGGATCAACAAAGCCCTGCCGCTGCTGCGCTGCCCGGACACGAAGCAATCTCTGCGCTGGGCGACGCCGGAAGACCTGCGGAAGCATGGACATCCTCCGGAGGAGAAGGCGCTGGCCCGTCAGGACGGCAGCCGTCTGTTCACCATCGACGACGGCATCCCGATCCTCCTGCCCGAGGAGTGAGAGGCGTCCACGGCATCATCCGCGGGTCACCATTTCATCGAGGTTCAGCATCAGGTTCGTGATCATCGTCCAGGCGGCCAGGTCCACGACATTGACCCGGTCGTCCGGCCTGGATTCCCCGTATCGGACGGCCTGCATGGCGGCGTCCGGCCTGGCCTTGAAGGCAGCCAGGTGCTGATCGAGAGTGTTTCGGATGATCTCCGCCTCCTGGGCGCTGGGACGGCGGCTGGTGACGGCGCGGAAGGCGTCCGTGATGCGGCTGTCGGTGGTGCCTGGCGCCATCAGCAGCTTCTGGGCGAAGTTGCGCGCCGCCTCGAAATACTGGACGTCGTTCATCAGGTTGAGCGCCTGCAGCGGGGTGTTGCTGCGCTCGCGGCGCAGGCAGTAGGACTCACGGTTGGGAGCATCAAAGGTGGTCATGGAGGGAGGCGGAGCCGTGCGTTTCCAGAAGGTGTAGAGGCTGCGGCGGTAGAGAGATTCGCCGTGATCCTGGATGTAGTTGCGCGTGTTGCTGCCGCCGAAGCCCACGGGCTCCCAGATGTTCTCGGGCTGGTAGGGCTTCACCCCCTTGCCCCCGATCTTCGGATTCAACAGGCCGCTGACGAAAAGGGCGCTGTCACGCACCACCTCGGCGTCCAGCCGGTGGCGCGGTCCGCGCGCAAGCAGCCGGTTCTCAGGGTCAAGCTGCGCGGAAGGCCCATCGAACCGTGCGTCCTGGCGGTAGGCGTGCGAGGTCACCAGCAGCCTCACCAGAGCCTTCATGTCCCAGCCGCCTTCCCGGAAGGTCACAGCCAGCCAGTCAAGCAGCTCCGGATGGCTGGGCGGCTCGCCCTGGGAGCCGAAGTCGTTGCTGGTCTTCACCAGGCCAGTGCCGAAGAACTGCTGCCAGAACCGGTTCACCTGCACCCGCGCGGTCAGCGGATGATCCGGAGAAAGCAGCCAGTCCGCCAGGTCAAGACGGGTCGGGTTCTCCTTCTTCAGGGGTGGGAAAACTGCCGGTGTGCCACGGACCACCTTTTCTCCCGGTTTGTCGTATTGCCCGCGAGTCATCACAAAGCTTTCCCTGGGCTGTGGGAGGTCGGCCATGACAAAGGTGGCCGGAATCACGTCTTCCAGGGCTTTCCTGCGGCCCTCAAGGGCCAGCTTTTCCGCACGAATCCCCTGGGTGATCTCCCTGGCGCCCTGATACTGCGTTTCAAACCACCAGTCCTTCAGCCGTTTCACGTCGGCCTCGGGCCATTCCGCCTGCTTCTTGCCCCGCACCAGCGTCTGCAGATCGTTCGGCAGCCCTTCGACGCGACGTCCCTGATTTTTCTCGACCCAGATCTTCCAGGACCATTGCGGATCCTTGGACGGGTCAACCCGCGAGCTCACCGCCAGCCGATCCCAGAGAACGGTGCCGTCAAACTGCGTGAAGGCATAACCGGTCACCTTCATGCCCGGCTTCAGGCCGACCTTCTCCACCGGGAAATCCAGGTTCACCCACTTGCCAGCCTCCGGCAGGGCGCCCATCGTGACACGCTCGGGTGTGCGAACTTTGCCGAATGGGATGGCCCCCTCCTGTCCCCAGACGGCGCGGTGATTCCAGCCACCGACGTGAAACTGAAGCATCACGGCCTTGGGGGGATCCTGGGGGTCAATGTAGCACTGGACGCTGATCCTGCCGTTTGCCGGCACCTCAAAACTGGCGCCTCCGGAGAAGAAGTCCTGGGCAACCCCCTTGGCCGTCCGCTTCAGGGCCGCGCCGCCGCTGAACACCGGGCCCTTGTCCTTGCTGACAAAGGTGGTGGGAGCTCCGCTCGCCTGGGGGCTCGAGCCCGCCGGGAAGGCGTCGTCAAACCACACCACCTCGCTCTTCTGCACGGGCGGAGGAGGGCTGATCAGGGCCGGATCTTCATACTTCAGGCTGGCGATGGCCTCACGGATCCTTCTGTCCGCTGCAGCGACCTGCTGATCGAGCTCGGCCAGCTCCTGCTTCTGCTCCGGCGTGGACAGACGCAGGACAGGCGGGGTGAGGAGAATGTTGCCGTCCATGGCAGGGTCTGCGGCGCTGTTGAAGAAGGCGTAGAGCGAATAGAACTCCTTCTGCGTGATGGGGTCATACTTGTGGTCGTGACAGACCGCGCAGCCCGCCGTCAGCCCCATCCAGGCCGCCACCGTGGTGTCGGTGCGGTCCACGGCGTAACGAAAAATGAATTCTTCATTGATGCTGCCCCCCTCGCTGGTGGTGACATTGCAACGGTTGAAGCCGGAGGCGATCTGCTGTTCAACGGTCGCCCCGGGCAGCAGGTCCCCGGCGAGCTGCCAGCGGGTGAACTGGTCAAAGGGCAGGTTGTCATTGAAGGCCTTCACCACCCAGTCGCGGTAAGGCCACATGCTGCGCTCATTGTCGAGGTGCAGACCATGGGTGTCGGCGTAGCGGGCGACATCCAGCCAGTGGCGGGCCATGTGCTCGCCGTAGCGTTCGGACTTCTGCAGCCGGTCCACCAGCTTCTCATAGGCATCTGGGCTTGAATCCGCGAGGAACACATCAACTTCAGCCGCCGTTGGAGGCAGTCCGGTGAGATCAAGCGTCGCGCGACGGATCAAGGTTTCCCTGGAGGCCTCAGGCGCAGGCGTCCAGCCTTCCTTGGCAAGCCTCGCCTGGATGAAGGCGTCCACCGGGTTTTTCACGGGCCCGCCCGGCGCCTTGGGCGGGGCTGTTTTCACCGGTTTTTCAAAGGCCCAGTGCTTCTTGTATTCAGCCCCCTGGCGGATCCAAAGCTTCAGGGTCTCTGCCTGTTTCACCGTGATCTTCTTGTGCGACTCCGGCGGTGGCATCACCTCATCCTCATCCTGGCTCAGAATGCGCTGAATGATCGAGCTTGCCTCCGGAACGCCAGGCTTGACGGCCTGAACACCGTCCTTGATCTCAAACGCCCCCTCCGCGACATCCAGCCGCAGGCCGGCCTTGCGTTTCTTGGCGTCAAACCCATGGCAGGCGAAGCAGTTGTCGCTCAGGATCGGCCGGATGTCCCGGTTGAAGTCCAGCCGCGTCTCCGCAACGAGGGCGCAGGGGAGCAGGGTGAGAATGAACGTGGAAAGTCGGGCCATGAATGCAGCTCGGATAACGGGCTGCAGCCGCACTGTCTTGCCGGCCCACGATCTTTCAGCGTCCATCCCTTGAAGCCTGATAAAGCCATCAGGATGACTTCTGCAAGACCCTGCATTGACAACCCCGCCGCCGGATCACAGGCTCAGGAGCACCCCATGCGCGCCTGGATTTTTCGTCTCGCCTTCGCCTGCCTCCTGGCCGGTTTCATCGCCTGGTTCCACCAGTCCCGTTCAACCCGGCCGCTGCGTGTGGAAATCGCCCGTAAGGAGGGGCGGCTGATCGTCGGCAACGGCACTGAACCGGCCACGATGGACCCGTCGATCGCCACCGGCGTCCCGGAGCATCACATCTTCGACGCCCTCTTCGAAGGCCTCGTCGCCACTACGATCGAGGATCCTGATGCCAACGGCCCCGGCATGGCGACCCACTGGGACACGGAGGATTATGTCACCTGGATCTTCCACCTTCGACCCGAGGCCAAATGGAGTGATGGCACGCCCCTGACCGCCCACGACTTTGTCTGGTCCTTTCAGCGCATTCTCTCCCCCGCCCTGGCCTCTGAATATGCGGAGATGCTTTATCCGCTGCGGGGGGCGCGGGAGTTTAACGAGGGGAAAACCAAGGATTTCAGCAGCGTCGGCGCCCAGGCCCTGGATGACCACACGCTGAAGCTGACCCTCAACGGCCCTGCTCCGTACCTGCCATCCATGCTCAAGCACTACTCCTGGCATCCCGTGCCCCGGCATGTGATTGAGAAATTTGGCGGCATGACCGACCGCGACACCCGATGGACCCGGGCTGGCAACCTTGTCGGCAACGGCCCCTACAAGCTCAAGGAGTGGCGCTTCACCCATTCCATCACCGTGGAAAAAAACCCTCACCACTGGGATGCTGAAAAAGTCAGGATCCAGGAGATCGTGTTCCTGCCCATCGTCAGCGACGCGACGGAGGAACGGGCCTTCCGCGACGGCCAGATCCACAAGACCGAATCCATGCCTCTGGCCCAGGTGCCGGAATATCGGGAAAAACATCCGGAGCTCTTTCATGAGCACTCCCTGCTCAGCACTTACTTCTACAGGATCAACGTCACCAGGCCTCCGCTGAACAACAAGCTGGTGCGCAGGGCCCTGGCCCTGGCCATCGACCGTGAGGGGCTCATCCGCAACGTCCTGCGCGCCGGCCAGAAGCCTGCGACCGGTTTCACACCTCCTGGAGCCGGACAGGGTTACATGCCGCCGGACGTGCTCGGTTTCCGTCCCGAGGAGGCCCGCCGGCTCCTCGCCGAGGCGGGCTTTCCCAATGGAAAGGGCTTTCCAAAGTTCGAGATCCTCATCAACACCCTTGAGGCCCATCGAACCATCGGCGAGGCCATCCAGGAGATGTGGAAAAAGCACCTGAACATCCAGGTGGCGGTGCTCAACCAGGACTGGGGCGTTTACCTGGATTCCCAGAAGAAGCTGCAGTACGACGTCTGCCGCGCGGGATGGGTGGGCGACTACCTGGATCCCTTCACCTTCCTCAGCATCTGGCAGACCGGCGACGGCAACAACCAGACGGGCTGGAGCAATGTTCGTTATGACGGGCTCATGCAGGCGTCGCTGCGGGAGCGCGACACCGCCAGGCGCCTGGCCCAGCTGAAGGAGGCGGAGTCCATTCTTCTGGACGAGCTGCCTGTTCTTCCCGTCTATTGGTATGTGCGCAACCAGCTCATCCGGCCGGAGCTGAAGGGCTACAAGCCCTCGTTGCTCGAGCACATCTGCTACAAGGCGCTTTATTTCGCCGACTGATCGCCCGGCTCATTCAAGCCTGAACACCCCGCCCTTCATCAGCTGCTCCAGGGCCCTGCGGTACGGGCTTGGCATCGGAAGCTCCGGCAGTTCTTCAGGAGCGACCAGACGCTGGTGCGGCTGGGGCTTCACCTGCCCGGGCGCCTCATGCACCCACAGGGTCACCTTGTAGCGCGTGATGCCATAGACCGTCTTCATCAGCACAGGCGGCGGCCGGTCGAGCCGTTCATCCGGAAGCGCGGGAAGCTTCCACATTCCCGTGCGGCGGCTGCCGGTCTCCTGCTCCAGCAGAACCCTCCCGGCTTTTCGCAGGAAGAAAACCCTTTCGGTCACGGCGGTCACTCCGGGCCGGGCGGACTTCACCGGCAGTTTTTCCGGATTTTTGGTTCGGCAATGCTTGCGCACCGGACAGTCCCCGCAGACAGGGCGTGCCGGCCGGCAGACCGTCTGGCCCAGCTCCATGAGGGCGGAGTTGAAGGCGCGCGGGTCATCGCTGGCGCGGACAAGCTCCGTGGCGCGTTCCCAGAGGCGGCGGCTGCCCGCCGTTCCGTCCACCGGCGTGGAATCATCATCCAGCCGTGACAGCACCCTTGCGACATTGCCGTCAACAAGAGGCTCGGCCAGGCCGAAGGCAAAGCTGGCGACCGCGCCCGCCGTGTATGGTCCAATGCCGGGAAGTGCCCGGATCAGCGCCGGTTCGCGAGGAAATTCTCCCGCATGCTCCTTCACGACCACCTGTGCCAGCCTCTGCAGGTTGCGAGCCCGACGGTAATAGCCGAGCCCCTGCCAGGCGCTCAGCACCTCGGTTTCCTCCGCCCGGGCGAGCTCGGCAAAACCGGGAAACCTTTCCATCCAGCGGCTGTAAAAGCCGCGATCCAGAACTGTCGCGATCTGTGTCTGCTGCAGCATGACCTCTGAGACCAGGATCGCATACGGATCCCGGGTGCGGCGCCATGGATAGTCTCGCCCCTGGCTTTGAAACCAGGTCTCCAGATCACGGACAAGCGTCGCCACGGCCCGGAAAAACGTCTCAGCGAGCTGAGACGTCACTGCCCTTCAGCAGTTTTTCAAGATTTTCGTCGGGCGTGACACCCTTCTTGATCGCCTCCTCATACTCCGTCCGAGCCTTGCCCCACTGGGGAGGATCCCAGGTGGCATAAAGCACGGCCAGGTTGAAGTGCGCCTCGCCATAAGCGGGATCGATGGCAAGCGCCGTCTTGAACTCACGCTCGGCCCTCTCCATGTCGCCCTGCTTGGTGGCGATGATGCCGAGGTAATGGCGACCTCGGGCGTTTTTCGGATTGATCGTCAGGCATTTTTCAAACGAGGACACGGCGTCAGTCCAGAATTCCTGTTTGAAGTAGGTGACGCCGAGGTGGAAGGCGGCGGTTTCGTTCTTCGGTTCAATGGCCAGGCACTTCTTCAGGGCCGCTTCGGCCTCGGCGTATTTCTGCTCGCGTTCACGGGCGTAGCCCAGACCGACGAGGGCCGTGGTGTTTCTGGGCTCGGCACGCAGCGCATCTTCATAGAAGGCCGCAGCATCACCGAACTTGCGGGAGGAGAAGGCCTCACTGGCCTTTTCCAGCAGGGCCGTCACCGGATTCATCGTGTTTTCGGCGGGCTTGGAGACACGGGCGATCAGGGTGCCCTGAATGCCGCCGGAGCCCAGTAGCTCGCGCACGGAAGGATCGGTGAACAGCTTCTCCTCCTCGGGCGTCAGGCTCAGCCTTCCCTTTTTCAGTTCCTCCACCTGCTCCAGCAGCTTGCTCGAAACGCCCTCCATCTTCTTGAGCTCGGCAATCACCAGGTCCTTGGCCTGCTGCTGGCGGTACTGGCTGCGCAGCTGACGCATGATGATCTCGCGAAGCATCGTGTTTTCCTTGGCCATCTCAGGCGTCATGACCCCAGGCTTCGCCTCCTGGAGCTGCTTCAGCTGCAGGGTCAGGTCGGCCACCTGGGTCTGGTAGGCGCTGCTCTGCTGGCGCAGGGTGGCGATCTCCCCCTGCAAGGAGGTGACCTGGGTGCGCAGGCTGGCGATTTCCTGGTCCTTGCGAACGGAATCTGACTTGAGGGTGACAATCTGCTGCTGCGCAACGTCCAGGTCCTTCTTCAACCGTTCGTTTTCGGCGAGAAGCTTCTTCATCTGCTCAGCCTTGGGGGGCAGCGCCTTGGTTCGAAGCGCCTCAAGTTCCGTCTTCATGCCGAGCACCTGGGCGCTCAGGGCGTCGCGCTCCTTGACGGTCGTCTCCGCCTTCCGGCTCTTTTCCGCAAGCTCCGCCGCCTTGGCATCGCGCTCCTTGATGGCCGCGTCACGCTCGGCCAGGATCTTGTTGCGCTCCATCTCCACGGTGTTGATGCGCTCCGCGGCCTCGGCCAGCTTCTGCGAGGCTTCCTTCGCGGCCGTCTCGGCGGCGGACTGCCTCTGCACAGCCTTCTTGTATTCAACCTCGATGACGATTTTCTCCTTGGTCAGTTCGTCCAGCTGCTTCTGTGTCGCCCGCCCGGCCGCCACCTCCATCTTCATCGCGGAAATGGCCTCGCTCTTGGTCTGAATGTCGGACTCCAGCTTCTGCTGCTTTTCACGTGAGGTGGTGATTTCACCCGAGGCCCACTGATACCACTGCTGCCACTTCACCAGGTCTCCCTGCATGATGCTGTTCTGGCTTTCCAGAGCCGTCATGCGCTGGCGATAGGCGGATTCCCACTGGCTCAGGACATCGGCCAGGCTGGGCATGACACCCGCTGCCGTCGGGGCTGCGGGATTCGCGGCGGCTGCAGGCTGAGCCGTCTGGCCTGGCGCGGGAACTGGCGCCGCAGACCCGGGCATCGTCAGCCCGAACACCCCGGGCAGGGTGGTCGTGGATGCGGGCTGGGCGGTCGCGGGCGTCGATGCGGCGGACTGTGCCGGCTGGGCGAGCCTGGCTTGCACCCGGGCAATCGCCTGATCTGTCAGCGCCCGACGATTGCCAAGCATGCCCGGCTGCCAGTCTGGGTTGCCCTTGGCCAGGTTGTCGAAGATCTGCTTCATCTGCTGGTAGATCGACAGAGCCCCCTGAAAGTTGCCCTCCTGCTCCATGACCTCGGCATCCTTCTTCAGGACAAAACCACGAAAAAACTGATCGGCGGCGTCATCAGTGCCGATGACCTGCGCGGGCGCGACGACCGGCTGCATGAACGCAGCGGCTGCCAGGAGGACGGGGGGGAGGAATTTCATGGGGGGCGCGAAATTAACGGGAAGCGCCCAGTTTGTAAACATTCCAGTGATTATCCTGGGAAGAACCGGATCCCATGCCTCATCGCCCCGCCAAGGTCGGGACTGGGGCCAACACCCGGGCTTTCAACCTGACGGGGTGACAGTCATTCGGAGCCACTGGCGCTCCGCCGCACAATCCAGGATCCGATGCCGCGGCCGTTTCGCAGGCTTTGACTGAAGGTTTTCAGCCTTCCACACTTTGCTTTGACCTCATCCCCTCCGCCGGGCTAACATCGTTCCCGCCATGGATTCCCTTCCCAAAATTTACGATAAACAGCCCTGCGCCCTGGAACTTGAAGCCGGTGACCATTGGTGGTGCGCCTGCGGCCTGAGCGGTCACCAACCCATGTGTGACGGCTCGCACAAGGGCACCGGCCTCGGCCCGAAAAAATTCACCCTGACCGAAAAAAAGAAGGTCTGGCTCTGCAACTGCAAGCACAGCAAAAATCCCCCCTTCTGCGACGGCTCGCACAAGGGGCTTTCATCCTAAGGCCTCCTTTGCTGAAGGGCTTCGAACAGCCTGAACTTGACAATCATGCAACCCGAACGCGCCAGTTATGAACTCCATCCTCAAAGTGCACACGGTCTTGCAGGCTGTCCGAACGCTGCCGCTCATGCTTCTGTGTCTAAGCCTGCCATGCCTGCTTTCAGCGCAGTCCATGACATGGACAACACGTTTCGCCAGTGATGATGTTGTTTTGAATGATGTGGTCTGGACCGGGTCCAAGTTCATCGCGGTGGGCGCGTTCAAGACCACCGCTGATGACGGCGGTTTCGACGGGGGGCCTTCCAGGGAATACTTCAGCACCGTGGTCTGCACTTCTGCTGACGGCATAACCTGGACGGAAAGCCACTCTGGGGATCAGGGCGAGTTGATGAACGTGGTCTGGACAGGTTCCATGGCCGTGGCCTTCAGCAATGATGGAAGAAGTTTTTCCTCCACGGACGGCACAACCTGGCAGCAACTAAGCTACACGGGGATGGAATATCCTCATTATCTCGTTTCCAAGGGCTCCGAGTATTTTGCCATCGCTTCCAGAAACAACAGCGATTTCTACCGCAGCTTCAGCACGCTTTTCCGTTCATCAAACCTCGCATCCTGGACGCAGCTGTCTCTTCCCGATGACTTTGAACCTCAGGCGATCAGTGTTATTGGCAATGTTGTTGTCGCAGTAGGAAGCAAGGTTTTGTTCAAGCCATCCCCTGACGGCAGCTATGTGACCGGGCTTTACGACAAGGGTTGGATCTTTCGTTCTTCAGACAACGGTCTCACATGGACCTCGGTCCTGATTTCCGGAATCAAGAGCTTGAACGGTGTGGTCAACACGGGGACGCAGCTGGTAGCCTCCGACAGCAAGGGCGGCTCCTGGTTCTCCGGGGATGGCATTGCCTGGACGAAAAAAACCTCTCCCGGCGGATACGGCATCCAATGGGCATCCCCAAGCCTTGCTCAGATAAGTTATTCCGGCTCTGGCTCCGGACACCAGCACTGGCTCAGCCTGTCAACCGACGGAGCTTCCTGGACAAGGCAGAGCCTGCCCGTCCCGACGGCTTTGGGCTATCTGCCATTTGCACAAAAGGTGGCGGGCAACGGTCGGCGTCTCGTCTGCCTGTCATCTGAAGAATTTTACTACGCCGAGTCCAAGGTCGGCTCCTCCCTGCACAGTGCGGAAGTTCCTCCTCCCGCCGTTCCCGTGACGAAGGCTCCAGGCAATCTGTCACCGCCATCCGCAGTCATTAATTCTTTGACGCCAAGTCTCAGCTGGACTGCTGTCAAAAACGCGGGTGCCTACGACCTGCGAATCATCGAGAAAATGACCGGAACCACGGCTTTTCAGCAGTTTGGGATACCCTCGACGGAAACAAGCCTGCAAGTTCCTGAGGGACAGCTTGCGCCTGGACAAACCTATGAATGGAGCTGTTCAGCCAGGTTGGGCGCAATCTCCAGCCCATTATCCGCAGCCAGAACCTTCACCGTCAGCCAGAGCGTTCCCCTGCCGCTTGAGGCCACACCCAAGTCTCCGGGCCGCTCAGCTCCGCCCGGTTCCGTGTGTCCCAGCTTGACGCCACTCCTCACTTGGCTGCCTGCTGAAAACGCCAGAGGCTACGCGCTTTACATTGATGACCTGGTTTCCAGCACACGCATTTATCAAAACGAATCCCTGGGGGCGGTTGCAAGTTTTGAGGTGCCTCCCGCAGTCCTGGAGGCCGGCAAGGCATACCGCTGGACCTTGAGGACGCGCAGCAGCTCCGGCTGGTCCGCTGGTTCAAAAAGCCTGCATTTCATGACTCCCGCCGCAAGTGCCCTGCCTGCGCCTCCCCAGCTTCTGTCTCCAGGCAAAAGCACGCCGTTTGGCACGCTGGTCAGCACCCTGACGCCTCAGATGAAATGGAAGCCGGCTGCAGGAGCCACCGGACATGGACTTTATGTTTCGGATGCTGACACAAGGGCTCTTGTCTATGACAATGACGCCATAGGGCCAGCTGACAAACTCGACCTGCCTGCCGGAATACTGGCTCCAGGAAGGCGTTACCGATGGAACATGCGGACCCGCCTCGGCTCTGTCTGGAGCGACTTCTCGCCACGTCAATATTTCCAGACTGCACCGGATTATCTCGCTCCGGTCGTTTCACCACTGCCTCAGAGCCCCCTCACAGGTTCCTCCAAGCCCCAAAGCTTTCAAGTCATTGGACTTAGGTTCTTCAAAGGGGCTGTGGCCTATGTTTCCAACGGCTCTGTGGAGGTCGCCACCCCGACCGTCTTTGTGAACTCAGGTCTCCTTCTGGCAAGCCACGTGACCGGCACGACCGCCGTCACGCTGCAGGTGCGCGTCCGAAATCCCGACGGCAAGTTTTCAAACAGCGTGAATTTGGAGATTGCCACACCAGTGGCCGGCACCCTTGAGCCACCGATGATCAATCCCTCATCAGGCACCTATGGTGCGCCGGTTCAGGCAACCATCATTCACGCTGACAGCTCCGCTGCTCTGCGATACACCCTCGACGGCAGGGAACCTGATTCCACATCTCCTTTGTTCACCCCCTCCCAACCTCTTCTGCTCGGGGGTAAAAATGTCACCCTGAAGGCCCGTGCCTTCAAACCCGGGATCGCTGGCGCCACCAACAGCCGCTTTTACAATTTCAATCTTCCAGCGCTCAAGACGGCCGACTCGCGAACCGGTCTCTCTGGTGCCAGCCTTTATTTTAAGTTAAACCTGCCCGCAGGCGCCACACTACTAACCATCACCAGCTCGGGAGGAGGAGCCGGTGATTGCGATCTTTTCCTGGCCAGTGGACGAATTCCGACGCCCACGGATTATGATCGCAAGGCCGATGCTTCACCCACCTCGCAGGAATCATTGTCAAAAATTCATCCTTCTGCAGGCGACTGGTTTCTTCTGGTCCAGGGAAGGCACTCGTTCAGCAATCTAAGTCTTGATGTCGTGACAAGGCTTGGCAAAACGGAGACGACAGCCCCATTGTTCACGCCCGGCAACGGCACCCATGTCGGCCCCCTGGCCGCGGTAACGCTTGCCTGTCCGGCCCCTGACCAGCAGGCGGACATCTATTACACCACCAACCCGCAGGCGCCCGATCCCACGCCTGACAACGCATCATTATACACCACTCCGCTAACCATCAGCGTCAACACCACGGTCCGGGCACGCGCCTACTCGCCCGACAAGAAGCCAAGCGCAGTGATTTCAAAATCATACATGATCCTTGAGCAGGGCGCCCAGGAGATGGTCTTCAGCGGAGACGACCCGCTCAAGCGAGGCGGTGAGCTTGAGTTTTACATCGACAGCGCTTCAAACGAGAACAGCGAACACTATTTTTACTTTGACATCCCTCCAGACGGAGGTGCTGGCAGCGCAACGGCGGCATTTCCGGTTGCGCTGACTTACGAGGCGGAAGGGGTGCTCAATCAATTTGATGTCTACATCAAGCAGGCCCCCGGAAATGCCAGCGTGCTCCCTCCGACAGGCTCCCTGCACGACTACAAGTTGACCAAGCTCGATCAACAGGACTTCATCGACCAGGTTTATCTCAACCTTGGGCGCGCCACAAAGCTTGGGGGTGCCAAGGCGGCCAATAAAAACATTTTGCAACCCGGCGCCCGCTATTACGGCCTTCTGGTCGCCAAGGGAGGCATGCCCTACTACGAGTCGTTTTACGGCGTGCCCGTCACGACGTCTTATGTGATCAAGCTGAAAATGACACTTCTTTCAGGCCATCTTGCGACTTCTGATGGCAGCCCCATCAGGAAAGGACTGGATGAGACCTGGATCTCCGTGCATGGCCGTGCCGATACGACGCTGCAACCTGCGGCCGGCGAGACGGAGGGCAACATGCGTCCGCTTGGACGTGCGCTTGCACAAGCCCCAGGCTCAACGGTTGGGCAGGTCCTGCTGCTGGACTGGAGCCGAATGGCTGATGCCAGCGGGCTGTCCTTGTCCGAGGCCGCATTCACTCCCGCCGTTGGATATCGGGCTTCAGAAGTTCTCGCGGGCGCCGCCATCCCCGGATCCAAGACATGCGTGGTCGGACACAGCTGGGGGACATTTGTTGCCTTTGAAATGGGCAAGACTTCAAAACTGAAACGACTCATTGCCCTCGATCCGGCGACGGCAGGCCACGGTGGGTACGATGATTCACAGGTCAAGTTCAGCACTGTGGCTGGAAAATCTTGGAGCTTTGTCGCCGCCTATGGTGCATTCGGACACGAAGGCAAGGCGGGGACGGCGCACGAGTCGTTTGTGCTTTATGATGATGACTACCCGGACACCATCCCTCTGCCTTTGCTAAGCACCACGGCTTTTGTCATGCAACTAGGTGTCTATGGCAATGTCTGGTACAACGAATACCTGGCGCTTCACACCGCGCCCGTTCTCCTTTTTACTCATTTCTTGAAGCAGAACCATGGCGGTGGTCTCACCGACAACATTTCACCCTATTTCAGCCTCGAACAAATGGATGGCATGTTCCTGCCTGATAGAGAGCGAGGCGCTGCTCCATGGAAGAATAATGGCATTGGTGGATGGTCGCCGGTGCCGAATGTTTTTGAGGCCAAAATCACAGCGGAAATCGACGTTTCCACCGGGATCGACACAGGCAGTGGCATGGTGCTCGAATTCAAGGATCGGAGTTCCGGCACCGGAATAAGAGTGGATCAATGAACCTGCTCGACCGGCCAAAGCTGATCATTCTACTCACTGCCCTTCTCGCAGCGGGTCTTGGATGTTTCTTGATCAAGGTGGACCAGGCAAATCCACCGGCCGTCCCTCCGCCGCATGGCATGAATGAAGCCCGACCTCCAATGCCTGCGTCAGAAGCGCAGGAACCCAGCGGACATGTTGTCCTGCATGCAGCAGAAGTGAAGCAGCTTCTGGAACTGGTACAACAATCGTCAAACCTGGACGAAGTTAACGAAGCTCAGTGGAAGCTCGCTCAGATGGCCACCCCGGCGATGCTGCAAGAGATTGCATCCCGGTATGAACAAGCTGTCACGCTGGAACAAGGCGAACGTCTGGCAATGATCGTGGCCAGGACGTTGAGGCCTGGACTGGAAGCTTCGCTCGCCTCCATGGCCCCCCCGGAGGTGTCAGTCAGGGACGTCCTTGCACGTGCGGCTTTGCGGGCGTTGCGGCAGCAAGGAACGCCCGTTGCCGTGGATGCCTTTGCCAGAAGGCTCGACCAGGCCGTTGAAGCAGATGCTGCGATGCTCGCCGAAACCTTCGCAAGATTCAATCAGCCTGGACTGCAGGAAACACTCATCGACCAAGCAGTCGGCAAGTCTGCTGCAACACGCCCCCTGACACGGCTCGCGGCAGTCAATGCGTTGTCGAACTACCACGACAACTTTGTCGAGGATGCATTAAGGAAGCTGTCCGAAGACGCTGATCCGGCAATTGCGGCGGCTGCGGCACGAATTCTGAACAACCGGCCATGATGGCCTGACACTTCTCATTCCCTCAGGCTCTGCAGCCACTCATCCAGGCGGCCGCGGAACTCTTCGGGGCCGGACTCGGGAAAGTGGTCGATCAGCCACTGGACATCCTCACGGGCGGACGCCTTGTCACCCTGCCGCTGGTGGATCTGCGCACGGGTCAGGCGTTCGACGCTGGCGTCCGGATCGATCGCGACGGTGAGATCAAGATAGGCCAGGGAGGTGTCGGACGCATCCTTTTCATCCAGCGTGATCCCGAGCAGGTTGCGCAGCATGCGCAGGATGATGTCACGCTTTTTGGCAGGCTGAAGCTGCTCCTCGGTGATGTGGCCTGCTTCGGAAAGATCCAGGGCCGCCTCCGTGATGGTCAGCTGCCTGCCCTGGTTGAAGACATCGATGAGCTGAAGCTCCCCCTCCGGCCCTTCCTTCCACCCAACCATGAACCGACCGGGCAGAGGCACGCCGAAAACGTCGGAAACGCCCAGACGGTGGGCCAGTTCAACAAAAAGCACAGACAGCGTGATGGGCAGTCCTTCACGGTCGTCAAGCAGGGCGCTCATGTAGCTGTTGGACTTGTTTGCATAGTCATGCCGGCTGCCATGGAAGCCGGACTCTTCAAAAAGGTGGCGGCTGATCCGTCTGACCGCCGCCTCCGTGCCTTTTTTCAGCTCTGGGTCCGCCTTCATCTCGTCCACCATGCGCTGGAACTGCTGCAGGTAATGCGGCACGTCCACCTCGGGGTTGTCATGCCGGGCAACCAAAAGCGTGGCACGCATAAGATCTGCCTTGTCGTCCGGCCGCGCGAGCTCGGCGATGAGCTCGCGCGTGACGGCGCGCCGGTGCAGGTCACGCTCCAGATCCTTGAGCGCAGCCCCCTGCCTTTCCAGCTCCCGGCGGCGTTCGAGCAGAAGCCTGCGAGAGGCGGCAGGGTCGTCGAGCAGCCTGTCGAGCGACTCTTCCCGGCTCACCTTCTCCGTCGCAAAGCCGTCCAGGGTGGAGTGGATCGCCGCCGCCAGCTTTGGCGCCAGCGGCTTTTCCTGAAGGTCGGCGCCAAGGCGAAAGCCGCGAAACTCGGCCGCAGGACTGCGGAAGCGGCAGAGGCCCGCCTGACCGCCGCGCAGGCCCGTGTCCTCATGAACCAGCACCTGCTTTGCATTCACCCAGGCGGTGATCCTGTCTCCCTCCACCCGCACCCTCAGATGATTCCAGGTTCCCGGGCGGTAGGCCTCGGAATCGAATTCGCTGAGCACCGTCCAGGAATAGACATCCGGTCCTTCAAAGCGGGTCAGGCGCAGCCTGCCATTGGACGGATAGAATCCATAATGATGATTTTCGTCCTGGGCGCAGAACAGCAGCCCGGCGGCGCCGCTTTCAGCCTCCAGCCTGACGCTCACCGCCGCCTCAAAGGCCGGTTCCGGAACGGGCGCCTTCGACAGACAAAGGGTGCGGCCGCCGAAGCCGCCGCCGGCCCCCTCGGACCTGACGACTCCGGAGCGCTGCGTCCAGCGGCCTTCCAGCGCGGGCTGCCAGAGGCGCGGATTGAGCACTCCGATGGTGAGCCAGCGAGACATGGGCACGGGATTGGGTGTCTGCATGAGGCGCTTGAGCTCGTTCACAGGCATGGCGAAGCCGAGGTTGTCAGTGACGGCTGACTTCATGGTGAGCAGGCCCAGGACTTGCCCCTGGCGGTCAAGCAGCGGGCCGCCGCTGTTGCCACGTTCAATGGGCATGGCAAGCCGGATCATCGGGATCTCGTTGACGACATCAGGAAAGGCCGAGACGACGCCGTCCACGATGCTGAAGGCGAGGCCCTCAGGATTGCCCATGGCGGAAACAGGCTGCCCCTGCTGAATCTTGTCGCTGTCGGCAAGCACCAGAGGCTTCAGGCCTTTGGCGTTCACCCGCAGCAGGGCCAGGTCCCAGTGGGAGTCGGTGGCGTTGATCTCCGTGACTTCATGCTTCGTGCCGTCGCTCATCTCCACCTCCAGCCTTCGCGCCTCGCCAATGACATGAAGGTTGGTGGCGATCAGCCCGTCCTCCGCAACCACGAAGCCCGTGCCCAGTCCGTCCAGCCCCTCCCGGCCCGCCTGCAGCACCTTCACGACTGATGGTTTCACCTCAAGGGCGATTTTTTCAACGCTCTTGGCCGCCTGCCTGGAAACGGCGGACCTGGCGGAGGGTTCAGGAGATTTTCCCTCTGCTGGAAAAGCAGCCGCCAGCACGGGAAGAAGGAACAGAGTGGCACGCATGATGACTTGGCGAGAATACGCAGGAAACGCGCCGCAAGGAAGCATGTTCTCAAGAGCTTTGCACGGGCCCTCCGCCACTGCATGACGTCCTGCACCCCGGACCTGCAGGCATTCCCGCAGTTGAGAAACGCCTGTCTCTGGCTTAGCGGAAGGACCTCATGGAAAGCACAGCGACCCCGCCCTGGGAGGCGAAGAAGAAAAACGCGTCACGCGGCCTGCTGCGCAAGCTGTTGCTCTGGAGCCTGGGCCTGGGCATTCTTGCCCTGGTCATCACCGGCATGCAGCCCAAGCCCATCCCCGTGGAGACAGCGGAGATCGTCCGTGGTCCCCTCACCGTCCATGTCGTGGAGGAAGGAAGAACCCGGATCCGCAACCGATACATCGTCGCCGCGCCCGTGATGGGCAACATGCGCCGCGTCAGCCTGAAGGCGGGCGATGAGGTCAAGGCGGGTGAAACCATCCTGACAGTGATCGAACCCGCGCTCTCACCCCTGCTAGACGCCCGCGCCCAGGCTCAGGCGGAGGCCCGCATCCAGGCGGCGGAGGCCGGAAGGCTGCGTGCCCAGGAAAGCCTGGAGATGGCCCGGACAAACGCACGTTTTGCCAGGGCCAACTGGGACCGTGTGAGCAAGACCAGCGAGGCCGGCAGCATCTCCGTCAACGACCGGGACAACATCGAAAGGGAGGCCCGGATGCGCGAACAAGAAGTGCGGGCAAACGAGTTCGCCCTCAAGGTGGCCGAATACGAACTGGCCCAGGCCAGGGCCTCCCTCCTCTCCCTCACCAGTCCGGCAGAGGGGGCTGTCGCCGTTGACGTGCGGTCCCCGGTCAACGGCCGCGTGCTCAAGGTGATGCAGGAAAGCGCCATGATGGTGACGGCCGGCACGCCGCTCGTCGAGATCGGCGACCCGGCCGACCTGGAGATCGAGGCCGAAATCCTCTCCCGTGACGCCGTTGGCATCCGCCCGGGGGCCGAGGTGCAGGTCGAGCAGTGGGGCGGCGACGAAACCCTCAGGGCCAGGGTCCGCAGGATCGAACCCGCAGCGTTCACCAAGGTATCGGCCCTCGGCGTTGAAGAGCAGCGTGTCATCGTGCTTTGTGACCTGGACCGGACCGAGGCCGCCTCGGCCCTGGGCGACCGATTTCGTGTCGAGGTCAGGATCGCCGTCTGGCAGAACAAGGATGTCCTGCTGGTGCCTGGTGGAGCGCTTTTTCGTGAAGGCGGCGACTGGCTGGCATTCCTCATGAGCGGTGGCAGGGCTCTCAAGACAACGGTCCAGGTCGGCCGCAGCGACGGGCGGCAGAGCCAGGTGCTCGGCGGGCTGAAGGCCGGCGACACCGTGCTCATGCACCCGCCGGACAACGTCAAGGACGGCGTCGAGGTCGTCAGGCGGGTCATCGAGCCCTCCGGCACGGATTCGAAATGATGTCCGAAAGAGCCGCGGCGGCGACTTCGCTTATAACCCGTCAATCCACAACACAACCCCGCCCCATGCTCCGCATCCTCGCCGCCGCATCATTCGCCGCCTGCGTCCTGTCCGCCCCCGCCGCCGACTGGAAGATCACCACGTTCGCCGGCACCGGTGAAAAAGGCGGGACAGGCGACGGAGGCCCGGCCGTCAAGGCGCAGATCGACAACCCCTTCGGATTGACCCGCGGCCCCGACGGGGCGCTCTATTTCTGCGAATACACCGGCCAGCGCATCCGCAAGGTCACTCCTGACGGCATCATCCACACCGTCGCGGGCACGGGCCAGAAGGGCTATGGAGGCGATGGCGGCCCCGCCCTGCAGGCGACCTTCAACCTGCCCCACGAACTTCGGTTTGACTCGGCGGGCGACCTTTACGTCGTGGACATGACCAATCACGCCGTCCGCAAAATCGACATGAAGTCAGGCATCATCACGACCCTTGCCGGCACCGGCAAACCTGGTTACGCCGGTGACGGCGGGCCCGCCCGGGACTCGCAGCTCAAGCAGCCGCACAGCATCCAGTTCGGCCCGGACGGCTCGCTTTATGTCTGCGACATCGGCAACCATGTCATCCGCCGGATTGACATGAAGTCGGGCATCATCAGCACCTTCGCCGGAGTCGGCAGGCCAGGCCCCACTCCCGACGGCTCCACCATTGCCGGAACGCCGCTGAACGGCCCCCGCTCCCTGGATTTCGACAAGGCCGGAAACCTCTGGCTCTGCACCCGTGAAGGCAACCAGGTCTTCAAGTTCGATCTCGCCGCCGGCAAAATCCATCACATCGCCGGCACCGGCAAAAAAGGCCTCACAGGCAACGGCGGCCCGGCCCGGGAGGCGACGCTGAGCGGCCCCAAGGGCATCGCCATCGACGGCGAAGGCAACGCCTGGCTTGCCGACTGTGAGAGCCACACCATCCGCATGGTCGAGGCCGCGACCGGCAGAATCCACCTCATCGCCGGCAACGGTCAGAAGGGCAACGGCGGCGACGGCGACCCCCTGAAGTGCGAGATGGCCCGCCCGCACGGTGTTTACGTCGATGCTGACGGCGGCATTTACATCGGCGACAGCGAGTCGCACAAGGTGCGCGTGCTCAGGAAGTAAGCCATCGGCAAAGTCTCCACAAAACAGCCGCCCGGGAAGCAAAGTGCCGGGCGGCTTTTTAGCAGAAGGAGCCGGATCCAGTCACTGTCCGATGCAGAACAGCTTGTCCTGGGTGCGGATGAAAAGGCAGCCGCCTGCCACGGCGATGCTGCTGCGGCAGCTCGCGGCGTCTCCGTTCGGCTTGCTGCCGTTGCCCATCGGGTTCGTCGCCAGAAGCTCGAAGCTGTCGCCGCCTGCCTTCACGACATAGACGTCGCCCCAGAAGTTGGTCATGTAGATCTTGCCGTCGGCCACCGTCGGACTGCTCTCAAACTTGGCCTTGCTGCCGGTCTCACCGGTCCAGATCACCTTGCCGGTCTTGGGCTCCACCCGGCTCACGGTGCGGCGGTTGCTGTCGAGCACGTAGAAGCTGCCCTGGTAAAAGGCCGGTGTGGAGACATCGGTGGTGACCTCCTTGGGATCACTGGTCCAGAGCGGCTTCACATCCTTGCCCATGGCATCCAGGGACATCGCAAAGACAGGGGAGTTCTTCGGCGCGCAGACCAGCGCGACGCCGTCGCCAACCACCGGTGAGGGCACGAGACGGAAAAACTTGTTATACCCCTCACCGAGAGGGTTCCAGGTCACCAGACGCGCGTGTTCGGCCCCGGTCGCGGCATCATGCAGGGTGAGGGTGTCGCCGCCGGAGATCAGCATGACGCGCCTGCCGGCGTGGTCGCAGAAGACGGGCGTGGAGAAGGATTCCAGCGACTCCACCTGGGAATGCGTCGGGCGGACGTGCTTCCACAGATCCTTGCCGGTGGCGGGGTCGAGAGCGAGAATGTAGCTGCTCATGTCCTTGCCTGGGGTGCCTTTGTCGAAGCCCTGAAAGACAAAGGTTTCGTTACGCTGAAGCACCTGGATGTAGAGCCTGCCGCTGTCCAGCACGGGGCTGCTGCCATAGGTCCACTGGGTGGCGAAGGCGCCGTGAGTCTCCTTGAAGTCGCGCCGCCACTGCAGGTTGCCGCCGAGGTCGAAGCTGGCCGCCACGGCGTCGGCGAAGAGGAACACGACACGCTCGCCGTCGGTCACGGGCGAGGGGCTGGCGAGGTTGCTCTTGTTGTCCCACTGAAGGCCGCCCTCGGAGACCACCTTGCGCCAGAGCTCCTTGCCCGTCTTCGCGTCGTAGCACAGGCCGACTAGCTGCTGCTTGTCCATGATGGGCGCGGTCAGGAAGACCTTGTCACCCCAGACGACGGGGACGGAGGCGGAGATTGCTGGCACGTCCACCGACCACTTGACACCTTCCGTGCGGCTGAACTTGACCGGCAGGTTCTTTTCCGGGCTGGAGCCGTCCTGGCCGGGCCCCCTCCAGTTCGGCCAGTTTTCAGCATGGGCCAGGGAGGCGGCGAGGATGATGAGTGCGGTGGAAAGACGGAGTTTCATGGAGGAATGACGAAGAAACTGATAACGGAAAGGCCTGTCGAGATGTTTCGAGTCACAATTGAAGCTGAAAGGCCCCAAGGATCGTCACTTGACACCTCGCGCCCCCTGCCGTCTGACTTCGGCCTCTCAACCCAGCTCCCATGATCTCCCTTCAGAAGCTCTTCGGCAAAAAAGACGTGTTCTTTGACCTGCTCGCCTCCAGCGCCACCCAGGCCCGGGTCAGCGTCCAGGCCCTCCACAAGCTGCTTTCCGCACCCGCCGACGCCGCCCAGAACCTCGACGCCTTCTCCGCCTCCCGCCGCGAGGACAAGAAGGTCACCCAGCAGATCGACGAGGCGCTTTGCAAGACCTTCGTCACCGAACTTGAGCGCGAGGACATCGAGGCCCTGGCCACCTCACTCTACAAAATCCCCAAGACCGCGGAGAAGATCGCCGAGCGCATCATGATCGCCCGCGACCGCATCAAAGGCGTGGACTTCAGCCGTCAGATCAAGCTGATGGACGCCGCCTCCGACATCGTGGTCACCATGATCTCCGAACTGAAAAAACTGCACCTGGAACGCGTGAAGGTGCTGAACGACCAGCTCCAGAAGGTCGAGGGCGACGCTGACAAGCTGATCCTGGAATGCCTGCGCGACCTTTATGCGGGCACCACGGATCCCGTGACCGTGGTGATCCTGAAGGACCTCTACGACCTCATCGAGAAGGTCGTGGACCGCTGCCGTGACGCCGGCAACGTCGTCGCCCACATCGTCCTCAAAAACTCCTGATCCAGCACGCTCATGACCCTTGTCCTGACCGTCGTCCTGGTCGCGTTGATCTTTGAGTACATCAACGGCTTCCACGACACCGCGAACTCCATCGCCACCGTGGTCTCGACCAAGGTGCTGACCCCGCGCCAGGCCATCGTGCTCGCCGCGGTGACCAACCTCGTCGGCGCCCTCTTTGGCACGGCGGTGGCCAAGACCATCTCCTCCGGCCTGGTGGACAGCCAGTTTGTCAACACCACCACCATCATCTGCGCGCTGTCCGGCGGCATCGTGTGGAACCTGATCACCTGGTGGTTCGGCATGCCCTCCAGCTCCAGCCACGCCCTCGTCGGGGGGCTCGTCGGCTCGACCCTTGCCACCGCCGGCGGCAACTGGGACGCCCTCATCTGGTCCAAGGCGCCCGAGGTCGGCAAGCAGTGGTATGAGGGCGGCGGCATCCTCTACAAGGTCGTGCTGCCCATGTTCAGCTCGCCTGTCGCCGGTTTTGTCATCGGCCTGCTGGTCATGGGGCTTCTGCAAACCCTTTGTTATTCCATGCGCCCGCTGATCGTCAGCCGCACCTTCGGCAAGCTGCAGATATTCAGCGCCGGATTCATGGGCTTCAGCCATGGCCAGAATGACGCCCAGAAAACCATGGGCATCATCGCCCTCGCCCTGCTCGCCGGAACCAAGGCCGGCGACCTCAACGACATCCCCGGCTGGCTGGGCTTTCTGCGCATCGAGTCCCTGGGTGAGAAGAGCGACCACATTCCCGTGTGGATCAAGGTGGTCTGCGCCCTGACCATGGCTGCGGGCACCGCCGCAGGCGGCTGGCGCATCATCAAGACTCTCGGCCACAAGATGGTGAAGCTGCAGCCCGTGCACGGATTCGCGGCCGAAACCACCGCCGCCACCGTCCTGTTCGTCGCGGCCAAGCTTGGCATGCCGGTCTCCACCACCCACGCCATCACCACCAGCATCATGGGGGTCGGCGCCGCCAAGCGCTGGAACGCCATCCAGTGGAGCGTCGTCGAACGCATCATCTGGGCCTGGGTGCTCACCATTCCTGCCACAGGTCTGCTTGGCTTCCTGTTCTACAAGCTGTTCGGCGCCTGAGTGCCCGGTCCCTGGTATGCCGGTTGAACCAGAAGCAAGTTCTGGCGTCCTTCCGCAGGGGCATGAAGCATTCCGCCCATGTCCTTGAAGCTTGTCACCGAACTGACCGACACCGACCGCAGGCTGCTCAACCACGCCCTGGACGGCTTCGTGCCCCCAAAGGTCTTCGACGCCCACACCCACCTTTTTCACAGCCGGCACTTCGCCGAGGGCAGGCGTCCGTCGTTCCTCGACGAAAACCGTGGCTACGGCCTGGCTGACTTTCAGGAGGCCATGCGCCTCTGGATGCCTGGCCGCGAGGTTGAGGGTCTCTTTTTTGGTTATCCCAGCGCCGGCAATGACCGCGCCGGGGAAAATGACTGGGTTCAGTCGCAGATCGACACCGGCACAAGCTCCCGCGCCCTCGTGCTTGCGGCCCCCTCGGATGACCCGGCCGAGGTGCGCAGGCTGCTCGGCACAGGCGTGTTCGTGGGCATCAAGCCCTACCGGCTCTATGCCGACGTGCCGGACACACGCGAGGCGCCGGTTGAATCCTTCGCGCCGGAGTGGATGTGGGAGGCCTGTCATGACCACAACGGCATCATGATGCTGCACATCATGCTGGCCGACGGCATCACCGACCCGCGCAACATCGAGGCCTTGCGCCGGCTCTGCCGCCGTTACCCGCGCTGCCAGCTGGTGCTGGCCCATGTGGCGCGTTCCTTCAACTACCGCCATGCCCGCGAAGGCCTGCATCACCTCGTCGATCTCGACAACGCCGTTGTGGACACCTCGGCGGTGACCCAGGCCGGCGCCTTCCGCGCCGCGATCGAGATCCTTGGACCTCGCCGTGTGCTCTGGGGCAGTGACTACATGGTGAGCGAGCTGCGTGGCTCCTGCATCACCCAGGGCGACGGCTTCACCTGGATCCATCCTGACCTAGGCACGGACAAGCTGACCATCTTCGGCCAGTACACGACAGTTGGCATCGAATCCCTCCTCTGCCTGCGTGAAGCCTGCGAGGACACCGGCATGACCCAGGGGGATCTTGAGGACATCTTCCGTGAAAACGCCCTGCGCCTGGTTGGTGCGGCGCGCCCAACCGCCGCAGACCGGGAGGACGACCGAGCCCCGCTTTCCGGCCCCGGACTCTGGGAGGAGGCCAAGACCAAGATCTCCTGCGGCACCGGCCTGCTTTCCAAACGAGCCCACCTGTTTGATCCCCACACATGGCCCTCCTACTTCTCCCGGGCCAAGGGCGCCTGGATCTGGGATCTCGACGGCAGACGTTACACGGACTTCACCGGAGGTGTCGGCGCCATCCTTCTGGGGCATGCCGACGATGAGGTGAACGCCGCCGTGAAACGCCGCGTCAACCTCGGCAGCTACGCCACCCTGGCCTCGCCGGACGAGGTCGCCCTGGCCGACCTGCTGCTCGACCTGCACCCATGGGCTGGCAAAGTTCGTTACGCCCGCGGTGGCGGCGAGGCGCTCGGCCTGGCGGTGCGCATCGCCAGGGCCGCCACCGGCAGAAGCGGCGTCGCCTTCTGCGGCTACCATGGCTGGAACGACTGGTATCTTGCGGCCAACCTGGGCGATGACGCCGCGCTCGACGGACACCTGCTGCCTGGTCTTCAACCCCTGGGCGTCCCCCGCGAGCTCGCCGGCACGGCGGTGCCCTTCCGTTACAACGACCCGGATTCCTTCCGCGCAGCTCTTCAGAAGCTCGACGGCAGGCTCGCCGCCGTCGTGATGGAGCCGATGCGCAGCGAGTTGCCCCGCGACAACTTCCTGCACGAGGTCATCCGCTCCTGCCATGCCGCCGGCGCGGTATTCGTGCTGGATGAGGTGACGAGCGGCTGGCGCTTCGGCTTTCCAGGCGCGGCCCCGGTGCTGGGCATCGAGCCCGACATCGCCGTCTATGCCAAGGCAATGAGCAACGGCTATCCCGCCGGAGCCGTCATCGGCCGAAACGAGGTCATGGACGCGGCCAATTCCAGCTTCATCTCCAGCAGCTACTGGACCGACGGCGTCGGCACGGCCGCCTCCCTGGCCTGCATCGGCAAGATGCGGCGTGAAGGCGTGCAAAGGCATGTCTGGACGCTGGGTGAACGCCTCCAGGCCGGCCTGCGCGAGGTGGCGGCACGGCATCCTTCGTTAGGCCTCAAGTCGGGCGGCATGCCCTGCGCTCCCTCCTTGTTGTTCGGCAACCCGGCGGCCAAGCCGCTGATGATCCGCCTCATGCTTGAACGCGGCTTCCTCATGTCCAGCCAGCTTTATGTGACCTGGGCGCACGACGAGGAAAAGGTCGCCGCCATGCTGTCCGCCCTGGATGAATCCCTGGCCATCGTGGCCGCCACGCCCCTGGAGGCTGTCCAGGCCGCCCAGCAGGGTTTCGCCAGGCTGGTTTGATCGCTTGCGCTTGCGCTCGCGCAGGCTCTCGCGAACATCCCGGTCTCACCCATGTCTGCCCTCGAAGACCTCCTCACCTGCCTGCGTTTTCCCAGCGTCTCCACGGATTCCAAGCACCGGCCCGACGTGCGGGCCTGTGCGGAGTGGCTGATGAACAAGCTCTCCGGCATGGGGCTTGCCGCCGCCTTGCATGAGACGCCGGGTCATCCCATCCTGGTCGCGAAAAACCAGCATCTTCCAGGCCGCCGCACGGTCCTGCTTTACGGCCACTATGACGTTCAGCCCGCCGAGCCGTTGAACGAGTGGAAAAGCCCCGCCTTTGAACCGACTCTCCGAGACGGACGCATCTTCTGCCGCGGCGCCACCGACAACAAGGGCCAGCTCATCGCCCATGTGTCCGGCATTGCCGAAACCCTGGCCCGGGAAGGCGACCTGCCGGTGAACCTGACCATCTTGTTTGAAGGCGAGGAGGAGATTGGCAGCCCGAACCTCAAGCCCTTCCTGGAAGCCCACCGCGAGGAGCTTACCTGCGATGTCGTGGCCATCTCGGACACCGGCATGGTCGGCGAGGGCGTCGGCACCTTCACCTACGGCCTGCGCGGCATCGCCTGCATGGAGGTGAAGGTTCATGGTCCGTCCATCGACCTTCACTCCGGCATCTTCGGTGGCGCGATTGCCAACCCGGTGACCATGGCGGCAAGGCTGGTCGCGAGCCTTCACGATGACCAGGGCCGCGTGCTCATCCCAGGCTTCTACGACGGCGTGCGCGACCTGCAGGACTGGGAGCGCAGCGCCTGGAGCTCACTGGGTGACGGGGATGCCGAGACGCTCTCCCTCACGGGCTCCCCCGCCCTTTTCGGCGAACCTGGTTATACCGAGCGTGAGCGCCGCTGGGCGCGTCCGACCGCCGAGGTCAACGGCATCGGCGGCGGTTACCAGGGTGAAGGCTCGAAAACCGTGATCGCCCGCGAAGCCTTCTTCAAGCTCAGCTTCCGGCTCGTCCCCGACCAGGATCCTGAACGCATTCTCGACCTTGCCGAGGCCCATCTGCGCGCCAAGGCGCCGTCTTCGGTCAGACTGGAGATCAAGCGCGGCCACACCGGCATGGCCTACCTGATGGATCCGCACTCACCGCTCGGACAGGCCGCGCAGCGCGCCCTGCAGGAAACCTTCGGCGGCGGTGTTGCACTCATCCGCGAAGGCGGCAGCATCCCCATCGTCCAGGCCTTCAAGGACGTGCTGAAGGCCGACACACTGCTCCTCGGCCTCGCGCTGCCGGACTGCCAGGCGCATGCACCTAACGAAAATTTCCCCGTCGCCAACCTCGAGGCCGGCATCCGGCTGAACCAGGCGCTGCTGCGCGAACTGGCGGCCTGAGAACTCAGAAGGCTGACAAAAGCAGGGCCGGGGCGCGTTTGCTGACAATCACCATGTCCTGCATCCGCCCCCTGCTCGCCAGCCTTGCCATCACCCTCGGCGCCGTTGCCGCGCCGTCGACCCCCAACCTTGTCGTCATCTTCATGGATGACATGGGCTATGCCGACGTCAGCTGCTTTGGCGCCCAGGGCTACGAAACTCCCAACATCGACCGTCTCGCGAAGGAGGGGCGCAAGTTCACCAGCTTCCACGTCGCCCAGCCCGTCTGCTCGGCCTCCCGCACCGCCCTGCTCACCGGCTGCTACCCGAACCGCCTGGGCATGCACGGCGCACTCGGGCCGTCGGCCACACATGGCATTCATGCCGATGAGATGACCCTTGCCGAACTGGTGAAGCAGAAAGGCTACGCCACCGCCGCCGTCGGCAAATGGCACCTGGGCTCGCATCCGTCCTTCCTTCCAACCCGGCATGGCTTCGACGAGTACTACGGCATCCCCTACTCGAACGACATGTGGCCCTTCCATCCCCAGGCCAGGAAGGGCGCCTATCCAAAACTGCCGATGGTGGAGAACGACCGTGTCGTGGACGAGGAGATCACGCCGGAGGACCAGACGCATCTGACCACCGATTACACGGAGCGCGGCGTGCGTTTCATCGAGAAGAACAAGGACCGTCCCTTCTTTCTCTACCTGGCGCACAGCATGGTCCATGTGCCGCTCTTTGTGAGCGACAAGTTCAAGGGCAAATCCGGCAAGGGCCTGTTCGCCGATGTCATGCTGGAGGTGGACTGGTCCGTCGGCCAGATTCTCGAAACCCTCAGGAAGAACGGACTGGAGGAAAACACCTGGGTTATCTTCACCTCCGACAACGGTCCCTGGCTCAGCTACGGCGACCACGCAGGCAGCGCCGGTCCGCTGCGCGAGGGCAAGGGCACCTGCTGGGAGGGCGGCACGCGCGTGAGCGGCCTGATGAAATGGCCAGGCAGGATCCCGGCCGGAACCACCACCGACACCATGATGATGACCATCGACATTCTGCCCACGGTCGCCCACGTCATCGGCGCAAGCCTTCCGCAACACCCGATCGACGGCCTCAACTGCTGGCCCATTGTCAGCGGTGTCCCGGACGCCCGCAACCCGCATGAGTACTACGCCTTTTATTATGAGCAGAACCAGCTGCAGGCCGTCACGAGCGGGGACGGTCGCTGGAAGCTCCAGCTCCCCCACAAGTACCGCAGCATGCAAGGCGTCACCGACAAGGCCGCGAACGGCATTCCCGTGCTTTACAAGCAGCAGAGCATCGACGCTCCCGAGCTGTACGACCTCTATTCCGACATCAGTGAGTCCAAAAACATCGCCACCCAGTTTCCGGAGGAAGTCGCCAGGCTTCAAGGCTATGCCGGAGCCATCCGCGCCGAACTTGGCGACAGCCTCCTGAAGATGCCGAAGGGCAAGGGCACCCGTGAGCCCGGACGCGTGAATGAGCAGGTGAAGCCCCTTCAGCCGGCCAGGTAGGGCAAGCCGTCGCAAGAGACGCGCCTGTGCTTCGTTTTCAGCGCCCGCCATGATGAAATCCGCACGCCTTCTCCCCGCCCTGCTGGCCCTGCTGGCCCTGCCGCTCCAGGCGGCTGACAAACCCGATGTGCTCTTCATTGCGGTCGATGACCTGAACGACTGGACCACCTACCTCGGCGGGCATCCGCAGGCCAGGACGCCCAACATCGACCGCCTTGTGGCGCGTGGCATGGCCTTCACCAACTCCCACTGCGCCGCCCCCGCCTGCAATCCCTCGCGTGCGGCACTCATGAGCGGCCTGCGCCCCTGGACCACCGGCATTTACACGAATGGCGACCCCGCCCAGGGTGTCCTGAAGGACGTGCAGACGATCAACCGCCATTTCCTGGCCCAGGGCTACAACACCCGGGGCGGAGGCAAAATCTACCACGGCTATGGCAGCGAGGGCCGCACCGACACCTGGACGGAGTGGGCCGGGCTCTTCCCCAGCATCAACGAACACGACGCCAACATGAACGGCCTGAAAAACGGCCACTTCGACTGGGGTCCGGTGGATGCCAAACCTTCGGACATGGGCGATTACAAGCTCACCGACTGGGCCGTCAACCACCTCAAGACCGCCCCGGCCGACAAGCCGCTCTTCCTCGGCGTCGGTTATGTCAAACCCCACCTGCCCTGGTACGTGCCGAAGGAATACTTCGACCGTTTCCCGCTCGACAGCATCCAGCTCCCTCTCGTGAAGGAGGATGACCTGGCGGACATTCCTCCCGCCGGCGTGAAGATGGCCAGGCCGGAGGGTGATCACGCCAAGGTCCTGCAGGGCAGCCAATGGCACAAGGCCGTCCAAGCCTACCTTGCCACCATCTCCTTTCTCGACGACCAGGTCGGCCGCCTGCTCGACGGTCTCGACGCCAGCCCGCGCAAGGACAACACCATCATCATCTGGTGGACCGACCACGGCTGGGCCCTTGGCGAGAAGCAGCACTGGCGCAAGTTCGCCCTCTGGGAGGAGACCACGCGAACCAGCTTTGCCGTCGTGGCGCCTGGCGTCACCCGGCCGGGAAGCGTCTGCACGGCGCCCGTGGACTACACGAACCTCTATCCCACGCTCTGCCAGCTCACCGGCCTGCCCCTGCCCGAACACGTCCAGGGGGCCAGCCTGCTGCCCCTGCTGAAGGATCCCAAGGCGCCGTGGAACGAGGTCGCCGTCTGTACTCATGGCAAGGGCAACCACTCCGCGCGTGAATCCCGGTGGCGCTACATTCGTTATGCAGACGGCAGCGAGGAGCTCTACGACCACGACAAGGACCCCAACGAGTGGACCAACCTTGCCGGGGATTTCGGAACAAGCGAAGTCAAGGCGCGCCTGGGCGCCGTGTTTCCGAAGCTGGAGGCAAAAGCCACCTCCGGCGGCAAAGGTGGCAACGGAAGCGAGGACGGCGGCAACAAGAAGCCCGGCAAGGGCAAAGGCAAGGGCGGGAAAAAAGGCAGGGCCTCAAAGCCCGCGGACAACTGAAGGTGCTGACTTAAACAGCGCGCCTTGGCCAGAGCCCCGAGGCGGCTCCAAGCCACCGGCATCCTCAGGGCAGCGGCACGATCCTGCGCCGCCTTTTTTCAAAACGGACCGTGATGGTGTACCCCACGCTTCGGACCAGCTCCAAAGCCTTGTCAAAATCGACCCCGACATCCGTGGGAACATGGGCGTCGGAGTTGATGACAACCGGCACCTGGGCTGAAAACGCCATCTCGAGCATCTCACGAGCCGGGTAGATCTCACGCACATCCTTGCGGAGGCCGGCGGTGCTGACTTCCAGGATGCCGTCCGTGTCCACCAGCGCCTGGATCACCGGCTCATAATAACGACGGAGATCACCGGCAGGCCGCAGGCCGAAACGCTTCGCCAGGTCGGGATGAGCATGAAAGTCGAACTGCCTGGTGCGGATCATCTGCTCGTACAATTTCCAATACATGCCCCACATGTGCTCGATGTCCGCAGCCGAACTCCAGCGTGACACATGCTTGGGATCATCCACGGCGATGCCATCATGGATGTAGTGAACACTGCCGATGAGATAGTCCCAATCGGCCATTGCGGCCGTTTGATCGATCCAGGATTCGCGGCCCTCCAGATGATCGCATTCCAGGGCCAGTCGGATGGGAAAGTCCGGCAGCGCCTCGCGGGCCTCGTTCACCAGCTCAAAGTAGCGGGGCAGGTCCGACAAGGCCATGCGCCAGTTGTCGTAATACTCCGGCATCGGATTGTGGTCCGAGAGGCCGATTTCCGCCAGGCCGATCTTTTGAGCATGGCGGGCATACTCCACCGGGTCACCCTCGGCGTGCAGGCAAAGCGGTGTGTGCGTGTGATAATCAGTCAGCATGTCCGTCTTCGGAAGCCTCTGCGGTTTCTTGCGTGGGTTCGACTCTGGGCTCGGCCGATTCGGCAGAATCCTGAATTTCCACCTCGAACTCCACTTCAACATTCACCACGTCAGAAGCGTCCGCTTCAGGCGGCGGTTCTTCGGCGGCCTCTTCTTCAGCGAACTCAACGGCTTCTTCAGTTCCTGATTCCTCAGCAGGTTCGGGTGCTTCGCCAGATTCGGCCTCCGCAGTTTCGCCGCTTTGTTCCGATGCAACTTCCTCGGACGGGGTTTCCGTCGATTCCGGCGCAGCTGCGGCTTCATCGGGAGTCGTTTCGCCTGTCGTAGCAGCCTCCCCCTCTTTCACCAGCTTGCCATCCGCAGTGAACTTCATGCCTGCGGCCTTGGCTGCCTCCGCCGCAGGCCCGCCGAAGCCAAGGAGCATGGCCACCTCATCCTGCAAGGTGGCGAGTTCGTCGAGGCGAAGCTCGGGGTCGCGGACGATGAAGACCTCCCCGGTCTTCTTGTTTTCGTAAAAGAGCATCTTGTTGCCGTCCACCTCCTTGGTGGCGGTGGGGCTGAGGATGCGTTTCCGCTCCAGCATGAGGGCCAGGATGTAACGGGCGTTTTCCGTCATCGGATCATCCTCCTCGATGAAGCGCTGAAGCAGGGCCATGGCGCTTTCCTTGCTGGTCACCTCAGGCCTCGCCTCGACCACATGGGGCGTGTAGGTGGTGCGCCAGTAGGCGATGGGCCTGCGCTCGGCGATCTCCTGGGGCCAGACATCAATCGCCACGTCTCGGCGCACATAACCGTTGGCTTCCGGGTCGAAGTAGATGGCCGTGTGAAAGACCTCCCCCTCTTCAAAAGGGCGTTCGGACAGTGCGCAATGGGTGGCTCGTGAGCGGATGGACCAGTTTTGAATCATGGTTGGACGGGTGCGTCGGAAAAAAGTCAGGCGGCCTGGCGGTTGCGCGGGCGGGCGACCCTGGCCTTGGTGGAGCCGAGCAGCCTGGCCAGGGAGATACGCGGCAGGTCCTTGTTTTGAGAGCGGTAGTGCAGGAGGACCAGGCCCAGGGTGCCGAACAAAAGATGCGGAATCCAGGAGCTGAGCCAGGCGGCGACATGGGAGCCCTTGGCGAGGTTGAGGCAGAGGTTGTTCAGGAACAGCAGGGCGAAGAAAATGAAGATGGAACCCGCGATGCCGCCGACCGCCCCCCGACGGGAGTAGGCGATGCCGAGCGGCGCCGCGACCAGGGCCAGGGCAAAGCTCTGCCAGGCGAGCGCAAAGCGGTGATGGTAGTGGGCGCGGAAGGGAGCGAGCTTCTCCTTCGGATCACGGGGATGGGCCTTGAGATAGGAGATGATCTCCGGCACGCCCAGATGCTCCGGCTTCAGGGCGTCGCTGATCATGCTCCAGGGAGTTTCCTCAAAGGTGGTGATGTCGAGCTGCGAGTGCCCCCGGGCGTCCTTGGGGAAGTCACGGATGACCGCCGGGCGGCCGTTCACATAATCCACCTCCTTGCCGTCGTAGAAGCTCCAGCGTCCGCCGGGCCACCAGGTGGCCGAATCGGCGTGGATGACGCGGGTGATCTCGCCCCTGGCATCCTGTTCACGGATCATCAGTCCACGCAGGCGGCCGCTTTGCAGGGAGAACGGAAAGTAGGCGACATGCCAGAGCCGCCGGGTGACGGCGTCCTTGTAGAGCAGCGCCTCCTCGCGGATCGAGTCCTTCTGGCGGGCGTCGAAGCCGCGAATCACCGCCTTCTTGTTGCCCTCGGCACGCGGAGCCCAGTGGTAGTTGGCGGCCATGCTGGTGAGGGAGATGACCAGGGCGGCGGCCAGCACCGGGGCGAGCACCTGGATGACGCTGCGGCCGATGCCAAGCATGGCCACGATTTCATTGGCGCGCGACATCTTGCTCAGCGTGTAGAGAACAGACAGCAGCAGCGAGGCCGGCATCACCGAGACATAGATGAAGGGCAGCATGCCCGCGTAGAACAGCATCACCCTGCCAAGCGGTGTTCCTGCCTCCTGGAAGTCCTTCATGTTATCCAGCAGGTCCATGATCAGCCAGAGCGAGGTGAAGGCGATGAAGCAGAAGACCAGCGGGGCCAGAAAGGTGCGCAACGTGTAGCGGTCCAGCGCGCCGCAGCGCTGATAGTAGTGCAGGAGGCCGGGAAGGCTCAGGATGGCGAGGGTCAGCAGCACCAGCTTCACCCAGTAGGCAAATTCGGCAAAGGGCTCGCCCAGCTCCGTGACCTGGGCCACCCCCAGATGGATGGCCATGTCCTTGCAAACGGCCCAAAGGGCCACCGAGGCGCCCGCCGCCCATGAGGGGATCACCAGCTTGTGGACGTGCCCCCACTGGCGAAGGAGGATGGTGATGAAGACGATGCCGCCCACGAGCATCCATTGATCCAGGTAAGGCAGGGCCACCGAGACAAAGCGCAGGGCCGGCCCTGGCGGAGCAGCCCCCTGTTCCGCCACCAGTCTGCCGCCCTGGGTATCATAGCCGATGATGTCGGCCGGATTGTCCAGATGATGCCCCTGGGTGACCAGCAGCAGCATGGCGATGAGGGCCAGCGAAAAGGTGATGCGGCCTGCGTACGGCCATTTCCGCGAACGCTGCTGAAGCGCGTGCAGTTTGGCGAGCATGGAGCGGAACCAGGTCATGAAGGAGAAGGGCGGCGATGCCTTTACGTTGACGCCGCCGGAGGTGCAACCCTGCTCTTCAATCAATCTGAACACCCACCTCCCTGCCCCAGACCACCGGCACCGGGTCGTGCAGGTGATCCTGGTCGTCGAAGTGCCACCACTCGCCCTCCAGCGGGATGAGCCCCGCACGGCGCATGGCAGCATGCAGAATGCTGAGGCGCCCACGCACCACCGGATCCGGGTCCACCCGTGCGCTGGAGGCCTGCTCCAGGTTCTCATCGAAATAGGTGGGCATCTTCAGCTCACGCCCCGCAGCATCCACCAGGGTGGCATCCAGGGAAACCCCGCCGCAGTGGCGGGACCAGCCGGTCCTGGGATCGAGAAACATGCCCGTGCCACCTCCGTGAGCGTACAGTCTTTCCTGCGCCTCCGGAGGCCGCCAGGCATCCCAGATGCGCAGGCCGTATCCCTGGATCCGGAGGCTGGCCTGGGCCTGCTTCAAACGCTCGACGGTCATGCTGCGCAGCAGGCAGGGCATGTGACGGGGGTAAAGCGGTTGACCGGTGACGTTCTGCGCCGTGGCATAGCGGAGATCGATCCCAATGTCCGGAACGGCCTGCCGAACATCCACCAGGTCATATTGGACGGCTTTTTCGACCACTCTGCCATGCAGCATGGCGCTGCGACGCTCGGTGACGGCGCAGGAAACCAGCAGCGTCAGGCCAGAAGCCAGCATGCCGTTTCTCAGACGAGCCCCCAGAAGACTAAGGTTGCTTCCGAACATTCGACTTTTTTGCTTCCGTTCCCCGGCATCGCAAGGCAAGTTTTCAGGCCATTCCTCCCCATCGTCACGCATGACCCGATACGAAATCCTCAACGCCCTGCTTCACTTCCTCTGCTTCTTCATGGGCGCGGGCATCGGCTCCTTCCTGAACGTCGTCATCTACCGCCTGCCCCGCGGAATCTCCGTCAACAATCCGCGCCGGTCCTTCTGCCCTTCCTGCCAGTACAAGATCCCGTGGCACCAGAACATTCCGCTGGTGAGCTGGCTGCTGCTCCGCGGCCGCTGCGCCAACTGCGGCGGCGGCATCTCGGCACGCTATTTCGGTGTCGAACTGCTCACCGGCCTGCTGTTCTATGGCATCTTCTGGCAGGTCGGCGGCGACTGGGCGGCCATCAAGGAATGGGGGCCGCAGATGCTCCTGCTCTGGATTTTTGCCAGCCTGCTGGTGGCCGGCAGCTTCATCGACATCGAGCACTTCATCCTGCCGCATGAAATCACCATCGGCGGCACGGTGGTCGGCCTGGGAGGCGCAGCCCTGGTGCCCGCCATGATGGGAGAAGAGACGCACCTGCGTGGCTTCATGATCTCCCTGGCCAGCGCCGCGCTCGGCCTCGGCGGCCTCTGGCTGGTGGTGGAGCTGGGCAAGCTGGCCTTTGGCAGAAAACGCCTGCGCTTCGACTTCCCCACCGCCTGGAGTGTGACGCAGCCTGATGACACCCAGCCGCCCGTGGTGACCCTGGGCGAGGAAAAGACGGGTTGGGCCGACATTTTCTCACGCGCCAGCGACCGGATGATCATCACCGCCCCGGCTCTCAAGGTCAATGAACGCAGCTATGACAACGTCGTGGCCGAGTTGTGGATGGAGAAGCTCAAGGTCCGGCACGGTGACGGCAGGCTGGACGAGTTCGCGCTTGAAGGCGTCACCTTCCTGGAAGGATCGACCACGAACATCGTGATTCCCCGTGAAGCGATGGGCTTTGGCGACGTGCTGCTGCTGATGATGATCGGCTCCTTCACCGGCTGGAAGTGCGTGCTGTTCACTGTGCTGGCAGCCTCCGTGCTCGGCACCTTGATCGCAGGAGTTTCTCGGCTTCTGGGGCGCAGCGAGTGGGGGCAGAAGATTCCCTTTGGCCCCTACCTCGCGGCGGGTGCGCTGGTCTGGGTGTTTCAGGGCCAGGCCATTCTGGAATGGTATTTCGGCCTGTTAAACCGAGGAGTTCATTGACGATCTAGAACAGCAGGAGCACACAGCGGCATGACTCCTCCGCCCAGCCGAAGCATTCTCATCACCGGTGCCAACGGTGTCCTTGGTGACGCCACCGCGCGTTATTTCCTGGAAAAGGACCTCGAATGCCAGGTGCACCTGGGCGTGCGCGAGCGCCGGGACCGGGCGGAGGCCCTGGTGGTTGCGTTTCCAGGACGTGCCCATCTTTGCCCGCTCGAAATCACCCGCCCTGAAGGCTGGGCGGATGCCATGTCCCTCATCGAATCCCGGGGCGGCCCCGTCAACGTGCTCGTCAACAACGCCGGGTTTCATGAGGACGCCCTGCTGGCGAACATGTCATTTCAGCAGTGGCAGGCTGTGCTCGACGCCAACCTGAACGCCGTTTTTCATGGCTGCCAGGCCGTGCTCAAGCCGATGATGAGCCAGCGCTGGGGGCGCATCGTCAACGTGGCCTCCCTCAGCGCCCTGCACTCCCCGGCAGGCCAGGCCAACTACGCAGCCGCCAAGGCCGGTGTGATCGGTCTGACCCAGAGCCTGGCCAAGGAAACCGCACGGCTGGGCATCACGGTGAACGCCATCTGCCCGGGCCACATCGAGGGCGCCCTGCCAGCCGGATGGAGCGAGGATCAGATCAAGGCCGTCAAGCGTGAAACACCGATGAGACGCTTTGCCCGCCCGGAGGAGATCGCCGCCGTGGTTTTCTTCCTTGCGAGCGCAGAGGCGAGCTATATGACTGGCTCGGCCCTCAAACTCGACGGGGGCCTTGTCTAAACCCCTCTTTTCAGCACCCGAAATCATCGAATGAACCTCCGTCTGCGCATCAAGGAAGTCATGGCCAGCGAACTGATGCTGGAGGTGGGTGTGGAGGAGATCGCAGACGACGCCCCGCTCTTCGGTCCCAGCGGCATCGGGCTCGACAGCGTGGACGCCCTGCAGCTCGTGGTGGCGATTGAAAAGCACTTCAAGCTGAAGATCGGCGACCAGGCCAAGGCCAGGGAGGTCCTGCAGAGCGTGGACACCATTGCCCGGGCCATCGAGGAGGCCGGGCTGGCCTGATTTTGCCGGTCCTGCCGTCCATGAAAAAGGTGCTGCCCATCCTTTTGAAGCTGGCAGTCACCACCGTGCTGCTGTGGATGATCTTCCGTGAGCATCGCTTTCTGGAAAGCATCGTCCCACATCTGGCCTCGCTGCGCGAGCACTGGGGCTGGACCCTGGCGGGACTGGCGGCCGTGGGCGTCTCCAACTGGCTCGCCGCCCTGCGCTGGGAAGTGCTGCTCAGAGGACAGGAGCAGTCCGTCTCCGGTTCCGAAGTCCTGCGCGTGACCCTGGTCAGCAACTTCTTCAACATCACCTCCCTCGGCGTGGTCGGCGGCGATGCCTACCGCGTGCTGGCCATGATGCGCCAGCCTGGCGCCCGGCGCCTGCCTGTCATGGTCTCGGTCATGCTCGACCACCTGCTCGGCATGCTCGGCCTGGGCCTGCTTTTCCTGACCTGCAGACTGATGCTGGCCGGTCGTCTGGAAACCTTCACGCCCGAGGTGCGCGCCATCCTCAAGGGCTTCGAGATGTTCATGGGCGGCAGCATCGTTTTCGTCATCCTCTCCGCCATTTCCTTCACGCCCCGGCTTTACAACTGGGGCGAAAAACAATGGCCCTGGATGCTGGGCTACGCGCCGCTGAAAAACTTCGCCACGGCCTGCGACGCCCTGCGTCGCGACTGGCGGGGTTCGATCTACTCCACCGTGCTGTCGGTCCTAATCTTCGGGTTTCATTTCCTCTCCTTTTACTGCGCGGTGTTCGCCGTCGGCGGCAGCGTGCCGCTCTTCGAACTGGTCACCGCCATGCCCGTCGTTGACGCCGTGTCCGGCCTGCCAATTTCCGTCTCCGGCCTGGGAGTGCGTGAAAAGACCTTTGAGACGCTGATGCAGGGGCTTGCCGGCCTGCCGGGAGCCACGGCCGTCTCCGCCTCCCTGGTCGGCTGGCTCATGGGTGTCGTCTGGGGCCTGCTCGGCGGCCTGCTCTTTCTCAAAGGGGGCGATGCCAGGCTGCTGTCACCGGCGTCCGCTTCGGAAACCCTTGCCACTGACACCTGAATCCGATCCGCCCGTGCCTTCCCGTGTTGCCATCTCCCTCGGAGCCTCCTTTCTCGGCTATGCCACGCATGCCGGTTTCCTCGCCAGGCTTCACGAGCTTGGCCTGCGCCCGCTCGCTGTCGGTGGTTCCTCCGCAGGTGCCATTGCCGCCGGACTTCACGCTTCCGGTCTGCCTCCGGAAAAATGCCGGGAAGTCGTGACATCCTGGGCTTTTCGCCAGTCTTTCGTCCAGCAGACCCCCTGGCTGACCCAGTACCTGCGCTGCACCTTCGCGGAGAGCAAACCAGGACTGTTCAGGCCTGAAGCGGCCGTGACCTTTCTCGAATCCCTCTTTGGCGATCTGAAGATCGAGGACCTGACTCCCAGGTTCATGGCGGCGGTCAGCGACCTCTCCACGCATCAAACGCACTTCCTGACCCAGGGCTCCCTCGCTCGTGCCATGGTGGCGAGCTGCTGCGTGCCGACGATTTTTCAGCCGCTCCAGCACGCCGGCATGGACTGCTTCGACGGCGGTGTCGCCCACGAGACACCGATCGATCCCTGGCTGGAGGATCCTGAAATCGACACCATCCTTCTCCACCGGGTGATGCATCCAAGGGATGACATGCCGACCGTGGTGCCCTTCAACCTGATCCGCATCACCGCCGAAGCCCATGCCTGCGCCAGTGAACAGCTGCTCCAGTACCGTCTCAAGCTCGCCCAGATGCACGGAAAGAAGGTCGTCATCCTGACAACACACCACGAACGCCCCGCCCTGCTTTCCGGCACGGAAAAGCAGATGCATGCCTTTTACGAAGCCGGGGCCAGGACGGCGGATCAATACCTTCAGACGACCTGAGGCTGTCCGGCAACGGATGGCGAAACATCGGCTGACATGCCTTTTGCTTGCCTCGGCTTGTGCGCAGGCTCTAAAACGGCCTCCGTCGACTCCATGTCCCGCACGTTCACCTTTCGCGACTCCTCCATCGCCCTCGCCCTGCTGGGCATCTGCGTCTTTTTCGGGATCATGGAGCCGAAGTTCCTGGATTCCCGCAATCTGTCCCTGCTGATGACGGAGCTCTCCATCACCGCCACGCTGGCGATGGGCATGCTGCTGGTGATCCTGCCCGGGCACATCGACCTGTCCGTCGGCAGCGGTCTGGCCCTGCTCAGCGGCATCGCCACGGTGCTCACCAGCAAGGCCGGCCTGCCCTCCCCCGTCGCCCTGCTGATCGCCCTGCTCGCCGGACTGCTCATCTGGTGGGGCAAGGGCCTGCTCATCGTCCGCGAACGCATCCCCGCCTTCATCGTGACCCTGGCAGGGCTGCTGATTTTCCGGGGCCTGTTCTGGCTGGTCATCCAGAATCAAACGGTCCCTGTCGTGGCGGGCGGAAAGACCAACTTCTACTCCCTGCTCAGCACCTACTACCTGCCGCCTTCCGCCGGTTTTGCCCTGGCCGTCCTGGTCATCGCCTGCCTTGCCTGGGCGGCCTGGAAAGGCAGGGCTGAACGGCGTCACAATGGCTTTGAGGTGGAGGATGGTGAATCCAGCTTCCTGCGCACCTTCATCTCGGCCCAGGCGGTCCTGCTCTTTGTCATCGTCACCAGCCAGTTCCGCGGCATCCCCCTGCCCGCGCTGATCTTTGCTGTGGTCGCACTGGGGGTTTACGTGATCACCCGCCACACGGCCTTCGGACGCCATCTCTATGCCATCGGCGGCAATGCCGAGGCGGCCTTCATTTCAGGCATCCCGGTGCGCCGGGTGGTGATCTGCGCCTTTGCCCTGATGGGCGGCATCGTGGCGGTGACGGGCTTCATGCTCACCTCCTACACAGGCAACTCCACAACGGACCTGGGCGAATGGATGGAACTTGATGCCGTGGCGGCCTGCGTCATCGGCGGCGTCAGCCTGCGCGGCGGTCGCGGCACGGTGCTCGGCGTGCTGGCCGGTGCCCTGCTGATGGCCACGCTGCTCAATGGCATGACGCTGATGTCCGTCTCTCCAGAATTCAAGCTGATCGCCCGCGGCACGGTTCTGCTGGCCGCCGTCTGGATGGACATGCGCCTGGGCCGTCAGTAAGATGTGCCGGTGATCTCGTTCGCAAAAGTGTTGATGTGCTCGATGACGTGATCCGCGTCCTCGTCAGTCACACCGATGTCCTTCAGGGTCTCCACCAGGTGCCGGACAAAGTGGGCGAAATGCTCCGGCCGGACGCCCCGGCCATGGTGGGCATGGGCCAGAGACCTGCCGGAGTAAGATACCGGTCCGCCCAGGGCCATGCAGAAAAACTCCTTCTGCATCGCCCGCAGCCGGTCCAGCGGCGAATCGTGAAAAAAGGGGGCGAGCAGCGGGTCGGCCAGCACCCGGATGTAGAAGGCCTCAATGAGTTCATCAATCACCGGGGCGCCGCCGATGCGCTCGTACAAGGAAGAAGTGTTCTATGGGGTCATGGCTGCTTTTGAATAGCTTTTCCCGTGCCATTCATCCTGCCGCCTCGGGCGCATGACTCCTCCTTTATTGTGCCGTCGGCGGTTCCAGGACGATCTTGATCCTTCCCGCCGTCTTGCCGCTGGTGTTCAGGGCCTCGGCCAGGGTGGGGCCGGCCGAAGCAGGAGCGGCTGCCGGGCTGGCGGTGGAAACCTGCGCCGCCTCGGCTTCCAGGGCGGCCTTGAGCGCTCCCTCCACCATCTGACCACAATGAATCTTCATCGGAGGCAGTGGCCCCAGGGGCGCGCTGAGCTCGGAGGCGCTCATCTGCAGAGCTTCTTCTCGGGTCTTGCCCCGGATCAACTCGGTCGCCAGGCTGGCAACAGCAATGGCGGTCTGGCAGCCGAAGGACTGGAAACTCGCCTTGTCGATCACCTTGCGCCCGTCCTTCTCCTTGTATTTCAACCACATGCGCACCATGTCTCCGCAGTCCGGCGAACCCACCGTGCCTACCGCGTCGGCATCAGGCATTTCACCGAGGTTTTGAGGATTGCTGAGGGCGGATTGGAGGGCAGTTTCTTCCATGAGAGTCAAAGGCACGTTTGGAAGAAAACGTCTGAATGCGCAAGGCCGACTCGGAGTTTTGACATGTCAACGGGTTCAAGGCAGGGTTCCGGCATGTCCGACCTCAAAACACAGCTTCTGGCCAAAACGCGCGAACTTGGGTTTGCGGACTGCCGGATCGCCAGGGCCGGCCCCGCTCCTCACGCAGAACTTTACCAACAATGGGTCGCTGAGGGCAGACATGGGGACATGGCCTGGATGGCCAGGAACATCGAGAGGCGCAGCGATCCAAGGCTTGTTCAGGAAGGTGCCATGAGCGTGATCGTTTTAGCTTTAAACTATCACCAAAAGAACACAAATGTAACGCAAGAGTATCGCATAGCGCGCTATTCTTTGAATTTAGATTACCATGACATCATCGACCCGAAGCTTAAAATCTTGGATGAATTGCTAACGTCAAAAGGCGGACATCAACGTTACTATGTTGATACGGGACCTGTGCTTGAAAGAGATTGGGCCAGCGCCTCAGGGCTTGGATGGGGTGGCAAAAGCACCATGCAAGTTCACCGCAAATTAGGAACTTGGTTCTTTCTCGCTGAGATCATTACAAGCCTCTATTTTGAGCCGGATCCTCCATCAAAGGATTCCTGTGGCAAATGTAACCGTTGTATCGTTGCATGCCCGACACAAGCCATCACCGCCCCTCGCCGCTTGGATGCACGGCGCTGTATCAGCTACCTGACCATCGAAAACAAGGGGCCGATCCCCGAGGAGTTTCGCCGAGCCATCGGCAATCGTATCTATGGCTGTGATGACTGCCTTGTCGCCTGCCCTTGGAACAAATTTGCCGAGGCTTCCCAGGAGGTGGCGTTCCAGGCCAGAGAGTCCATCTTCAACCATACATTGCGGGATTTCCTCAGCCTGAACGATGAATCATTCCGCCAGGTCTTTGCCAAAAACCCCATCAAGCGTATCAAACGCCCGGCCTTCATCCGCAACGTCTGCGTTGCCCTCGGTAACGTCGGCGGGCCGGAAGACCTGCCTGCCCTGGAGACCCTGAGCGAGGATGCCCACCCCCTGATCGCCGAGCATGCCCGGTGGGCGGTCGCCGAGATCCGCCAGCGCTTTGGCCTGTCCGCTTTCGAGACGGCTCAACCCCCACCTTGACCACCCCTCAATCCGCTCCTAAATCGCCCGCCCCATGTCCCAGCCCGATTCCATTCCCAATGTCCTCGCCGAACGTTACGCCACCCCTGCCATGCGCGCCCTCTGGTCCGGCGAAGGCAAGGTCCGGTTGGAGCGCGACTACTGGGTCGCCGTGCTCAAGGGGCAGCGTGACCTTGGCATCCCAGTTCCGGACGGCGTGATCGAGGCCTACGAAAAGGTGAAGGACCAGGTCAACCTGACCTCCATCATGGAACGCGAGCGGGTGACCCGACACGATGTGAAGGCCCGGATCGAGGAGTTCTGCGACCTGGCCGGGCACGAGCACATCCACAAGGGCATGACCAGCCGTGACCTCACGGAAAATGTCGAGCAGCTTCAAACCTTCAGGGCCCTGCTGGAGGTGCGCAAAAAGAGCATTGCCGTGCTGGCCGGTTTCTCCCGCCGAGCCCAGCAGACCAAGAACATCCCCTTCACCGCCCGGACCCACAACGTCGCCGCCCAGGTCAGCACGCTGGGCAAGCGTCTGGCCATGTTTGGCGAGGAGATGCTCCTGGGCGTACAGGCCCTGGAAAGCCTGATCCAGACCTACCCCGCCCGAGGCCTGAAGGGGGCGGTCGGCACCCGTCTGGACCAGATCACCCTCTTTAACGGCGACGCCTCCAAGGCCCGGTCCCTGGAGGAGCGCGTGCTGCACCACCTGGGAATCCATGCCAAGCTCGACTGCGTGGGCCAGGTCTACCCCCGCAGCCTCGACATGCAGGTCGTCTCCACCCTCTGCCATGTCGCCAGCGGCGCGGGCAGCTTCGCCAAAACCCTCCGCCTGATGGCCGGTCACGAACTGGCCAGCGAAGGCTTTGCCAAGGGCCAGGTCGGCAGTTCCGCCATGCCGCACAAGATGAACAGCCGCTCCTGCGAACGCATCAACGGCTTCCATGTCATCCTCAAGGGCTACCTGGCCATGGCAGCCGGTCTTGCCGGTGATCAGTGGAACGAGGGCGACGTCTCCTGCTCCGTGGTCCGCCGCGTGATGCTGCCCGACGCCTTCCTCGCCATGGACGGCCTGCTTGAAACCACCCTGACCGTGCTGAACCAGATGGAGGTCTTCGAGGCCGTGGTCGAACAGGAACTCATGCGCTACCTGCCCTTCCTCCTGACCACGACCGTCCTCATGGAGGCCGTGAAGGCCGGTGCCGGCCGCGAAGCCGCCCACGAGGCCATCAAGGAGCACGCCGTCCAGGTCGCCCGCGACATGCGGACCGGCAAAGTCGCCCAGAATGACCTGTTCGCCCGCCTCACCGCCGATTCCCGGCTTGGTCTCAAGGCGGACGCCTTCGAGAATCTGGTGGCCCAGGGCCGGGCCAACGCCGGCGACGCCGCCGAGCAGGTGGATCATTTCACCCAGGTCGTCACCAGCCTCAGCGCAGCCCATCCGGAAGCGGCGGCTTACGAGCCTGGTTCGATTCTGTAAAATCACCCTGCCCAGGGCGAAGAAAGCCACGGAATCCTCGCCTGTGGCTATTATTACGGTTTGTGAAAAAGTAGGCCGGGATTGGCGTTCTTATGCCGAACCGCCATGCGCTCACTCCCCCTGCTCACCTTTCTGGCCCTCGCCCTGACGGCCAAGGCCGCCACCAGCCCTCAGGCCGCCGCCCAGAAGATCGACGCCATCCTTGAGGCCGACTGGAAAAAAGCCGGGCTTCAGGGCAACCCCGAAGCTGATGACAACACCTTTGTCCGCAGGATCTACCTCGACATCATCGGCCGCATCCCGACAACTCGCGAAGTCGAGTCCTTCCTGAACTCCAAGGAAGCCGACAAGCGCGCCCGCCTGATTGACCGGCTGCTCGCCTCCGAAGGTTATGTGCAGCACATGTACAATTATTGGGCCGACGTCCTGCGGGTCACCTCCAACGGCAACCAGACCGGTGTCATCACCGGCGCGGCCTACATGAACTTCGTCAAGGAGAGCCTGCGCACCAACAAGCCTTACGATCAGTTTGTGCGCGACATGGTGGCGGCACAAGGCAAGGCCTGGGAGGGTGGCGCCATCGGCTACTACATGCGTGACCGCGGCATGCCGCTGGACAACATGGCCAACACCGTGCGCATCTTCCTCGGCACCCGCATCGAATGCGCCCAGTGCCACAACCATCCCTTCGACAAATGGAGCCAGATGCAGTTCTACAAGATGGCCGCCTTCACCTATGGCGTGGAAACCCAGGACTATTATGGCGGCACCATTGGCGAGGTGCGCGAGATGCTCAGCGACCAGGAGCGCGCCGCCTTGAAGGCCATTCCTGAGCCAAAGCGCCCGCAGCGTCCGGACCGCCCGAAAATCAAGGGCCAGGTCAGCAAGGAGGAGCGCCAGAAGCTGGAGAAAAAATACGCGGACTCCATGCAGGCCTACGCTGCTGCGGACAAGGCCTACAACGAGCAGATGAAGGACTACCGGAAGAAGCAGGACGAACTGCGCCAGAAGATCCGTCGTGAACAGCGCAGCTTCCAGGAGCCGATGAACGACATCCGCGACACCATGCGCTACACCAGCGTGTCCACCCGCGACCGCAAGCTCACCCTGCCCCACGATTATCAGTACAGCGACGCCAAGCCGCGCTCGGTGGTCAGCTTTGGCACCATGATGGGGCATGAATGCGTCACCCAGCCGGGCGAGACCCCGCTCCAGGCCTATGCACGCTGGATGACCTCCAAGGACAATCCACGCTTCACCACCGTCATCGCCAGCCGCCTCTGGAAGAAGGCCTTCGGCCTCGCGCTGATCGAACCCCTGGACGAGCTCATGGACGGCACCATCCCGATGGTTCCCGAGCTTCAGACGCACCTCGAAGGACTCATCAAGGATCTGAACTACGACATGAAGGCCTACCTGCGCGTGCTCTTCAACACCCGCACCTACCAGCGCCAGGTCACCCGCGACGAGGTCGCCCCCGGAGTCGTCTACCACTTCACCGGCCCCGTGCTCCGCCGCATGAGCGCCGAGCAGATGTGGGACAGCTTTGTCACCCTGATCAACGCCAACCCGGACATGATCAACAGCGCCGCCCGCGAGCAGATGGAGCAGCGCATTCTGCAGGCCAAGAAGAACGCCGAAGGCATTGAGTCCCTGGATGTCGAGGAAGCCTACCGCGGTCTCAAGATGGCGGCCGATGTCTATGCCAAAAACCGCGAGCGCACCGAGGCGAAACAGAAGGTTTACATCGAGGCACGAGCCAGGCAGAAGGAGCTGCAGGAGCAGTTCGAGGCCCTCAAGCCGGGGCCTGAACGCGAGGCGATGGAGAAGAAGGTCGCCGAGGCCCGCAAGAAGGTGGACGAACTCCGCCGTGAAGTGAACGACATCCAGAATGAAGGACGCCGCCTGACCATGGCCGAAGTCATGGTGCCCGGGCACAAGAAGCTCTACGAAAAGGTCACCGGAAAACCGTATGTGAACGCCTCCCTGGCCAAAAACAATGCCGCTGGAACCGCCGAGGTTCCCAGCATGATGGCCGGTGACAGCATGATGATGATGGCCAATGGCGTGCGTGCCGAACGCGTCATCATCCCCGGTTTTGACCGCAAGGAACTCAGCCCCGAGGAGCGCAAGGCCGAGGAGGAAAAGCGCCAGGCCGCCTATCGCGAGGAAGCTGAATATTTTGGCATCCCCGAGAAGCAGCAGCGCGACTACTTCCGCTCCCGCGCCCAGCAGTCCCGCGACTACCTGCGCTCCGCCGAGCTGGAAAGCCCCGCGCCCCGCGGCCATCCGCTGCGCGACTTCGGCCAGAGCGACCGCGAGACCATCGAGAACGCCAACTACGACGCCAGCGTGCCGCAGAGCCTCTTTATGATGAACGGCAACCTCATGCCCAACATCCTGAGCAAATACAGCCAGCTCATGCTCGCCCTCAGCAAGGCCCAGTATCCTGATGACAAGCTCGAGACCGCCTACATGGCCATCCTCGCCCGCAAGCCCACGCAAAAGGAGAAGGAAGCCTGGCTGAAGGCCCAGGACTCCGGCCTCAGCGCCACCGAGGACCTCATCTACGCGCTGCTCAACACCCAGCAGTTCATCTTCATCCAGTAAGCCGACCCTCAAGAGCGACATTCACTTCCAGCACCCCTCCACAACGCCACACTCATGAAACAAGAACTCGCCTCCAAGCTCCTCCGTTCCGGTGAGATCACCCGCCGTGACTTCGCCGCGAAGACCGCCTCCTCCCTGCTCGGGGTCGGCCTGCTCGGCCAGTCCATGACCAGCCGCTCCTTCGCCGCCTTCGAGCATTCCTCCAAGCTCAAGCAGGTCGCCACGGCCAAGAACGTCATCTACCTTTACATGAGCGGCGGCCAGACCCATCTCGACACCTGGGATCCGAAGCCCGGCACCGAGACCGGCGGTCCGACCCAGGCCATCAAGACCAGCGCCGACGGCGTGCAGATTTCAGGAAACCTGCCGCTCACCGCGAAGCAGATGCATCACGGCACCGTCATCCGCTCCCTCTCCTCCACCCAGGGCGCGCATGAGCAGGGCAACTACATGATGCATACCAGCTACGAGCTGCGCGGCACCATCCGCCACCCAGGCATGGGCGCCTGGCTGAACGTGTTCCAGGGCGGCGGCAACAGCACCCTGCCCAACTATGTTTACATCGGCAACGACAGCCGTCACCCCGGCGCAGGCTTCTTCCCGGCCGCCCAGGCTCCCCTGTTCGTCAACAATCCAGAGTCCGGCCTGAAGAACATCAAGATCCAGCCCGGCCTCACCGAGGAGAAGTTCAACGCCCGCCTCAGGCTGGCCGATGAACTCGACTCCGACTTCCGCGCCACCTTCAAGCACCGCAACGTCAAGGCCTATGCCGACATGTATGACGATGCCATCGCCATGATGAAGTCCGAGGACCTCAAGGCCTTCGACCTCACCGAGGAGGCCGCCGACCTGCGCGCCGCCTACGGTCGCGAAGCCTTCGGCCAGGGCTGCCTGCTCGCCCGCCGCCTGGTGGAGCGCGGCGTGCGCTTCGTTGAGGTCTCCCTCGGCGGCTGGGACACCCACAACGCCAACTTCGTCCGTGTGCCCGAGCTTTGCGAAACCCTCGACAAGGGCCTCTCCAGCCTGCTCGCCGACCTGCATAACCGCGGCCTGCTCCAGGACACGATGGTCGTGCTGACCACCGAGTTCGGCCGCACGCCGGACATCAACCAAAACGTCGGCCGCGACCACTATCCGAAGGCCTTCTCCGCCGCCATGTGGGGCGGTGGCGTGAAGGGCGGCTATGTTCACGGCCAGACCGACAAGGAGGGCCGCGAGGTCGTCGCCGACTCGGTGAAGATCCAGGACATGAACGCCAGCATCGCCTACGCCCTGGGCCTGCCGCTCGACCAGATCATCTACAGCCCGAGCAAGCGCCCGTTCACCATCGCCGACAAAGGGCAGCCGGTGACGCCGCTGTTTGCCTGATTGACTTCAACCTTCGAACCTGGGTAGGGACGACCTGCGTGTCGTCCCATTTTCCTCAGGGCGCGAACATCCCCAACGATCCTTCGGCCCCGACTGAGATGGTAGGGACGACCTGCGTGTCGTCCCACTTTCCTCAGGGCGAGAACATCCCCTACGATCCTTCGGCCCCAACTGAGATGGTAGGGACGACCTGCGTGTCGTCCCATTTTCCTCAAGGCGCGAACATCCCCTACGATCCTTCGGCCCCAACTGAGATGGTAGGGACGACCTGCGTGTCGTCCCACTTTCCCCAAGGCGCGAACGTCACCAGCGATCCTTCGGCCCCGACACAGCGGGGCCCTACCTTCAAATGGTAGGGACGACCTGCGTGTCGTCCC
>JBIIRD010000100.1:0-15206 GCA_044341745.1 Prosthecobacter sp. | reverse complement strand
ATGGTCGCGCCGAAGTGGTCTTCGGCAGCTTCGACGGCGACCTCACCAAGGTGGCCGTGCTCACGCAGGCCGCTGTTTCCGCCCTGGAGGAGGACGGCCCCTGCCATGGCCTGCAATGCCGCCATGCCGGCCATTGGATCACTTTGCTGCGGCGCGGCCAGGGCGGCTGGCTGCGGGTTCAGCATGAACCCGACGTCTCCCTGGAAAACATCGAAGCCTGGGCCGACAGCCTTCCGCCCCCCCAGCCAACAGTGCGGCCTCCGACGCGAATTCAATCCCTGGCCGACGCCATGAACGTGGCCATGCCCTGAGCACCTTCCTCAGGGTGCCGCCCACACCTTCTCCGCCATGGCTTCGAACTCCCGCTCCCGAGCGGATCCCGTGCCGATCTCGCGATACACATCCCAGGCCAGCTTGTGCGCACCCGTCTCATCGATGAGGCCAAGGCGAAGCCCGCCTTCCCCGGCGGGCATGTCCTGGTAGCGATGCAGGTGATACGCCTCAACCTCAGGTAGGGTCTTCAGCTTGCGGAACACATAGACCAGCCCCGCCGCCTGACGCCGCTGGTCCGCCTCGCTCAAGGTCGGTGAATTGAAGCCCTGCTCGCTCAGCAGCAGGCCGCGGACCCTGCCTTGAAACAGCAGATGCTCCTGCTTCAGAAAGGAGGGCAGCACCTCCAGGTTCTTCGGCGTGATGTAGGGTGTGTCAAAGTCCTGGGTCAGCCCGGTGTCCTTCCATGTGTCCGGATTGCGAAGGTCCCGGGGATAGGGATGATAGGCCACACCCCATTCAAAGTCGCCTTCGGCACGGGCCATCTTCGCAAACAGCTCCAGCATGTCACGCACCACATAGGTTCCCTCGCCGTGGCTCTGCTTCGTCCAGTGATGGGTCAGCGACATGAAGACGCGTGCCTGACGGTCGAACAGCCTGGTGGTGTGGTGCACGATACGCGCCGAACGCTGGTAGCTCTCCAGGTAGCGCGACAGCGGCTGGTCGCCCATGTTCGTCCAGGTCCCCGCCTGGTCCACCTCGTTGTGCAGGATCCAGTTGCTGATCCTTCCCGGGCTGCGGGGGCCGCCGCTGTAGCGTTCAGCGAGAAGCCGCACCGCCGCACCGTAAAGCCGCACCGCGGCCTCCGAGGTCAGGTTTGGCATCGAGAAGATGCCGCGCACACCGGCCTCAGGATGGGTTAACAAAGAATGCGGTGTGCCGCCCGCATGGCGATGGTTTCCAACCAGCAGGATGCATGAGACGATGATCTGCCGCGCCTGAAGATGCCGCAGGGTGGCGTCCGTGCCGCGCAGCAGGGCCTCGTTGCAGTAATACTCACGTCCCTCGCAGGTCCAGGGGACATGACCCGGGGCCGGACTGTCGCGCAAAAGGGCGTTCAGCACCATGTTCAGGGTCACATGCCCGATGCCAAGCTGGAAGATCTCATGGTCGGCCCGGTGCAGAGGCGGCACGCCGCCAAGCCCCTTGGGATGATCCGACTTCATCCTCGGCAGGCTGCCACCGAGTTCAGGGCGCGTTTCGGTGGGCCAGCAGGCGGCTGACAGCCATTTCTCACCCTTCTCGTCCGCCATCCGCCAGCGCCACAAGGCCCGGTCACGCAGGGTCTCCGGCTCAATGCGCGGCAGCCCTGCTCCAAAACGGCCTTCGGCGTCCGTCTCAACCGTGATCCCCTGCCCGCGCGGCGGTGGCATGAGCGCCGCCACCTTTTCCGGCGGCAGCCCCAGGATCCTGACCTTGCCGGGCGCCGTCTTTCCGGAAATGCGTATCTCCTCCGCCCCCACGCTGACCTTCACGCCGGACACCGGCCAGGCCGCCTCCACATCACGCAAAATTTGTTCGGCCTCCGCGTTCCTCCGCCGCACCCGGTTCTCACGCCCCTGCTTGAGGCGCAGCTCCTCGGGGTTCATCTCACGCACCCTGAAATTGCGCAGCCGGATGACGGTTCCGGCCCTGCCATTCAATGCAACATGAAACCGCATCTCCGGATGACCGGCGGCGGGCGGTGTCTTCATCTGACTGAGGTCCACGGCCCAGGGCTGCCAGGCCTCGCTCAGATGGATGGGCTCCGTGCTCACCACCGCCATCTCACCTCCCGCGACACGGGCCCTCAAGGTCGCTGACTCCACCCCGGCCGGGGCAAAGCAGTCCATCTCAAACACCTGATGCCGGTCCGGCTGAAACCCCTTCGGCACCACGCCGGTCCAGAAATGCGGGTTTCCTTCTCCCAGGGTGATCTCCACGCCTCCGCCCTCGGCAGGCTTCGCCACCAGGTCGCGATGCGGCCCCCAGGCCAGCGGCACGGGCTCAAGCGCCTCCAGCTTCGCAACCAGGATCAGGCTCAGCAGACAGACAGGGAGCAGACGGAACATCAACATCGTTCATTCCAACGCACCGGCACCTTCGTGTTTGACGGCAAAGTTCACCGCTTCAATCCCACACGATCAGGCTGCGCGCCACCTCACCCCGTTCCAGCGATTCGTAGGCCTCGTTGATCTGGTCAAGCCGCCAGGTGCGGGTGAGCAGTTCATCCAGCTTCAGCGCCCCCGTCTGATGCAGATCCATCAGGCGCGGCAGGTCGATCCGCGGCCGCATGGATCCATAGAGCGTGCCCTTGAGGGTCTTCTCGGCATACAGCAGCTGGTTGGTGTTGATGCGGGCGCGCGCATCGGCCCTCGAAATGCCGGCCACGACGCAGGTGCCGCCCTTGCGCAGGCTGTCGAAGGCCTGCTCGATCGGCTCCGGCAGACCGACGGCCTCAAAGCTGAAATCCACCCCCAGTCCGCCGGTCAAGTCCTTCACGGCCTTCACGGGATCGCAAGTGCTGGAGTCAATGAAATGCGTGGCCCCCAGGCTGCGCGCGAACACTTCCTTCCCGGCAAGGCGGTCCACGGCGATGATCTGGCGGGCGCTCACCAGGCGGGCTCCCTGGATGATGTTCAGGCCGATGCCGCCGCAGCCGAAGACGGCGACGGTCGCGCCGGGCCGCACCTGGGCCGCATGAGTGACGGCCCCGACCCCCGTGATGACACCGCAGCTGATCAGCGCCGCCTTCCACAGGGGGAAGCCGCCCTCGATCTTCACCACCGCCGCCTCGGGCATGGTGGAAAGGCTGCTGAAGGTGGAGACGCCCGCATAATGCCGGATGCTGTCACCTTTTTGGTTACGGAAGCGCGTCCGGCCGTCGGGCATCAGGCCGGTGAAACGCATGGCCGTGCCTAGGTCGCATAGCGCAGGCCTGCCCTGCTGGCAGTAGTCACATCTTCCGCAGGAGGAACGCCAGATCGGCCAGACCGCATCCCCCGGACGGACGCTGGTGACACCCTCTCCCACGGCCTCGACGATCCCCGCCCCTTCATGGCCGGGAATGATGGGCGTCGGCATCGGCAGGTCGCCCTTCATCACATGCAGATCGCTGTGGCAGACTCCGGCGGCCTTCATCCGCACCATCACCTCACCCGCCTGCGGCTCCGCCACCTCGACCTCCTCGATCACAAGCGGCTTCCCGGATTCATAAAGGACGGCGGCGAGGGCGGTGGGCATGGTGCGGCAGTGAAGCGAAGGACCGCCGCTCCTGTCAAGACAGGGCTGGCGGTCCGGGTCATTCCTTGAACTCCTCCATGTCGGGTATCCGGGTGAAGGCGATCTTGGTTCCGGAGAACCCCTTCACCTGGTCGGGCACGAAGCCCAGGGCGATGCTGTCCCGGCCATAGCGTTGGTTCAGCCGGTCCATGATGTCGGAAAGCTTGTCATACCGTTCGATGCGCTCCTGGCCGTCATCCCGTCCCAGGGGATCTGGTGCAGGAAACAACTCCAGCTGCTCCGGGGCTGAAACGGGCACGATGTCGTGCAGCGTGACCGCCACCTTTTTCACCCGCGCCCAGCGCACCTGCCCCATCACCACCGGCCAGAGATCCTGGAGCAGATGCATGAGGGTGAAGGTGTCTGAAACGGGCTTGGGCAGTCGCAGTCCGGCATCGCCTTGGCCACGATCCTCGGTGCGCACACTCAGGCTGATCGCCCCCGCCCGGAATCCTTGGCGCCTCAGCCGGCTGGCCGCCTTGAAAAGCAGGCGCCGGGCGACAATCGCGGCCTCGGGAGGCTTCCTCAGTTCCGGGGCCAGCACATGGCTGTGTCCGACGCTGCGCGACTGCGTGGCAAACTCCCCCAGATCCCCGCCATGTAGCTCATGCCAGAAACGGTCGCCGCCCACCCCGCCCCAAACCTGATGCAGCACCTCTGACGGAGCATTCCACAGGTCCTCCACCGTCAATATACCCGCCGCCCGCAGCCGGGGCTCCATGCGCCGACCAATGCCAAACAGGTCCGTCAGCTTCCAGTGCGCGATCCTGCCCGGCATGTCCTCCAGCTTCAACACCACCAGACCGTCAGGCTTCTGGATGTCACTGGCCACCTTCGCCAGATAACGACTCGGAGCGATGCCGATCGAGCAGGTGATGCATTCGCCAATGTTCTCCCGCAGCCCTTTCTTCAGGCGTCGGGCCAGGGCCAGCGCCACTTCTTCAGACTGCCGTTTCGAATCCAGCAGCAGCGCCACTTCATCAATCGAGGCCACCTCCTCGATGGGATAATGCCTTTCGACCTCCTCCTTGATCCGCTCATGGAACTCGACGTAGCGGGAATGATCCGCCGCCACGAGCACGAGTCCGGGACACATGCGCCGGGCCTCACCGATGTTCGTGCCGGTCTTCACCCCATACTTCTTCGCCTCATGACTCGCCGCGATGGCGCAGGTGGCGTCCGAAACCATCGGCACCACCGCCACCGGCCGCCCCCGCAGCCGCGGATCCAGCTGCTGCTCCACGCTGGCAAAGTAGCTGTTCAAATCGAGGAACAACCACCGCAGCGGACGAGGTTCAGGAGCGCTTTTCACGGCCCTGTTTTAGACCACTTTTCAATAGTGTTCAATAGAACATTCTTTAAAACCCCACCTGCTCACTTGTCCCCATACAAGGGCGGCTGCCAGTTCTTGGGCAGCTTTCCCTGCGGTTTGACTCCGGGTGAACCGACGGGAATGGGGTGGTCCTCGAACTTCAACAGCGGCAGGTCGTCGGGCAGGTGCTGAATCTTGAAGTCCTTGAACTGGATCTTCATCGCCGGCCCCACATGCACCTGGACGCCGAGCACGCCGTCCAGCGAACGCCCCTTGGCGTCGCAATCGACCAGGTCGGCGGTCATGTGCCCGTCGATCCAGTGCTGGTGGTGGTTGCCACGCACCAGCACGCGGTAGTCATGCCACTCATCCGGGGCGAACTGCCGGACCTCCATCTTCCCGACAATCCAGGGCTGGCCGTCAGGCGCCACGACGACCTTCTCGCCCGTGTGCGAAAGGATGCGCCGACCGCGCTCCTCGTAAAGCATGCCGTTGTAGTCCGGGTTGTTGGCCACGATGTCGCACTGATAGCCGCTGACGATGTCCAGACCGACCTCGGGCAGCATGGCCCCGCGATACTGCAAACCGCTGTTGCCGCCTGCCGTCACCTTCACCTTCACGCGCAGGTCAAAGTTGCGGACCGTGAATCCGGTCCAGCTGAGAAAGCGGTTCATCTTCAGTGTGCCATCCGTTTTGCCGGTGATAGCATCGTCCTCCACCGACCAGTATTGAGGATCACCGTCCCAGCCGTTGAGGTTGCGACCGTTGAAAAGCTTCACCCAGCCGTCAGGTCCCGGCTTCACCGTGACGGCGGCGGAGGCGACGGGATGTGGATCCGTGGACTTTTGAAACTCGCCCTTCAACGGCGGCAGCTCGCCACCATAAAGGGCGACCAGTTCATCGGTGCGCTTGCGCAGCTTATTGAGCGTCTCGGCATGCGCAGGATCCATGGCGAGGTTCTTCAGTTCATCCGGATCCTCCTGCAGATCGTGCAGGTATTCGTAGTTGTGATCAAAGTAGCGCGCGTATTTGAAGCGCTCCGTGCGCAGGCCCTCGTAGGCCGGGATGCGGTTGCGGACGGCATAGTGCTCATGAAAGGTTTCCGTGCGCCAGTCCGCAGGCCTCGGGCCTTCCACGACCGGCCTGAGGCTGCGCCCATGATAGGACGCAGGCACCGCCACGCCCGCCAGATCGAGGAAGGTGGCCGGCAGGTCGACGTTGAGCGCCATCGCATCGCTCACCTTGCCACGCTGAGGCTTTCCCTGGCGCGGATCAGCGATGATGAGCGGCACCCGCAGGGATTCCTCGAAGTGCGACCACTTGCCGGTGAGTCCGCGGTTGCCCATGTGGTAGCCGTTGTCGGCGGAATAAACGATGATGGTGTTGTCGGCGAGTCCTGCCGCCTCAAGCTCCTTGAGGAAGCGCCCGATGGCGCTGTCGATGCCAGTGACCTGGCGCAGGTAGGCGCGCATGTTCGTCTGGTATTTCTCCGGCGTGTTCAGGCTCCAGAAGTAGCGTTCGCGGGTGATGCTGGTCTTGAAGAAGTCCGGCAGCACCTCAAAGATCGCCGGATCATCGAGCCTGGGGCGGTACATCTCCTGGTCGGCATACAACCTGTTCGCAGACTCCGGCCAGGCATAATGCGCCCCAGGGCGTCGGTCGCTGTCCTCCGCATGGCAAGCGTTGAACCACAGGTTGAGCGCGAAGGGCCGGTCCTTCGGCTGCTGCTTCACGAAGTCGATGCCACGGTCCACGATGAGGTCCGTCTCATGGCGCACCGAACCATCGGGCAGCCTTTTGAAGTAGGGGTCGCGGCCGATGTCCTCGAACACGTCAAAATGATCCGCAGGCTGACTGCCCTTGGGCAGCTTCGTGTGCCACTTGCCGTAGTGGCCGGTGCGGTAGCCCGCCTGGCGCAGAAGGTCGGTGTAGAAGGTCCTGGCATTGTCCGGCCTCAGCTGCTCCGGAGCCTCCTTGCTGCCCTGGCTGCGGCCCATGAGACCGGTGAGCATTGTGGTGCGGCTGACCCAGCAGATGGAATGGCTGACAAAGGCGTTTTGAAACCGCGTGCCCCGCGCCGCCAGGGAATCCAGGTTCGGTGTCTGCGCCAGCGGATGCCCGTAGCAGCCCAGAGAACTGGAGGTCTGGTCATCGGTCAGGAAAAAGACAATGTTAGGCCTGTCGGCGGCCGCCGCGGCCCGGTTGCAGGCAAGCACGGCGAGCAGGAAAAAAAGGATCGGCTTCATGGTTGGCGTCTGATAACGCCCCGTTCAGCCCGGTTCTGCCCGCAAAGAATGTGTCGCATCCGGCAACAGTCTCGACCGCGCCTGGGCTGGAGGGTGCATCGGAGCTGGCTCCGCGCCGCTTACGCCCCCGAAATCTTCGGCCCCGACGCAGCGGTGCCCTACCGGCCTGGTAGGGACGACCTGCGCGTCGTCCGAAGCTTCTGGGCGGGCGGAGGGGCGGCAGCAAAGTCGTCCTGAGCTTTAGCTCGTGACAGGGTGGGAAGCCCTTCAACGTCACGTCGCGTGATCGGGGCGGTGACGGCCTGGTAGGGACGACCTGCGCGTCGTCCGAAGCTTCCGGGTCGGCGGAGGAAGAGAACGGCGATCCCAGGCTTGCCTCCTGCTCGGCAACCTTTCACAGTGAGTGCCCTGCTTCCTGATGTCGTTGCCTTCCCCGCGCCCGTCCCACCGCCATCCAGCATGCTGGCTGTGGGTTCTGCTGGTGAACTGGTTCATGGGGGGCATGCTCCCAACGGCTTCGGGCAGTCCTCAGCCTGACGAAGGGCAATTCGACAGCCGAAGAGGGACGACGCTGAAATACAACTTGAGCAACGGGCGGGGCGACATCGTGGCGCAGAGCAATGCGGTGGGAGAGTTGACGTGGACAGCGAGCTACGAGGCGTATGGGAAGCGGACGAAGGAGACGGGCGCGAACGCGGACAAACAGAGAGCGAACAGCAAGGACGAAGACCCGACAGGGCTGCTGAACGAGGGGTTCCGGTACCGGGACCTGGAGACAGGCGTGTGGCTGAGCCGCGATCCGGCCGGGTTCGTGGACGGCCCCAACCTCTATGCCTATGTGATGCAGAATCCGTGGTCCAAGTGGGACCCGCGCGGATTGAGCCCCGAGGAAATGCTCGTCGGCAATCAAGCAGTGCAGATGCAAAAGACCTCGGACCGTGATGGCTCTGGTGTTTACATCATTCCGATCCTGTTCGCCCCTGCTGCGATAGCTCTGCTGCCCGAAGCTGGGGCTGCTGCCGTCCTCAAAGAGGTGGGTGACGAAGCTTTTGATCAAGGATTTGAAGCTGTGACGGGAGTTTCGGCACCTCCGACGAGCATTACTGATTTGGGCCAGAAGCTCTTCAAGAAGGGCGGTGAGAAAATCGCCAAGGAGGGAATGGAAAAGACTGCACAGAATATCGCCAAGCAGTCGGAGGAGATAATTGAAAAAGTTGACCCCCGTAAACTTGTTTCGCGCCAAGGCCCCTCAGAAATGACCGGCAGCAAAGTCAAACGTCTGGCCAAAGACATGAAGGCGAACGGATTTAATCCGAATCACCCCATCGAAGCCGCGGATGTGGATGGTAGGAGGATCATCATTGATGGGCATCATCGGGCTGAAGCTGCGAAAAAAGCAGGCATACCTGAAGTGCCAGTGAAGAAAGTGGAGGTCACTGCTGAAAAGGCAGCGAAGCTAAGTCAACAGGCCTCAGACGCATCCGCCGAAAAAGCATCCCGTAGCCGTTGAGCAAAATGAACACAGCTTCACTTTCAGGACAACAGGCCGTTGCTTCGCTCTTGTTGCTTCAACAGTCATTGTATGAAGCGATGGGCAGCAGGTATCCATTTGAAGATCACGAGCATCTAACAGATGCCCCACGCTTCGGAAGCGTTACCACTTCGGATGCCTGCTGGGAGTTCACCAGGCATGGGCGGGGGTTCCGCTTCGAGGAAATCCCAAGTGGGTCGGTCGTGGACATCCTTGTTTACAAGCCGAGTGAGCCTGAGTTCTTTGATGCGTTGAGGTTGGCTGAATATGTTGAGTCGATTGGTGTATCTGAGCTACTTTTTGCAGGCGTTGCGGTTGATGCTACGAGCGAGAGAGCAATCGAACGGCAGTTCGCCGCCATGCTCCAATCCGGCCTTCTTGTGCAGCACCCTCATGACAAGCACCTTTATCGCCTAGCATCGTAAGAGTTGAGCAATCGCCGCCTGTGCTTCGCGTCGCCTCCGCCCACAACTTCACCTGCAAGCGGGAGATGGGGGTCAGGCTACAACTGGCTGACAAAATCCCCTCCATCAAATCACCCCGCTTGTTATCCCCCTCCTGACCGCATCGACAAACCCTTCCGCGTGACAGATGAGCCGGAAGTGGTCGAGGTTGCGTGCCTTGGGGCGTGAGGGAGGGCGGCAGGCGGGCTGGATTGGGTGAACGTGGAACCAGCGACGGGATGGCCAACGCCCAATGGCCGGGGTTCAATGACCCGGGAATGCCCCATCTCATCTGACAATGCCCAGGGCTGCCAATGGGTGCGGGAGTTAAGATGGCGCCGAGCCCCCCTGGAGCCAGCCATGCCCCAGGTCCAAGCGCGTGACTCCCTGAACGGCCGAAGCAGACTTGGCGGTTTGAAGCCTGGGATTTCCCTGGTCATTGGCTTCCCTGGTCCTTGGTCATTCAACCCCACAGCTGCATCGAAGCTTTTGTTGTCGCATGAACTCTCCCGGTTGCGGACCTTGGGGAGTGACACGCGTGGCAGTCCTTCAAAGTCGCCTCGCGTAATCGGGATCTTCGGCCACGACGCAGCGGTGCCCTACCGGCCTAGTAGGGACGACCTACGCGTCGTCCGAAGCTTCCGGGCGGACGGAGGGGCGGCAGCAAAGTCGTCCTGAGCTTTAGCTCGTGACAGGGTTGGAGGTCCTTCAAGGTTACCTGGCTTGAGCGGAGTTGTGACGGGCTGAAGCCCATCACTACTTTCAGCGGACGCTGCGCGTCGTTCGAATGATTCGGGGCGGACGGAGGGACGGAACTCGACCGCCGCACCAGCTGGCATCATTCCTTCACCGGCGGCAGCGAACCGACCATCTTCGCCCCGGTGCGCTTGAGTTCGGCAACCGCTGCGGCACGAAGCTTCTGGAGAAGAGCCCGATGCTCGGGATCGGTGGCGAGATTGGTCAGCTCCTCGGGATCGGCCTGAAGGTCGTAGAGCTCCTCCGTTTCGCCGGCCTCCAGGGTGCGGATGTATTTGTGCCGGCCTTCGACGATCATCACATACCAGGGCACGCCGCTCTTGTGCAGGTTGCCGGGCGGAGGCGGCACGGCGTCACAGTCGGCGCCGAACTTGTCCGCCGTGAAGGGCATCATCGTCGTGTGCGGCCAGGCGGCGTCGGGGTTTTTTAAAAGCGGCGTCAGGTCATGACCATGCATTTCCCAGGGCAGCTCCAGCCCGGCGAAGCTGAAGAAGGTGGGCGGCAGGTCCGCCCCGCCCACCGGCGTCCGGCACACCCTGCCCTCCGGCAGCGTGCCCGGCATCGAGAGGATGAGCGGACTGCGGATGTTGGCATCGTACGGAGCGAGCTTGGCCCGGAATCCATGGTGCCCCCAGGCGTAACCCTGGTCCGCCGTGAGCACGACGAGGGTGTTCTCAAGCTGACCGCTTTCCTCAAGAGCGGCGAGCACCCGGCCAACGCCCTCGTCCAGGGCGCGCACGGCCTGGTGATACTGACGCGACCAGCTGGAAAGCGAACGCCCGCGGTCACGCCCGATGTCGTCCCCGACCTCGCTGCCGATGGCCTGGTCGCTCAGCACCGGCTCACCCTCGGGTCCCTTTTCCCAGGCCGCGATCTTCTGCAGGTAGGCGGGCTTGCCGGGACGGGGCGGGTAAATGTCCGCCGGAGCGGCGCCCCTGGCGCCGGGATAGTCGTTCTGATGGCGTTCCGCCGGGGTGTAGGGGGCATGCACGCCGCCATAGCAAAGCCAGAGATACCAGGGTTTCGTGGTGTCGCGGTTCGAGCCCTTGATGTAGTCCACGGCCCAGCGCGTGTAGTTGTCGGTCGAGTAGCCCTTCACCACCCGCGGCTCGCCGCCGTTGAAGGAGATGAGCTGGTCATGATAATAGTTAGGCGCGTTGTCAGGGTGGCGCGGACGGTTCCAGACGATCTGATGATCCCAGTCGCGACCGAAGCCGGCGTCGTTGCCCGCGTGCCACTTGCCGATCTGGGCGGTGTGATAGCCCTGCTGGCGGAACACCGAGGGCCAGAAGCGGCACTTCACCGGGTCATAGGTCGCGCCGGGATAGGGCGGCTGCATGCGCATCGTCTCGACGCCATGCGGATGGCGGCCGGTGAGCATCGTCGTGCGCGAAGGCATGCACCAGGTGCCGATGTAGGCGTGGGTGAAGCGGACGCCGCGCGCGGCAAGCCGGTCCATGTGGGGCGTGCTCGCCCAGGGCTCCGCGCCCTCGTAGCAGGAAAGCGTGCGGTAGGAATGGTCATCCGTGTAGATGAACAAAAGGTTAGGCTTGCCTCCGGCACCGGCATGAAGGTCCGGCGGCGAAAGGTGAAACAGACCGGCGACAAACAGGCAGCGCAGCAGCGTTTTCATGGGCGTTCAGAGGTGGCTGGAATCACAATTCGGAGCCAGCTCCCCTGCCCTTGGCAAGTTCACCGGCGCGGGCGGGGTCATGCGCGGGATTCGGCACGGGCATGAGCGCCCCGACCTGCCGCCGCCATGCGGCAAGCGCCGCCTGCATCTCCCTGGCGCGGGCCTCTTCACGCGAGGCCAGGTTGCTGGACTCCCCCGGATCGGCCTCAAGATCGTAAAGCTCCAGCGCCCCGGTTTCAAAAAACTCGATGAGCTTCCATCCGCCCTGGCGGATCGCCCCGGACGGGGTGCTGTGATGATAATGCGGCAGGTGCCAGCAGAGCGTGTCCCGGTTCAGTGCGGCGCTCGGATCACGCAGAAGCGACGCCAGGCTCTGGCCATCCCGAGGCTGCTTCGGCAGGGCGACACCGGCCAGCTCCATGAGCGTTGGGTAAATGTCGGTCGTGATCACAGGCGTGCCGCAGAGGCTTCCGGCAGGTGTCTTTCCAGGCCAGCAGGCAATGGCCGGAACACGAATGCCACCTTCATAGAGCGTGCCCTTTTCACCGCGCAGCGGTTTATTGGAAGTGACCACGCGCCCGCCCTGCTCATGCTCAATGCCGCCGTTGTCGGAAAGGAAGAAAATCAACGTGTCCTGCGCAACGCCCGCCTTTTCAACAGAGTCAACGAGGCGGCCCACGCTCTGATCCAGCTCCTCCAGCAGTCCGGCATAGGCGGGGTTGCAGGGCTGTCTCGGCACCGGCTGCTTCGACTGGTATTTCGCCAGCAGCTCGGGCGTGGTGGAAAGCGGGATGTGGACGGCTGAATGCGAAACCTGAATCAGGAAAGGCCGCGCCTTGTTCGCCTCGATGAAGGCCAGCGCCTTCTCGGTGAGGAACTCCGCGGTGCGCCGGGTTTCACCGCCGGTGACCTTGGGCGGCTGGGTGTTGCCCTGGCATTCAAGCACCGTCTGCCAGCCCTGGTCGCCGGGGCCGTGTCCTTCCTTGCCCAGGTGCCATTTGCCGAAGTAACCGGTCGCATAACCCGCCTCTGAAAGCCGCTCGGCAAAGGTCTCGACATCGAGCGGCAGCTGACGGGGCACGGTCGGATCGATGAGCTTGGCAAACGGACGCCGGTGGCCGGGGATGTGCTGGGTGATGCCAAAGCGCGCCTGATCCTGCCCGCTCTGCAGGTTGGCACGCGTCGGCGAGCAGACCGGCCCGGCGTAAAACTGCGTGAACCGCATGCCGTTCCGCGCCAGGCGGTCCAGGTTGGGCGTTTCATGGAAGCGGTTGCCATAGGCGGGAAGATCCGCCCATCCCAGGTCGTCGGCCAAAATGAGGATGATGTTAGGCCGGTCCGCGGCGGGCAAGGTGCCGAGAAGCGAGCAAAGCAGGACAATCAAAAGACGCATGGTTCGGGAACGGCTGCACTCAGGCCAAGTTTCATGAAGTCCTGCATCAGGCTGTCCGAACCCTGGAGTCTCCGGGATTCGTGCATCATCGGCGCGCCCGTCGGCGTTTCATGCCCCATCGTCCATGAAGACCGCCCCGCTCATCAGCCTGCTTCTTGCCGTCAACTCCCTCAGCCCCGCCCAGGAGGGCGAAAAAAAGGCCGGCACGCCTGCAGCCCCGGCCTTTTCATGGGTGTCGCCCATGCCAAATCCCGAATGGGCGAAGAAGAGCCTGCCGCCCACCGTGAGGCACGCCACCTTTAAAAGCCCATCCATGGGTGTTGAGGTGGGTTATTACATCTACCTGCCGCCAGGTTATGAATCGGGCAAGGACCGCTATCCCGTGGTGTATCATCTTCACGGCGGTCGCCCGGGCGGAGAGAACAAAGGCGTGCGCCTCGCCGGCCATGTGGACGAGGCTGTCAGGAAGGGCGTGATCAAGCCCACCATTTATGTCTTCCCCAACGGCGGCCCCGTAAGCTGGTATGACATGCCGGACATGAAAAACGGCCTGGGGGAGAGCGTCTTTGTCAACGAGCTGGTGCCGCACATCGACGCCACCTGGCGAACCTGGGGCACGCGGGAGGGACGCGCCCTGGAAGGCTACTCCCAGGGCGGCAGAGGCACCACGCGCATCATGTTCAAGCACCCGGAGCTTTTCCTCTCCGTGGCGCCCGGAGGATCCGGCTACGGCCCTGAAAAGCACATCCAGGAAAACCAGGGCTACGAAAGTGAAACACTGCGCTTCCTGCCGCTCGGCTACAACGCCTGGGACCTCGCCAGGGCCTATGCACAACGAAAGGACCGGCCCTCCCTGAGCATCCTCATCTGGGACGGCACCAAGTGCTTCAATTACGAGTTCAACCTGAAGTATTCGGCCTGGCTGAAGGAGCTTGGCGTCGTCCATGATTTCCTCTCCATCCCCGGGGTGCCGCACACGGCGACGGGCAGCTATGACGTGAAGGGTGATGACATCATGCGCCACCACCAGAAGACCTTTGACCAGCACCGCCCCCCTTCCAACGGCTGAGGAGATGTTTCGCCGGGTGAAGGGCATCCTGGCTGGACACCAGGGTCGTCTCGGCGTAGCCAGGACCTGCTTTATTTTTTCGCCTTCTTGCCGCCGGCCTTCCACTGCGGCTCCCATTCGGGCAGCGCCGTGCGGGCGGTCTTGAGGTAGCCGCCGATCCGGGAGGCGATGTCTGGATGCTTGTCAGCAACATTGGTTAGCTCGGCAACATCATTTTCCTGGTCAAAGAGCTTCACGGGGGCGTCCGGACCGCCGGTGCGAATCCCCTTCCAGCGCCCCTGGTAAAGGGCGGCCTGGCTGAATCCACCCTCGTGAAACTCCCAGTAGAGAAACTCATGCCGCCGCTGCGCATCGGCTTTTCCACCGAGCAGCGGAACGAGGCTGAGACCGTCCGTCTTTTCAGGCGCGGGCACACCGGCCAGTTCGGCGGCGGTGGGCATGAAGTCGGGAAAGTAACCCACATGCCCCGTCTCGCCCGGCTTCACCCTGCCGGGCCACCAGGCGATGAACGGCACGCGGATGCCGCCGTCGGTGAGGCTGCGCTTGATGCCGGTGTAAGGCCCGTTCGGGTCGAAACGCTCCAGGTCGTGCTTGCTTTCATTGTGCGGCCCGTTGTCGCTGGTGAAGATGACCAGGGTGTTGTTCGCGAGGCCGAGCGACTTCAGGTGCTCCATCATGCGGCCAACGTAGCTGTCGAGGCGCGTGATCATCGCCGCCTGGCCCTTGTCCTGCTTCGGCCAGTCCTTGTCCGCATAGGGACCGTAGTCGGGCACATGCGCACCGTCCCCCAGCTCACGGGCACGCTCGTTGTTGGCATGCGGGATGACCATGCTCCAGTAGAGAAAGAAGGGCCGCGCCTTGTTTTCAGTGACAAACTTCAGCGCGTCCTCCGTGAACAGGTCATCCGCATAATGCACCGCCTCCGTGGCATAGCCCGCCCCGTCCTCGCCCACGGGCACGATGACGTTGGAAAGCGGCTCCTTCGTCTCGTTGCGCCAGAGGTAGTCCGGAAAATGGTTGTGGGCGTGATGCTGGCTCAGGTAGCCGTAGAAGTAGTCAAAGCCGTGCTTTCGAGGCAGGCCCTCCTCCGCCTCACCGACATTGCCAAGGCCCCACTTGCCGATGAGCGCGGTCTGGTAGCCCGCTTTTTTCAAAACGTCCGCCACAGTGACGTCGCCGGCTTTCAAGGCCTGCGCGGCCGGGTTGGTCTTGCCGGCGTTGCCGCGGATGCG
>JBIIRD010000151.1:0-4936 GCA_044341745.1 Prosthecobacter sp. | reverse complement strand
CCCTTCCTGCCAGCGCAAGCCTCTCGCTCATCTCGGCGGAGCGAGATGGCTACTCTGCTGGCGCGGTCCTCGTTGCCTCTTGATGGCATTCAATCCAGAAAGCCGCCCTCGCCGAAAATATTGGCGGACACGGGCTGCTCCATCCAGCTGCTGCCCGACCAATCCGCACTCGAACCAGCCACCGGCAGCGATCAGGCGAAGCAAAGTGGCCATCTCGCTCCGCGAGATGAGCTCAACGCCCCGCAGCCTCAACCATCCCCGAACTCCGAAAGCCCTTCCTGCCAGCGCAAGCCTCTCGCTCATCTCGGCGGAGCGAGATGGCTACTCTGCTGGCGCGGTCCTCGTTGCCTCTTGATGGTGTCTCATCGAAAAAGCCCCCGTCCTCCAAGGGCTTCCTCTCCTCAGTCCTCCTGACGCAGCTTTTCCTCGGCCTCCAGGTCGAAGAGGAACTCGAAGTCGCTCTTCTCCAGGCTGCGGGCAAAGCCGCCCTCACCGAGGATGTTGGCGGACATGAGCTGCTTCTTCTGCTGCAGCAGCATGATCTTCTCCTCGATGCTGTTTTTCGTGATCATTCGATAGGCCATGACGGGCTGCGTCTGGCCGATGCGGTGGGCGCGGTCGATCGCCTGGGCCTCGACCGCCGGGTTCCACCAGGGGTCGTAGAGGATGACATAGCTGGCGGCGGTGAGGTTCAGGCCGCTGCCGCCGGCCTTGAGACTGAGCAGGAAGACGCAGGCATCCTCGTCCTTCTGGAACTGGTCCACCACCTCGCTGCGGTTCTGGGTGCTGCCGGTGAGCCAGTAATAGGGGATGCTGAGCTCCTGGAGCCGGTCGCGCAGGATCTCCAGCATGGAGACGAACTGGCTGAACAGCAGCACCTTGTGCCCCTCGGCGTGGAGTTCCTCGATGAGCTCCAGGGTGGCGGTGAGCTTGGCGCTCTCGGCCGCGTGGTTGTCGGCGTTGGCGAGCTGCGGATGGCAGCAGATCTGACGCAGCCGGGTCAGGGCCTGCAGCACGGCGAAACGCTTGCGCGTCAGGACCTCGAAGCTGGTGCTGGTGAGCAGCAGGTGCTGGGCGCGGGCCAGCTCCTCCTTGTAAAGCTGCGCCTGCTCCGGGCTCATCTCGCACAGCATCGCCTCCTCGCTGCGCGACGGCAGGTCGCGGGCGACCTGGCTTTTGGTCCGGCGCAGCAGGAAGGGCCGCAGGCGTGCGCCGAGGCGTTCGCTGGCCTTCTCGTCCTTCCGGCGGTCGAAGTTGCGGGTGAAATAGGCGCGGTCGCCCAGCGCCCCGGGCATGGCGAAGGTCATCAGGCTCCAGAGGTCGAGCAGGCGGTTCTCCAGCGGCGTGCCGGTGAGGGCCAGGCGGTTTTCCGCCTTGAGCCGGCGGGCGGCGCGGGCGGCCTGGGAGTCCGGGTTCTTGATCTGCTGCGCCTCGTCGATGATGACGGCCAGCCACTTCACGGTCTCCAGGTAGTCGATGCAGCCGCGCATCTGGGCGTAGTTCATGACCAGAATCTGGACATCGGACTTCAGGCGGTCGAGGTCCAGCTCCTCCTTGTCACGCAGGATCTGCACCCGCAGTCCGGGCGCGGCCTTGGCAAACTCATTGGCCCAGACGTCGAGCACGGACTTCGGACACACCACGAGACAGGGCCAGGCGTTGCGGAAGCGGCCGCGCAGCCAGAGGATCCAGCTGATGCTTTGAATGGTCTTCCCGAGGCCCATGTCGTCGGCCAGGATGCCGCCGAACTTGTTCACGCTCAGGTAGGCGAGGAAGTGATAGCCCTCGACCTGGTAGGGCCGCAGCGTGACGTTAAGCCCCTCGGGTGACGGCGGCTTCTCCTCCAGGCGCGCCTGCTCCATCCGCTGGGTGATGTTCTGCCAGGCCCGGGGGTTGATGACCTCCTTGGCCTTGTCTCCCGCCAGCTGCCGCCAGTGAAGCTGATGAAGCTCGTCCATGGGCGAGTCCAGGTCGATGCCGAGCTGGTCCATGAGGGCGATCTGCTCCTCGGTGAGCTCCAGCTTCACACGCCGCCAGGTGCCGTCGGCGAGCTGCACAAAGCCGCCCTTGGCGGCCACCAGCTTGCGAATTTCCGCCGCCTTCAGGTCCGCGCCTTCGATTTCAAAGATCATGCGCAGGTCAAACCAGTCGATGATGGCGGTCTGCGTGGCCTCCAGCCGGACGCGGGCGATCAACGGGTCGGCCAGGATGGTCTGCAGGCGGTCGTCGGTCGTCAGGCTGACACCTCCAGGCAGGCTGAAGGCCCAGGAGTTGAACTGGTCGGGGAAGGCCTTGGTCAGCCTCACCCGGTAGCCCTGCGCCTCGATGTCCCAGGTGGGATGCAGGTTGCGGATGTTCGCCTCCGCCATCTCCAGCGCCGAACGGTCCCGGCAGACAATCGAATCATCATCCGGAGCGCTGTGATCGAGCACCGGTGCCCAGCCGGCCGGCCCCAGGCGTTCACGCAGCCTGCCGTCCGGGCTCACCGCCTCGGCCTGAAAGGTGGCGTATTCGATGTTGGAACCCGGGGCCTTCTTCTGGCAGGCCGCGCGAATCTTCACCTCCAGGGACTCATGCTTCACCCGGCCTGCGATGCTCGGCGGCAGGGGCAGGCCGATCTTGCCCAGGAACTCAATCCCCTCCTGGGAGGTCAGCGCCGCCAGCGGAATGCTCAAGGCGCCGTCGATCTTCGAGTCGTCGTGCATCCAGCGCGGCCCGGGAAATACCGTGTCCTCGCACAGATAGAGAGTTTCAGAACCATGGAGCACACGGAGCGGTCCGTTCGGCACTTCCCCAGCTTCAGTAACCAGCCGGAGCTTCAACTGATTGACCTCCAGATCCTCCACAGCCTGCCATTTCAAATTGGTGGCGGCATGCTTGAAGGCGTGCTCGTCGAGGGTGACCAGGCGGCTTGCGAGCGCCGGCTGCTGAAACAGGCTGCCCAGCCACTGTCCGTAGGCGTCGAGGTCAAAGCGGCAGACATCCGCCGCAGCGGCCGAAGACTGCCCAAGGGCCGACAGCAGCAGGAGCTCGGCCTCGGGCGTCACCAGAAGCCCGCCTCTCGACTGGGCCTCCTCCAGTTCGCGCAATTCCGCCCCGGTGATGGAGTGGTAGCGTTCCTGGTCGTCAAAACACCCCTGCAACCGGGCTTCGGCGGGCGTGATCAGCAAACGCAGGTCGCCTTTTCGGCGCAGGCCCTCGCCAAGGCCTGAATCATCCCGCAGCAGGCGGCGGATACGTTCTTTCCAAAGGGGCACGGTACGCTCCTGGCGCCATTCGCGCAGACGTTCACGGACGGCCGTGAGGTCGGCCACGTTGCGCAGAAACCCGGGGATGGGCAGCCCGCGGTCCGTCAGCGCCAGGGCCACATAGTCCCAGAACTCCCTCAGTGTCGCCGGCGCCTCCGGCCAGAGCGGCAGCGGATCGACACTTTGTATGGTCCACTTGGGGTGCAGGCGGACCATGTCGTGGTCGTAAATGGTGCCGGTCTGCTGCACGCGCTGGAAGCGCTTTTCCACCTTGCTGAGATAGGCGTCCTCCTCGGGCGTCAGCTGGCGGGCGAGGCGTTTTTCGATGACCTCCTGAAAGGGCACCTCCAGGTCGGCCGGCTTGAAGGCGGCCGGATCACGACGGGCCTTGCGTTCGATGGCGATCAGCACCGCCGCCAGGGCCAGGTTGTGGAGGACGCGGTCCTCGATGTCCGTCTCCCCCAGCCAGGCGCCATCTTCAAAAACCCAGCGCGCATTGACACTGTGCTCATCCATCCGCACCTCACCCAGGGCCTCCGCAGCGGTGACGTCAAGCCCGCGCACGGAATCCGCCTCCACAAGCTGCTCCGCCTCGGCGCGCAGGCGGGGTTCACAGCCGGAAAGGAGCGAGGGGATCTGGGAAAGAAGGTCGGACATGCGCGTCATAATCCCCCAGAAACCGGATGGCATTGGAGGAATCGGAACACCTAGCACAAAGCCATGCTGGCTGCCAGTCTTGTGTCGTGAAATCTGGCCACCGGCATTTGCACCATCCTGCGTTAGGCAACATCCGCCCACTGAATCACTTCCACCATCGCCCCTTGACTTCCCCGCGGAGAGCCTCCAATCTCCGCCCCCCTTTTCACCCCCCTAGCCATGGCCCAAGAAACTTCCCTGCTCCTGCTCAAGCCCGACTGTGTCGACAAAGGCCTCAACGGGGAGGTTTTGCGTCGCCTGGAGGCTGAAGGTTTCCGTGTGCGCGGCATCAAGATGATCCAGCTCACCGACGAGATCCTCAAGGAGCATTACGCCCACATCGCCGACAAGCCCTTCTTCCCTGACGTGGCCGGCTTCATGAAGAGCAAGCCCGTCATCGCCGTCGCCCTTGCTGGAGAAAACGTCATCGCCCACGTTCGTGACCTGCTCGGCCCGACGGACTCCAAGGCCGCCCCCAAGGGCACCATCCGCGGCGACTATGGCAGCGACAAGATGACCAATGTCGTCCATGCCTCCGACTCCCACGAGGCAGCCGCCGTCGAACTCAAGCGCTTCTTCAAGGAGGGCGAAATTTTCAGCTACTGATCCCCCCGGGCCGCGCCGGATAGACGATTTCACCGGTTGACGAACCGGGACAGTCGGTTAATCTCGCGACCCTTTTCCCCCGAAACCTACAGCCCAAGCACCTTATGGCCAAAGTTTGTCAAGTCACCGGAGTCACCGTCACACGTGGCCATCACATCCATCGCAGCGGTAAAGCCAAGAAAGAAGGCGGTATCGGCAAGCACATCACCAAGCGTGTGAAGCGTGTGATCCTGCCGAACCTGCGCACCAAGCGCATCTGGGTTCCTGAACTGAACAAGTTTGTCACCGTGAAGCTCACCGCCCGCGCCCTGAAGACCGTGAACAAGAACGGCGCCTTCAAGGTCCTCAAGGAAGCCGGCCTGATCTGATCAGGCTCCCCATTTTCA
>JBIIRD010000049.1:0-42032 GCA_044341745.1 Prosthecobacter sp. | reverse complement strand
CGTAGGGGTCGTAGCGCTTGCCGAGGCAGCCGCCGAACTGGCCGGGCGTGAGATAGACCTTGCTGTCGCAGTGGGGGAAGGGCGTGATGACATAGGGCGGCACGCCCTTGCTGAAGCCGTCGCGCTGTGCCAGCCAGCCGACCAGGGTGCCGACACCGGGAAGGTCGGAGGGGCTGGGATTGATGAGCGTGCTGTCCACGCGGTAGGGCCTGCCGGCGGTGGCCCAGTACATGCCGCCGTTGTGGCTGCTGTGGCCGTGGTTGACGGAACGGATCAGGGCGAGCTTGTCCATCCGCCTTGCCATCTGCGGCAGCAGCTCGGTGATGTGCACGCCCGGCACGTTGGTGCGGATGGTCTTGAACTCGCCCCGGATCTCACTGGGTGCGTCGGGCTTCGGGTCCCAGAGGTCGATGTGGCTGGGGGCGCCGCCGTTGAAGATGAGGATGACGGACTTCGCCTTTCCCGGGCCGATGCGGTTCAGGCCGGCGGGCGAGCCGATCGCGGCGAGAGAGTGGAGTCCAAGCCCGAGCGCCCCCATGCCGCCGGCATGAAGAAACCGACGGCGTGAAAGGCGGGATTCCGGGAGCGGTGCGTTCACACTGGCCTAACCTACGGTGTCGAAAGCATCTTCTTGCTCACGTCCTCCAGGCCAGGTCCACGACGGCGTTGTTCCAGGGATGGTCCTGCAGATGAGTCAGCGTCGTGGCCTGCGCACCCCGTTCGTTGAGCCTCAGCAGCGTCCAGCCTGTCGTGGAGGTCTTCCTGTCGGCCACATAGGAGGTGGCGGGCGTGTTGAGGATGTGGATGCCCTCATGCGAATGAAACTCGCGGTGATGGATGTGGCCGTGGATGTAGGCCTTCACCTGCCTCCTTGGGCCAAACGCCCGCCACAGCGGTTCCGAGTCCTCAAGGCCGCCGGGGAAGTGCAGCGGGTCGCCTCCCAGGCGCGGATTGTGATGCGCAAACACCAGGGCCGGCCTGTCGTTGTGCTGATCGAGCAGCCTGGTGAGCCATTGCAGCTGCTCCTCGCCGAGCAGGCCCTGGGTCACCATGGTGGCCTTGAGTGAGTCCAGCAGGAAGAGGTTGGCCCCGTTCAGACGCACCAGGCCGACATGCTTCGACTCGACGACGGGCATGGCCGGTCTTTCGGCTTGCAGCACCTCATAAAAGATCGCGCGGTCATCGTGGTTGCCCATGCCCAGGTGCAGGGGAACGCCGGCTTCGCGCAGGGGTTCGATCAGGCGGACGAAATGCTCGTAATCACCACGCCTGCCGTCCTTCAGGGCCAGGTCACCGTTGATGATCACCGCCGCCGGCCTCCTGGGCAGGGCGAGCAGCGCCGCGATGGTGTGGCGAAGGTTTGAGGGTATGGACGCGGACTCCGGGTGCTGGGCTCCGATGTGCGTGTCGTTCAGCACCGCGACAAGGTTTTCGTCCACCTCGGCGGAATGCAGATGCGTTCCTGAAAGGGCGGCGGCGGCGCCAAGCCGGGTGATGAACCGACGGCGTGAGGTGAGGTGAAGCGGCATGCCGACAGAACGGGCGGGAGGCCCGTCTTTATCGACTTTGAAGCCTCTTCGCCGCAGGTGACGAAGGTGCTCAACCCCCGCCTTGGCCGCTCAAGGAAAAAGACCCCAGGGTTGGCCTGAGGTCTTTGAATGAGGAGTCGCGCGATGAAGGATGCCGGAGGCAATCCCTTGGCTTTTGCGTCTTACTTCGCCGCGAAGGGGCTCTTGAGCATGGCCTTGAAGGCGTCGGCGATCTTGGCGACGGCATCCTTGGGGCCGGTGAGCTTGATGAAGACCGGGGCGTCATTGCCGGGGACGATGCCGCCGAGGAGGGTGTAGTTTTCCTTGGGGGTCTTGGGGCCGAACATGGCGCCGTCGTTGTAAGTGCCGGTGGCGGTCACCAGAGTGACCTTGGTGCCGTTGGCGTCGAGTTCCTCGGTCTTGGATTCCGGAGGGCTGGCGAACTGGCCGAGCCAGCGGTCCACGTTGGCCTTGGTGTCACCGCCCTGGCCGCTGCCGAAGTAGTAAAACACGGCCTCAAGGGGCTTGTCGGAGCCTTCGGGGGTGATCTGGAGGGTGCCGGCGCGCATGGGGCTGCTCGGGGGCACGGAGGTCCAGGCGGCGGGGAAGGCGAAGTTCAGACCGGCGACGGCGAGCTTGCCATCGTCGGCGAGCACGGGGCTGGCGAGGCTGATGGCGAGAAGAAGGGAAAGGAAGTGTTTCATGTTGGCTTGCGGGTTGTTGGGTGAGATGACGGACCGGTCTGGATACGATGAAGGCGGACTTGCGTCCGCCTTCAAAAGCTGGTGAAAGGCTTACTTGGTGATGTGCAGGACACCCTTCATGAGCAGCCAGTGGCCGGGGAAGGTGCACATGTAGGGGTAGTCACCGGCTTCGGCAGGAGCGGTGAACTCGATGGTTTCCGTGCTGTTCGGCTGCACGAGCTTGGTGTGGGCGATGATGTCGTCCTTGGAGGCGTCAGGGATGTAGCTCTTGGACATGGCCTGGGGGTCGGTCATCATGGCGTTTGCCTGGGCGCCGACGGCCTGGTCCTTGCCGGGCTTGATGAGGAGGAAGTTGTGGGGCTGGGGGGCGATGCTGCCGGTGTTGTTGAGCGTGAGCTTCACCTTCTGGCCGGCTTTGACCGTCAGATCGGTCTTGTCATAACCGAGGGGGTTGGTGGCGTGAGGCTTGAGCTCGATCATGGCGACTTCGGCGTCCTGGGCGGAGCTGATGCTGGCGAACGCAAGGACGGCGGTGATGACGGCGAGTTTTTTCATGGGTGTTGTTAGGGGGGTGGGACTAATCGGGCAGCGGGACCGGGGGTTTTCAACCTTTTTTGCCGGGTCTAATCGAAGTGCATTCGGCCGATGTCGCTGCGACGCTGGAGGCCGTCGAAGCGGATCTTGGCGGATTCTTCATAGGCTTTGTCACGGGCGGCGTCACGGCTGGCGGCCTGGGCCACGACGGCGAGAACGCGTCCGCCGTTGGTTTCAAACCGGCCTTCATCATTACGACGGGTGCCGCAGTGATAGACGCGGGCGCCCTCCACGGTTTCAAGGCCGGAGATGACGTCTCCGCTGCGGGAGCTGGCGGGGTAGCCGGCAGAGGCGGAGATGAGACAGATGCTCCAGCCTTCGGCAAAGTGGAGCAGCTCCGGCTTCAAGGCGCCCTTGGCCGCTTCGAAGACATAGCGGGCGAAGTCACCAAGCACCATGGGCATGACCGCCTCGGCCTCGGGGTCGCCGAAGCGGCAGTTGTATTCAATGACCTGGGGACCCTCCGGGGTGAGCATGAGGCCGAAGTAGAGGAAGCCGCGGTAGCGCAGGCCGTCCTTGATGAGGCCCTGGACGGTGGGTTGCACGATCTCACGTTCGATGCGGGCGAGAACTTCGGCGCTGACGATCTCGCGGCTGGCCACCGCGCCCATGCCGCCGGTGTTCGGGCCCTGGTCGTTGTCACGGATGCGCTTGTAGTCGCGGGCCGGCATGAGGATGTGATACTGGTCGTCGCAAAGGGAGGCGAAGACGGAGAGCTCGGGGCCGATGAGGCAGGTCTCCACGACGAGATTGCCGGTGCCGAAGACGCGTTTTTCCATGACCTCGGTGATGAAGTCCTCGGCTTCCTCGCGGGTCGGGCAGACGGCCACGCCCTTGCCGGCGGCGAGCCCGTCGAACTTCAGCACGATGGGGAAGCGGGTGAGGGCGGCCCGGGCCTCGTCGGCGTTGGTGCAGACCGTGTAGGAGGCGGTGGGGATGGCGTGACGCTTGAGGAAGTCCTTGGCGAAGGCTTTGGAGGCTTCGAGCTGGGCGGCCTCCTTGAAGGGGCCCCAGCAGGGGATGCCGGCTTCTTCGCAAAGGTTGGCGAGTCCGCGGTCCTTGACCAGCCAGGCCTCCTCGCCGGCGACGCAGAGGTCGATGGCATTTGCCTTCATCCAGGTGATGAGCTCGGGCAGGCCCGGGACATCGACACGAGTCGCGAGCGCGGCGATGGCATCGCTGCCCGGATACGCGAAGAGCTCGTGCTGACCGGGGGATTCGCTGAGTGCGGTGATGAGGGCGTGTTCGCGGCCGCCTTTGCCTGTGACCAGAATTTTCATGGGCGGCCATCCATGCGCGGGAAAGGAAAACCTGCCAACGCAAATCCTGCATTGCGTGGCGGGTCGCAGCCGCCATACTCCGCTTCCATTCGCGAGCACGCTCCTGTAGCTCAACGGTTAGAGCAGGGGACTCATAATCCCTTGGTTCTCGGTTCGAATCCGGGCGGGAGCACCACGGAAGTTCCGTTCTCCGTCTTGCAGTCATCCCTGAATTCCTGTCTCGGCTTCAACATCATGCGCATCGCCATCTATGGAGGCAGCTTCAATCCGCCGGGCCGGCATCACCGGGCCGTGGTGGAGGTTCTGGCGCGGGAGTTTGACGAGGTGCGGGTGATTCCTTGCGGTCCCAGGCCGGACAAGGCGGTGACGGGGCTGCTGCCCCCTGTTTACCGGGCGGCCCTGGCGGACCTGGCCTTTGGTGGCATGCCCGGGGTGATGGTGGATCTTTTTGACCTGGAGCAGGACACGTTCACCCGGAACTGGGACCTGCAGCAGCGTTACGCCACGCTGGGCGAGGTCTGGCATGTGGTCGGCACGGACCTGGTGGCGGGTGGAGCGCGGGGGCAGTCACCGATTCAGACGTCCTGGGCAAACGGGGGTGAGCTGTGGCAAACGGCCCGCTTTGCCGTGCTTCAGCGCCCGGGGCATGAGGTGAATGCGGATGACCTGCCGCCTCAGGCACGGTTGATACCGCTGGATGCACCCGGATCCAGCACGCTGATCCGCGAACGGCTTGGCAGGGGAGACTCCATTGCAGATCTGGTGACTCCCCGGGTGCGGGACTATATCGAACGTTACGGTCTTTATCGCGCGCCGATCCCCGGAACCTGGGCTCGCACCAGCCTCGCTGGCGCGCCGTTTCTGCTTCAGGCGGATGAGGCCAACCCCAGGGCCTGCTCCTGGGTGGCACAGGTGGGGCAGGGGGTGCCGGAACAGGATGCACGCCTGGTGGCGGTGCTGGGCGGCGATGGCGCGATGCTGCGCTGCATCCGCGAACACTGGCGCTCACGCCTGCCGTTTTTTGGGATCAACGCAGGGCATCTGGGCTTCCTGATGAACGCGCCGGAGCAGGTGCTGGGCGGCCCGTTCCCGCCTGCCGACGTGATCCTCCGGCAGCTGCCCATGTTGTTTCTGGAGTTTGAAGACGCCAGCGGCGGTGTGCGGACGACCTATGGCTTCAATGACGCCTGGCTTGAACGCAGCACGAGTCAGAGCGCCTGGCTGGAGGTGTGCGTCAACGGCGTGCGGCGGATTCCCAAGCTGGTCAGCGACGGCGCCCTGGTGGCGACTGCCGCCGGATCGACGGCCTACGCGCGCAGCATGGGGGCCAGCCCACTGCTGGCGGACACGCCCGCATGGCTGCTGGTGGGTTCCAATGTCATGGAGCCGTCGCACTGGCGCAGCGCCCTGCTGAGCACGGACAGCACGGTGGAAATCCGCAACCTGTCACCGAAGAACCGTCCTGTGGAGGCCTTTGTCGATGGACACAGCATGGGCGAGGTGGTGGCCCTGAGGGCACGCATCAGCAGGGCGGCCGCCGTGGAGATGGCGTTCTGCGCCAGTCATGACATGGCCGACAAGATTGCGGCGATTCAGTTTCAAGCGGCCGAGCCCGTTTGATTGAAGATTAGGCCAAAGGGATGCATCCGCCCTCATGACTGAACAACGGAGCAGGCCGTTTTCCGGATGAAGTTGATGCGCCGTCAGCTTGCCAATTCGATCAGGCGTCAAGCCTGCTTCCCTTGAAAGAAGGCAGGTTTGCCAAGGTCTGCTACTTCCGCTTCTCAATTTCACGCGTGTCGAGCACCTGACCCTGGAGGTTCTTGAACTGGACCTTCATCACCGGGGCTCCTGCGGTGAGGGTAATGAGGAGGTAGTTGTCCTCCCGGGCGAAGAACTGGGTCTGCGGATCCTTGTAGTTGTCCCCATCGCCTTTCAGACAGGTGTTGAAGTAAGGCAGGCCGCCGGTGAGCTCGGCCCGGTTGGCAAAATAGCCGAAGCCGGTGATCAGGGCGCTGCTGCGCCGAAAGTGCTCGTGCCAGGCCCCCCGGGTCAGTCCGGCAAGCTGGGTCTGCTTTTCATTCATCAGGGTGAGCACAAAGCCGGCGCGGGTGCTGGCCAGGGTGTCGGCATACCATTGAAACTGAGGAGAGCCGGCCTGCCAGGCATGGCAGGTCTGCCAGGTGGTGCCGAAGTCCTGGATGTGATTGAGATCGAGGGCGATCAGCCTGAGATCGAAAGCGGGAAGGTCGAAGTGCCATTTCCATTCGTCACCAGGCAGGGCGAAAAATTCCCGGTAGGCCCTGGCCTCGACATCGTAAACTGCATGAGCCGGGGGGTTGGGGCCCCGGCTTGTGACCTCGCGGTCGTGATTGCCCAGGATGGGCAGGAAGGCGGTGCTGCGGAAGAGGTTTCGGTGGGCGTCAATCAGGGCGCTGAAGGCCCGCGTGCCCTCCTTGCCCTTTTCATGGAGGCTGGCGACGTTGTCCCCGGCGGTCAGCAGAAGGTGGACGTCATCTCGGACCAGGGCGCTGAGGTCGCGGTCCGGCGCATAGCCCCAGTCACCAACAACCGCGAGGCGCAGCTCCCGGCTGGGGTAGCCTTTGAAAGTGGCGGGACTGGAAGCATCCGCCCCGCTTCGGACCCGGTAGTGATAGGTCGCATCGGTTTGATCCAGGGGGATTTCGACGTGGTGGAGGGTGGTGTTTTCCTCGACTGCAACTCGCCGGTTCAAATCCGGGCTGGTGCCGAACTCCACCACAGAATCCCCAGGCTGGTCAGTTTCCCAGTTCACAACGATTTTTGAAGGTTCATGGCTGGCATGGGTCAGCCAGAGGCGCTCAATCGGGGCTGCTTGCAGGGTGGTGGCAAGGAAAAGGAAGGGGAGGCTGCGCATGGACAGCCAAGCTACAGGCTTCAGGAGAGGGAACTGTCAAAAAGCTGAGATTGAGCCAAATCACCCCGTCGGCTGACCAAGAGAGGCTGCCATTCCAGGGCAGTCTTCCCAGGGGGGTGAAATCCGGGATTGCAATTCCCCCGTTCATGCCAAAAGATAAGCCCGGCCTTGAGCCATTGTTGAATATTTAGAAACCCTAAACAATGACCCGACACGCCCCGATTCTCCTTTGCTGCCTCTCTGCCTTGCTGCTGGCATCCTGCGCCAGTACGACCGGTGGGCGGGTGGTCAGCCGCAAAGGCACTCGCATCACCGGCGTTCGCACCACGGCCTACACTCACAGCGAGTCCGACCACATCATCTACGGGGCCCGCAGTGCCGTGGGCAACCAGCTCAAGTATGGGGTGGTGCGCAGCGCCGCCGCCGACTGGTCCGTCTTCCCGGTGGGGACCATCTTCCAGATTGAAGGCACCCCGTACATTTATCAGGTGGACGATTACGGGTCCGCACTGGTGGGGACCAACACCATCGACATCTACCAGCCCACACGGGCTCACATGAACGCCTGGGGGGTTAGAAACGTGAACATCCGCGTCCTGAAATGGGGTTCCTTCTCCAAGAGCGTGGCCATTCTCAAAGACCGCCAGGCCTACGGTCATGTGCGTCGAATGGTCAGCCGCATCTCCCGCAGTTGAAGCCGTTGTGACCAAGGCTGAACGCGCTGACCACGTCCTGCGGCGCCTGGGCGAGCTTTATCCGGACCCGCCGGTGCCGCTGGATCACAGCGACGCCTTCACTCTGCTGGTGGCGGTGCTGCTTTCGGCCCAGTGCACGGACGTTCGGGTCAATCAGGTGACGCCCAGGCTGTTTGGAGAGCTGGGCAGGACTCCCCAGGAGCTGGCACGTCAGCCGGTGGCGAAGATCGAGGCGATCGTCAAGCCCTGCGGACTGGGGCCGCAGAAGGCGAAGGCGATCCAGAAATTGTCGCAGATTCTGATCGACGAGCATGGCGGGCAGGTGCCGGCCGACCTGGAGGCCCTGGAGCGCCTACCCGGCGTCGGTCACAAAACGGCCCAGGTGGTGATGGCCCAGGCCTTTGGCGAGCCTAGTTTCCCGGTCGATACCCACATCCACCGCCTTGCCCAGCGCTGGAAGCTCACGGACGGCAAAAACGTGGTGCAGACTGAGCGCGACCTGAAGCGCCTCTTTCCGGAGACCTCGTGGAACAAGCTGCACCTCCAGATCATCTTCTACGGTCGGGAATACTGCACGGCCCGGGGCTGTGACGGCACGGTTTGTGAGATTTGCAGCACGCTCTTTCCGGAGAGGAAGCGTCCGTTGAAGACACGGAAAGCTTGAGTTTGCCTCCGCCAGGGCTAGCGGAACGTAATTTCCCAACCCGTTCCGTCCCCCCATGCCCACCGAGTCCGACATCCGCGCCGCCCTGTCCACCGTCCGTTACCCCGGCTTCAGCCGTGACATCCTTTCGTTTGGCCTGGTCAAAAGCATTCAGGTTGAAGGTGGCAAGGTCGTGGTGGAAATCAGCCTCGCCACGCGCGATCCCAACATCCCGCGCCTCATTCATGAGCAGGCGATGGATGTCTTGTCGAAGGTGCCCGGGGTGACCGAGCCCAGGCTGGATTTCGACATCAAGGAGCCGCCGGCTCCCGCTCAGTCGGGAGCGGACAAGCTGCCCAAGTCCAGCATTCCCGGCGTGAAAAAGATCATTGCCGTGGCTTCAGGAAAAGGCGGCGTCGGCAAAAGCACGGTCGCCAGCAACCTCGCCGTGGCTCTGAGCAAGAGCGGGGCGCGGGTCGGCCTCTGCGACTGTGACCTCTACGGCCCCAGCATCGCCCACATGTTCGGCAGCCAAGAGCGGCCCTATCAGAACGAGGAGCAGCAGATCGTGCCCATCGAACGCTATGGCCTGCAGCTCATCAGCATGGGCTTCCTGCTGGATGACGACAGCCCGGTCATCGTCCGCGGCCCCGTGGCCACGCGCTACACCCAGCAGTTCCTGCGTCAGTGCGCCTGGGAGGATCTGGACTACCTGATTCTGGATCTGCCGCCCGGCACCGGAGACATCCAGCTCACGATTGTTCAAACCGTGGCCCTGGACGGGGCGGTCATTGTCACCACGCCCCAGGAGGTGGCGTTGATCGACGCCCGCAAGGCCTGCGCCATGTTCCAGAAGGTGAACGTGCCCATCCTCGGCATCATCGAAAACATGAGCTACTTCCTGTGCCCGAGTGACGGCCAGGTGTACCACATCTTTGGCAAAGGCGGAGGCGAGCATGAGGCGAAGCGACTCGGCGTGCCGCTGCTCGGACAGGTGCCGATTGAGATGCATGTCCGTGAAGCCGGGGATGAGGGGCATCCGATCGCCCTGGAGGATGCCGGGAAATCAGCGGCCTCCAAGGCCTTCCATGACATTGCCGCCAAGGTGCGTGACCTGGTGAACTGACCCTCAGCGGCCGGATTTCGATCCGCTCCCGCCCCCCATCCTCATTTTGGCCTTCATGAGTTTCAGCGACCCCGGTTTTCTTTTTTCCAGCCGTGCCACGGACAGTGAGCGTCTGGCTGCGCAAATGGAGGCGGAGCGGCGCATGGAGGCGGCGCGAGCGGCTTATCGTCGTGCCACCTGGGTGGTGGTGCTTGCCATGATCTACCTTGCGCTGCCTTCAGGCCTTGAGGTCTGGCACTGGCATGTCGTTGCGGGCGCCGGGCTGCTGGTCCTGGTCTTTGGCATTGTGATGGCCATGAACGGGGCGGTGAAAAACGCCCTGATCAGCCTGTTGTTTGCCGGCTTGATCCTGCCGGGATGGGTGTTGATGGCCCCGAAGGTGATCAGCACCGCCCGTGAGCAGTCGCTGATCATCCTCCGGGAGTGGCAGAGGGTGTTTTGACGGGGCCGCCGGATCAGCGGCCCAGGTTCTTCGCGCCGTTGACCTGGGAGTTCACGCGCAGCCTCAGGCCGTTGAGACGGATGAAGCCCGTGGCGTCGTCCTGGTTGTAGGCCTTGGTGGGATCCGCCTCCATCGTGGCGATGTGTGGATTGTAGAGGCTGAACTGGCTCTGGCGGCCGGCGGCGTGGATGCCGCCCTTGTAGAGCTTCACGCGGACGGTGCCGGAGACGTTCTTCTGGCTTTCCGTCACCAGGGCCTGGAGGGCCAGGCGCTCGGGGGCGTACCAGAAGCCGTTGTAGACCAGCTTGGCGTATTCCGGAATCAGGCTGTCACGCAGGTGCATGACCTCGCGGTCCATGGTCAGGCTTTCGATCTGACGATGGGCGAAGTGCAGGATGGCGCCGCCGGGGGTTTCATACACTCCGCGGCTCTTCATGCCGACGAAGCGGTTCTCCACCATGTCCACACGGCCCACGCCGTGCTTGCCGCCCAGCTTGTTCAGCGTCTTCATGACCTGCAGCGGGTTCATCGGCTTGCTGTTCACCGCCACGCAGTTGCCCTTGTCGAAGTCGAGCACGACATACTCGGCCTTGTCGGGGGCGTCCTCCGGGAAGACGGAAAGCGTGGTGAAGTAGTCGCGGTACTTCACGTCACCGGCGTTGAACCAGGGGTCCTCCAGGATGCCGGCCTCGTAGCTGATGTGCAGGAGGTTGCGGTCCATGGAGAAGGGCTTCTTGGCACTGGCCTGCACCGGGATCTTCTTGTCCTCGCAGTAGGCGATCATCTCGGCACGGCCGGGGAACTGGTTGCGGAAGCGCTCGTCACGCCAGGGGGCGATGATCTCCAGGTCCGGGGCCAGGGCGGCGGTGGTGAGTTCGAAGCGCACCTGGTCGTTGCCCTTGCCGGTGGCGCCGTGACCGATGGCGGTGGCGCCTTCGGCCTTTGCAATTTCCACCATGCGCTTGGCGATCAGCGGGCGGGCGATGCTGGTGCCGAGGAAATACTGGCCTTCATAAATGGCTCCGGCCTGCATCATCGGAAAGATGAAGTCCCTGGCAAACTCCTCCTGGAGGTCATCGACATAGATCTTGGAGGCGCCGGTTTTCTTGGCCTTGGCGTTCAGGCCCTTCAGCTCGTCGTCCTGGCCGATGTTCGCGCAGAAGGCGATCATTTCGGCGTCATAAGTTTCCTTGATCCAGGAGAGGAGGACCGACGTGTCTAGGCCGCCGGAGTATGCGAGGACGATTTTTTTCTTCATGGGTTCGGGCAGGGAAGGGGGTGCGAGATTAGGCCATGAATCCCCTCTGGCAAGCCCGCCAGGAGCTTTTTACCAGCCGCGCCGGAGGCCATGCGGCCTCTTGGCCGCATGGAAGCCGCGCTTGCCCGCTGGCCATCCCCCGGCAGAATGCGCCACTTCATGGCCCTGACCCTGCACGACACTCTGACCCGTCAGTCCCGTTCCATCCAGCCGCTGGATGGCAAAACACTGCGCTTCTACTGCTGCGGTCCCACGGTCTATGGCCCCGCCCACATCGGCAACTTCCGAACTTTCGTCGCCCAGGATGTCTTCCGCCGTGTGGTGGAGATGGGCGGCCTGCCGACGCTCCATGTCCGCAACCTGACCGACGTGGATGACAAGACCATCCGCGACTCGCAGAAGGCCGGTCAGTCCCTGGGGGATTTCACCCGCTTCTGGACGGAGAAGTTTCACGCGGACTGTTCGGCGTTGAACCTGCTGCCGCCGCATGTGGAGCCGAGCGCCGTGGCGCACATCCCGCACCAGATCCGCATGATCGAAACGCTGATCCAGCGGGGCCATGCCTATGCCTCCGCCGATGGCAGCGTGTATTTCAAGGTCTCGTCCTATGCCGATTACGGACGCCTTTCCCACCTGGAGGATCGTGAGCTGAAGCTCGGCGCCTCGACCACCGCCGGGGCGATGGACAGCGATGAATACACCAAGGATTCCCTGGCGGATTTCGCCCTCTGGAAGGCACGCCGCCCCGAGGACGGGCCTAACCACTGGCCCAGCCCCTGGGGAGAGGGCCGGCCCGGCTGGCACCTGGAATGCAGCGCCATGTCGCTCGAATACCTGGGCGAGGACTTCGACGTCCACAGCGGCGGCATCGACCTGATCTTTCCCCATCATGAGAACGAGATCGCGCAGAGCTGCTGCTCGACGCATGGCAAGTTCGCCCATCACTGGTTCCATGTGACGCACCTCATGGTGGACGGCGGCAAGATGAGCAAGAGCCTGGGCAATCTCTACACCCTGGAGGACCTGCGGAACCGTGGTTATCATCCCGCCGAGGTCCGTTATGTCCTGATCAGCGGTCACTACCGCGCACCGCTGAACTTCACCTTCCACTCGCTGGACGCCGCACGCCAGGCCCTGCAAAAACTGGCCAGGTTTGACAAGGCGCTGATCGAGCGCGGATGCGCGGTGTCGCCCGCCCGGGAGGATCTCGCCCCGGGGCCGTTTGCCGATGCCTGGAAGACCCTGACCGACGACCTCAACGTTCCTGGCGCCCTCGGCGCGGTGTTTGGAGCCATCAACCGCACCAAGCCTGCCGCCCTGACGGAAGCGGAGGCGCTGGCCTGTCATCGCGGGCTGCACTTCATGCTGGAGGCCCTGGGACTGAGACTGCCTCCGATCCTTGATGAGGCGGCGGTGGAGGTGCCGGCGGAGGTGGCTGCTCTGGCCGATCAGCGCTGGAACGCCAAGCAGTCCAAGGACTGGGCGGCGGCGGACGCCCTGCGCAAGGAACTCGACGCCCTCGGCTGGATCATCAAGGACGGCAAGGATGGCTACCAGGTGATGCCGAAGTAGGCGGCCCAACTCAGGCACCCTGCTTCTTCTTCGGCGGCTTGGACGTTTTCGGCGGCCGGTTGGCGCTGGTCTCGCCTTGATCCGCAGCCTTGAGCTTGCCGTACAGCTTCTGGGCATACTCGGAAGTTTGTTCACGGGTCAGCTCCGGATTTTTTTCCAGCTTTGCCTTGAGGACATCCTTGAACTTGTCGCGTGCGTCGCGTGAAAGGGAGGCATACAGCTCCCGGCCGTTTTCACCCAGCAAGTCGGAAGGGCGCGGCTTGTCGCCCTCTTTTTTGGAGCCGCGCCCGGCAATCGTCGTCCTGCCGTCACCTTTGCCTGCATCGGCAGGCTGCAGGCCATGGTAGTGCATGGTGAGGGTTTCCGGGCCGATCATGACCTGGACCTGCGTGAGGGTCGGGTCGGCCCCGGCCTCGACGGCAAGCAGGCGCCAGCCCTGAAGGTTGGCCTCTTCGGTGAGCAGGACGCTCTCCTTGGTCTGCTTGTTGAGGACGGTGGCCACGGGGCGTCCGTTGATGTAGGCGACACCGGTGAGCTGCAGGGTTTGCTCCAGGTTCACCGAACGGGTGAAGGGGGACTGGCTGACCAATGAGGTGACAAATCCGGCGTCCAGAGGCTGAGGCAGGTCAGCATCCAGCGGGGGCATGTTGTCGCCGGCATGCAGCGTGAGGCAGGTCAGGCAAAGGGCCAGGTTGGCGGCGGTCGGACGGATCATCAGGGGGACCCTGGCAACGATGTCATCACACGCCTCTATCACCAGAACCCCCACTGCCGGGTGGTCAGGGCGTAAATGCCCAGGAGCAGGTTGCCGCAGGCGTGCATGACCACGCACGCGCCCAGGCTGCGGCTGCGGACGGCAAGTCCGTACACCAGCGAGCCCCAGACCAGCGCGGCCAGGTAGTCCTCGGGCTGGTGGGCGAGCATGACAAGGCCGGTGGTGATGCTGTAGGCGCTCCAGGAGTGCGTGCCAAAAGGCACCTGCCGCCACCGGCCGTCAGGAGCGTTCAGGTAGCGCATCAGAAAACCGCGCCAGAACAGCTCCTCCACCAGCGGCACGATGACGACCATGCGCACGAAGCGCATGAAGACCGAGAAGCCCTGCGCGGCGGGCCAGGCGGACAGGACCGTGGGATCGAAGCCTTCCCGTCGTTCAACAAGGCCCAGCCACTTCCACCACCCGGGGGCGTCGTCACCGGCCCCGAGCTTTTCACACAGCCAGGCCGGACTGATCCAGACGGCGATTCCGGCGACCGCCAGCAGCAGCGCGGGCCGGAGTCCGTTCCAGGGGCCTAACACATAATGCCGTCGCATCGCCAGCAGCATGATGCCGCAGACCAGGGTCTGCAGGGGATAGATCCAATGCTCCGGAGCCTTCTGATGCCAGGGGAGCTCCGGGTTTTCGACCTTCAGCCAGCCGGGCAGGGCCAGGAACAGCATGAAGAAAAACAGCGGCGCGATGTGCGCGAAGGCGGCTGGATCACGGAGGCGGGCGGACATCGGACGGCAGGCTACTGACGTTCGATCTTCAGGATGCGGTTGTTGTAGCTGTCCGTGATGTACAGCTCGCCGCTTGCTGGATGAACGGTGACTCCGTGGGGCCGCGACAGCTGGCACTTGAGCGGGCTGCCTCCCACGCCCGCCGCCCCTTTCTGACCGGTTCCGGCGACCCTTTCGATCCTGCCCGTCGCGGGGAGGTAGCGGCGGATGAGATGGTTTTCCGCGTCGGCGATGAGGATGCTGTCGTCCCTGTCCACACAGAGATGCTTGGGCCCGTTCATCGTGGCCTCGAGGGCGGGACCTCCGTCGCCATCGGCACCTTTTTTGCCGCTGGCGTTCACGACCGTCCGGATGCGTCCGTCTCTGCCGACGACGCGCAGTGCGTTGCCGGTGCGCTCCAGGATGTAAAGATTGCCCTGACGATCCTCGGCGGCTGCCCGTGGATCGACGAGAGGCTGTGCGGCGGAGGGTTCTCCCTCCCTGGGAACGCCTTTTTTGCCATTGCCAGCGACCACGCGGGACCTGCCCGTGGCCAGGTCAAGCTCATGCACCTGGCGCAGGTCGGCGATGTGCAGCCTCTTCTTGTCCGGCGTCAGGGTGATGCAGAAGGGACCGTTGCCGCGCGACTTTTCCGCAGGGGCCTGCCAGCCTTCGAGCGTGGTGATCAGTCGTGACTTGATGTCCACCCTGCGGATGCGTCCGTTCCAGGTGTCCGCAATCAGCAGGCTGTCATCGGGCAGGATGGCGAAGTTGTGAGGTCCGTTGAACTGGGCGCGGATGGCCGGGCCGCCGTCGCCGCTGAAGCCGGGCTTCAGCTGTCCGGCGATGTGGGAGATCTGGCCTCCGCCGTCCACCTGCAGCAGCCGGTTGCCGGACACCATCTCCACGATCCAGAGGTGACCGCCGGAGTCGAACTCCGTGCCGAAAGGTTCACGCAGCCTGGCTTCGGCGGCCGGGATGTCCACTTCGTCCCGGGTGCCGCCGGCGACGAGCACGATCTGAGCCGCGAGAGCGGGCAGGGCGGGGAAAAGGCAGGCGAGGAGGAAGAAGGGCTTCATGAAAAAACGGGGGAGGAGCCGTACGCCTGAGGCAAGCCGGCTCATGTGTCGATTCGATTCCTGAGGTCCGAACTCAGAACGAGTAAAGGAACTGTGAGCGGAGTTCCTGGGGCAGTTCGTTGGGCAGGACCTTGGCCACTCCGGTGGTGGTGGCGACCGACAGACCGCTGTCGTCCATCTTGATGATGCGCACCTGGCCCAGGTCCCGTCCTCCGCTGGTGACCAGCGGAATGGTCCTGCCGATGAACTTCTGGCGGATGGCGCTGAGCGCCGTCTGACGTTCCGCCAGCACCGAACTGCGCTCTTTGGAAAGCGTCTGGAGCCTGGATTGCAGCCTGGCGAGCTCGGCCTTCTGATCGTTGATCCTTGCCTTGATGAACATGGCCTTGTCCGTTGCCTGGAATTCGGCTCGGCGTGCCGCCGTTGAGGATTCAACCTCAGCCAGCTGATACCTTGCGGCCTGCAGGCTTTCCTCCGCCTGGGTTTTCTGGTGGTGCAGGTACCAGCCGTAGAAGCCGCCGGCAAAGATCAGGAGTGCGATGAAGTTTTTCATGATCGTGAGGGTTAGCGTGGATCCTTGCTTTTGATGTCCGTCAGGCTTTTCCGGGCCTGGGCCAATGCGGTTTCAGCCTCCTTGACCTCCGCCTGGGCTCGGGCGACCTGGCCTTCCGCTGCCGCCAGTTCAGCGGCGAGCTGAACCGTGTACTGTTTGATGGCGGCTTCGCCGGCGCCCACATAGGCGGGGATTTCCCGGCGATACTGCGCCATCTTCATGTCCATCTGCTGGGTTTCCTGCTGGATGGTCTGCAGCCTGGCGTTGGTTTCGTCCGCCTCCCTCTGCAGTTTTTGAGTTTCCTCGCATGAGGTCAGGCTCAGGCATGCTGCCAGGAGCAGCAGGGCATGCAGGGAAGGGCGCGGGATGGCTTGCATGGGTGTCAAAAATACGGATGCAGGCTAACTTTCCGCCTTCCGCATGTCAATGTCACCGAACTTGCTGGAAAAGAGGTTGCTGATCCCTGGCAGATTCGTAACAATCGCCGCTCCCCGCCCCTAACTCATGGATATTACTGGTGAAGGTCATCCCAGAACCCTGCCCCTGGATCGCAATCGCGAGCTGTTGAAAACAGCCCGCGAGGAGGTCTATAAGGTGGTGGGTGACGTGAGCCTGCCGGTTTACATCTGGGAGCCGCCAGCGGAAAAGGAGCCGCCTTATCCGAAGTCCGTGGCCGCCTTCTTCTTCAGCAGCGGCTGGGACAACGGCCAGGTGGCCCAGTTTGCCCCGCATTGCGTCTACTTCGCCTCGCGCGGCATGCTGACCATGGCCTTTGATTATCGGGTGGCGAGCCGACACAAGGCCGGTCCTCTGGAAGCCATGGCAGATGCTCGTTCCGCAATGCGCTGGCTGCGTCTGAACGCCATCGAGCTCGGCATCAATCCTGGAAAGATCGTGGGCGTCGGCGGCAGCTGCGGCGCACATGCCATCGCCGCCGCGGCGATGCTGAGCAAGTTTGACGATCCCTCCGAAGCCATGGAGAGCAGTCCTGTGCCCAACGCCCTGGTGCTGTTCAATCCCGTGCTGGACACTTCCAAGAAGGGCTTTGGCCTGGACCGCTTTCCCGACGCGGGCCTTGCCAAGGACGCGAACCTGATCCGTGCAATCGACAAGGGGCTGCCGCCCATGCTGATCATGCACGGCACGGCGGACAGAGTGGTGCCGTTTGGCGGCAGTTACGAGTTTGCCCGCAAAAGCTCGAAGAAAAAGAACATCTGCCGCCTGATCGAATTTGAAGGCCAGGGGCATGGCTTCTTCAACTTCAACCTGTCCTTTGAGATGTATGAAGCCACCTTGATGGCCATGGACGAGTTCCTGGTTGAGCTGGGTTTCATCGAGCCTGACCCTGAGGCCGGTCTCGGCAAGATTGACTGATCGCGGTGGATGCCCGCCTGCGGACGGGCGCCAACTCCTGAACTCCATGCTGGCCATCCCCATTCTTCTGCTGGTCGTCTGCCTGGGCGTCTGCCGATGGGCGCGTGGCAGGTTTGAGGAAATGTGGAGCCAGTCGGTCAGGGAAACCGCCCCCACGGCCCATACGGGTGCGGAGATCGCACGCCTGTTCCTGAACTTTGAGGGCGTCAGTGATGTGGAAATCCTCGAACGCGAGGGCGTCGTCACCAACTATTATGATCCGGCACGCCGACGTCTTTTCCTCAGCCGTGAAGTGGCGCGTGGCACCCATCTGGCGGCCTGGGCGGTGAGCCTCCATGAGGCGGGGCATGCCGTTCAGGAGGGGGACGCCCTGCATGAATTCAAATGGCGCCTCATGGTCATCCGCTGGACGCGTTACGGCCCGACGCTGGCGGTTGTCCTGGCCGTCGGGGCCATGTTCCTGCTGCGCGTGCCTGGACGCTTTGCGCTCCTGGCCCTGCTGGCGGCCTTCCTGGGCACGCTGCTGCTGAACCTGGGCACGCTGTCCGTGGAGATGCGGGCCAACGCCTCCCTGAGGCGATTCCTGGAAAAACACCTGGCCCGCTGGCCGGCCGCCCTGGAAAGGCTCGAACACTGCCTGCACCGCGTGGCCACCCGGGAGGTCGGCGATCTGCTTTCCTCGCCGCGTTACTTTTTGTTCAGCGCCATGCCCGGCACTGCGGCGGAGCCTTCCATGACGAAGTCTGAAAAAAAAGCCTGAATAACCGCAAGCATGGCAAAGTCACAGGAGGCGACCATGAAAACCAAGCTTCGCCTCCTTCTCCTCGCCCTTGTCGGCGGCTCCCTGCTTTCCTCCTGCGTTGTGGATCCCTACGGCATGCCCGTGGCCGGCGTTGGCTACGCCGCTCCGGCTTACTCCAACGTCAGCTACTATGATTCCGGCTACTGGGGCCGGGGCTATTCATCCCCCTTCCTCTTCCCGGCCTCCACCAGCTTCACTTATGTCCGTGGTGGCCATGGTGGCAGCTGCGGTCGGCCGGTCTATGCCGCCCCCTCCTGCAGCCGTCCGGTCTATGTTTCACCCTCACGGTCCTGCTCCACCGGCGGCAGCTCATTTTTCCGCAGCAGCGGCAGCCACCACCATCGTTCCTCGTCCTTGCCAAGCATCGCGCCGAAGCCTTCCTTCCACGGTCATCAGCACGGCGCTCCGTCCGCCAGGCCCTCCCTGCCTTCTCGTGGAGCAAGTTCGTACTTCTCGCATTCAGGCTCCGGCTCCCACGGCGGCGGCCGCCCGTCCCTGGCCACCGCTTCAAGCAGCGCGGCTCATCACCCGGGCGCCGTTTCAAGCTCGCACGGTCACGGCCGTCGGCATTGAGAGGCGGAATGAGGAGGGCGTTCCCGCATGGAGGCGGGGCGAGGGGGCGGAGAACGTTGCGCAAACGTTGGTTCGTCCTGCGTAATGCTTGGGCTATGCCGCTCAACCCTGTCATCCCCGCCCTTGCGTGCGCCCTGGTCCCCGCCCTGGTGCTGGCAGCCCCGGTCAGCTATGAGAAGGAGATCCTGCCGTTCCTGAAGGACAACTGTGTCGCCTGCCACAACAAGACGACCACCAAGGCGGGCCTGAACATGGAGACCCCCGAGCTGATGCGCAAAGGTGGCGAGAACGGCGAGGGTCTGGTGGCTGGAGATGGAGGAAAAAGCCTGATCTGGCAGGCGGCTGCAGGAAAGTGGGACTCGGAAATGCCACCCAAGGGTAACAAGGTCGGGGCCGTGCCCCTGGACGAGGCCGAACTGGCGCTCCTGAAGCAGTGGATCGACGAGGGTGCGCATCACTCCGGCAAGGTGGAGCGCAGAATCGCCTGGGAACCTCTGCCCGCCGCCTTCTCCCCCATCTTCGCCAGCGCTGTCTCCCCGGATGGCAGCCTCGCCGCCGCCGCACGCGGCAACCAGGTGTCCGTCTATCATGTTACCACCGGCGCGTTGGTCACGAAGCTCACCGATCCCGCCCTCATCAAGTCGGGCCTCTACAAAAATCCGGGCGTGGCTCACCGCGACATCGTGCCGGTGCTGACATTCACCCGCGACGGCCAGCGTCTGCTCAGCGGCAGCTTCCGGGAGGTGAAGGTCTGGAAGCAGGCCGCGCTGACACCCCGGCCTGTGGCGGCGCCCGCCTCCGCCATCCCCGGCAAGCTCAAGCTGGACATGCAGGCGGTCGCTGCTGGCACCGTGTCCCTGATGGAGTCCTCCACCGGCAGGAAGCTGCATGAGTTCAAGCCTGGAGCGAAGGTGTCGGCGGCGGCGCTGAGTGATGACGAAAGGCGGGTGGCCACCGCCGGCGAAGATCACAAGATCAAGATCTGGGATGCCGTCGGTGGCAAGGTGCTGATCGAAATCAGCGGCGACATCGAGGCCGCCCGCAGGCTGGCCGCGAAGGCGGATGAACTGGCGCGCGCCACGGTTGAAGCCGCCTGGCGTAACGAAATGATCAAAAAGACCGAGAAGGAGGAGGCCGACCTCAAGGCGCGGCTGAAGAAGGCCGGGGAGCTTGAGGGCGTGGCGAAGAAGTCGCTGGAGGAAAAAAAGAAGGACCTTCAGGCGAAGACCGACGGCAGGGCGGCGGCCGACAAGGCGCTCAAGGAAGTGGACGGCCAGGTGGCGGCGGTGACTGCTCCGGCCAAGGCCGACGCCGCGCTGCTCAAGAAGCAGGCGGATGCGCGTGAAAAGGCGGACAAGGCGGCCGCCGAACTGAAGACGGCGCAGGAAGGGCTTCAACGTGCCGAGACCGCCGTTGCGGACGCTGCGGAGGAGATCCAGGTGGTCACCAAGGCGCAGGCGAAGGCCGCTGAGGCCGTTGCCTCGGCCAAGGCCGCCGCCGTTGCCTCGCAAAAGGCCCAGGAGACGGCGGCTTCGGCCAAGGTTGCGGAGGAAAAGGCCCTGGTCGCCTCGCTGCCAGCGGTTCAGGCGCTGGCCTTTTCTCCGGATGGCACCCAGGTCGCCGCCCTTCTCCCAGGCCCCAGGGTGCAGGTCTGGTCGGCGGTCACAGGCGCAGCCGTCGCTTCTGTGGCGCTGCCCGCAAACTTTTCCGCCACCGTCCTCGCCTGGCCGACGGCGGAGGGTTGCGTGGCCTATGGATCGGGTGGAGGCCTGCTGATTCCCGATGCATCCAAGGCGGCCTGGACGCTGGAACGCGTGCTTGGTGGTGATGGTGACGGCTCGCCCATCACGGACCGGGTGAACGCGCTGTCGCTGTCGCCGGACGGCCAGACCCTCGCTGCCGGATCCGGCGAGCCTTCGCGCAGCGGGGACATCAGCCTTTGGGAGATGGCTTCAGGCAGGCTGAAGGCGAAGCTCGACGAGCGGCACCTCGACACGGTGCTGGCGCTGGACTTTTCGCCTGACGGGAGGCTGCTTGCATCAGGCGGCGCCGACAAGGCGGTGCGCGTCACGGAGCTGACAAGCGGAAAGATGGTGAAGCTTTTTGAAGGTCATACGCATCATGTGTTAGGCCTTTCGTGGCGTGCCGACGGACGGCTGCTGGCCAGCTCGGGCGCGGACAACGTGGTGAAGGTCTGGGACTGGACGGCCGGGGACCGGCGCAGGAACATCGACGGCTGGGACAAGGAGGTCAGCGCGCTGCGCTACCTGGGCGGCGGTGATGTCGCCGCCACCAGCTCGGGCGACGGCAAGGTTCGCCTGGTCAGCAGTGAGGGCGCGCAGGTGAAGGTGCTGCCAGGCGTCACGGCCTTCATGAACACCCTGTCCGCATCCCGCACCGGCGGCCTGGTGGCGGCCGGCGGTGATGACGGCGTGCTGCATGTCTGGGACGTCGCGTCCGGGAAGACCGTGCAGCGTTTTGAAGCGGTGATGAAACAGCCGTAGCGGCGGGTGGTGCCCGCCTGGAACCACCAAACGATGATTGCTCATTCCTGCGCGGATCGTTTGGGTGTTGTCTCACCGTCATGCCATCTCTCCGACCCTCCCGCATCCTTCGCGAACTCCGCGCCGGCCAGAACAGCACCGTGCTCAAGCTCAACCTCGGCGACCCGCGCATCGTTGAGCTGGCGGGCCTTGCCGGGGCGAGCGCGGTCTGGCTCTGCAACGAGCATGTGCCAAACGACTGGCTGAACCTGGAGCACCAGGTCAGGGCGGCCAAGCTCTACGACATGGACACGATCGTGCGCGTCAACAAGGGCGGTTACAGCGAGTATGTGAAGCCCTTTGAGTGCGACGCCACGGGCATCATGGTGCCGCATGTCACCAGCGCGGACGAGGCGCGCAACGTGGTTGACATGGTCCGCTGCCGCCCCCTGGGCAGCAAGGCCCTGGATGCGGGCAACATGGACGGGCTGTTCTGCCAGGTGCCGCTGGCGGAGTACGCTCATCACTGCAACACGGAGAAGTTCATCATCCTCCAGATTGAAAGCCCCGAGGCGCTGGAAAAGGTGGATGAAATCGCCGCCGTTCCCGGCTTTGACATGCTGCTGTTCGGCGCGGGTGACTTCAGCCATCGCATCGGCAGGCTCGGCCAGGCCACTCATCCAGAGGTGGTGGCCGCCCGCAAGAAGGTGGCCGCCGCGGCCCTGAAGCACGGGAAATATCCGGCCGTCGCCTCGCTCTACGGCCAGAAGGAGGAGGTCATCGCCGAAGGCACGCGTGTCTTCACCCTGGGTGCGGACGTGCTGGAGCTGGGCAACGGATTCCACAAGCTTGTCGGCGATTTCGCCGGGGCGGGTGCGGCCGCCTCCAGTGACTCGATTTACAAGTCCAAGTAACGCCATGACCACCGATCTCTTCTCCCTTCAAGGCCGCACCCTGCTTCTCACGGGTGGTGCGGGGTTGTACGGCCGCGGGCTGGCGGCGATGCTCGCGGCGACAGGCGCCCGGCTGATTCTGGCGGCGCGCGACGTGGCGAAGCTGCAGAAGGTGGCCGATGAGGAAACGGCGCTCGGCCGCACGGTCATCGCCGAGCAGCTCGACCAGGGTGATGAAGCATCCATTGTCGCGCTGGCGGACCGGGTTCATGCAAAGTTTGGCGCCCTTGACGGCCTGGTGAACAACGCCGTGCTGAGGCCGATGAAGGGCACGAACGGCGCCGCGGAGCAGTTTGCCGAATCCATGAAGGTGAATGCGACCGGCGTCATGCTGATGCACCGGCACTTCGGCCGGAAGATGGCCGAGGCCGGGCGTGGAAGCATCGTCAACATCGGCAGCATCCAGGGAATGATCGGCCCCAGCTACGAGCTTTATCAGGGGACCGGCATGGGCGACCTGCCGCCGGACTATTTCTTCCACAAGGGCGGCATGGAAAACCTGACGCGCTTTTATGCGGCTTTGTACGGTCCTTCAAGCGTGCGGGTGAACTGCCTGGCGCCCGGCGGCTTCTTCAACAACCAGCCGGAGCCGTTCCTTCAGCGCTACTGCGAGCACACGATGCTGGGCCGCATGGCGGACGAGACGGACCTGGGCGGCGCGGTGATCTTCCTGCTCAGTGACGCGTCCCGCTACATCACCGGCGTGAACCTGCCCGTGGACGGCGGCTACACGGCCAAATAACCCCAGCCTCCATCCTTCCGCCGATGACCCATTTCTCCTGGCTCGACTACACGATCTTCGGCGTTTATCTCGCAGCCTCCGTGGGAGTCGGGCTGCTCTCCGCCCGCGGCTCAAAGTCGCTGGGCGACTACTTCCTGGCCGGGCGCGGCATGAACAGCCTGCTGGTGGCGATGTCGATCCTGGCGGCGCTGTTCTCCGGCATCAGCTACCTGGCCGGGCCGGCGGATGTTTACAAGAACGGCTTCGCCTTCGCCTACGTGGTCCTGGCCTTCTTCATCGCCACGCCGTTCACGACGCTGTTCATGCTGCCGAAGTTCTACCAGTCGAGGTACTTCACGGCCTACCAATTTTTGGAGGAACGTTTTTCCCTCTCCACGCGGCTGCTGGCCTCCGGGCTGTTTATCTTCCGCGTGGCGCTCTGGCTGGCGGCGGCGACCTATGCGCCGGCGCTGGCGCTGGAGAAGGTCACCGGCCTTCCGCTCTGGATCACGATCCTGGCCACGGGCACGCTGACGACGCTCTACACGGCGCTCGGGGGCATGCGTGCGGTGATCTGGACGGACGTGATGCAGCTGGTTGTGCTGTTTGGCGGGCAGCTTCTGATCGTGCTGGTGGCGCTGGGCAAGATTCCGGGCGGGCTGTCCGGCATGTGGGACACCGTGGTGGCTGACGGCCGCATGGACCTGAAGCTGTCGTTCGCCCTGTCCGACCGCATCAACCTCGGCGCCGTGCTGATCGCGGGCGCCTTTCTGCATCTCGTGCAGATGTCCACCGACCAGGTCTCCGTGCAGCGTTATCTGAGCGCCGGCAGCCTGAAGGAGTCGCAGCGCTCGCTGTGGATCAAGCTCTGGTTCATCCTGCCGGTGCTGGTGTTGTTCTATGGCACCGGGCTGGTGCTGTATGCGTTTTATAAGCAGCACGGTGATCCGCTGGCGGCGGGTTTGATCGAAAAAGAGGACCAGATCCTGCCTTACTTTGTGGTGACGCAGCTTCCCGCCGGCCTGCCAGGCCTGCTCATCGCGGCGATCTACGCGGCCAGCATGTCGACAATCTCCGCAGGGCTGAACTCGCTCGCCTCCGCGACGGTGGTGGACTTTCAGCAGCGCCTGGCCGGGGGCGGGGAGGGGGCGGCCTCGACGAAGGTCAGCAATGCGCGCTGGATCACCGTGGGTTATGGCGTGCTGGTCATGGGCCTCGCCTTTGCGGTGTCACGCATGCCTGGAAACCTGGTCGAGTCGGTGAACACGGTCATCGGCCTGGTGGGCGGTCCGCTGCTCGGCCTGTTCTTCCTGGGCATGTTCACGAAACGCGCGGATGCAAGGGGGGCGCTGACGGGATGCTTTGCCGGGTTTGCCGCGCTGCTGACGCTGTTCCTTTATCAAAACGGCCTGTTCACGGCCGCCAAGCCCGCGCAGATGGTGTCCTTCATCTGGTTCAGCCTGCTGGGCGTGGTCGTCACCCTGTCCGTCGGCCTGCTCGCCTCGGGGCGTGGAAAGACATCCGGTTAGGCCGGTTTAGATTTCAAAGCTGACCGCCGTGCGCCGCTCACGTTCCAGGACCTGGGCGAGCGTCGTGGAGCCCAGCCATTCATCCACCTGCTGCTTGAGGATGGAGAAGGTCTGGCCAAGTCCACAGCCGCCTGAGATGCCGCATTCGCAGCTGCCTCCATGCTTGCCGGGGGACGCGCAGGTGATCGGCTCAAAGGGGCCGTCGATGAGCGTCACCACCTCGCCGAGGCTGATGCGCGCGGGGTTTTTCTGGAACTGGTAGCCGCCGCCGACCCCGCGCTTGCTTTTCAGGAGGCCGCCGTTCTTCAGGGCCAGCAGGATCTGCTCCAGGAACTTGAGCGGGATCTTCTCCCGGGTGGCGATGTCCTGGATGGAAAAGGTCGAGGTTTCCGTGTCGCGCGCCATCGAGAGAAGCGCGCGCATGGCGTATTCGGCCTTTTTGGAGAGTTTCATGGCGTCCTGCTTAGTCACCGGAAGGGATGGATCAAGCCGGATTGCCAGCAACTTCGAATGAATCATGGGAGGGTTCGCCGTTGCCTCTGCGGGAATCCGGCGTTTGGATGCCTCTCTCATGTGGGATTCCCTGATCAAGTTCCAGCCCCTGCTTCAGAAGCGCCTCTGGGGAGGCCATGCGCTGGAGCGGCGGTTTGGAAAGCAGCCGGCCGAAAGCGGGGCGTTGTTCGGGGAATCCTGGGAAATCTGCGACCGTGATCCCGAGCAGAGCATCGCCACGCTCCAGGACGGCACGAAGGTGACGCTGCATGATCTGTGGACGCGGCATCGCGAGGCGGTTTTTGGGCGGGCGCTGGCCGGGCATGCCTCGCCAAGGTACCCGCTGCTGATGAAGATCCTGGATGCCTGTGACGACCTGTCCATCCAGGTGCATCCTCCGGCCACCGTCGCGGCGGAGCTGGGCGGCGAACCCAAGACCGAGATGTGGTACGTTGCGGCTGCGGCACCCGGGGCGAAGGTTTACGCCGGCCTTCGTGAGGGCGTGGGCAGGGCTGAGCTTGAGCGGGCGGTGGCGTCCGGTGATGTGGCCGCCTGCGTCCAGGTGCTTGAGCCCGGGGCGGGGGACTGCCTGTTCATTCCAAGCGGGCTCATCCATGCCATCGGAGCCGGCCTGGTGATCTATGAGGTGCAGCAGAACAGCGACACCACCTTCCGCCTCTTTGACTGGAACAGGACCGGCGCGGATGGCAGGCCGCGCGAGCTGCACGTGGCGCAGTCGCTTTGTTGCATTGATGGTTCGGCGGGCGCGCCGGTGCTGACACGCGGCCGGGAGGTGGCCTGCGAGTTTTTCCGGGTCCGGCCCGCGTGCGCGGCGGACGGCTGCCGCCTGGAGGCATGGACGGGCGGGAACCTGACCCTGGCCGTGGTGCACGGGACGATCCGGCTGGGCGGCCAGGAGCTGAAGGCGGGTGACTTTGCCATCGTGCCCGCCGCCATGAGCCTGGAGCACAGGCGGGCGGTCTTGGTTTCCGAGGATGCGGAGTGGCTGGAGATCTCCATTCCCTGGAACGGCGCGTCCGCCGCCGGAGCCGTGCTTTGACAAACAGTCGGTTCGGCGCTCATAGAACGGCCAACCTCAGTGGACGCCCCCCATCCGACCCAACGCGGCAGGCTTGCCCTGCTGTTCTTCTGCACCGCCATGCCGATGGGCATCTGGAGCGTGCCGCTGGCGAACGTGTTTGCCGCGCATGGCAAGGGGCATCTGGTGCCCTGGGTGCTCTCCACGACGGCGGTGGCGGCGTTCATCTCGCCTTTGTTTGTCGGGGCGCTGGCCGACCAGCGGATGGCGCCGACGCGGCTGTTCCGCTGGCTCGCCTGCCTGACATCCTTCACACTTGCTCTGACCTGCCTGTCCCTGCGCTGGCGGCTGGACGACTCACTGGTGCTGCTGTGCGCGCAGGTACAGGCGCTGGTGGCCACGCCTGTGTGGAGCATCGCCAGCAGCATCGTCTTTTCACGGCTGAAGGATGCGAAGCGTGAGTTCGGCCCGCTGCGCGCCTGCGCCACGTTTGGCTGGATGGCCGGCTGCTGGCTGCTCAGTTTCGTCCTGCACTCGGACGCGTCGCTGCGCGGTGGTTTCGCGGCCTCCGGGCTCTGGCTGCTGGCGGCGCTGGTGAGCCGGATGCTGCCGGACGTCACACCCTCCGACGCGCCAGCGCATCGAAGCTGGCTGCAGATCCTTGGCCTGGACGCGCTGGACCTGCTCAGGAACCGGGATCATCGGGTGGTGTTCATCACGGCGGCGCTGTATTGCATGCCGCTGGCGGCGTTCTACCCCTACACGGCCCTGCAGCTTAAGGACCTGGGCGTGAAGAATGTCTCCGCGGTGATGTCCCTGGCCCAGACGACGGAAATCCTGGTCATGCTGCTGCTTTCACGGGTCATGACGCGCTACCGGCTCAAGTGGATCTTCCTCACGGGGATCGCCCTCTGCGTGGTCCGGTATTCCCTGAACGCCGTGAACGATCTGGAATGGATCGTGACCGGCACGGTCATGCACGGGCTGGCATTCACCCTCTACTTCATCACGACTCAGATCTACCTGGAGGAGCGGATCGACCCGCGCTGGCGGGTGAGGGCGCAGGCGCTGCTGGCCCTGCTGATGAGCGGGGTGGGAAACCTGTGCGGCTACCTGGGCGGAGGCTGGTGGCATGACGCCTGCATGACCGCCGCCGGGACGGACTGGCGGAAGTTTTGGTTGGGCGAGACCGCCCTGACTGCCGCCGTCTGCCTGTTCTTCGCCCTGGCCTACCGCGGGCGCCAGGCCCGCGCCTGACGGGGGACGCCGGATGTAATTCAAGGTGGACACAGGGTTTGACAAATGTCACGCAGGGAAAAGTCGGACCGTGCCCGATCGTATCCTTCCCACCCCCCATGCCCCGTTCCCTTCAACTCCTCCTTCTTCTTCTGCCCCTGACCGTCCTGGGCGCCGACAATGTCGCCACGCGCGGCCAGGCCGCCTTCGAGCAGAAGATCCGTCCGCTGCTGGAGCAGTACTGCTACGACTGCCATGCCGACGGCGTCGACAAGGGCAGCTTCCTGCTGGACGAGCACAAGGACTATGCGTCGATGCGTTCGGACTTCGTCCTCTGGGACCATGTGCGGCAGCAGCTGGTCACCCACGTGATGCCGCCGGAGAAGAAGGACAAGCCCAGCCTGCAGCAGCGCGACGAGATCGTGGCCTGGATTGATGACGCGGTGTTCTGGTTCGACCCGGCGAAGCCCGACCCGGGCCATGTCACGGCCCGGCGCCTGAACCGGACCGAGTATAACAACACGGTGCGCGACCTGCTTTACGTCGATTCGCGCCCTGCCCGGGAGTTTCCGCCGGACGACAGCGGCTACGGGTTCGACAACATCGGCGACGTGCTGAGCGTGTCGCCGATGCTGATGGAGAAGTACCTGCGCGCCTCGCGCGAGGTGGCGGAGGACGCCTTCGACGTCTCCATTCCCGAACACGCGGACGTGGAGCTGGGGGCCGGCAAGCTTTGGAGCAGCAAGGGCAGGACGGACGAGTCCGACGGGGTGCGCTGGTTCCATTCGGCGGCCGAGGCCACCGGCAAGTTCAACGCGCCCGCGGCCGGCAGCTACCTGGTGACGCTGCATGTGGCCGCGACTGAATCCGGCGGCGAACCCGCAAAGGTGGTCCTGCGGGTGAACGGCAAGGATGTCTCCACCTACGATGTGACGACGCGATGGAAGGAGGACAAGGGGCCCTGGCAGAAGATCACCAAGACCGTGCAGCTCAACGGCGGCGAGTCGAAGATCTCCGTGGCATATCTGAACGATCATTCCGATCCTGCGAATCCGGATCCTGCGAAGCGTGACCGCAACGTGGCGCTCGACAAGATCACGATCCAGGGGCCCTCCGGCCTGCTGGCGCCGCGTGGCAGCCGGTTCCTGCGCTGGCTGCTCAATGACAAGCCGGTGGGCCTGCCTGCCGCGTTGTTCACCGGCGAGGATTTTTCCAGGGGCGAGGGGGATGCCGCGCCTGACACCGGCGGCATTGTCCTGGCAAGCGGCGGCTATGTGAAACGTGCGGTCGAGCTGACGCAGGCTGGCCGTTACAAGTTCACCCTGAAGGCCGGGGCCCAGCAGGCGGGGGATGAGCCCGCAAAGGCTGAGCTGCGCATGGCCGGCAAGACGATCGGCGCCTTTTCGGTGACCGCAAAGAACCAGGCGCCGCAGTGGTTCCATGTCGAGGCGGACCTGCCGGCCGGCGCGCATGAGCTGCAGGTCTGGTTCACCAATGACTTCTGGGATCCCGAGACCAAGCAGGACCGCAACCTCTGGGTGCACCAGGTGCGGATTGAAGGACCGCTGGGCGGTGCCGGAGGCATCCAGTCCGCTGATCTTCCCGCACTGGTGGAGAAGATGGGCTCGCGCCTTTTCCGCCGTCCCGTTCGTGAGGAGGAGAGGACGAAGTGGCAGTCCTTCGCAGGGCTCGCCATCAAGGAGGGAGAATCCCCGCTGGGCGCCCTTCGTTATGTGCTGGAAGGCATGCTGGTGTCGCCCTCGTTCCTGTTCCGGGTTTCGCCGCAGCCGGCCGGGCCGGTGCAGAACGGCATCGCGGACATCGACGAGCACAGCCTTGCCAGCCGTCTGTCCTACTTCCTCTGGTCCTCGCCGCCGGATGAGCGCCTGCTGCAGCTTGCCGCGAAGAACGAGCTCAGGAAGAACCTGGCCGCCGAGGTTTCCCGCATGATGGGCGACTGGCGCTCCTATTCACTGACGGAGGACTTCGCCGGACAGTGGCTGCAGCTGAGGGACATGGACATTGTCTCACCTGACACGCGCCGCTTTCCTGAATGGAACGGCAGGATTGCCAGCGCCATGAAGCGCGAGAGCCAGTCCTTCTTCCAGAACATCCTGAACGAGAACCGCAGCGTGCTGGAGTTTCTGAACGCGGACTACAGCTTCATGGACCGGCGCCTCGCCTCTTATTACGGAATCAAGAACGGGCCCAAGGGCGACAAGTTTGAAAAGGTGTCGCTCCAGGGCACGCCCCGGGGAGGCATCCTGACCCACGGCAGCATCCTGACGCTGACCTCGGAGCAGACACGCACGTCACCGGTGAAGCGCGGCAAGTACCTGCTGGAAAACATCCTGGGCACGCCGCCTCCGCCCGCTCCCGGCGGAGTGCCGCCGCTGGACGACAAGAAGATGCGCTCCTCCAACATGACCCTGCGCGAGCAGCTTGCGGAGCATCGCAGCAACGCCTCCTGCGCCGGCTGCCACGCTTTCCTGGACCCGATCGGCTTCGCCTTTGAAAACTACGACGCCATCGGCCGCTACCGGACGGAGGAGAAGAAGCACCCGATTGATGCATCAGGACAGCTGGTTCGCGGCCAGCAGTTCAGGGACTTGGTCGAGCTGCGCGGCATCCTGGCGCGCGACCTGGCGGATGATTTCACGCGCAACCTGGCCGAGAACCTGATGACCTACGCCCTGGGCCGCGGGCTGGGCTACAGCGACAAGCCGGCGGTGCAGGAGGTGGTCAGGCGCACGAAGGCGGGCGGCTACAAGTTCCAGGACATGTTCATCGCCGTCTGTGAAAGCGTGCCCTTCCAGAAGATGCGCGTGGAGCAGGGGGCCGAGTAGGGCAGGCTGCCTGCCATTGCCTTCAGGCTGCCACCGCGGCCTGGTTGCTGCTGCTTGCCACGGCCATGCCGGCGGGATGCTCACCCGTGAGCGTGCAGCGAAGGAAGTCCTCGGCCTCACGGCAGTTCTTCTCGGGGTCCAGGGGCAGGCGCAGGCTGAGCTCCAGCCCCTGGGGGTCGAGCCTGCGTGCTGAAATGGCTCCGCCGTGCAGGTGCATGGTGACATAGCAGGCCATCATGTTGACGCCGAAGTCGTCGGGCTTGCGGCTGCGCGTGTAAAAGGGGTCGAACAAATTTTGCGCACTGTCGTGCGGCCCCCCCCAGGCACCGGTGTCCTCCAGGGTGATGACGGCGAAGGCGTCGCCGAAGGCATCGGTCTCGACCCTGGCGGAGAAGCGGATGTCATCACCCGGCTGCAGGTGGGTGATCTCCTCGATGAAGAGCAGGCTGATGAGCTGCCGGAAGCGGTCGCCGTGCACGAGCAGGTCGGGAAAGTCCGCAGGCACCTCCAGGGTCAGCCTCAGCCTGCGTTCCTGAAGATGGCTGGCATAAAGGGCCCGGGCCTCGGCCAGGAGGTCGGAGAGACGCACCCGGTCATGACGGCTGAGCTTCCGGGCGTGGGAGGCGTGGGCGAGGTGGGTGAGCAGGTTTTGAATCCGCTCGATCTGATGGGTGGCCTGGCCCTGGGTTTCAATCCAGAAGGCGGGGTCGCGCGGATGACGGCCCTCGATCTCCTCCATGAGCTTCATGGGGGCGAGGTCGATGAAGGCGCGCACCACGGTGAGCGCGTTGCGAAGATGGTGGTTGAGTCCCTCGGCCAGGATGGCCATGCCGCTGACGCGGTCCGCCATGAGCTGGCTGCGCAGGTCGTCCGCCTTGTCGCTGAGCAGGCGCTCGCGGCTGATCAGGGAGTGGTAGGCATCCATGGCCTCCTGAAGCTCCACGCCGAGGCTGTCCGGGTTGAGCGGCTTGTGAAGGTAGCGCCAGGCGCGGCCTTCGTTGACGGCCTTCACGGCGCTGTCGTAGTCGGTGTAGGCCGTGACCAGGATGCGGATGATGTTTGGCATCAGCCTGCTCACGCGCTCCAGCAGCTCGACGCCGCTTTCGCCCGGCATCCGCTGATCGGTCATCAGCACGCCGATGCGCGAGCCGTGCTGCTCCAGGAGCCGCCAGGCGTCGGCGGCGTTGGTGGCCGTGTGAATGACATAATCCTCCTCAAAGCAGCGCTCAAAGTAATGCAGGGAGCGCTCCTCGTCGTCCACATACAGGATGTGAAAGGGAGATTTGCCTGGTGGGGTCATTCGATGTCGGTGGACCTGAAGGTGAGGGTGAATTCGGTATGCTGGCCGGGCTGGCTGGTGGCGGAGATCAAGCCGTTCATGCCCTGCATCATGCGGTAGCAGAGGCTCAGGCCCAGTCCCATGCCCTTGCCCACGTCCTTGGTGGTGAAGAAGGGGTCGAAGATCTTTTGGAGCACGTCATCCGCGATGCCGTCCCCGTTGTCACGGATCCTGACCTCCACGCCGTCAGCCGTCCGGGCGGCGCTGAGGATGATTTTCGGTGCCTTCTGGCTCGACATGGCGTCGAAGCTGTTCTGCAGCAGGTTGATCAGGATCTGGATGATGTGGTTTTCGTCACCCAGGACGATGAGCTTCGGGGGTACGTTGATGATGAACTCCGCGTTGAGCTCGGTCAGCTGCTTGTTCATCAGGCGGGTGGTTTTCCGCACCGCGTTGCCAAGGTCGACTGGGGAGGACCCGCGGCTTTCCGGATGGGCGAAGATCCTCAGGTCGGAGACGATGGACGCCACCCTGCCGACGCCCTCGCTGATGTCGGTGAGGATCTCATTCAGGGGTTCGCCCTGTTCGGGAGTCATGGCCTTCGCCTTCTTCTTGAGCAGGAAAACCGCCGTTTGCACGAAGTTGAGCGGGTTGTTGATCTCATGGACAATCCCCGCGCTGAGGCGGCCGATCGAGGCCAGCTTCTCGCTCTGCACAAGCTGGGCTTCAGTTTCGCGCAGCAGCCGCAGGGTGCTGGTCAGCTCCTCGTTGCGGCTGCTCAGCTCCTCCCGCTGGGCCTCCACCTTGCAGCGGTTGACGAACTCCCGCAGCCGGATGGCGTGATGCTGTCGGCTGCCAAAATAGAGCACCAGGCAGGTGAGCAGGGTGAAGATCGTGTTGTTGATGAAGTGGGCGTTGCCATGCATGCCCGCTGAATAATCCACGTTGGGCAGCGTGGCGGAAAAGTAGCAGGCGAGCACCAGCCCGACCGTGAGTCCGATCTCCTGAAAGGTCCAGTGAAACACAAAGGACGTCCCCACGAGGCAGAGCAGCAGGCCGGCGTAATAGCCCGAACCCGCGTCGCCGCTGAGGTAGATCATGAGGCTGATGGCGAGCGCCGGAAGCAGTGGCAGGATGACGGGGTAGACACGGTGGTACCTGGCCGCCCAGCTTTGATCGAGCGCAAGCAGCAGGGGCACGCAAAGGAGCGAACAGAGCAGTCTGAGCAGGAGGAAGTCCCAGAAAAATTCGGGGTAGGCCAGCCAGTCCAGCACGGCGCAGAAGGGCACCAGGACCATGACAAACCAGGCACCCAGCCGGGCGTTCCGCAGGTTGAGCTGCTGGATTTCACCCTCAAAACGTGCCGATCCCTCCGCCTTTGCCAGAACTTTGGGGTCGAATTTGGGAGCCGCCTGCGGAGTCACCTCAACAGTTCCCGCAGCTGCACCAAAGTGCAGCGGAGTTGTCGCGGGAGGGTGAGTGGCAAGTGAGGTCACGACTATATAGTATTTACAAAAATTACACTGAATTTACAAAGATCGCAAACACGAAGCTGCAAATTTGCACAATTTTTCCCAACTCAGCCAGGACCTGGACAGCCTCGCTGCCTCCGGCTGCGATGGTGCTATTTCCTTAAGGTGAAAAAGAGGCGGGCACTTTCTGCCACGCCATAGGCGCTTTCCTCCTGGGAAAGCTCATCGGTCTGGATGCGCAGGTCGGCCATGGCCTTGTAGATGGGGCCGCGCTCCTGAATCAGACGTTCCAGCTTGACCCTGGGCGGCTCTTCCCCCCGTAGCAGGGGGCGGTCGTTGTTGGAGGAGGTGCGCCTGACGAGAAGGTCGGTGCCTGCCTCGAGCCAGGTGATGAAGCCGAGGTGCCGGAGCAGAGGGCGGTTCACCGGTTGGGTGATGATGCCGCCTCCGGTGGCGATGACGCTGTGGCGCGTGCCCAGAAGTTCCCGCAGAGCGGCGCTTTCCCGCCTGCGGAAACCGGCTTCGCCTTCACGGGCGAAGATCTCCGGAATGCTGCATCCCGCCCGGTCCACGATCATGTGGTCGGTGTCCACGAACTGAAACCCCAGAAGGCGTGCGACGATCCTGCCGACGCTGGACTTGCCGCTGCCCATCAGTCCGATGAGGACGATGTTGGCGCTGCGGGGCAGGGGGGCCTCCCCGGCTTCATCCACCTGGGCCAGGATGGAGGACACCAGCTGCGGGTCGTTGCGCAGGGCGTCGAAGTAGGATGGAAAGGCGGGGGACCAGCCGGTGGCGCGCAGCCTGGCGTTGGAAACGGACTTGTGACTCCAGCCGCGCTTGCGCAGCGGGTCGGGCGCCCGCGTTTCAGGAACGGGCAGACCGAAAAGGGTGGCCAGCTTTTCAAGGCAGCTGCGCTGGGTGACCTGGGCGTCGTCCACCACGTTGAAGATGCCGGACCTGGCTGTTGTGACGAGATGCACCAGTGCCGAGGCGGCGTCATCGGCGTGGATCTGGTTGAGCAGGCGTCCGTCCGGCGCCTCCGGGCTGACCTCGATCCCGCTGCGTCCTTCCAGCAGGTTTTTCAGGACGAATGACCTGCCGGGTCCGTAGATGCCCGCCAGACGGGCGACGAGACCGCCCCTTCCAAGCGCGATGTTTTCCGCGGCTCGCAGAAGCCTGCCGGTGTCGCGATCGGGATCCGCGTGACTGTCTTCATCGACCAGGCTGCCGTCGGTCTGCGGATACACGCTGGTGCTGCTGGTGAAGAACGGCCTGGCTTCCGGATAAGCTGCGGCCAGGTGGCTCATGCCGTTCACATAAACGGCCTGGTAGGCATCCGCACCTCCGCGTCCCGAGCTTGCGCAATGAATGAAGGCATCGACCGGCCCAATCTGGGCGCGCAGGGCCTGCACGGCTTCTGAGGAGGCGACGTCGCCGCTGAGGACCGTCCAGGGTTTGACTGCGCTCAGGCGTTCCGCCGAGGACTGGGAATGTGTGACGCCAAGCACTTCGTGGCCGTTGGCATGGAGCAGGTCGGCGGCGCGTTCGCCGACATAGCCGCAGCCGATCAGGAGGATCTTCATGAGTTGCGGCGATGTTTTTGGTAATGTTTCACGAGCCCGTCCACAACGCCGCGTGCATAGTCCTCGATGGCGCTGCTGACGAGCTTTCCGCCGATGAGCGTGCGGCCGAGGTAATGCCCGGCAAGCAGCCTGCGGTAGGTTTCCTCATGGTTCATGACATAGGGCTCCAGATAAACGACCGGGCAGAGATAGAGGCGGTTGGCGAGCAGGTTCCGTGCATAGACGAAGGCATTGTCGTTCACGCGCCTGGCGTTGGGCGTTATGTAAACATAGGGCGGCAGTCCGGTGCTGCGGGCCATGCTTTCGGCGACGGCGCTGGCAAGCGGCAGTTCCTCCTCGTGCACGCGTCCGAAGAGCCGCATCAGCATTTCAAAGCGCACATCCTGCTGCATCAGCTCCGAGTTGGAGTAGCAGCCGTTGACGAGCGTGTGCAGGTGGTTCACGGGCGAAAACTGCGGGGCGGTGGCATCCCCCCAGGACTCCGCGTTGAAGTGCAGGCAGAGCACGATGTCCGGCTTGATCTGACGGTTCACTTTCTCACCTCGCGCATGGATTTCACTGACGCGGTAAAACAGCTTCTCCCGCTGCCACTGCACCGTCAGCAGCTTGGCGTCGCCGCTCAGACCCAGGTAGCTTTCCTCGGGGCTGGCAAATCCGGAATCCATCAGGAGCTGGCGGGCGTCCTTGTCGAGGTCCTGCGGGCGCAGGGGGGTCACGGGCTCGGCATTCTCCCGCACCAGGTGCACGATGGCACCAAGATCGGTCAGGTATCGTTTCAGCACCCGGGCGGTGAGCAGGGAGAGGTCGCCTTCCCGGATGTCCTCACCTGGTTGGAAACTGAGCAGCCGCTCCTCCATCGCAGCCCACTGGCCTCCAAGGTGGCCGGGGTCGAGGGCGATGACCAGGTCGCTCAGGACAGGGCGGCCCTGCAGCGGCGGCAGCCTGCTGGCACTGCGCCAGTAGCCTGGAACGGCTGTGCGGTCGTCCGGATCGGCCTGGGTTTGGAAGCGGACGCGACGTGGAGGCTCTCCCACCCGGCCACCGGGCACGAGCAGGGCTTCCTGGGTGATTTCAAATGGCGGCGGCAGGCTGTTGGGCTGGGAGTAAACCTCCCGCCAGAGCTTCTCAAACTCTTCACGGGACATGGAGCGCGCGAAGGCGTCCAGAAGCGTCCAGTCCGGCTTGCTGCCAAGGGGGCTGAGCTTCACCAGCTGAACCGGATCCTGAGGGGTGGGCGACGGCGGAGGACTCGAAGGTGCCGCCGCAGGTTCCGGGGGCGTGGCGGCGGGCGCTGGTGCTGGTGCTGGCCGGGGGGTGGGCGGAGCTTGAGCGCTCAGCATCGCGGCGCTGGCGAGGGCTAGCGCACACGAAGTCAAACACCTCATGATTTTCATGGATTGATGATTAGGCCGCGATTGGAGGCCTGTCATATCCCAAAAACATGAAACTCAGCGTAAAGGCCTGAATGCAGGCGCAAAAAACCTCCAGTCTTTGAAGGACTGGAGGTTTTGAAGACAGGCCTTGCGGCCGGGGGGGCTTACTTCGCCTTGGCGAAGAGCTCGGCCACGGCGGTCCAGTTGACCACATTCCACCAGGCGGAGATGTAGTCGGGGCGCTTGTTCTGATACTTCAGGTAGTAGGCGTGCTCCCAGACATCGCAGCCCAGGATGGGCGTGCCGCTGCCGTCCATGAGCGGGTTGTCCTGGTTAGGCGTGGAGGTCACGGCGAGCTTGCCGTCCTTCACCACGAGCCAGGCCCAGCCGGATCCGAAGCGGGTGGCGCCAGCCTTGGCGAAGGCTTCCTTGAAAGCGTCGAAGCTGCCAAAGGCGGCGTTGATGGCGTCGGCGAGCTCACCGGAGGGGGCGCCGCCGGCGTTCGGGCCCATGATGTTCCAGAAGAGGCTGTGGTTGTAATGACCGCCACCGTTGTTGCGGACGGCGGCGCGGATGCCTTCCGGCACGCTGTTGATGTTTTTGCAGAGATCCTCAATGGACTTTGCTTCAAGCTCGGCGTTGCCGGTGATGGCGTTGTTGAGGTTGGTCACATAGGCGTTGTGATGGCGGCCATGATGGATCTCCATGGTCATCGCGTCGATGTGCGGCTCAAGAGCGGTCTTGTCGTAAGGAAGGGCGGGAAGGGTGTGGGCCATAATTGGGGTGAGTTGAGTTCGGACTGGGTAGGTAGCTGGGATACGCGGTGCGGCAAGGGCCAGCTGCCATCACTTTTGAAGCCAGCCCGGGCTTGATTCCGGCGGCGGCTTCCGGCAATGCTTGCCTAACCAACTCCCCCGCCCATGCCGACCTACGTCTACGAAACCATCCCCCAGCATGACCACGAACAGCCCCGGCGCTTCGAGGTCCGTCAAAGCATGAAGGATGCGCCGCTCACGCGTCATCCGGACAGCGGCGAGCCCGTGCGCCGGGTGCCTGTGGGCGGCACGGGCCTGATGGGCGGCGCCTCCAGCCCTCGTCCGTCCGGCGCGGGTTCCTGCGGCTCCGGCTGCGGCTGTCATTGACCTGTGACGAACATGCCGATGCAGCGTGTCGCCATTTACTGCGGATCGAGCCGGGGCCTTGACCCTGCGTTCCAATCCGCAGCCGTTGATCTGGCCCGGCATCTGGCCGCGCAGGGGCTGGGCATCGTCTATGGCGGCGGCAACGTCGGCCTGATGGGCGTCATCGCCGACGCCGCGCTGGCCGCGGGCGGCGAGGTGATCGGGGTGATTCCCGAGTCGCTGCTGGCGAAGGAGCTCGGCCACAAGGGCTGCACGCAGCTGATTGTCACGCGCTCGATGCATGAGCGTAAGCAGACCATGGTGGATCTTAGCGATGGCTTCATCGCGCTGCCCGGAGGGTTTGGCACCCTGGACGAGCTGTTTGAAACGCTGACCTGGCTGCAGCTGGGCTTTCATGGCAAGCCGGTGGGGCTGCTGAATGTGAACGGCTTTTTCGACAGGCTGCTGTCCTTCCTCGATCACATGAGCGGGGAGGGCTTGCTCAAGCCGGAGCACCGGGCCAGCCTGCTGGCGGAAACCTCCCCGGATGCCCTGCTCCGTGCCATGAGGGAATTTCAGCCGCACACCTGCGGAAAGTGGATCAAGGATCTGGTCTGAGACGCCAGGGCATGAAAAAGGCCGCTCTCCATTCGATGGGAGCGGCCTTGGGAAAGCCGGAAGAGCCGGAAAAGGCTTAGCTGACGTGCTGGCTGACGTACTTGGTCAGTTCGAACATCGTGGCGGAGGCCTTGCCACCGAACAGGGCCTTCAGCTTGTCGTCGGCGTTGATGTTGCGCTTGTTTTTCTTGTCCTGAAGATCGTTCTTCTTGATGTGGTCCCAGATCTTCTTGGTGATCGCGCTGCGCGGCTGGGGCGCATTGCCGACGATGGCGGCCAGAACGGCGTCCGGCTGCACGGGTTTCATGAGGGCAGGGTTTGCTTTGCGAGTAGTTGCTTTTTTGGCCATAGGCTTTTGAGACTGGCAGCTTCCTGCACAGGGGTCAATATCTCTTCTGAGCGTTTTTTGGGGTTTTTTCGAAGAAATCCAGGGATTTAGCAGAGGTGCCCGGCACGGTCCCCCATGCGTGCATACACCTCACGTCCTTCGGAGCTGTGCTCCAGAAGATCGGCGTCAAACTGGATGCGCCCGGCTTCGAACAGGGTGATCACGCAGGACCCGCCAAAGCGGAAGTAGCCCTTTTCATCGCCCTTGCGAACCACCTGTCCGGGCCGTGAGGTGTGGACGACCGAGCCGACGCAGGTGGCGCCGACCTCGAGGAAGGCAACCTCGCCGAGCCGGTCCGTGCGGATGCGGGTGATGTAGCGCTTGTTTTCCCACAGGATGCCGGGCCGCCTCAGCAGGGCGATCGGACTGACGGAATAAAGGGGGCCGTTGATCAGGCGTGGCGTGCCCGAAAGGCCGTCGCAGGGGAAGTGAAAACGGTGATAGTCGGTCGGGCAGAGCCGGGAGATCAGCATGGCGCCCTTTTCATAACGGGTCGCCTGGCCGGTGTCGCCCAGCAGGGCGGCGATGTCGAAACGCACCCCTTTGACCATGAAGTCGCGGCACTGGGAGAGGTCCGGGACCACGAGGTGACGGCCGTCGGCGGGCAGGACGATCACGGCGGGATCAGCGTCCACGGGACGGGCCTCGGGCTTGAGCTTGCGATAGAAGAACTCGTTGAAGGAGCGGAATTCGGAAACGGGTTCGCGGAACTCCTCCGGATCCAGGCCGTAGGTTTCCATGAAGGGCTGGATCTGCGCGGCGCTGGCGGCGCTGTCCATCCTGCGGCCATACCACCGGGAGAAGGCGGCCTTTTTCACCAGGGCATGAAGCGCCACGGCGCCAAGCGGGTTTTCGTAGATGAAGCGGAGGGGCTTTTCGCCGTAGACGGACTCGGTTTCGACCTGACGGGTGACGCGGTTGAAAAATTGGATGGGGGAACGGCTCATGAACTCTGCTTCGGCAGGCGTTCACTGCTCGAACCTGCGCGCCCCATCCTGCGCCAGTCTTCCGGGCCTGGCAATCACCGCCTGTTTTTTCATGCGGACACTGCCGGCTGCGGCCGGGCTCAGCGGTTGATGAGGTTGTCCTGGACCAGGCTGTAACGCTCCTGCTTGAGGTCGATCCAGGGGGCGTCGGCCTCCAGGTTGCGGCCGCAGTCGCGGCAGAGGTTGTTGGTGATCAGCATGCCGGTGCTGCCGGAGTTGCCCCAGACGGCGGCGGTGCCCAGCCCGGTGAAGGTGTTGCCGGTGATGACGCAGTCCTGCCCGCCATCGACGAAGACGCCGGCGCCTTCGTCGATGTGCATCGGCGTCGGCCCCTCGGCGGGACGCTTGTCCTTGCCTTCGCCGATATAGGTGTTGGTGAAGGTGTTGGCGGAGACGCTGTTGCGGCCGCTGCCCGGACCGATGCGCACGCCGAACTTGTGGGCGATGACGAAGGTGTTGGCGCTGACGGCGCAGCCATGGGCGTCCCGCAGGTCGATGCCGCCCTCGAGATGATGGGCGATGACGTTGGCGCTGAGGGTGATGCCGTAGCAGTCGCGGTCGAGGATGACGGCGGTGCCGTTGCACTCCTCGATCATGTTGCCGGAAAGCACGGAGCCGTAGGTGTTTTCGATGACGACGCCGTGGCGCAGGTGGTCGTCCACGTTGTTGCCGTTCATGCAGAGGTTGAAGCTGTCCGCGCAATGCAGCGCATCCTGGTTCTCCTCGAAGTGATTCGCGTTCACGACGATGTCATGGCAGTCGAAGATCTCGATGCCGCAGGCCTTGTTGTAGGTGAGGATGCAGTCGGCGATGCGCGGGTCCTCAAAGCAGCTTCGCATGTGGATGCCATGCCCGCCGTTGTGGTCGATGCTCATGCCCTCGAAGTAGATCTCCTGGACATACTCGGCGAGCACGCCGTCGCCGCTCTTCTCCTGGCCCTCGATACGGAAGTCGGCGAGTTGCACGCGCCAGAGCCGGGCTTTCTTGTCCTGGTCGAGGTCCGGTGGGCGGATGATCAGCGCTGGCTTGCCCTCCTGGTTGTTGTTCTTGATCCAGGTGGCGGCCCCGGCGCCGACGATGCGGGTGTCTCCGGTGCGGATGATCAGCGGGCTGTCGATCTCCACCTTGCCCGGCGGCAGCCTGACGATGCCTCCGCTGGAGGGCACGGCGTCGAAGGCGGCCTGAAGGGATGGGTGCCTGGCGGCGTCGATCTCGACAGGCTTGGCGGCGGGATCGGCGGCAGGCTGAGCCTGGAGGCTGAGGCAGAGGAGCGTGACGGCGGGAAGAAGGCGCGTGAGCATGGTCTACCTACGGCGCCATCACGCGCGACTATCCGGGCCCGTGTGATGAATCGGTTATTCTGCCTGCCGCAGGTAGGCGACGATGTCGGCCACGTCCTGGGCGGTCATGCCCAGCATGGTGGCGCTCATCATCAGGGAGCGGTCCATCTTGCGGCGTGAGGCGATCTTTTCCTTCGCCACAAACTGTGTCTGGCCGCCCATGCTGCGGATGATGAGGATGTCGCCCTCGCTCAGGACCATGCCGTCGATCTTCGTGCCGTCCTTGCAGGTGATGCTGACGCCGTCGAAGCCGTGGGCGATGTCCTTGCTCGGCTCGATCAGGGCCTGGGCGATGATCTCGCTGGGCTGGCTGATGCCCCAGCCCTGGAGATTCGGTCCGAACTCGACGCCCTGGCCGTTGAGCTGGTGGCACATGACGCAGCGGACGGTCAGCGACTGGCCGTGCTGCACATCTCCCTTCAGCTTCATGACGTCGTCGACCGTGATGGCGCTCGGCATGGGGGGCGGGGTCTCGATGGTGATGAGCTTGACGGCGTCGGGATCAAAGATGCCCTGCTTCTTCAACTCGCCCGTGATGCCAAACTCCGCCCAGTCATTGGTGCTGCGGTTGACCAGCCACCACATGGCGTCGGCATGAACCGGCGAAGCCTTGTCTTTGGCGGCCGCCAGCATGGCCCGGGCGGCGCTGGCGTCTTTGATGAAGGCGAGCGTGTCGAGCGCCAGCCTGCGTTCGGCGGGGCTGAGCTTGCCGCTGGTGGCCCGCGCCTCCAGGTCGCCCACGGCTTCCACCGGATGCAGCCTCCAGGTCAGGCGGGCAAACTTCTCGCTCCAGTCCAGGGCGTTGCCGTCCATGATCTTCTTCAGCTCGCTCCAGACGGGCGCCTCCTTGCCGCTGCAGCCGAGGCCCCAGGCCTCGAGGTAGGAGCGGTCCTTGCCATCGTAGCGCTTGGCCAGCTCGACGAGGATGTTGAAGCTCTGGGCGGCGGGCATGTCGCGCATGGCGACCGCAACCTCCCGGCGCACGGCGGGCGAGGCGTCGTGCGCCATGGTGCTGAGCAGGTCGAGGATGTCGGGGTTGGCGGCGCGCAGGGCGCGCAGGGCGACCAGGCGATGGCTGGCTTCCTCGGACTCCAGCCAGACGCGGACGCGTTGGGTGCCGGCCTCGCCAAGCTGGGCGAGCAGCCAGACGGCGCGTGCGGCGATGAAAGGGTTTTTGTCGTCAAGCAGCGTGCCCAGGGCCTTCGCCGACTCCGCGCCCTTTTCCTTCAGCTTCACAAAGGCGGCATGACGGACGTTGGTGGCTGGGGACCTCAGGGTTTCCACCTGCCCGGCGACGCTGTTCAGGTCGAGCTTCGGCGCCGTTGCTTTGGAGCCTTTGGCGGTGATGCGGTAGATGGTGCCGCTGCAGGTTTCATCCGTGTCCTGGTGGCCGCCAGTGCGCTTGTCATACCAGTCGGAGATGTAAATGGCGCCATCGGTGCCCACGCAGACGTCGCTGGGGCGGAAGAGGGTGTGGCGTTCGTCGGACATGTTGTCCTTGCCGCCGACGAAGTCGCTGCCCTTGAAGACGCCGCTGGTGTTGGTGGTGCAGAAGTTGAAGCGCTCCAGCTTCATGCCCGCGCCATCGGGCTTCGGCAGGTAGCCGAAGACGACGTTGCGCCCGGTTTCACAACTCAGCAGCAGGCCGTTCCACTTGTCGCCCAGCGAGCCGTTTTCATAAAACGCCATGCCCGTGGGCGCACCGCCGCCATAGATGTCGCCGGCCGGGATGCTGCCTGGATCGTCCTGGCGCCATTCGGCGGTGGGAATGTCCTGGCCGGGGCGCTTGTCGGCGCGCCACTGGCGTTTGCCATCGGCGGAGAAAAATCCGAAGAAGCCGCCTTCGATGAGGTGGCTGACGCGGCAGGCGGGCGGATCATCGTTGTCGTTGAGATACATGTCGCCGAACGAGTTGCGCACGCCTTCAAAGCTGTTGCGGTAGCCGTGGCCGAGGATGCGGGCGCCGTGGCCGCT
>JBIIRD010000048.1:0-42037 GCA_044341745.1 Prosthecobacter sp. | reverse complement strand
ATGATGCATGTACTTCGCCACCGTCGGCAGCCCCGAACCAACCAGGATGCCGTCGGCGCTGGTTTTGATCACCTGCGTCTCGCCCATCGTGTCGGCGCCGGGCACGCAGCCGAAGGTGTCGAGATGCGTCATGCCGCCGGACATGTAGAGATAGATCACATTGCGCGCGGTCGGCACCTGCTTCGCCTTGGAGCTGCCGTCAAAAATGGCGCCCGCCCTGCCCTCCAGCAACGGCAGCATGGAGACGCCCAGGCAGGATTTGGCGAGCCCCAGGACGAAATCGCGCCGGCCTGAGTCGTTGTGGGTGTAGCGTGTCGGATTCATGGATGGGTCCTTGTGAATGAACGGGGCTTGCGCTGATTACTGGATGAAGAGGAACTGCGAGCCGGTCAGCAGGGCATGGGTGACGTCCTCGACGGCCCGGGGGCCGCGTTCGCTGATCACGCCGGAAAGCACGGCGCGCTCCTGGTTCGTCGGCCTGCGGCTGAGCAGCGCGGTGTAGAGCAGATCCATCTTTTGTTCGGCGGAGCCGGCCTTTTCAAGATGCACGCTGAGGCTGGACACCGGGCTGGTGACGGCCTGGACGATGGGTCCGTTGAGCAGGGTCAGCGCCTGCGGCACCGAGGCGTCGGCGCTGGCGTTCTCGATCACCTCGCGGTCGCTCTGCCCGAAGGTGCGCAGCAGGTGCCCGGCACGGGCCGGGCTCGGCAGCTCGGAGGCCCGCACGTTCAGCCCCTGCACGTTCTTCGCGGTCTTCTTCAGCTCATCCAGATAGCGCTTCCGCTCCTGCTTGCTCAGGCTCGCAAGCTTCTCCTTGTCGATCATCGGCGCCTTTTTGGAATCCTGCTGCCTGGCATTGTAGCCGCGGCGCAGGTCGCTGGCGCGGTCCTCTCCAAGCAGCGCCTCCAGGATGTCCTGGCCGGCTTCGCGACGGAGCTTGCTGGCCTGCTGCGCCAGCTGCTTGCTGTCGACCTCGTTCATGCCGCCCTTCTCCTTTTCGGCGGCAAGCCGGGCGCGCATGTCGGCGAGCTGCTTCTGGTTGGCCGCCAGGCGAGCGGAGGCGTCCTTGGAAACCTGGATCAGCCCCTCCACGCCCTTGGACTTCACGGTGTTCAGGAAAAAGGCGAGGTCGTCCAGGTACTGATGCAGGCGGTCGTTGTCAGTGTCCACCATGTCATCAACGTTGCCGGCGGTGAGCGTCACGAGGGAGTCCCAGACCTGCTCGGCGCTCATGCGGCGCAGCAGTGGGCCGGTGAAGTGCGAGGTGTCGCCCAGAGCGACCTCCTGGGTGCCCGCCATGCCCTGGTAGGCGTCCGTGTTGAAGAGCACGCGCAGGAAGGATTTCAGGCTGTACTTTTTCTCCACCATGAGCTGCGTGAGATACTCCATCAGCGCCGGGTTGGAGGCGACGGTGGAGTCGGTCATTTCATCCACCGGCTCGATCAGGCCGAGCCCGAAGACCTTCTTCCACATGCGGTTGGCGATGACGGTGGTGAAGCGAGGGTTCTCCGGGCTGGTCATCCAGCGCGCGAAGGCCGTGAGCGTGGTCTCGCCACCCTGCGGCGCAGCCTCATGACCGAACATGACCCTGGGCTGGATCTGCTGGCCGGGCTTGCCGTTGCTGTACTTGTAGTCATGCGGAAGCGCTGGCAGCCTGCCATCCTGCCAGCTGATGTTGGTGTAGCGCAGCGGCTTCATCACGTCGCTCATGACCTGGCGCACCTGGTTGAGCTGCTCCTTGTCCACCTTGGGCTGCTGCTCCTTTTCGGCGCGCATCTTTCTGGCATACTGCTTTCGTTCCTCCTTGGTCATGGTCTTCATGGCCTCCTTGTCCAGCTCGCCCGGCTTCTTGAACTTGAGATAGTCGTTGCCGCCGCCCCGCGTGTTCATGCCGTAGGTGAAGGCGGCCATGCCGTAGTAGTCCATCTGCGACCACTTGTCGAAGGGGTGGTCGTGGCACTGGGCGCAGACGATGCTGGTGCCGAGGAATACCTGCACGGTGTAGGCGAGGTGGTCGAGCTTGTTCTCGTCACGCATCCAGAAGCCGATGCTGCCGCTGTCCCAGGTGCCGCCTTCGGTGGTGATGAGCCGGCGCACCATTTCATCATAGGGCGTGTTGGCCTTGAGCTGCTTCTTCATCCACTCCTCATAGGCCTCGGCCGTGAGCCTGCCCTTGACGTTGTCCGTCATGCGCAGCACGTCAGCCCAGTAATTGAACATGTGGCTCGTGAAGCCGTCGCCGGCCAGCAGCTGGTCGATCAGCTTCGCGCGCTTCTGCGGATCGTTGGAGCGCAGGAAGGACTCCGTCTCCTCCACGGTGGGAATCCGCCCGGCGATGTCGAGATAAAGCCGACGCACGATCACCTCGTCAGGCGCGGCTGGATTGGCCTGCAGCCCGTTCTTCTTCCAGTCCTCGGCGAGCAGTTGGTCGATTTTCGCGGCCTCGGGAAGCACGGCGGCGTGGAGGACGGAGGCGAGCAGGGCCGCGGCAAGCAGCAGGGGGGATGTCTTCATGGCACGGGAAGGCTTTCGGCGCCTGAAACGGCAGGATGCGCGCAATCTTTTGCAAAAAAGAAGGTTAGTCCCGGCCGGAGCCTCCGTTCGCCGTGCTGGGCCTGTGCCGGATTCCCTGCCAGCTGCCCGCCGGGTCCGTCGTTATATCGCCCGGCACAACGATTCCCTCCGGATTGGTTTTGCCTTTGCTTGCAGGACTGTCGCATCCTCCCTTCATGACCTGGCTCTTCCCCCTCTACCTGCTCGGCGCCGGCGCGGTCATCGCGCCGATCCTGATGCACCTGCGCCGCCGGCCGCCGCAGGACCGGGTGGAGTTCAGCTCCCTGATGTTCCTGGAGCCGCAGACACCCCTGCCGGTGAGCCGCAGGCGGCTCGAAAACTGGCTGCTGCTCCTGCTTCGCTGCCTGCTCCTCGTCCTGCTGGCGCTGATGTTTGCACGACCAGTCTGGCACCCAGAAAACGACCTCCCCGCCAGTTCCGGCACCGCCACGCTTCTCCTGGTCGATGACAGCGCCTCCATGCGGCGCGGCGGCCTCTGGCAGCTGACCCAGGATGAAACCATGCGCCGCATCTCCGGCCTTGGATCAGCAGACCGCGTGGCGGTCGCCCTCTTCGCCCGGGACCTGCGCCTGCTCTGGTCCTTTGATGAGGACCGGACCTCCGCCCCGGCCCGTGCGGCGTCTGTGAGGCAGCGGCTTGCACAGCTTCAGCCCGGCTGGTCAGCCACCCACCTCGGTGCGGCGCTGGTCGAGGCCTGCTCGATTTTCAGCAGGACCCCGGACCTGCGCGGCATGACCCGGCGCATCGTCCTCATCTCCGACCTGCAGGAAGGCTCGGCCTTGGAGGCCCTGCACGGCCAGGCCTGGCCGGACAGCGTGACCGTCGAGATCCACCGGATCGAGGCCCCGGATCTCGACAACCTCACGCTGTCACTCGCGGCCGACGCACCGGAAGCCACCTCGAAGGGAGCCCCGTCGGCCATGACGCGCCTCAGGATCAGCAACTCCCGCAGCTCAAGAATTTCCGATTTCCGCCTCAATGCCACGCCGCCACTCAGCGGGCACCTCCCCCCAGGCGCCAGCCGTGTCTTCAGCATTCCCAGGTCCGGTTCATCCCTCTCTCTCAGCGGTGACTCCTGGGACTTTGACAACACGGTCCACATCGCCCCCCCGCAGCCAAGGCCGGTGAAGATCGCCTTCATCGGTGATGACAAAACCCGTGACGAGGCCTCCAGCCCGCTTTTTTACCTCAGCCGGGCCCTGCAGCCGACACCGGTTCTTCAGCCTGAGCTCGTCGTGCTGCCGGAAAGCACCGCCACCATTCCAGATGGCATCCGGATGGTCTTCCTTTCCGGCCCGCTGCCCAGGGCCAGCCTGCGCGACTACCTCAGTTCCGGCGGGTTTGTGGTCGCCGTGATCACGGACCGCACCACGCCCGGGGACCTGCAGGCCCTGACCGGACTTGCCGCCGCTGGCTGGAAGTTCAGCCAGCCGCCGCCCGGCTCACCGGAAGATTATGCCATGCTGGCCGAGGTCCAGACATCCCATCCCCTGCTCCGCCCCTTTGCCGATGAACGACTGCGTGACTTCACCAAGCTGCGCTTCTGGCATCATCGCAGCGTCACGCCTCCCGCAGGCGGCGCTTTCTCCATCCCGGCCCGCTTTGACAACGGCGACCCGGCGATGATCGCCCTGTCCGGCGAAGGCCGCGGCACCCTGCTGCTGCTCACCAGCGGCTGGCATCCGGCGGACAGCCAGCTCGCCCTCAGCACCAAGTTTGTCCCCCTTCTCTACGGCTGGCTGGAGGAGGCCGGCTTCGGCAACGAACGCCCGGCCTCATGGCTGGTCGGGGACCTGCTGCCTAACCAGGAATGGACCACGCTCACCCTGCCCGGCGGCGGCTCCCGCGCCCTGAAGCCGGGGGAGGGCTTCCACGCCGACACGCCAGGCCTTTTCACCCTGTCCGGCAACGGCAGCCGTCCGGAACAGGTTGCCGTCAACCTCGCCCCCGAGGAAGGCCGCGTCGCACCGATGGACCCGGCCAGGCTCCGCGAACTCGGCGTGCGCGTCGAGGCTCCGGCCGCCTCGGCGGCAGCCCGTGCAGCCGCCAGGGAGCAGCTGGCCCTGAGTGAGCAGGAGGGCCGCCAGCGCGCCTGGGCCTGGCTCCTCGCCGCGCTGCTCGGGCTGCTCGCCCTGGAAACCTGGCTCGCCTCCAGAACCCGACCTTCCACGCCCGCCAGTCCGCAGCCCGCCTGACGAAAAGCATTCACCGGCGCCAAGCCCGCCCCATCCCACTCCAACCAGGTTCAAGCCATGATCGAAGCCGAGATCCTCAGGGAAAAATTCCGGGACAGCGCCGCCGCGCTCCAGAAGCTGCTGAGGCAGCGTTTCGTCATCCTCTTCCACCTTGCCCTCAGCCTGTGCCTGACGGTCGTGAGCCTGCAGCCCGCATGGCTGCCCAAGGCCGTCCGGGTCCGCTTTCTGCCCCTTCTCGTGCTGCCCCTGGCGGCGGCTGCCGTCCTCTCCTGGTGGAGGCACCGCCGCAGGGCATCCCCTGTCGAGCTTGCCCGCGCCCTGGAGGAAAAGGACCCGCAGCTCAATGGTCTGGCCATCACCGCCGCCGAACTGCTGGCAAAGCCCGAACCCACCTTCCTGGAAAGAAGGGTCATCTCCCAGTGCTCCGACGCCGCGGCCGCCAGGGACTGGAAACAGCTCCTCATCGGCCGACGTGAAGCCGCCTGGGGAACCCGCAGCCTGACCGCCGCCACGCTGCTCCTCATCACCAGCATCATCATCTCCAGCCGGTCGGTCTGGCGTCACGATCACCACCCCAGGACCGCGGCCGCCGCCCATGCCCGGCACGCTGCTGAAAAACCACCCGCCCACGCGGTCACAGTCACGCCCGGCGATGTCGAGATCGAGAAGGGCTCACGCCTGATCGTCGAGGCAGTCTTTGCGGCCGAAGTGCCGGCCGAGGCGGCCCTGGTGGTTCATGACCTGGACGGCGGCGAGCGTGACCGCCTGCCGATGCGGATTGCCGTCGACGAAAAGGTCTTCGGCGGCATGATCGCCCGGGTGGACATGGACGCGCTGTATCATGTGGAGTTCAGCGACGGCAGATCACGCAAGCACCGGATCACCACCTTCGTGCATCCTGCGCTGGAGCGCGTGGACGTGAAGATCACCCCGCCGGCCTACACCCGGCTGCCCTCGCGTGAAATTCGCAACACGATGAAGGTCGCGGCCCATGAAGGAAGCAGGATCGAGTTCAAGCTCAAGGTGAACAAGCCGGTCAAGGACGCCGAGCTCTTCGGCGAGGACAAGACCATCCTGCCGCTGAAGCCATCCCCGGCCGATCCAACTTTGCTCACCGCGACCCTGGAGGCGGCGAAGTCGCAGAAGTGGCGCGTGCACCTGGTGGATGAAAGGGAACGTGCCAACAAAAACCCGCCCTGGATCACCGTGACCGTGCAGTCGAACCAGCTCGCGAAGATCGAGGTCGTGTTCCCGAAGCGCGACGTGCAGGTTTCCCAAATCCAGGAGCTGCCGGTCGAGGCACGCGTCTGGGATGACCTCGGCGTCACCCGCAGCGGCGCCAGCTTCAGCATCGCCGGCCAGACCCGCGAGGTCACCTTCAAGCACCCTCCCACGGAACCCTCCAAAAAGCAGGAGGTGAAGGAGCTGCTGGCGCTCGAAGGCGAGCCCACCCAGCCCCGCCAGCTCGTCAGCTACCACTTCTGGGCCGAGGACACAGGCCCCCAGGGCGAGGTGCGCCGGGCCATGAGCGACATGTTCTTCGCCGAGGTGCGCCACTTTGAGGACATCTTCCGCGAGGGCGAATCACCGCCCGGGGAGCCAGGCAAGGAGCCGAAGGGCGACACGGACGAGCTTGTCGAGCTGCAGAAGCAGATCGTCAACGCCACCTGGCGCATCGTGCGCGAAACCAGCGCGGGAAAAACCATGGAGACCGCCGCCCCCGACAGCGCCGTCGTCCATCAGTCCCAGGGCATGGCGCTGGAGCAGGCCAAGGAGGCCATGGAAAAGGCCGAGGACGCCCAGGTGAAGAACGCCCTCACCGAGGCCTGGAAGAGCATGAAGGACGCCCTCTACCCGCTGGAGCAGGCGGCCGAACAAAAAAAGCGGGCATCGCTGAACCAGGCCCTCGCCTTTGAGCAGAGCGCGCTGGAGTGGCTGCACCAGGCACAGAGCCGTGAGCACAGGGTCATGCGCTCGAAGTCGCAGAAAACCGCCTCTGGAAAGCAGAAGCAGATGCAGAACCAGCTCATGAACCTGGAGCTGAAGCAGGAGGAGCAGCGTTACGAGGAGGAGAAACAGGCCGGTGAGGAGCAGACCGCCGAGCAGCAGGAAAACCTTCAGGTTCTCAACCGCCTGAAGGAGCTGGCACGGCGCCAGGAGGCCCTGGCGGAGAAGATGAAGGAGCTGCAAAACCAGCTCGCGAAGGCGAAGACCGAGGAGGAGAAGCAGGAGCTGCAGAACCAGCTCAAACGTCTTGAAGAGGAGCAGCAGCAGCTTCTGGGCGACATCGACGACCTGCAGCAGCGCATGGAGAAACCCGAGAACGCCGCCAGCATGGCAGAGGCGAAGCAGCAGCTGGAGCAGACCCGCGAACAGGTGAACGAGGCCGCCGAAAAGCTGAAGCAGCAAAAGCTCGCCGAGGCCGCCAACTCCGCCACGCGCGCCCAGCGTGAGCTGGAAAAGATGCAGGAGGACTTCAGACAGAAGACCGCCAGCCGCTTCACCGAGGAGATGAAGCAGATGCGCCGGCAGGCCCGCGAGGTGGCGGAAAAGCAGAGGCAGATTACAGAAACTCTGGAAAACCAGAAGACGCCCGACGGACCGAAGGATGACACCAGCACCAGCCTCGACCAGATGCTGAAGGGCGGCGAAGTCGCCCGGCAGATCCAGGAGCAGCAGGAGAAGGTGGCCGGTCTTCTGGAAGACATGAAACGCGTCAGCGAGCAGGCCGAGGGCAGCAACCCGCTGCTGCATCGCCGGCTCTACGAGGCGGTCCGGGAAGCCAGGACCGGCGGCCTTGAGGAGCATCTCGATGAAGCACGGATGCAGTCGCGCTACGGCCAGCGTGCCGAGGCCCAGGACGCCGAACGCAAGGCGGCCAGCCTGGTGGAGAATCTTCAGCAGGGTGTCGACAAGGCGGCGGAGAGCGTGCTCGGCAGCGAGACGGAGGCCCTGCGCATGGCCAGGGCAGAGCTGGACAAGCTGATCGACGAGGCGAAGGAGGAGGGCGGAAAAGCAGCTGGCGAGCAGACCGCCGCAAAGGAGTACACCAGACCGGCGGAGTCAGGAAAAAAGGACTCCGCCCCCCAGGACAAGCCCTCTTCGGAAACAGCGTCCGGCAAAAAAAACGAAGACGGCAGGAGCACCTCGGATCAAGAAAACCGCACCGCATCCTCAACGGACAAGCCAGCCACCACCGAAAGTTCCGACAAAGCTCAGCCGGGACAGCCTAACCAAAAGGAAAGCATGACCCAAGGTCAGGCCCAAGGTCAGGCCCAAGGTCAGGCCCAGGGGGCCGGTGAATCCTCCGGCAATCCGTCTGCGGGCAATCGCCCGCGCTCGCCTCAGCAGCTTGCCGTGGATCGTTCTTCTCAGCCCAGGGCGGCCGGTGAACGCAGCCTTGGTGGCGCTGCAGGTGCCTCCGGAGGCGGAGATGACGGCGGAGCCTTCTTCTTCGACCAGGGCACCGAGGTCTCCAACAACCGTCCGTTCACCGGAGATGGCTATGACCGCTGGGCGGACCGGCTTCGCAATGTCGAGGAGCTCCTGAACCAGCCTGAGCTGCGCAACGAGGCCGCCAAGGTGCTCGACAACGCACGCGAGATGAAGATCAACCACGATCGCAACGACCTCGCCCCGCAGGCCGACCACCTGAAGCTCCGCATCCTCCAGCCGCTGGTGGAGCTGCGTGACCGGGTGATGGAGGAACTCGCCAAGCGCGACACCAAAAACCCGGCGGTGCCGATTGACCGTGACCCGGTGCCGCCTGCGTTCCGCGACTTGGTAAAACGCTACTACCAGGAACTCGGCGGCGGTCAGTGAGCCCGGCCGGGCCCGGCGCAAAACCAGTTGCCGCCCGGGTTTGGACTGCTAGCTAACAGGCGGCCCAGGCCCACCGACCACCCCGTTTCCCATCATGATCGTCGCCCCCAAAATCCGTGGATTCATCTGCACCACCGCGCACCCAGTCGGCTGCGCGAAGCATGTCGCCGAACAGATCGCCGTCGTCAAAGGCCGCGGCCCTGTCGCAGGCGCTCCCAAGAAGGTGCTCGTGATCGGCGCCTCCACCGGATACGGCCTCTCCTCCCGCATCGCCGCCGCCTTCGGGGGAAATGCCGCCACCATGGGCGTGTTCTTTGAAAAGCCGGGCGAGGCGGACCGCTGCGGCACGGCAGGCTGGTACAACACGGCCGCGTTTGAAAATGAAGCCCGCGCCGCCGGCCTCTACGCCCGCTCCTTCAATGGCGACGCCTTCTCCGATGCCATGAAGCAGGAGGTCATCGCCGCCATCAAGGCCGACCTTGGCCAGGTGGACTGCGTCATCTACTCCCTGGCCTCCCCCCGCCGCACGCACCCGAAGTCGGGTGAGGTCTTCAAGTCCGTGCTCAAGCCCATCGGCCAGAGCTACACCAACAAAAACCTCAACACCGGCACCGGAGCGGTCAACGAAGTCACCCTCGAATCCGCCAATGACGATGAGATCGCCCAGACCGTCGCCGTCATGGGCGGTGAAGACTGGGAGATGTGGATCGACGCCCTGCTCGATGCCGGCGTGATCGCCCCCGGCACCCAGACCGTGGCCTACAGCTACATCGGGCCGGAACTGACCTGGCCGATCTACAAGAACGGCACCATCGGACGCGCCAAGGAAGACGTTGAACGCGCCCAGCGCAGCCTCGACGCCAAGCTCGCCCCGCTGGGTGGCAAGGCCTGGGTTTCCGTGAACAAGGCCCTGGTCACCCAGGCCAGCAGCGCCATCCCGGTGGTGCCGCTTTACATCTCCCTGCTCTACAAGGTCATGAAGGCCCAGCGCAGCCACGAGGACACCATCGAGCAGATGGACCGCCTCTTCCGCGAACGCCTCTACAACGGCGCCAGCCCTCAGCCGGACGAAGCCGGACGCATCCGCGTCGATGACTGGGAAATGGCTCCCGATGTCCAGAAGCTGGTCGATGACCGCTGGAAAATCGTCACCACGGAGAACTTCTCCGAACTCGGCGACTTCGAAGGCTATCAGAGCAGCTTCCTGCGCCTGTTTGGCTTTGGCCTGGAAGGGGTGGATTACAACGCCGAGGTGGATGTCGGCATCGGCATCCCCTCCGTTACGTCCGCCGCCTGAATCAGCGTGCGGACATCAGCCAGCCGATCACCAGCACACCCAGCACGATGAGGGCGACCACCCTCCAGAATCGCCCGGGGCTCATGTCCCGTGGCGCACCGCCGCCGAACTCGCGGCGGACAAAGTCGTCATAGTCAAACTCGCCCTCATCCGGCAGGTCCAGCCCGTCAGACTCCAGCGCATCCACATTCCAGCCGGACTTCGCACAGGAGCCGCATTCATCACAGGCCACGGCTCCACGCGGCACCCATTCCCCGCAAACAGGGCACTGGCCGGGAGGCTTGAAGCGGGCCATGGCGAAAGGGGCTGGGGCGTCAGATCATGCCAAGCTTCATCTTGCCCTCGATGGAGATCATGCCCTGATTCCAGGCTGGCTCCCAGACGAGCTCCACGGCGGCATCATCCATCTCCTCGATGGTCATGATCCGGCTCTGAGCGTCGGCGGCGATCGTCGGGCCCATGCCACAACCGGGGGCGGTCAGCGTCATTTTCACCACGGCCTTGTTCTTGCCGTCCTCGGTCTGCTCGATCCGGCAGTCATACACCAGGCCCAGATCCACGATGTTCACGGGGATTTCCGGGTCATAGACGTTCTTGAGCTGGTTCCACACCTGGGCCTCCAGGTCGCTGGCGTCTTCTGGAATGTTGGAGGAGGAGCTCTCCTGCTCCTTCTTCTCCGCCTCCGGATCGATGCCCAGGGCGTCGGCATCCTTTGCACTGATGCGCGCCAGGCCGAAGTCCGTGGCCACGGTGTAGGTCCCGCCGAGCGACTGGGTGATGATCACCTTCAGGCCCAGGGGCAGCTTGATGGTTTCACCGCTGGGAATCTGGACGGCTTCGACTTCGCGCTTGAGTTCGATGGAGGAATGCATGGGGGGTGGAAAGAGGCTGGCAGGATCAGCAGATCAACGTCCGTCATGGCCTGCCTGGACGCCGTGGGAGATTGCAGGCATGTCAGGGGGTGTCAACCCTGGTTCATCCCACAGGATGGCGCCCGTCATCCGGCATAAACCCGGTTGCAGAAGCGGCTCGCCGTGATGAAGTCGCCTGATTCTTCCTGATGGACTGGGCCCACCCGAAACTTCTCCTGCTCACCGTGCCGGCGTTCGCGCTGCTGCTGTGGTTTGAAGCCCGGTCCGCCCACCCCATGCACGGCCTGAGAAAACGCCTGCTGCTCATCACCCGCGCCCTGATCCTCCTGCTCGCCCTGCTCGCCCTGGCGGGGCCGGCAAGGGTGAGCCAGACTGGCAGAAAGGCCCTCGGCATCATCATCGACGCCAGCCAGAGCATGGGCTCCGAGGGCTTGCAGAAGGCGCTGAGCTCCGCACAGGAGCTGCAAAGACAGGCCGGCGTGGCCACGGACACGTTTCTGGTTCGGCTGGGAAGCCAGCCCGAACTCCTGGACCCCCGGGTGCCACCGGATCCTGCGGCCATCCTCGAATGGCAGCAAAAAAACGGCGGTGACAGCCACTACGCCGCCGCCATCGACTACGCCCTCGCCCTCTTCCCGGCCGGTGCCAGCCGCGACCTGGTGATGATCGGAGATGGCCACGAAACCCGAGGCAGCCTGATCGACGCCGCCCGCAACGCCGCTGTCACCGGCACCCGCCTGCATGCCCTGCCCGTCGCCGGCCCACAGCGCCCGGATGCCCGGGTGCTGCAGCTCATCCCCAACCGCTCACGCCTCACCGAGGGTGCCACTCTGAAGCTCACCGCGCAGCTGGAGTCCACCATCGCCGCCAGCGCCACGCTCAAGCTCTATGAAAACGGCGTCCAGGTGGAGCAGCGAAAGGTGTCGCTGACCCCGGGCAGGCCCCAAAGCGAAAGCTTCACCCGCACCCCCGGCGTCCGGAACATCTACAAATACCGCGCCGTCCTCGATGATGTCGCAGGCGACTCCCTGCCCTCCAACAACAACGCCCTCACCCTCGTGGACGTGCGCGGCAGGCTTCGTCTTCTTTATGTCGAAGGCGATCCCGCCGAAGGCCAGTACCTCATGCAGGCCATGGAAAAGGAGGGCGTTCAGCTTGAACTGCGCCAGCCCGGCGCCATTCCAGGCAATCTGGAAGCCCTCTCCGGTTATGACGGCATCATCCTCAGCGACGTGCCGGCCCACCAGCTGGGCGAACCCACGATGAACGCCATGCGCGACTATGTGGACAAGCTGGGCGGCGGCCTGGTGATGCTCGGCGGTCAACAGAGCTTCGGTGTCGGCGGCTACTACCGCACCCCCGTCGAGGACATCCTTCCCGTCCGTCTGAAAGCGCCCGACGAGGAGGAGAAACAAAGCGCCGCCGTCGCCCTCGTGATCGACCGTTCGGGTTCGATGGCCGGAGAAAAGCTCGAGATGGCCAAGAGCGCCGCCATCGCGACCGCTGAAGTCCTCGGCAGGAACGACTCCATCGGCGTCTATGCCTTCGACAGCGAGGCGCACGTGGTCGCCCCGATGACACGCCTGACCTCCACGGGCGCCGTGGCAGGGCAGATCGCCGCCGTCGCCTCGGGAGGCGGCACCAACCTCCAGCCCGCCTTTGAGCAGGCCCGCACCGCCCTGCAGCGGGTGAAGGCCAAGGTGAAGCACATGATCATCCTCACCGACGGCCAGACCTCCGGAAGCGGCTACGAAGGCCTCGCCTCCCAGTGCCGGGGCGAAGGCATGACCATCTCCACCGTGGCCATCGGCGAAGGCTCGCATGTCGCCCTGCTGCAGGCCATCGCCAGCGCGGGCGGAGGCCAGAGCTACAGCACCATGGACGCGGCCACCATCACCCGCATCTTCACCCAGGACACCCTCATGCACACCGGACGCATGATCCGTGAGGAGCCCTTCGAGACCGAGTTCGTGGAAAAGCACCCCATGCTCACAGGCTTTGAAAAGTGGGACTCCCCCGCCCTGCTCGGTTACGTCAAAACCCTTCGCAAGGCCACCGCCCAGGTACCGCTGGTCACGGATCTCGGCGACCCGCTGCTGGCGCACTGGCGCTATGGCCTTGGCAAGGTCACCGCCTTCACCAGCGACGCGAAAAGCCGCTGGGCCTCCCTCTGGATCACCCGCTGGCCGGGCTTCAGCCGGTTCTGGTCCCAGGTCCTGCGCGAAACCGCCCGCCCGCCGCAGGGCAGGCACATGGACCTGGCCGCCATCATGGAGGGAGACGAGGCCAGGCTTCGCGTCGACCTTCAGCAGGACGCAGGCACGCGAATCAACGACGCCCGTGTCGAGGCTGAAGTCTTTTTTGTCGCCGCCGACGCCCTGGGCGCCCCCCTGAAGCCGGTCAGGAAGCTGGCCCTCGGCCAGTCAGGTCCGGGCCTTTATGAAGGCGCCTTCAAGCCGGACGAGCCCGGGGTTTACCTGGTCCGCGCCCAGAGCGGGGCCGAGATGGTCTCCGCCGGACTCGTGCACAATCCAAGCAGCGAAGCCAGCCTGGGCACGATCAATGAATCCCTGCTCCAGCAGGCGGTGAAGGTTTCCGGCGGCACCCTGCTGACCGCTCCGAATCTGCCCGACCTCAACAGCACCCGTGCCGTTCAGTATGTCGAGCTGTGGCCCTACCTGGTCATCGCCCTGCTGCTGCTCTTCCTCGTCGACACCGCCATCCGACGCTGGGAGCATCTGCTCGGCATCTGGGAGCTGGTGGTTCGCAGAAACCCTGCCGCTTGATCCAGCAGTTGACGCGACGGAAGTCCGGCCGATGAACTGGCTCGTATCCCACTCCCGCCCATGACTCCCGACATCCTTTCCGCCCTCAACTGGCGCTATGCCTGCAAGGTCTTCGACGCCTCCAAAACCATCCCGGAGGAAACGTGGAATACGCTCGAACAATCCCTGGTCCTGACGCCCTCCAGCTTCGGCCTGCAGCCCTGGAAGTTCCTCGTCATCCAGGACCGTGAGCTTCGTGAAAAGCTGGTGCCCCATGCCTGGAACCAGCGCCAGGTCGCGGACAGCTCCCACCTTGTCGTCATCACCGTCCCCAAGGCGGTCAGCGTCGATCATGTCGATGCCAACATCGCCCGCATGGTCGAGGTCCGCGGCGGCACCGCCGACGCTCTCGCAGGGTTCCGCAAGATGGTGCTCGGTTTCCGTGAAGGTCTCGAGGCCAGGGGCCAGCTGGAAAACTGGGCGCGCCTGCAAAGCTACATCGCCCTCGGCCAGTTCATGCTCGCCGCCTCCCTGATCGGCATCGACACCTGCCCGATGGAAGGCTTCGTCCCGGCGAAGTTCGACGAAATTCTCGGCCTGGAATCCACCGGCCACACCACCTCGGTCCTCTGCCCCGCAGGCTACCGCAGCGCCGATGACCGCTACGCCTCCCTGCCCAAGGTCCGCTTTGAGGCGAAGGACGTGATCACCCATCTGTAAGGTCCCGTCCCCGACCCGACCCGCCATGTCCCCAGCTGAGCGCATCGCCCGGATTCGCAGCGCCATGCCCGCTGAAGGCATGTTTCGAGACAAGGACTGGCTGCTCTCGCCCGAGGCCTTTCCGCTGAAGCCGGAAACCCGCTCCCTGATCGTGACTCTCGGCCCAGCCCTGAGGGCTTTTCAGCGCGCCTGCAACGACCTCTATTTCAAAAGTCTGCACACCCATGAGCTTGGCTGGGTGGCGCGGCTGCTCGACCAGGGCAAGCCGGCTCGTGTGGTGGATCTTGGACGCAACGGACTCTGGAGGCAGGACCTGCCCGCCGTGCTGCGGCCCGACCTCGTGCTGACCGAGGACGGCGTCGTCATCGCCGAGCTCGACTCCATCCCTGGCGGCATCGGCCTGACCGCCTGGCTGAACGAGACCTACTCGGACCTGGGCCAGCCCGTCATCGGCGGCCGCGGCGGCATGATCGACGGCTTCGCCTCCGCCTTCCCCGTGGAGGACATCCTCGTCTCCCGCGAATCCGCCGACTACCAGCCCGAGATGGAGTGGCTGGCGGGCAGGCTGAACGACCGGTCCGCAGGCCCGCCCCGGTCGGTGATGAACCCATGGAACCTCACGCCTAACGAACTTCATGGATCCAGCCTCTATCGGTTCTTCGAGCTCTTCGACCTCGACCAGGTTGACCTGTCCTTTGAAATGCTGCGCATGGCCGAACGGGGGGACCTGCGCTTCACTCCTCCCCTGAAGGCCTTCCTGGAGGAAAAGCTCTGGCTGGTGCTGTTCCGGTCCCCCGCCCTCCAGGACTGGTGGCGACAGGCGCTGTCCGCCGAGCATTTCAGCCTGCTGCGCCAATGCATCCCGCAGGGCTGGGTTGTTGACCCCACGCCTCTGCCGCCCTTTGCCGTGCTGCCGGGACTGGATGTCCATTGCTGGGAGGAGGTAAAGCGCTTTGGCGGCAGGCAGCGTGAACTGGTTCTCAAGATCAGCGGTTTCTCCGAGATCGGCTGGGGCTCGCGCAGCGTGTCCATCGGTCACGACCTCTCCCAGGAGGAATGGGGGCGGGTCATGGATGAAGCCCTCGCCGCATTCGCAGATCATCCGTATGTGCTCCAGCGCTTCCATCGCGCCGGCGTCGTCACTCATCCCATGTGGGATGAAGCGAAGTCCGCCGTCGTGCCCATGAAGTCACGCGTGCGGCTCTGCCCCTACTATTTCGTCCCATCGGGAACAGAGGCAACGGAACTCGGCGGCGTGCTGGCCACGGTCTGTCCTGCGGACAAAAAGATCCTGCACGGCATGAAGGACGCGATGATGCTTCCCTGCGTCTGAACGCGCCCGCCCAGGTCAGATGCGGGCACGTTCAGGGAAACAGGTTCAGCTTTCAGGCGCGGCTTCCGAAGGCGGCTCCGTCGAAGCCTCCTCAGCAACGGGGGTCTCGGCAGGCTCAGCACCATCCTCCTTCACAGGCTCGGCCTCCTCCTCGTCAGGAATCACCGTCGCCACGTCCTGGATGGTCTCGCCCTCGGAGAGGTTCATCAGCTTCACGCCCTGGGCGTTGCGGCCGCATTCGCGGATCTCGCTCACCCGGATGCGCACGCTCTGGCCGCTGCTGGTCATCAGCATCAGCTCGTCGGCCTCCGCCACCGCAAGCGCGGCGACCACCTTGCCGGTCTTCTCCGTGACGTTCATGGTGATGACGCCCTTGCCGCCGCGGTTGGTCAGGCGGTATTCTTCAAACGAGGTGCGCTTGCCCAGGCCGTTCTCGGAAACCACCAGCATCTGCTTGGCAAAGTCGACCGCCGTGAGGCTGACCATGAAGTCACCGTCCTCCAGCCGGATGCCGCGCACGCCGATGCTGTTGCGGCCCACCGCACGGATGTCGTCCTCCTCGCAGCGGACGCACATGCCTTCATGCGTGCTCATGCAGATCTGGTTTTTGCCGTCGGTCAGGATGACCTGGATCAGCTCGTTGCCGTCCTCGATGTTGATGGCGTTGATGCCGTCCTTGCGGACGTTCTTGAAGTCCTCCAGGGCCGTGCGCTTCACGGTGCCGTCCTTCGTGCCGAACAGCACGAAGCGGTTCGGGCTCCACATGTCCTCGTCCTCGGCCCCGGCGGCCTCGATGCGCAGGATCGCTGCGATTTTCTCCTCAGGGAAGCTGACCTTGAACTTCTGCCCGTCCTTCTCGCGCTCCACGGTCATGGCCGGGCGGAGGTTGAGCACGTTCTTGATGCTGCGTCCCTTGCCGGTGCGGGTGGCCTCGGGAAGCTGATAGACGCGCTCCACATAGACACGGCCGGTGTTCGTGAAGAACATCAGGTAGTCGTGCGCGCTGGCGGTGAAGAGATGCTCGACGAAGTCGCCCACCTCGTCATCACCGCTGGCCTCGCGCGTCTCCATGCCCTTGAGCCCCTTGCCTCCGCGGCCCTGAAGCCGGTATTCGGAGGCGAGCGTGCGCTTGATGTAGCCGCGATGCGTCAGCGTGACGATGTAGGGCTTGTTGGCGATGAGGTCCTCGATGCGGATCTCGCCCTCGGCGGCCTCGATCTTGGTCAGGCGGGGCGTGCCATATTTGACGCGGATCGCCTGGAGCTCCTCCTTGATGATCGTCAGCACGCGGATCTCGCGGGCCAGGATGTCGAGAAGATCGGTGATCTCGGCCAGCACGGAGTCGTACTCGGCCTTCACCTTGTCCTGCTCCATGCCGGTGAGCTGGTAGAGGCGGAGCTCGAGAATGTGGTTCACCTGCACGTCGGTGAAGACGTAGCGGTCGCCCTTCACGGAGGGCTGGCTGCGGATGACGATGCCGAGCGCGCGGGCGGTCTCCGTGCTGAAGTCGAAGGCCTTGAGGCGATGGAAGGCCTCCTCGCGGTTGCGTGAGTCACGGATGATCTTGATGAAGTCGTCCAGGTGGCCGATGGCGCCCAGGAAGGCCTCCAGCTTCTCGCTCCTTTCCTCCGCCTTCTTGAGCAGGAAGCGCGTGCGGCGCAGCACGACCTCGCGGCGGTGCTCGATGTAGCAGGCGATGGCGTCCTTCATCGACAGCACACGCGGACGCCGGCTGTCGATGGCAAGCATGTGGATGGCGAAGCTCGTCTCCAGGGAGGTGTGCTTGAACAGGTTGTTCAGCACCACCTGGGCGCGGGCGTCACGGCGCAGGTCCACGACGACGCGGGTGTTTTCATCCGACTCGTCACGCACGCCGGTGATCTCAGGCAGAACCTTCTCCTGGGCCAGCTCGGCGATGCGCTCGACCAGCACCGCGCGGTTCACCCCGTAGGGAATCGCGGTGATGATGATCTGCTCACGGCTGCCGTGCTGGACGATCTCCGCGTGGCCGCGGATGCGCACGCTGCCGTGACCGGTTTCAAAGTATTCGCGGATGCCCTCAATGCCGTGGATGGTGCATCCCGTCGGGAAGTCCGGGCCGGGGATGATCGCGTTCAGCTCGGCCGTGGTGATGTTCGGGTTGTCCACCTGGGCGCAGATGCCGTCGACGATCTCGCCGAGGTTGTGCGGCGGCATGTTCGTGGCCATGCCGACCGCGATGCCTGTGCCGCCGTTGACCAGCAGCTGGGGAAAGGCCGAGGGCAGGACGGTGGGCTCCACGCGCGTCTCGTCGTAGTTGGGCACCCAGTCCACCGTCTCCATGTCCAGGTCGGACAGCATCATGTTGCCGAGGTGGGTCAGACGGGCCTCGGTGTATCGCATGGCCGCCGGAGGGTCGCCTTCGACGGAGCCGAAGTTCCCCTGGCCGTCCACCAGCGCCTCACGGATGCCCCAGGGCTGCGCCATGTTCACCAGCGTGGGATAGATGGCCTGGTCGCCGTGCGGGTGGTAGTTGCCCATCGTCTCACCGACGATCTTTGCGCACTTGAGATGCTTTTTGTTCGGCTGCACGCCGAGCTCGTTCATCGCGTAGAGCAGGCGGCGCTGGGAGGGCTTGAGGCCGTCGCGCACGTCCGGCAGGGCGCGCGAGATGATGACGGACATCGAGTAGTCCAGGAAGGAGTTCTTGACCTCCTCGTCGACATTGATCGGCCGGATGGCGTTCGGCAGGCTGTCGGGGGCGGGCGGGGTTTGAGGGTCTTCGGCCACGGGAAAGAAAAGGGGTGTTATGAATCAGGGTTGGCGGTTGCGCGGCGTCGGCTCACACATCCAGGTTTCTCACGTTCAGCGCGTTCTCCTCGATGAACTGGCGGCGGGGCTCGACGATGTCGCCCATGAGAATGGTGAACATGCGGTCGGCCTCGAGCATGTTCTCCTCGCCAAGGTTCACGCGCAGCATGCGGCGTTTGGCGGGGTCCATGGTGGTCTCGAAGAGCTGCTTGGCGTTCATTTCACCCAGACCCTTGAAACGCTGGATCTCGATGCCGCGCTTGCCGATGGCCAGGACGGTGTCGAGGATGGCGGGCACGTTGAAAAGCGGGTGCGAGACCGCCTTGGCCCCGTCTCCTTCGATGATTTCGAACAGCGGCTTGTCCTGGCTGCTGAAGTGGTCGATGTGCAGGCCGAGTTCATCCAGCTGCGCGAACAGCTTCTTCATCGGGCCGGCCTCGTGGATCTCCACCAGCTTGGAGCGCGTGGCGGCCTTCGCCGCGCCGTTGTCGTCGAGCGCGCGGCCGAACACGCCCAGGTCGGGATGCTCACGGGCGAATTCGCCGAGCTTCTCGTCATTGATGAAGTAGTGCAGGTGCTCCTCGTTGCCGGCACGGACCCGCAGCAGGTACTTGGGCAGGCCGCCCGTCACGATGTCACGCGCCTGGAGGTAGGCCTCGAAATCCCCGCCCTGGCGGCGGATGTGGTCGGCAAACCGGGACAGCGGCGTGAGCAGCTCAAGGATCTGCTTGAGCTTGCCGTGATCGATGACCATGCCGTCGGCGGTGTTCTTCAGCGTCACCTCGTCGGCGCCGAGCTCAAGCAGGATGCGGTTGAGGTCGGCGTCGTCCTGGACGTATTCCTCGCGCTTCTTGCGGGTCACCTTGTAAAGCGGCGGCTGGGCGATGTAAAGGAAGCCGCGCTTCACCAGCTCCGGCATGTGACGGCAGAAGAAGGTGAGCAGCAGCGTGCGGATGTGGCTGCCGTCCACGTCGGCATCGGTCATGATGACAACCTTGTGGTAGCGGGCCTTGCCGATGTTGAAGCTGCCTTCGTCGCTGCCGTCGCCGATGCCGGTGCCTATGGCGGTGATCATGGCCTGGATCTCCCTGTTCTGCAGCGCCTTGTCGAGGCGGGCCTTCTCCACGTTGATGAGCTTGCCGCGCAGGGGCAGGATGGCCTGCGTGCGACGGTCGCGCCCCACCTTGGCGGAGCCGCCGGCGGAGTCACCCTCGACAATGTAGAGCTCGCACTTCGACGGGTCGCGCTCGGTGCAGTCAGCCAGCTTGCCTGGAAGACCACCACCGGTCATGGCGGACTTGCGCACGGTCTCGCGGGCCTTGCGGGCGGCCTCACGCGCCCGGGCGGCGGTGAGAATCTTGTCGATGATGCGCTTCGCGATCGTGGGGTTTTCGTCCAGGTAGGCGTTCAGGGCCTCATAGACGAGGCTGTTCACGATGCCCTCGACCTCGACGTTCATGAGCTTCACCTTGGTCTGGGCGTTGAAGCTCGGCTTGGGATGCTTCACGCTCAGCACGCAGACGAGGCCCTCGCGGCAGTCGTCGCCGCTGATGGGCGGGTCCTTCTCCTTCTGGAGGTTGTTCGCCTTCGCATACTGGTTGATGGCGCGGGTGAGCGCGTTCTTGAAGCCGGTCAGGTGCGTGCCGCCGTCCGGGTTCGGGATCGCGTTGGTGAAGCACAGCGTCTGCTCCGTGTAGCCGTCGTTCCACTGCATCACGCAGTCCACCAGGCAGAACTTCTTCTTCTCATCGACTTCAAACTCGCGCTTGCCGCTGAGGGCGATGGGCCGCTCGTTCACCACGTCCTTGTTCTCGCCCAGCTGCTTCACGAACTCGGCGACGCCGTCCTTGTAAAACAGCACCTCGCTGCGGGCGGATTCAACACGCTCGTCGGTGAGGGTGATCCGGATTCCTGGGTTCAAAAAGGCCAGCTCGCGCAGGCGCTTGGCCAGAAGCTCAAAGCTGAAGGTCGTCGTGATCGTGAAGATCGTCGCGTCCGGGAAGAAGGTGACCTTGGTGCCGGTGCGCTTCGGATCATCCAGGTCGCCCAGCACGCGCAGGGGCTCGGTGGTCTTGCCGCGCTCGAAGCCGATCGCATGGATCTTGCCGTTGCGGTAAACTTCCGCCCGGAACCAGTCGGAGAGGGCGTTGACGCACTTGGCTCCGACACCGTGAAGGCCGCCGGAGAACTCGTAGGCGCCATCGCCGAACTTGCCGCCCGCATGCAGGTTGGTCAGCACCAGCTCGACCGTCGGAATGCCTTCCTTGGGGTGGATCTCCACCGGAATGCCGCGCCCATCGTCCTCGACGCTGAGTGATCCGTCCCCGTGGATGGTGATGTAGACGTTCTTGCAGAAGCCGGCGAGGAATTCGTCAATCGAGTTGTCCACCACTTCGAACACGCAGTGATGCAGCCCGCGCTCATCCGTGAAGCCGATGTACATCCCCGGCCTTTCACGCACGGCCTGCAGGCCTTCGAGCTTGCGGATCTGGGAGGCGTCATAGGCCTGCCCTTCAGCTACGGCGGTGGAAAACTCCGCCACGGAATTCGTGTTGTCGTCTGGCATAAAATTGTCGGGAAATCCATCGCCTGAGTCCGTCCAAATCACCGCTCCGGAAACGTGCTCGATGGAGATGCTTTCAGACTAGCGAGATGCCCCCCCGGGCAAAGGCTTTTTTACATTTGAACAGTGGTTTTTTCCTCGCCTTTGCCCCCCGGGAATGGATCTGACAGGACATTCGGGTTGCGGGCCTTGACCGCCATGGAGTAGCCTGCCGCGCCATGGAGACAAACCTGGAAAAAAACCCTCTCAAAGGCCAGGCGCTGATCGCCCTGGCGGCGGCAGCCGGCGCGATCGTGGCAAGCCGCCTGAGCCGCACCGGCCTCGCCCTCACGGCGGGCCTGGCCTTGCACCTTTGGAACAGCCGAATGGCCCGTCCCGCCCCCGTTCAGGCGGCGCAGCCTGAGGAGGCGTCTGCCCCCAGCACCAGAGCGGCCGCCCCTGTCACACCCCAAGAGGAGGCGAACCAGCCTCCGGAACTGCTGCCTGAAGCCGGACCCATCATCGAACCCGCCGCCGTTCTGCCGGTTCCTGCCCCGATTGAAGACACCCATTCTCCAGCCTGGGATGACCTGCGCGCAGCGCTTGCCCCCTCCCTGGAAACGATCAGCGAGGAGAGCCCTCCCGGTCCCGCCGCCCCTGAGGCCGAATCCGCCCCTGAGGCGGGTGAATCCGCAGCTCCCTTCTCACCGCTGAAGCCCATTTTGACGGATTTTCAGCCCTTCCCGCCCACGCAGCCCTGGATTGAATCCACCGAACCCGTGCCGCCTCCGGCGTTTGCAGAGCAGGCCTTGTCCGAGCCTGATCAACCCGACTTCCTCATCGAATCCGAAGAACTGCCGCCAACACCTGCTGAGGCAAACCCTACGCCGCCTTCGGCCCCGGGCACCACGACTTTGCCGCCAAGGCCGGTCCTGCCTCCAAACATCATCGCCCGCCCAGAGTCAGGCAACCAGCCCAGCCCCGTCACGATGACCTCAATCCCCGGCCTGATGATGCCCTCTTCCGAGGAAGGCGTTGGCAGCGGCGAAGCCAGCCATTCCGGGATCGAGGAGAAAAAAAACTTCTTCAACTGGCTGCGCAGTTGAACCGGCTATCAACGCCGTCTTTTCAGTCCATAGGCCGCCAGGGCCACCCCGGCCAAGCCTTGCAGCAGCAAGGCGATGGAGGCTCCTCCAGGAGTGGCAAACCAGGTTCGGACAAACTGGGTGATCGGTGTGAAGGCAGACATCTCCGACAAGGTGTCCACGCAACCCGACCACCCGTAATAGGCGGTGACAAAGGGATGGATGACCGCACCCAGCGGCCTCGGAAAACCCAGCAGGGCGCCGGCCAGCAGCACATTGGCCGCCCACAGCTTCCAGGCGTGCCCCTGGGCCCGGTCGGCGCTGCCGCTGATGGCGGACAGGCCAAAGCAGAGACAGCTGAACACCACCCCGGTCTGCACCAGCAGCCCCAGGCGAACGGCGCCGTTCCCAGGCAGCAGGCCGCCGGTCATCTCCGTCAGAAAGACCATGGCGGCGCCATGTCCCAGCATCAGCGGCAGGAGAAACCCAAGCTTCGCGACCAGATAGGCGGAAGTCCGCAGGCCTCCGGCATGCTCCCGCTCAAACAAATCCCGCTCGCCCGCCACCTCCCGGACTGCGGAGCGCAGGCTGATGATCATGATGAGCAGCACCTGGATCAACAGCAGCATCGAGCAGGTGTACGCGGCCGGCCACAGCGCTTCAGGCCTGTCGTTCCCGCTCCAGAGCTCCGAGAGGTAGCCGGTGTTTGGCGCAACCAAAAGCATGACCATCATTGGGGCGAGCATGACCATGGCCAGATGCTCGACCCACTCCCGCCGGTTTCGCTGCCAGAGCGTCCAGCGCCGGCGCAGCAGATGCAGGACCTGGGCCGTCAGCGACGGCAGCGCGGCCGGCTCAGGCAGCGCCGTGGCAGCCTGCGTTCCGGATCGTTCTCCTCCGCGGTCCTCACTGCCTTCATCGGCAGCTTCTTTCAATGCAGATTCCGCAGGCTTTTCATCCACCAGCTTGAAGGCCGCGTAATACTGGTCCCTGTGCCTCGACCAGGACTCCCCCCAGCGTTCGGCAGGCCTCTGGGCGAGCCGGGGATAAAGCTCCTCCACGGTGTTGATGCTGAAGTAGTGGGCAACCGCCTTCGCCGGCCCGTGAAAGCAGACAAACCCCTCGTGCATGATGAGCACGGAATCACTGGCCTGCAGGTTCGCCAGGCTTTGCGCGGCATGCACGACAATCCTTCCAGGAACATCCTCGGACACGTGCTTCAGCAGGGCCGTGATCTCCTGCTGCGACTTCACGTCGAGGTCGTCGGTGAACACATCACAAAGCACCAGGGGTGCGTCTGACACCAGTGCCAGGGCCAGGTTCAGGCGCCGGCGATGAGCCAGCCCCAGGCTGCTGACGCGGCTTGAAGCCACGGTTTCCAGGCCCAGCCCGACGAGCAGATGCGAAACCTTGTCCACCCTATGATCCATCGTCCGGCCGCCAACCCTCAGAAAGTGGGCGCTCATGAGCGTCTCACGGACCGTCAGCGACCCGGCCAATGTTCCCGGCGCCGTGACGACAAGCGCCAGGTGGTTGGGGTGCCACTGCGGGGAGGCAATCTCCACACCGTTGAAACGAAGGCTCCCGGAGTCCGGCTGCTCCAGGCCGGCCAGGAGCCGGATGAGGCGGCTCCTGCCGCTGTCAGGCGCCCCCACCACACGAAGCAGATGCCCGGGCTTCACCGTGAAGGCCACGTCGTTCAACGCACGGGAGATGCCAGCTTCCTGGGCGGCCCCCAGGCAGGAGAGATTTTGAACTTCAAGCATGGGGTCTGGGTTGCGGCAGGGAAGTCGCTGGCTCAGCAACTGGCCGGGAAGGCATCAAGGCTTCGAAAACTCGAGGTCCAAGGCGTCCAGATACCTTGAGATCGCATCCTGTCGCGGCGGCAGTTCCTCCTGAATTTTTTCGGGAAGCTTCAGGTAATCATCAAACGCGCCGGACATGGCCGAAGCCGAATTGGCCTCATGCACATCAAGAAGATCACGAACAGCACGGCTCTGCTCGTAGATCTTTCTGCTCCGATCACGCAGGCGCTGGAGACGCTCATCCACATTTTTGGCCTTGCCTTCCATGAGTTCGGCGACCAGCGCCGTGTATTCGGTGACCACAGGCCGGAACAGCACCGAGCTCCGATGCTGCAAGGCCGACAGCGCCGCCAGATTGTGCTGCAGGATCTCCCGGCGGTCGGGACGCTTCATGATGACGGTGTAATCTTCAATGGGGACGGCGGCGGCGACCAGCGGTTCATCCTTGGGCTTGTCCACAGGCTTGGGCGGGGGAGGAGGCTCCACCTTGGGCGCAGGCGCGGCAGGCTTTTCCGCCATGCCAGGGACGGGTGCGGGCGCTGTCTTCGGCGACTCGGAAGCCGGCTTGGCGGGTTCGGGTTTTTCCACGGGCTTGGAGACAGGTTTTTCAGTGACCGTGGGGGCCGGTTTGTCCATGGTCTTGGGCGCAGGCTTTTCAGCGACCTTGGGCTCAGGTTTTGCCGCAGCCTTCGGAGTCTCGGCCCTGGGCTTCTCCGCCTTTTTCTCCACAACTTTTTCAGCGTCGGCCTTCGAGGGAGTGGTCTTCTTCGACTTGTCCGCCACGTTGGAATCAACGGCCTTCTCCGCCGGGGACGCCTCCTTTTTGGCTTCGGCATCAGGCGCGCCCCCGGCCGACTGGGCCGCCATCTTCGCCTTGTCATCTCCGGGAGCAGCAGCTCCCTCGGCCGGCATGGGCGCCGGTTCCTCCGTTTTCTCGGTCTTCTCAGGCTTTTTGCCGAAGCCAAACAGGCTCTTCAAAGTGACCGGGCCTCGCTTCCCGGGCGCGGCTGCTTCCTGTTTTTCATCACCCGCAGGCATCGGGGCGGCAGCTGCATCCACGGTCCCCTCCCCGGTCTTCATGGCCTGGCCGTCGGCCTTGGCGGGTGCATCAGCCGGTGGCTGTTCGGTGACAGGTTCCAGGGTGGTCTTGGCCACCTTCCCCTTCTTGGCAGCAGCGGAATCCTCCTTGGCGGACGCAGTTTCCGCCGCTGGCTTCTTCTGGGCTTCCTCTTCGGACATGGATTTGACTTCTTCCTTGTCGGCCTTGCCCTTGGGGGCGTCAGCCTCGGCAGGCGCAGGCGCAGGCGCAGGCGCAGGCATGGCTTCGGTGACTGCACCCTCCTTTTCCTTCTTCTTTTTGCCGCTGCCGAAGATGCCTAGAAAACCACGCTTCTTGGGCTGGGGCTTTTCCTCGGGCACCTCGACGGCGGCGGTCGGCTTGGCTTCGGCGGGTGGGGTGGCGGGAACGAGTTCCTGCTGCATCACCAGAGCGGTCAGATTTTCTCCACGCCAGAAGTCAAGCGAAGAGGTCTCAAGCCCGGGGGCGGCTTCGGACGGCTCCAGCGCCTCCTTGTCACGGCGGAACCAGTTTAGCGGATTCCAGCGCGAAGGCCTGCCTGACGGAACAATCTCACCGGAAGGCGCCTCCCCCTGCTCCTCCATCCTTTCGCCAGCAGGCTTCTCCTTCTCCGGCGTGTCATCACCACCGAACCAACGATTAAAAAAACCTTTGCGCTCGTCCGTCGGCATCGTCCTGGGCCCTTCCGAGGCCACGGCTTCATCAGGCACGTCCGAGTTCACAGCCTCAAGGCTCTGGTCCTCCTGAGAGCGCACCTCCTTGATGGCGGCCTCTTCGATGGCCGACTCGATGATGGCGGCGTTGCTGGCCTTCCGTCTCGACGAGAAGGGGTTGAGCATCGAGATGAACGACCTCAGCCTGCCGGGCTGGTCACCCTCGGCCTCCACGATCACGGCGGGGTCAGGCTCCAGAATCACTCTTTCACGCTCCTTCTCGGGCGCCGCCAGGCTGGCCAGCACAGGAACCGGACGCGGCTTGGGAATCTCGCTCGGCTTCGCCTGATAGCGAAGTGTCAGAGCCTCCTCAAGCGCCTTCAGGGTCTCAGCAGGGGTCAGCGGCTCGGACAGCCCTGGGCGGGAAAGGTTCGCAAGCTGCAGGGCCCACCATTTGTTCAGGCTGGCCTTGCTGGTGGCAAAACTGGGAAAGGCCAGGTTCAGCAGCTCACGCTCCGAGCGATCGTCGGTCGCCAGACTGGCAAGGAAACGATTGAGGCGCGCGCTGCCATCAGGCTGATCGAGCAGCGCCAGCACCAGCGCGCAGCATGAGGTGTCATAGATGGTCCTGGAAAGGGCGTCCATCTGCGTGGGGGAGGCCTCGATGATCTCCTCGATGCCAAAGATCCTGCCGGATTTGAAGATTGCGGCGAACAAGGTGCTGGGGCGTGCCTGTTTGCGATAGTCCAGGGCCCTGATGACGCCGACCTGCATCCACTCGGGCAGCAGCATTGTCCGCTTGCTGGTCACGGCGGGCTGGCTGCGCAGCACACGCTCCAAAAGCAGCGCGCGCACCACCTCGGCACGCAGGTCCTGGGAACGCAGGTCAGGACGCAGGTTCACCGTCACCTGCAGATGGAAGCCGCCACCTGCAACTTCAGCGAGGCTTGTCGAAACGCTGCGGGGTGACTGGCGGGCGCCTTCTCCGGAATTCAAAAGCACGACCACCGGAAGCACCCAGGGCTGCTGGTCGCGCAGCAGCCTGGAAAGCTCATCCTTGATCTCGTCACAGCGCGATGAAAAGGCGTTGCGCAGCCTGAGGTCGTTCCCGTGAACAATGAACTGACCGCTGCCGCTGGTGGAGGGAACAGCCCCCTGGGACTTGCTCAGCGGTGTCGGCGGCACTGGTGAAACGGCCGGCGGGGGCATGTCCGGCAGCCGCCCCTGGGACACCGCGGCGGCCGGCTCGCCCTTGACCTGACCGGGCATCGGCGGTGCAACGGGGACGGCGGAAGGGGCGGCAACGGCAGGCACTTCAGGCGGAGCGGCAGGCTGCTGGGCTTTCGCAGTCAGGCTGCAAAAAAAGGCCGTGGCCAGAACGGCGTGCAAACGGGAGGACATGGGCGTGACGTGAATGAGGATGGACACGGCAGGGTTCAGGGGAAACGGGGATCCAACAGCAGCTTGCCCCGGGCGATGGTGACCTGGTTCATCTGAAAAAGCGCCTGTATTTCCGGCCGCAATGCGTCACCCAGCCCCCTCAGCACGGGAGCCAGGGGCCTGAGCAATCCGCGCGGCACCGCCAGATGACCATAGCCGCCGCCGACCACTTCAATTCGAAACACCTTCTCAAGCCGGTTCACCGCCAGGTCGAGCGTCACGGTGCTGCGATGCCCCAGGACGTTCCAGACCACGATGACCTGGGCCAGGTCCTCCCGCAGTTCCACACGCACCGCCTCCATCTTCACCCTGCCCCCCAGGGATTCATGAATCCTCGCCGCCAGCACACGCGCCAGGTGACGGTTGATCTCGGTCTGGCTGACCTCCAGGACGCCCGCACCCTTGATGGACGCCTGCTTCAGGTCATCCACCAGGTCACGCTGCCTCCCCTCGGGCCGTGCTTCCGTCAGCGGGGGAATGGAAGCCGGACGATGCGCCACCCAGGCGGCGCCGCTCAGCGCGCTCAGGGCGGTCATCAGGATCAGATGGGAAAAAAACCTCACAGAATCCGGATCATGCACCAGGGAGGGCATGTTGGGCAAGTCCTATGCTGCCCCTCCCAACCCGCCCGACAAAGCTTGCTTTTTCGCGCAGATTCGGGTTTCCAGGCTGGCCTTCATCGCTAGAAAGCACAGCCCGGCCCATCTCCGGAACCCTTTTCCCATCCGTGAAGAAAAATTCCTCCAAGCCCATCCATGTGCTCATCGCCTGCGGCGGCACCGGCGGGCATCTGTTTCCAGGCATCGCAGTCGCCGAGGTCCTCAGCGCTCGCGGACACGATGTCACCCTCCTCATCAGCGAAAAGAAGATCGACTCCATCGCCGCCTCCGGCCACAAGGAGCTGCGCTTTGAAAAAATGCCCTTCCTGGCGATGCCAAAGCCCTGGTCGCCCAAGATGATCAGCTTCCTGTCCTGCCTTTGGAAAGGCATGCGGCAGTGCCGGAAGATCCTCCACGACCACCAAATCAGCGTGGTCCTCGGCATGGGCGGCTTCACCTCCTTCGCCCCGCTCTACGCCGGCCGGAAGGAAAAATGCCGCACCCTCATCCACGAAAGCAATGCCATCCCCGGCAAGGCCAACCGCCTCAACGCCCGCTACTCCGACATCGTCCTTTGCGGCCTCGACGCCTGCAAGGCGCACTTCGCCGCGCACCCGGACATCCGCGTCGTCGGCACGCCCATCCGCAGCACGATGCGCGAGGCCGCCAGGGAGGACCCGCACGCCTTCTTCAAGCTCGACCCCAAAAAGAAGACCCTGCTCATCATGGGCGGCAGCCAGGGCGCACGCGGCGTCAACCGCGTCGTCGGCATGGCTCTGGAGCAGTTTGAAAAAATGGGCATCCAGGTGCTGCACATCGCCGGTCCGACCGACTACGAGGAGGTGCGCGATGTCTATGCAAAGCACCCCATGCTGCCCCAGCATGTCGCCGCCTTCTGCCACCGCATGGACCTTGCCTACAGGGCCGCAGATCTCGCCATCGCCCGCAGCGGCGCCTCCTCGATGTCAGAGCTCGCCTATTTCGGCGTCCCCAGCCTGCTCATCCCCTACCCCCACGCCGCAGAGGATCATCAGACCCGCAACGCGGAGATCTTCGACAAGGCCGGTGCCGCGCGCCTTCTGCCTGAAAAGGACCTGAACGCCGACGTCCTCGCCGACGCCGTGCGCGCCATCCTTCAGCAGCCGAAAAAGGCCGACGAAATGAAACGCGCCGCCAGCAGGCTGGCCGTGCGCAACTCGGCGGAAAAGATCGCCGAACTGCTGATCAAGGAAGCGCGATCCTGAATTCATCCACCCCTGAAGCCCCGGCTGCACGAACCCTGATTCCCACGCATGACGGACTTCACGCTCACCTTCCTCGGCACCGGCACCTCCGTCGGCATTCCCATGATCGGCTGCGACTGTGAAACCTGCCGCAGCACCGATCCCCGGGACAAACGCCTTCGCTCCAGCATCTGGATCCGCACTCCCGAGGCGGCCTGGGTTGTCGACACCGGCCCGGATTTCCGCACCCAGTGCCTGCGCGCCGGCATCCGTCACCTCGACGCCGCAGTCTTCACTCATCCGCACATGGACCACCTGACCGGGTTCGATGAACTGCGCCGCTTCACCATTCCCGCGGACGCTTTCATGCCCGTCCATGCCCTGCCCTCCTGCCTGCAGGTGCTCGAACGCATGTTCACCTACGCCTTCAACGGCGAGAACCGCTACCGCGGCTACCTGAAGCCCTTCCCCAAGCCCGTCCACGGCCCCTTTCACCTCGGCGAAACCACCCTCACCCCCCTTCCCGTCCAGCACGGCAAGGTGGAGTGCATCGGCTACCTATTCACTCGCCATGGCCGCAGGCTCTGCGCCTACATCCCCGACGCCAAGACCCTGCCCGCCTCCACCCTCCAACTGATCCAGGGCGTGGACACGCTGATCATCGACGCCCTACGCCATACCGAGCACCCGACGCACCTGAACTTCACCGAGTCGCTCGCCCTGCACGCCCTGATCCGGCCCAGGCGCACCTTCTTCACCCACCTTCAATGCGAGATCCTGCACTCGCGCGAAGAACCGCTGCTGCCGCCGGACGTCCGTCTGGCCTACGATGGACTGGAGCTTCACTGGGAATGACCCGCCGCGTCATCCATCTCCTCCTTGCCCTCGGCTCTCTGTCGCTCTCCGCCCAGGAGCCCGCCCTCGACCTCCAGGGCGAGACCGTCGTGGTCTACAACCGCGACTTCGCCCAGTCCCGTGAACTCGCCGAGTTCTACGCCAAGAAACGCGGCATCGCCAAGGACCACCTCATCGGCCTCGACCTGCCCCTCGACGACAGCCTCTCGCGCGATGACTTCGACAGGCTGCTGCGCAAGCCGCTGTTTGAAGCCTTCGTCCGCAACGGCTGGTGGAAGCTGACCGCCTCCAGCATCCATGACCCCGTCCCCTCACGCCCCAAGAAGGCCATGCTCGTCGGCGAGTCCAGCGTCCGCATCCTCTGCCTCATGCGCGGCGTGCCCTTCCAGATCCGGCGCGCCCAGGAAAAGCCCGCCACGGCCAGGGAGGACGAGGCCAGCGTCGACAGCGAGCTCTGCATGCTCGGCATGCCGCGCACCGAGCTCGCCGGCGCCTTCAAGAACCCCTACTTCAACCAGCCCGTGCGCTTCCAGATGTTCCAGGGCGCGCCCGGCATGCTGCTCGTGGCCAGGCTCGACGCCCCCGACTCAGGCACCGTCCGCCGCATGGTCGAAGACGCCCTGTTCGCCGAACAAGAAGGATTGCGCGGCCGTGCCGTCATCGACATGGCCCTGAAGTCCGGCGCCTACCAGGAGGGCGAGGACTGGCTGGCCCGCAGCGCCATCCTCTTCCGCAAAACTGGCGTGCCCGTGTACATCGACAGGGAGGAGCCGCTCATCCCCGACCACTGGCCCCTGCCGGACACCGCCTTCTACTTCGGCTGGTACACCACCACCGCCAGCGGCGCCGTCGCCAGCCCCAAGTTCACCTTCATGCCCGGCGCCGTGGCCTGCCACCTGCACAGCTACAGCGCCGCCGCCATCCGCTCCACCGACCGCCACTGGGTCGGCCCGCTCCTCATGCACGGAGCCGCCGTCGCCCTCGGCAATGTCTTCGAGCCCTACCTGAGCCTCACCGTCCATTTCGACGTTTTGACTCAACGTTTGTTGGACGGGTTCACCGTCGCCGAGGCCGCCTGGAACGCCACGCCCGTGCTCTCCTGGATGAACGTGGTCTGCGGCGACCCGCTCTACCGGCCCTATGCCCGCGGCCCCGGCGCCACCATGGGGGGCGAGGGCTCCGCCCGTGATTATGCGCTCTACCAGGGCCTGGCGGTCCGGCATCAGAAACAGGACAGCCGCGAGCTGAAGAAGGCTCTGACGGAAATGGCCGAGAGCCGCAACCGCCCGCACCTGCTGGAACTCACCGCCCTGCTCTCCGCCAGCGAAGGCCAGAACGCCCAGGCCATCGAACTGCTCGAACACGCCGCCTCGCTCTACACCACGCCCGCCGACAAAGCCCGCATCCTGCTCCATCTCGCCGACCTCCACCGCAAGGAAGGCCGCCCCAAGAACGCACGCCGCCAGCTTGAAATCATCCTGGGCGACAAGGCCTTCAGCAACGTACCCGCCATCCTCGCCGCCAGGGCTTTCCTGGAAAAGCTGTGACAAAAACATCTGGACCTCCGCAGCCGCGGGTTCGCCTGGCATTTTGACGTTTGTCCCATCGCAGGCACGGCATTCCGTCTCGGATGACCCGCACCTGGCTTTGGAACATCGGTGGTTAAAAGAACAAGGATGAAATGAATCCTAGAGTTGAGGCATTTTCCACGTTGGCAACAGGTTCAAGCTGCGAAGCAGGTGCTGCAAAGCGCCGCTTGAACGTCGAACACAGCGAAGCTCTGCCCGGTTGAAGGTCGCAAGCGGGTGTTATCATATCACCACACCGGCCAAATCCAGCCGCAAAAAGCATAACACACACGCGTATCCGCCTTCATGCCCCATTCATTTCCAAGCTTTCATCTGCTCCTGGCCTGCTGGGCCGTGGCCGTGACTGCCGCTGAAGCCGCCGAACCCGGCTCCGGGCCGTTATCAGGGAAGGATTCCGAGTCTGCCGCACATGTGACCCCGCCCAACCCTCCCAACGAGGGCATCCTCTTCGTCGATCACTCCAAGACCAGGCGCAGCGGTCATCTCGGCCATGCCCTGGTGCAGTATGAGCCGGGCAGGCTGCTCGCCTTCTACCCCAACTGCTCAGGTGACAACGGCGGACACTCCGGCGTCGGCTGGATGGAATACAAGCGCTCCCTGGACGGAGGCAAAACGTGGGGAGAACCGCAGGTGCTCTCCTTTTCCAAAAAGCTCCACGAAAAGAAGATGGGCCGCTCCGCCATGGCCGAAAAGGCCGTCGTCACCGACAAGGGCGAGATCTTGCTCTTCTACCTCGTCTGCGACGTTGCGGAAAACGCCCTGTGGCAGCCCTACTGGACGCCTCTGGTCTGCAAAAGCAGTGACGGCGGCCAGAACTGGAGCGATCCAAAGGCTTTCGGAGCCTCGCGCGGCCGAGTTTACGATGTGGAGCATCACGACGGCGAAATCCGGGTGCTGCATTTTGCCAACGACGCCGTCAAAGACTGGCGCGGCAATGCCAAGGAGCACGTCTATGAGTTGCACGTCAGCACCGATGGCGGCGAAACCTTCACCAAACGCAGCGAGCTTCCCTTCATCACCAACCGCCGCGGCTATGGCGCTCTCGGTCACCTCGCGGATGGCTCGCTCATCGCCTACGTTTACAACAGCGCCAACGAAAACGTGCTCGACTACCTCATCAGCCACGATGGCGGCAAAACCTGGCCCAAGGTCGGCACCTCGACCGTCAGCCGCAAAATCCGCAACCCACAGTTCACCGCCTTTGGCGGAAAATACTACCTGCATGGCCGCAGCGGCGCCTACGGCGAGGGCAGCGGCCACATGATCCTCTACATGTCCGAGGACGGCATCACCTGGGATGACGGCGTCTATCTACGCCTGCGCACCGCCGGCGCCGGCGCCTACTCGAACAGCATCGTCGTCGATTCCCCCGAACCTGGCGGCAAGCAACGCCTGCTCATCCAGGCCTCCCACGCCTACGAGGACAGCCGAACGAATGTCCTGCACTGGTGGCTCGAATGACTTTTGAATCCAAACTCACCCACATCATGCTCTTCCGACTCCTTGCGCTCTCTGCGATCTTTTGCGGCTCAATCCATGCCCAAAGCCTGCTTCCCGCACAGTGGGACCCGGCCCTTGCGGGTGACATCGTGATGCGCCGCCTCGTCAACACCTCCGCCCCACGCGTGAAGGGCGCGCATGATGCGGAGTTCGTCTGCGTGGGAGACCGTGCCTACCTCGTCGCCGAGGCGAACGATGTGAAGGCGGGCGAAAGCGCGGGCTGGCCCTTCATCTATGCCACGATGTCCGTCGTGAACCTCGGCACGCTGAAGACGGAGCGCGTGATCGACTTCGCGAAGAGCGAACAGAAGTTCGCGAACGAGACGCTCCCCGTGGGCGCCTGCTTTGTGCCGCGCATCCTGCAAAAAGACGCCGACACGCTGCGCTGCTACTTCACCAGCGAGGATCCAGGCAAGCGGCAGTCGCAGATGTGGTATCGCGACTTCGACCTGAAGCGCGGTGAGTTTGCATCCACCATCCACAAGGCGAAGCTGAAGACTGCGGCGGGCACCTTCGACTTCCAGCCGCGGCATTTCCATGCCGACGCCGCCGCGCAGGGCTTCACCAAGAAGGCCAGCGACTCCTCCTTCTTCATCTTCGACTCCTTCAAGCGCTTCGATGACAGGCTCTATGTCGCCCTGAACAACTTCACCGGGAAGCAGAACGCCCTGTCCCTCGTCCATGACGACCTGGCGACGTTCGAGGTGCTCGGCCACTGCAACGAACCGCAGAGCGAGGAACTCAGCGAATCCGCGATCAACAAGCTGCCTGACGGCACCTGGATGGCCATCTGCCGCAACGACAAGGGCAACTACCACTTCACCACCAGCCCCGATGGCAGGAACTGGACCGCCGGCAGGCAGCTGCCGCAGGTGCCGAACGGCGCGAACTCCAAACCGACCTTCGACCAGTTCGGCGGCGTCTATTACCTAGGCTGGCAGGAGGCCACGCGCGTGCAAAACATCAGCCGCAGCGTGTTCAACGTGGACATCTCCCGCGACGGCAGAAACTGGCGGCGCAAATACCGGTTCGAGACGCCGAAGTCCTTCCAATACCCGACCTTCCACGAGCACAACGGCACGATCTGGCTCTGTGTCACCCAAGGCGACACCTCTGACAGCCGCAAGGAGCGCATCATGTTCGGCAGGCTGGAGAAAGTCGGCGAGTTCGAAGCCCAGACGAACCAAAAGCGCATCGAATGGCCCGCGCCGCCGCCCCCTGCCCCCGCCTTCATGAAGCCCGGCGTGCAGCTTTTCACCGACCGTGACTACGTCATCAACGAGATGCCCGAGGCGGTCAAAGACCTGCCCTTCCTTCGCGCCAGCATCGAAAAGTGCTCGGTTGAGGTGAAGAAGCCAGGACTGCTTTACGCCCTGACGCCAACGGTTCGTCCAGGCGCCGCGAGCCAGGACATCGCCTTGCTCCGGCAGGGATTTGCCAAGGTTCAGGTGGCTGAGGCACAGCTCTTCCCCGGCGAGATCAACCGTGTGAGCCTCTATCAGAAGACGGTCAAGGCCAGCGAGCGCCTGCGCTTCACGAAGATGGTCGTGCTCATAACGGCCGGGGCTACCGAGATCGCGCTCCACGAGCCGAAGGCGCCAGACGCATGGCCTGCCAACAACGGCGAGAAACTCCACAACGGCATCGTGCTGCCCAAGGTGTGGCCGCCGGAGCATTACGACCAGGATTCCGCAGAGCCGATGCCCGTGCCGTATCTGCAGCATCCGCCAAAGGTGATCCAGATCGACGTGGGGCGGCAGCTCTTCGTGGATGATTTCCTCATCGAGAAGACCACGCTCAGGCAGACTTTTCACCAGGCGGAAAAGTTTGTCGGCAATCCAGTGTTCAAGGCGGAGACCACGCACGAACTCAGTGCCGCAGGTGGCGGTGAAAAGGCCCAGGAAGCCGTAACCTACCTCGGCCACGGAGGCCTGTTTTACGATCCATCCGTGAAGCTCTTCAAGATGTTTTACACGGCCGGATGGCGCGGACCGCTTGCCCTGGCGACAAGCCCGGATTTGAAGACCTGGACTCGACCGAACCTTGGCATCCGCGAGGACAATCTCCTGCGCCTGCGCGGCAACGAGGCGGGCGGCGACAATTGCGTGTGGCTGGATCTCAGTTCGAAGGAGGCACGGATCAAATTCATGACGGACCACGGCAGAAAGGGGCACCTGCTGCAAAGCTCGGCCGATGGTCGCGAGTGGACGCCGCCGGTCTTCACGGGGCCTGCGGGCGACTACTGCTCGTTCTTCTTCAACCCCTTCCGCAACATCTGGGTTTACAGCATCAAGCAAGGCAGCAAACAGGGCCGCAACCGCTGGTATCATGAGTCGCGCGACTTCATCGCGGGCGCCGACTGGTCTCGTTCAGTGTTTTGGGTGAACGCCGACCGGCTTGACCTGCCCGACCCGCAGATCGGAAGGCCCGCGCAGCTTTACAGCCTCAGCGCCGTCGCCTACGAAAGCGTGACTCTCGGATTGTTTCAGATTCATCTCGGGCCCGACAACAAGGTCTGCGATGCCGGCAAGTTTCCAAAGATCACCGACCTAAAAGTGGGTTTCAGCCGCGATGGCTTCCATTGGCAGCGCCCGGACCGCCGTCCCTTCATCGCCGCCACACGCACGGAGGGCGCCTGGGATCGCGCCTATCTGCACACCACAGCAGGTGTGTGCGTCGTTCTCGACGACCAGCTTGTCTTTCCCTACTGTGCTTTTTCCGGCCACTCGCCCAGCGGAGCCCGGGGCATGTATACCGGCGCCAGCATCGGCCTCGCCACCCTGCGACGCGACGGTTTCGCAAGCATGGACGGCCCTGGCGAACTCACCACGCGCCCGCTCCGCTTCCAAGGCAGGCATCTCTTCCTCAACGTCAAAGGTGAGGCGCGCGTGGACGTGCTCGATGCGACAGGCAAGGTTCTGCGCTCATCCAGGCCAGTCACAGGTGATCATACGAAAACGAAGGTGTCGTGGTCCGAAGCTGCAGACCTGTCCGCCTTGGCGGGAACGCCTGTGAAGCTACGCCTCCATGTCACCCAAGGCTCCCTCTATGCCTTCTGGGTCACCGACGATGCCAACGGTGCCAGCCACGGCTTTGTCGGCGCCGGCGGACCTGAGTTCAAGGGAGTGAGGGATGAGTGAGACCGACCGTTCGACGCACCATCCCTGATCTCGCAAAGAGCGGCAGCGACATCTGCGACCGCAAGCCGGCCGTGTCCTCATGATGACGCGGAGGCATCCCACGCCCCTGCTTCATCCCGCCATCCGACCCGACCGCGGGATGCTGGCCGGGGGCGTCGCGCCACTCGCAGGAGTTAACATAACACCGCACGGACTGACGAGTGGTGCGAGGACTGGGCCTAACAGGCGTTTTGTCAGTGTATGCCCGCTCTCTCACAGGCTTGTTCCATCACCCTCGTCTTCACCCTGCCCTTCCTTGCCCTGGCGGCACAGCCAGCATCCCCGAAGCCTGGCAACCTGACACCTTCCGTCATCCTGAACCCAGGCGCGGAGTTCCAGGACGACGCTCGGCCCGGAGCCATGATCATCGGCATGGACCGCACGCCAAAGGGGCGGATCTGGGGCTGCTGGACGGGCACGGGCGACAAGCCGGACGGGTATTTTCTGCTGGCGACCAGCGACGACGATGGCGCCACATGGTCAAAGCCCCGCCTGGCGGTCGGAGCGCGACTCGATGCGGCGCAGAAGATCAGTGGGGCGCTGGTGGGAAATCTGTGGACCGACCCCAGGGGGCGCCTGTGGCTGTTCTTTGACCAGCAGCTCGGCGATCCGCAGAAGCGCATCACCAACTGGTTCATGCGCTGCGATGATCCCGACGCTGTCGAACCTGCGTGGAGCGAGCCGGTGATGTTTGCAGAAGGCTGCACGCTGAACAAGCCGACCGTGCTCAAGAACGGCGACTGGCTGCTGCCAGTGTCGGACTGGCATCAAAAAACGGCGCGCGTTTTTGCATCCACCGATGAAGGCGCGACATGGAAGCAGCGCGGCTGCCTGCAGTTCCCGGACTGGGAGTTCGACGAACATATGATGGTCGAGCTGGAAAGTGGTGCAGGCGCCCCGCCTGCTGCAAAGACAAACCCGGAGGAGACGACCGGACCACGCTTGTGGATGCTCGCCCGCACCAAGGGCCAGCCGCATGAGAGTTTCTCGACCGATGGCGGCACGACCTGGAGCACCCCCAAGCAAGCCGCGACGGTGCAGAATGTGAACGCTCGCTTCTTCCTGCGTCGGCTCAAATCGGGTCGCATCCTGCTGGTGAAAAATGGATCGCCCGCCGAGCGGCTGCAGAAGCGCACGCACATGAGCGCCTGGCTGTCCGAGGACGAAGGCCGGACCTGGAAGGGCGGCCTGCTGCTCGATGAACGCAATGCGGTGTCGTATCCCGATGGCTTCGAGTCGCCGGACGGCCTCATCCACATCCTCTATGACTGGAACCGCCACACCGACGCGGAGATCCTGATGGCGAAGTTCCGCGAGGAGGACGTGCTTGCAGGCAAGGTCGTGTCGAAGGACGCCAGGCTGCTCATGCTCGCCAACAAGGCCACCGGCCCGAAGCCCGAAAAACTCTACAACGGCATCGAACTGCCAGACCAGTGGCCGCCCAGGTTCCGCGACCCGAGTTCAGCCGAACCCATGCCCGTGCCCTACCTGCGCAAGCCGCCGAAAACGATTCCCATCGACCTCGGCCGGCAGCTTTTCGTCGATGATTTCCTCATTGAAAAGACGACCCTGAAACGCAGCTTCCATCGGGCGAAGAAGTTCGAGGGCAACCCGGTCTTCAAAGCCGAGACTGAGCGCGAGCTTGCGCCGGCCACCCAGGGTGAAAAAGGCGAGGAGGCCACCACCTTCACCGGCCAGGGCGGCGTGTTTTACGACCCCTTGGAAAAGCTCTTCAAGATGTTCTATGTCGCCGGCTGGCGCGGACCGCTGTCGCTCGCCACAAGCCCGGACATGAAGACCTGGACGCGCCGCGGCCAGCTCCTGCCCGAAGGCCTTCGCTGGACCGGACCGAAGCTCGTCACCGGCGGCTCCGACAACTGCGTGTGGCTCGACTTGAACGCAAAGAATCCCGCCGAGCGAGTCAAGTTCATCACCTGCTGGCTGCATGTGCCAAAGGAGCAGCGTCCGCAGGGCTTCATGCACTCGCTGCACGTCTCCGACGGCAAAAACTTCTCCGACGCCGTGACGACCAGCATCGCCGCGGATGATTACTGCTCGTTCTTCTTCAACCCCTTCCGCAGCAAGTGGGTGTTCAGCATCAAGCGGGGCACTTCACGCGGCCGCAGCCGCTACTACTTTGAAAGCAATGACTTCCTGAAGGGAGCCGACTGGGGCAAGGCCGTGTACTGGACCAACGCCGACAACCTTGACCTGCCCGAGCCCGAAGGCCGCTATCCCGGAGCCGGTGACACCCCCCAGCTCTACAGCCTGAACGCGGTGGCCTATGAAAGCCTCATGGTAGGCATGCACTACATCCATCGCGGACCAAAGAACGAGATCTGCGAGAAGGGCAAGTTCCCGAAACTGCTCGATCTCGAGCTCGGCTTCAGTCGCGACGGCTTCCACTGGGACCGTCCGGACCGACGTGGTTTCATTGTGGGCTCGCGCACCGAAGGTTCCTGGGACCGGGCCTACCTGCATGGAGCAGCCGGTGTGTTTGTCGTGCTCGACGACCAGCTTGTCTTCCCCTACATGGGCACGAGCGGCATCGCGCCAAGCGGTCATCGCGGCATGTACACCGGCGGCAGCATCGGCCTTGCCACGCTGCGCCGCGACGGCTTCGCCAGCATGGACGGCCCGGGTGAACTGACGACACGGCCAGTGAAGTTCAAGGGCAGTCACCTCTTTGTGAATCTGAAGGGCGAGGCGCGCGTGGAGGTGCTGGATGGAAAGGGCCAGGTCCTGCGCAGTTCGAAGCCCACCTCGGGAGACCACACCAAGCTAAAGATTGAATGGACAGACGGAGCTGACCTGGGTGCCCAAGCCGGGCAGAATGTGAAGTTCCGCTTCCATCTCACCCAGGGTTCCCTCTACTCCTTCTGGGTCACCGACGACAAAAACGGCGCCAGCCACGGCTACGTCGGCGCAGGCGGCCCCGGTTTCAACGGCGTCAAGGATGACTGAGTTCTTCGAGGGCGCGCAGGCATGACCGGCTCATGTCTCGCACCCATCGATGAATCCGGCAGCATGACCTAACAACGAATCCACCCGCTTGCACGGTGAGGTGCATTGGCTTTCCAAACACCAGATGCCTTCCCTGCCTGGGCATCACGCCCATTTGACTCGAGCCATTTTTGCTTTGCCACAAGGCTGCTGGCCCCCGTTTCCTCCGAGCCGGAGGCTCGAGAGAAAATAGCCTGGGGTAAAACGAGCAAAGCGAGTGAGAACTCCAGGAGCAGGTCCCCGCCCCAGGTTCCACCTTCACCGCGTCCAGGAAGGACGCGAGAAGCCATCGACAACCTTATGCAGCCGCCATGCGCCAACCGTCCCCTTCCTGGGCGCACCTCGGGTCCAATGATGGTTAGGCCACAAGTATCCGGTGGTTATCGCTCGCCAGGCCTCGTCTCGCATCACCACCAGCTTGGGCCTTTCGAGACTCCGGCTCGGCTCAATGCATCCAGCCTCATGACCAAACACGGGATCAACCCGTCTTCCGGGTGAGGTGGTTTGGCTTGCCAAGTGCCGGATGAACCTTGGCAGAATCACTTTGCCCCGGCCTTCTTCGCCGCCTTTGACTTGGCGGCTTCGCCCTGCTTTTTCATGGCCTCGGCGCGGCGCTGCTGAACCGCCTTGATCTCCTCCTGGCGCTTCGCCGCCTGAGCCTCAAGTCCGTTGGGGTTGGCGTTGTCGGTGATCATCGGAAAGTCGTCCGTGCGGAACGGTGTCAGCGGCAGGCCTTCGGCCGAATACACATTGCAGACGGGATTGTCGGCCCAGGCATAGCGCACGGCGACTGGCTGCGGCACCTGCGGGCTGCTGACCTCGATCTGGTTCGTGCCCTGCTTGGAGCCGCCAAGGATCGAGGCCTTCGCCCAGACCCACTTCCTGTCGGCGCCGCAGATGGCAAAGCCCTTCACTTCATCCACGTCCACCGTCCGCAGCCCCTTGGGGGCGTGATCGAAGGTCAGCAGTGCCTTGCCGCCGTTGATCTTCATGTCCTTGAACTCCGGACTGCGATACACCACAGGCAGGCCGTAGTCCTTCGCCAGCGCCCAGCGGGCCAGCCGCTCGGCCACGTCGCGCTTGTTCTTCGGATGAATGTCGTTGGCCTCGCCCAGGTCGGTGATCACGGCCTGGCCGCCGTTGGGGATGGCCGTCAGGGTCCGGGTCTGGCTTTCACGCAGCTCCGCCCAGTCGCTGTCGCCGGGTTCAGGCTGCTCCGGCTTGAAGTCGGCAAGCTGCACCCAGTAGAAGGGAAAGTCGCCCTGCTTCCATTCCTGACGCCAGTGCGTGATCATGAACGGAAAGAGCGCACGATACTCATGGGCCTGGCTGGAGTTGCTCTCCCCCTGGTACCAGATGGCGCCGCGGATGCCATAACCAATGATGGGATGAAGGCAGCCGGCGTAAAGGTTGCCGGGACGCTTCTGACCGCGCAGCAGGTTCTGCGGAGGCCGACCTGGGGCGGTTGGTGCGGGCTTGCCGGCCTTCAGGGCGATACGGCGGGCGGCGGCGTAGTCCTCGACCTTCTTCTTGTAATCCGCCATCTGCTTCTCGAACACGGCATCGGAGTAGGTGGACTCCATCTGCCGCCACTGGGCGATCATCCTGGCAAAGCGCGGATCCTTTTCCAGCAGGTCGCGGCGCACCCAGGCCTCGCAGGCGCTGCCGCCCCAGGCGTTGTCGATCAGGCCCACCGGCACGCCCAGCATCTCATGCAGCACGCGGCCGAAATGGTAGCCCACGGCCGTGAAGCCGCCGACGGTGGCGGGCGAGCACTCCTCCCACTGCCCCTTGAAGTCGTCCTGGATCTCCTGCGTGCCGACATTCGGCACGGAGATCAGCCGGATCTGCGGATGTTTCGCCGTGGCGATGTCCAGGTCCGCATCCCAGACGCTGCTCAGGTTGAAGCCCATGTTCGACTGCCCCGAGCAGAGCCAGACCTCGCCGACCAAAATGTTCTTCAATTCACGCGTGCTGCTGCCGCTGACGGTCATCGAGGCCGGCTTGGCGCTGGCGGACACGGGATCGAGCCTCACCTCCCAGCGGCCCTTCGCATCGGCGGAAGCCGTCTTCACCTGCCCGGCAAAGCTCACCTTCACCTGCGTGCCGGGGGCGTCCCAGCCCCAGACGGGATTGGCCTGCTTCTGCTGAAGCACCATGTTGTCGCCAAAAACGGCGGGCAGGCGGACCTCCGCACGGGCGATGACGGAGAAACCAAGAAGTACAAGAGAGAAGAGGCGCATGACAGGTTGGGGAAGCGGTCAGCCTAAACGTCGGCGGCAAGCTCATCATTGCACACGATGACCAAGTGCCTCAACATCCCACGATGAGATTCCTCCACGCCATTTTGCTCGCCTGCCTGCTGGGCCTGGTCGCCGCCTCCTGCTCCCGTGAAGTGCAGGTCGCGTCCTACAAGGAGCTGGAATGGAAGGACGACGTCTATTTCCTGGGCGGCCAGCCCTTCACCGGCCTGGCCCTGGACACCCACAAGGACGGCAAACCCAAGGGCGAATACCCCCTCGTGGACGGCTGCTTCCACGGCGTGGTGAAGGAGTGGTGGGACAACGGCAAGCTTTCCACCGAAACCCATTTTGAAAACGGCAAACGCCATGGACTGAACCGCTACTGGACGCGCCAGGGCGGCCTCATGAAGGAGCAGGTCTACGACCACGACCACTCCGTCAGCGAAAAACACTACCAGGTGGAATAACCTGTGAATGCCCAATGCCCTAGCTCCAATGACCAAGGAATGACTCAATGCGCCAAGGTTCAGGCAGACACCAGTGGGTGATTCTGCATGGAAAACCTTGTCGCTCTGCCATGTGGTCTGGGCCTTGGAACTTCCTTGGTCATTGGCTTCCGGCAGCAGAGAACACCGTGAGGATTCCTGGGTGGCTAGAGGGAGGAGCCCGATGCTGAATGCCCAATGCCCTAGCTCCAATGACCAAGGAATGACTCAATGCGCCAAGGTTCAGGCAGGTTCCTGTGGGCGATTCTGCATGGAAAACCTTGTCGCTCTGCCATGTGGTCTGGGCCTTGGAACTTCCTTGGTCATTGGCTTCCGGCAGCAGAGAACACCGTGAGGATTCCTGGGTGGCTAGAGGGAGGAGCCCGATGC
>JBIIRD010000099.1:0-15474 GCA_044341745.1 Prosthecobacter sp. | reverse complement strand
AACCGCGTGCAGCTCAATATAATCCGTCCACCAGGAACCCAGGCACATCAGGGCCAGGAAAAACGCATATTCACCATCGCTCAGCCTGCCACGCCTCTCGATGCCCGCCGCATAGCGGGCCAGGATCGGACGGATCACCAGGTGGGCGAGCGCCACATAGCCGATGCCGCCGCCGATGCTCAGCACCGCATGGGAGAAGTCTCCGTTGAAGCTGGCCAGCACCACCGCCAGCATGCCCCAGGCTGCCGCATCATCAATGGCTCCCGCGCCAATCGCCACCGTGCCCATCGTCGTGCCGGCAAGCCCCTTGAAATGAATGATGCGCGCCAGCATCGGGAAGGCCGTGATGCACATGGAGGCGCCCATGAAAATCATGGCGTTCTGCAGCGAGGTCTTCTCCGGGAACAGGCTGGTGTGCTCATGGAAGACCCAGCCAAGGCCCGCGCCGAGAAGAAAGGGGGCCGCCATGCCGGCCAGGCTCACGGCCACCGACGATCCAAAGCGCTTGCGCACGATGTCCATCCGGAACTCCAGCCCGACGATGAACATGTACAGGGCCAGTCCCAGCTGTGACACGGGGAACAACACCTTCATCGACTCCTTCGGAAACAGGGCCTCACCCACCTCCGGCCAGAACAGCCCCAGCAGCGACGGCCCCAGGCACACGCCGGCGATCATCTCCGCCACCACCTGCGGCTGGCCAAACCGGGCCGCAATGGCTCCCACAATGCGGCAGAAAACAAGGATGAGCCCAAGCTGGAGGAAGAACTGGATGGCAAGCTGGAGGTTGGTCATGGCGATGGTGTGTCAGTGTTTGATTGAAGGGCGTTGCGCGTCAGGAGCGGCGTGAAAATCAGTAGTTCAGGGTCAGCATCACATAGGCAAAGTCGGCATCGTCACCGGCTCCGGTGTCATCCAGGTAGGAACCCGCGAAAAAGTGGCTGTACCCCAGCAGCATGTCGAGATGCCGGGTCAGCCTGGCGTTCAGCGTGAAATCCAGCTCCGTGCCCGCATGATTGCCGGCTCCAGGCGTCACGTTCCGAACCCGGGTGGTGCCGTTGGCCCGATACCAGGCGTCCGCGGTGTCAGACAGCCAGAAGCCATGCAGGTCCAGCGTGGTCTTCACCCTGGCATGCGGCTGGGCCGCCAGTCGCAGCACCAGGTTGTGCATGTTCTGCCAGGACATGGTGTCCATGAAACCATAGGGGGGATGATTGGTCGGAAACAGGTTTTGAAAGGTTCCCGTCTGCCCATCCGCCACGTCACCGTCCCCGCTGCCGTGGCTGTACTCCAGAGCCAGCCGCGGCTTCCATGACGATTCCAGCCAGTTGTAACCGCCTTCCAGATGCCAGGCATAAGCCCTGAGATCCTCACCACGCACCTGCCCGGCCTGTCCGGCGAGCTCCAGCGTGTAATCCCACCCGCCCAGCTTCAGAGGATCCCCCTTCATCCTGGTTCCCAGCGTGATGAAGTCCGTTGATCCCGCCAGCGACTCCTCATGCAGATGCAGGGCATAAAGATCCGTCGTCTGCACCGGCAGCACGGTGCTGCTGAAATAAAGTCCGCTGAAAAGCTGCCGCCGGCCGTTCTGCGTGTCCGTCCAGTCCGAGTTGTTGAACTGCGACTCGTGCAGCCTCACCACGCTGGAGGCAAACCCGTCCACCCACCAGTCCTTCTGCTGATAATGCAGCTTCACCGCATCAAAGGTCCGGCTGAAGTTCAGCCACTCAAGCGGCCCCACCAGTCGCTCATCACCATACGAAAGCACCTGACGCCCCAGCTTCATCGACAGATGCTTTGGATCACCCAGCTCCAGCGACGCCAGCCTCAAGTCAAAGGCATCATCGCCTTCCGCCCCCTGCTGCAACGGCACGTCCGCACGATCCGAAAACGACTCGCGCACATCCTGCCCCTGCACCGTCACATGCAGCCATGACACCGGCTGCCACTCCACCCCCAGCCGGATGCGATGCAGAAGCCAGGTGTCATCGGTCACCGCAGCCTTCGAGCTGTTGAAGTCATAGACATTCTCCCGCCATTCGCCACGCACCCGGGCCTGAAACGTGAACTGAAGCAGCTCCGAACCTGGTGTGATGACGGGAGCCACAAAGACTTCACCCGCCCTGAGGAGCTTGGGTGAAATCACCAGTAAAGAGGGAAACAAAAACAGCAGGAGGCGCGGCACGCGCCTGTAATCCTCCACTTCTCTGAAAACGAAAATAGACTCTCGCGATACCATTGATCGCGAACCGGCATCAAGACCGGCACCCTGGATCAGGCTGCCAGCGCATCTGCCACACCCTTGAACAAGTAATAGCCCCAGCCTTTCTCCGCCGCGTTCCAGTCCGGATCATAATGAGTGTCGCGGCCGACAAACCTCTCCGGATGCGGCATCAGCCCGAACACCCTGCCCGTGTCATCCTGCAGTCCCGCAATTGCGGCGCTGGAGCCGTTGAAGTTCGTTCCATACAGCAGCGCTCCATGACCGTCCTTGACGTACTTCTCCGCATCACCCTGCTCGCTGACAAAACGTCCTTCCGCATGCGCCACGGGAAGTTCAAAGTTCTCCGGCAGCAGCTTCAGATACGGGCTCGTTGAACTGTTCTTCTTCAGCGGCACCCAGCGGCAGATGAAGCGTCCGCTCGTGTTGTGGATCAGGCTTCCCTTCGGCAGCAGCTCCAGCTGCGTGAGGATCTGGAAGCCGTTGCAGATGCCCAGCACGTAGCCGCCCGCGGCGACAAACTGCTTCAGCTCGTCGCCTAACTTATGATTCGTCACAAGCTTCGCCATGCGGCCGCTCATCACGTAGTCGCCATAGCTGAAGCCGCCCGAGAAGACCACCAGGTTCACTCCCTGAAGCGTCGTCGCGTCCAGCTGGGACACCGGCAGCACCGCCGTCGTGAACCCGGCCTCCTCAAGCGCACGGGAGGTTTCAACATCACAGTTGGTTCCAGGAAATTTGATGAGCAGGGCGTGAGGCATCGGAATGGGCTTTTGAGATTGGCGACATCCCTTCACGACGCAACCCCACATCTCGAAATCCTCTGTAACAGTCTTTCTTCTGCTTCCAATCTTGTCCGGCCTGGCATGCAAAATCCGAACACCCGGTCTTTTACCTAAAAGCTGACTCTTGCCAGCTAGCTTCGTGTTTTCTCAAAAACGAGGATCAACATCGCCGTCAAAGCCCATCCCCCGACGCACGCTTTCGTGCCTTCCCCTGGGGAAACACAACCTGTAGAATACTGTTCATAATAACACACAAAAAGTTTCAGATATTCTAAATATCAACTTTGACTCTAACGTTAGAAAGGCTACAACCACTCCCATAACCGCCATGAATTGCTCACAATTCTATTTCCTGGAGGAAGTCTCTCGCATTTCACCTCGCCGTTCCCGCATTCAGTGGATTGACTATGCGGTTCTTAGTCTTGCCATGATCTTTGTCTGTGGCGGCTGCCTTCTCGCCCTCGACATGGCTTCGGCTCACAGCAACGGCGGTCCATCTTTTTCCAGTCATGCCTCGAATGTGATTCATGAATGGCACCCGGTGGTCTTCCAGAAAATCTCCACCGGCCTGATGCTGCTCTCGGCCAGCGTCGTCAATTCCGCCCTGCTCGTGGGTTTCGTCCATCTGCTCCGCAACATGGATCGCCGCCTCAGCCGCGCCCGTCAGCGCCAGTGGCAGCAGCAGCTGCAAATCGCCCGCCAGGCCTCTCACAAAGAGGCCACTGTCGCCGCCCCCAGGCAGTCGGAGCAGACGCGGCAGCTTTCCGGTTTCCTGATCAATCCCATCCTGCGCTGAGCCCGCGCCTCATCGCACGGAGTTTTCTGGATTGTCGCTGGCGGGAGGAATGCATCTCGCTATCGCCCTGCGGGCATGGCCCCTACCCCTCCGCATGTCTACGAGCAGCCCGCTCCAGCGTTTGATGTCAACGCCGTCGAAACACCCGCGTATGTCGTTGATCGCGGCCTGCTGAAAAAGAATCTGGAGAAGCTGGCCCGCGTTCAGCAGGAATCTGGCGCGAAGATCCTGCTCGCCCTCAAGGGCTTCTCCATGTTCAGCACCTTTGACCTGGTGCGGGAATACCTGCACGGCTGCTGCTCCAGCGGCCTGCACGAAGCGCTGCTGGCCCACGAGGAGTTCCGCAAGGAGCTGCACGTTTACGCGCCCGCCTTCAAGCAGGACGAGATGGAGCAGCTCATCCCCATCGCCCATCACATCAGCTTCAACTCGCCCGCCCAGTGGAGAAAATGGCGACCGCTTCTCGATGCGGCACGCGCCGCGGGCAGGCACGCGCCCAGCCCGGGTCTTCGTGTCAACCCGCAGCACAGCGAGGTCGAGGTCAGCCTCTACGACCCCTGCTCCCCCGGCTGCCGCCTGGGCACGCGCGCGGACACGCTGGAGCATGAGGATCTCGACGGCCTGGAGGGCCTGCATTTCCACGCCCTCTGCGAACAGGACAGCGATGTTCTCGAACGCACGCTTGCCGCCGTCGAACAACGCTTTCCCAAGCTTCTCTCCCAGGTCTCCTGGGTCAACATGGGCGGCGGCCATCACATCACCCGCAAGGACTACGATGTCGAACGCCTCGTGCGTGTGATCCGCAGCTTCAAGGAGCGCTGGGGCAAGCAGGTCTATCTCGAGCCCGGCGAGGCCGTGGCCCTGAACACCGGCTACCTCATCGCCAGCGTCATGGACATCGTGCCGACCGACTGCATGCCGACCGCCATCCTCGACACCTCCGCCACCGCCCACATGCCGGACACGCTGGAGATGCCCTACCGCCCGCACATCATCGGTTCAGGCCTGCCCGGCGAATTCCCGCACACCTTCCGCCTCGGTGGCATGACCTGTCTCGCCGGCGACATCATCAATGAATACAGCTTCCCCGCCCCGCTTGAAATCGGCCAGAAGCTCGTGTTCACCGACATGGCGCATTACACCATGGTCAAGACCACGACCTTCAACGGCGTGATGCATCCCGACATCGACCTCTACAACCCTGAAACCGGCGAAATGAAGGTGGTGCGCCGCTTCGGCTATGAGGACTTCAAGCGGAAGCTTTCCTGACGGCATGCAGCACGTCGGCGATCAGGCCCGGCCCGCGATACACGAGCCCTGAATAAACCTGCACCAGCGAGGCTCCGGCGCTCAGCTTCTCAACGGCGTCAGCACCGCCCAGGATGCCGCCCACGCCGATCACGGGAATGGCAGGTGTCAGCAGCGTGCGAAAAGCCTGGATGACCTGCGTGGATCGTTCACGCACCGGCGCTCCGCTGAGGCCTCCCGCCTCGGCGGCCAGCGCATGCCCGGCCACGGCCTCGCGGCTGATCGTGGTGTTCGTGGCGATCACGCCATCGACCGCCAGTTCATTGAAAACACGCGCCAGGGCCTCGATCTGCGCCCCCTCCAGGTCCGGCGCGATCTTCACCAGCACGGGCACCTTCCGGCCGTGCGTTTCTTCCTGCACCGCCTGCTCCGTCTTCAACGAGGCCAGCAGCTGACGAATGCTCTCCTCCGCCTGCAGGTCGCGCAGGCCCTTGGTGTTGGGCGAGGAAATGTTCACCGCGATGTAGTCCGCCACCGGATAAGCGGCCTTGAGGCAGTACAAATAGTCGTCAACGGCCTTTTCATTGGGCGTGTCGAAGTTCTTGCCGATGTTCACTCCCACCACCGCACGGGTGCGGCGGCGCTTCAGGCGCTCCACCGCCGAATGGATCCCAGGATTGTTGAAGCCCATCCGGTTGATCAGCGCCTGATGCTCCGGCAGCCTGAACAGGCGCGGCTTCGGATTGCCCGGCTGCGGACGCGGCGTCAGCGTGCCCACCTCGACAAAGCCAAACCCAAGCTCCGCCCAGGCGTCCACGGCCGAGGCCGACTTGTCCATCCCGGCCGCCAGCCCAAGCGCATTTGGAAACCGCAGCCCAAGGCACTCCACCGGCGTGCTGACAGGCAGCTCGTCCGGCTTCAGCAGGCCTAACGCATGACTGAACCGCATCAGCCGCGTCGTCCACTCATGGGCACGCTCGGCGTCGAGTTTGAAAAGCCAGGGCTTGAGCGCGGGATAAAGGGCGGAGACGAGGGACATGCACCTCCCCGAAACGCGGCGGAACGGGAGTGTCAAGAACCTCCCGGCCTCCACGGGCATCTGGTGGACAAACTTGTCCGGCGGGCGACAAGATCACGACCCCCGCCACGTTGTCTCCGCCTGCCCCTTCCGCCTCGATGAACGTCTCCCTCCGACCCGCCACGCTCGACGCCCTCGCCGCCTTCCGCCTGCGCCGGCGCAGGCTGCTGCAGATGCGCGCCGCCCTGGCCTGGCTGGCCGCCTCCCTTCTGGCCCTGCTCGTCATCGCCCTTCTCGACCGCGCCAGACTCATGCCGGAATCCCTGCGCCCCTGGCTGACGCTTTCAGTCTATGCCGCCGCGGCCCTTCATGCCTGGAAGACGGCCTGGAGCCTGATCGCCCAGGCCCGTGACCTGCCGGGCGCCGCCCGTCTCCTGGAAACCGCCGCCCCTCATCTGCATGAACGCCTCGTGGCAGCCGTCGAACTGGCCGAGGGAAATGGCCATGGCAACGAGTCCGAGGAGTTCCGCTCCCGCCTGCAGGACGAGGTCGCCGAACAGCTGAGCTCGGTGTCCCTCGCCGCGGCCCTCCCTGCGGCCTCGCTCAAGCCCTGGGCCCTTCGCACAGGCGTTGTCATGCTTTTGGTTGGCGGCCTCTGCCTCCTCCAGTCGCTTCACCTGCCCGGCTTCCTCGCCCGCGCCGCGCTCCCCTTCGCCAACTTCGCCCGTCCCTCCAGCGTGCAGATCACCATCGCCGCCCCGCAGCCGGCCGACACCCGGGTGCCCATCGCCTCCGAGCTGGAGGTGCTCGCCGATGTCACCGGTGAAACGCCGGAGCGCGTCCAGCTGGAACTTCAGTCCGGCGATGCCAGGCCGCGCCTCCAGGACATGAGCCGCAGCGCCGGCACCCGCTACCAGGCTGTCGTCAGCATCGGCCAGGCCGACCTGCGCTACCGCATCCTCGCCGCCGACGCCATCAGCCCCTGGCACACGCTCTCCGCCCGGCCCCGCCCGCGCGTGCTTGAGTTTGTCAAAACCCTGGTGCCGCCCGCCTACTCCAGCCTTCCGCCCAGCGTCCTCAAGGAGGACCAGGGCGACATCGAGGCGCTGGAAGGCACGACGGTGAAGCTCGCCCTGAAAACCAACCAGCCTGTGTCCAAGGCGGGCCTGCTCATCAACCCCGACCACACCGACGCCCCGGCACCGGCCGCCGCCCAGTCCATCGAGGGCGATGTCGTCAAGACCGAGCTCACGGTGAAACCGGAGGTGGAGTCCTGGCAGGTCTCGCTCACCTCGCAGGAAACCGGTTTTACCAATGATGAGTCCAGCCCCTGGAGCGTCACCAGCATCCCCGATCTGCCGCCGCTCGCCCAGGTGATCGAACCCGAGGAGCAGCTCGAAATGCTGCCCGATGAATCCGTCCGCTTCAAGGGCCTCGCCGGTGATGATGTCGGTCTCGCGAGCGTCCGTCTCGCCCATCAGATCAACGCGGGAAAATGGGAGGAAAAGGAGCTGTCCGGCAAGACAGGCAAGGAGGCCCAGGTGCAAAGCCTGCTGCCGCTCGCGCCTCTCCAGGTGAAGGCCGGGGACACCGTGCTGCTGAAGCTGGTCGCCACCGACCTGAAAGGCCAGACCGCCGAGTCCGAGGCCGTGCGCATCATCATTCTCGAACAGACCGTCAGCCCGCAGCAGCGCCAGTGGGCCGCGCAGACTCGACGTTTCGCCCAGCAGGCGGACAGCCTTTCCGATGACGCCCGCGAACTGCGCAAGTCCGTCGACCAGCTCAAGAAAACCGGTCGTCACGCCGACAAAAACCCTGAGGCCGCACGCGCCGCCCAGGATGCCCTGGTGCGCGCCCAGACCGACCTGGAAAAGGTCGCCGCCAAGGCCGAAGACCTTTGGAAGGAGCTTCAGGAAAGCGCCCGCCAGGCCCCCACTCATCTCGACGCCCAGGAAGTGCAGCTTCTCGGTGAAAAGCTCGCCCACATGCGCGGCGACTCGCTCAAGCAGATGCAGAAGCAGATCACGCAGGACATCGAAAACACCGAAGGCCTTCGCCGCGACGCCAGCCTGGCCCAGGCCGACATCGACAGCGTCGCCCAGGCCGCCCGCGTCTTCGCCGCCGAGGACAACGCCCGCGTCGTCGCCCGGCAGGCCCGGCAGCTCGCCCGCCAGGAAGCTCTGCTGACCGAGCAGTCCCTGCCCGCCAACCGCGACTCCGCCCAGCGTCCCAAATGGCAGGAGCAGCAGCGCGGCGCCCTCGCCGCCACCCAGCCGCTCAACGAGCAGATGGAGGAGCTCAAGCCGCTCGTGGACGGCGGCCCGCAGAACCAGCTCAAGGAATTCCAGAAGCAGATCACCGAGGCGAGCGCCGACCTCGCCGCGAGCCTCGACAAGCCCGACCAGTCCAAGAGCCCCGAGCATCTCTACGGCGCCTCCGACAACCTCCGCCAGCGCCTCGCCCGCGCCGCCGACGCCGCGCGCGCCATGGCGGAGAACGCAGGCACCCGCGGCCAGCAGCTCCGCGAGCAGCTCGCCCGCCAGGAAAACCCGGCCATCGCCGCCCTCAATGAGGCGAAGGAGGCCATGCAGCAGGCCGAGCAGGAGGCGCGCAAGCCTAACCAAAAACCTCGCGAAGACCGCGAGGGCCGCACCGCCCAGGAGCGCGCCGCCGAGGAGCTCGCCAGCGCCGCGAAGCAGCTTGAGGAGCAGGCCGCCCTCAAGGAGCAGAACGCGCTGACCAACACCGAGGCCGCGCTCGACATCAACCGCGCCTCCCGCGCCGCCGACCAGCTCGCCCGTGAGGTGAAGGCCGCCACCGACGCCAATGGCGCCCGCATTCCCGCCGAGGCCGCCAAGGATCCGAAGAACAAGACGCCCGACCCGCTCGTCGCCAAGGGTGAGCAGCTCCGTGAAGCCGTGCGCGCCCTGGAGGCCGAGGCCCTCGCGCAGACCGCGCTGAAGGCCTCCGAGGAGGCGGCCTTTGACACCAGCAAGCCCGCCGACTCCGCCGCCGCCCAGCAGGCCCGCGCCGCCGCCGAGGCCCTCAAACAGCTTCCCGACACGCTCCGCCGCATGAAGCCGGCCGATCCCCAGGCCGCCCAGGCTAACCAATTGCTGGCTCAAAAGGCCCAGCAGGCCTCCGACATGAGCCGCGCCGCCGCCGACCAGCTTCAGGAACTCTCCCGCCAGGCCGACACCCAGCCTCCGGATCAGCCGCTCAATTCGCAGCCCGCCATGCAGTCCGCCGACCAGGCCCGCCAGCAGGCCGGCGAGGTCGCCCAGCAGCTTGCCGCCCAGACCCAGGCCGCCCGCGACACGCTCGCCCAGCTCACCCCGAAGGTCAGCGACATGATGAAGGCGGTGGCGCAGGACTTGCAGCAGTCCCAGCAGCAGACCCAGGAGGCCGCCGCCCAGGCAGAGGCTCAGAAACCCGTCGCCGAGGTCGCTGAAAAAGCCGCCAGCCTTCAGCAGGCCGCCGCCGAAAACGCGGACAAGATGCAGTCCCTGCAGGCCGCCCTGCGCCAGGAGGCCAATGCCGCCGACCTGCAAAACCAGAGCCAACGCCAGCTTTCCCGCACCGCCGACGCCGCCCTGGCCCAGATGCAGCAGACTCAGCCCCAGGTGGCGCAGAACCTGAAACAGGCCGCCCAGGCCCAGCAGAGCCAGCCCCAGGCTCAGGCGCTCAACCAGGCCGCCCAGGCCCAGCAAAAGGCCGCGCAGGCGCTGGATCAGCTCGCCCAGAACATGGCCAAGGCCGAGTCCGGCCAGGAGCTCAGCGACCAGGAGCTCGCCGATGCGGCGAAAATGGAGCAGGACCTCGGCGTCAAGGAGCCTCTCGATGAAGCCTATGCCCGCGCCCAGGCCCTCGCCCAGATGGCCCAGGACGCCACCCAGGACCCGGGCAAGGTGCTCGCTGAACTGGAAAAGGAACTGCCGAAAAACTCCGCCATGCAGAAGGCCCTGGCTGAACTCGGCAAGCAGACCGCCCAGGCCAGCGAACAGGCGGTCGCCAGCGAGGCCCAGCAGCCGGCCAACATGGGTTTTGCCACCGAGCAGGCCGCCAATGACCTGAACCGCGTCGCCCGCCATCAGCAGCGCCTGGGTGCCAAGGAGGCCGCCCAGCAGACCGCCCAGGCCGCCCAGCAGCTTCAGCAGCAGGCTTCTGTCGCCCGCTCAACGCCGCCGACGCCCGGTGAACCGGCCCCAGCCGCCCCCAAACCGGTCGGCCAGGAGGCGCTCGCCCCCGCCGCCCAGGCCGCGAAAGCTGCCGAGGCCACCGCTGCCGCCACACCTCCGGCCATGACCGCGCATCCGCTCGAAGCCGTTCAGGCGGCTTTCCTGGCCCAGGCCCTGGACCAGCTCGACGCCCAGCTTCACCCGTTGCAGGCCCAGAACGGCCAGCCGCAGCAAAATGGTCAGCAGCAGCAGGCCGGACAGCAGGGACAGCAGGGTCAACAACAGCAGCAGGGCGCCCAGCAGAGCCTCGCCCAGGCCCAGCAGAGCCAGCAGCAGCAGATGGCAGATCAGCGCAACCAGGGCCAGACGCCCGGTGCCCAGCAGCCCAGCGCCTCCCAGCAGACCGCCCAGAACCAGAATCAGCAGAGCCAGCAGCAGTCGCAGGCCACTTCCCAGTCCAAGGAGGGCGGCGACATCCAGGCCATGCTGAAGGATGGCGTGCTCGGCACCGAGCTCATCCTGGTGAAGGGCGACTGGGGCCATCTGCCCAGCAAAATGGCCGAGGACCTGACCGAGGCCACCCGCTCCGAAGCCGCCCCGGAATACCGCGCCGCCATCGAAAGCTACTACAAGGCCATCGCCACCAAGGCCCGGAAGTGATCTTCCGCAGCCGGGCCGTCGATCATCGCCCCGACGCTTCCCCCGTCTCAACAAGCCGCTTTTTTCAGCGACTTGCATCTTCTCGCGCCCCATCCTTTGACAGCGTGGGGTGACCGTGCAAGATGCCGCGCTTTCCGGCCCGGCTGCCGTGAAATGGGGTGCCAACTCCATCCAACCCGCCCCCAGAAAGCGCCACCACGAACGCTTTTTCCTCACCCCCCACGCTCCCTCGTCACGCCCCCATGCCTAAAGACACCTCCATCAAACGCATTCTCGTCATCGGTTCCGGCCCCATCGTCATCGGCCAGGGCTGCGAGTTCGACTACTCCGGCGTCCAGGCCTGCAAGGCCCTGCGCGAGGAAGGCTACGAGGTGGTGCTCATCAACTCCAATCCGGCCACGATCATGACCGATCCGGAGTTCGCCTTCCGCACTTACATCGAGCCGATCACGCCGGAGATGGTGGAGAAGATCATCATCAAGGAAAAGCCGGATGTGCTCCTGCCCACGCTCGGCGGCCAGACGGCGCTGAATACGGCGATGTCACTGCATCGGGCGGGCACTTTGGAAAAACACGGCGTGCGCATGATCGGTGCGAAGCCGGAGGCCATCGAGAAGGGCGAGGACCGTCTGCTTTTCAAAAACGCCATGCTCAAGATCGGGCTCGACCTGCCGCAGTCCGGCGTGGCGCACACGATGGAGGAGGCGCGCAAGATCGCCGACGAGATCGGCACGCTGCCGCTCATCATCCGCCCGGCCTACACGCTCGGCGGCACCGGCGGCGGCATCGCTTACAACCGCGAGGAGTTTGAGAGCATCACCGCGCGTGGCCTGGACCTCTCGCCGGTGAGCGAGGTGCTCATCGAGGAGTCGTTGCTCGGCTGGAAGGAGTTCGAGATGGAGGTCATCCGCGACAAGGCGGACAACTGCGTCATCATCTGCTCCATCGAGAACCTCGACCCCATGGGCGTGCACACCGGCGACTCGATCACCGTCGCGCCGATCCAGACGCTCACGGATCGCGAGTATCAAATCATGCGCGACTTCAGCTTCGCGTGCATTCGCGAAATCGGCGTGGAGACCGGCGGGTCAAACATCCAGTTCGCCGTGCATCCCGACACGGGCCGCATGATCGTCATCGAGATGAATCCGCGCGTCAGCCGCAGCTCCGCGCTCGCGTCGAAGGCCACCGGCTTCCCGATTGCGAAGATCGCCGCGAAGCTCGCCGTCGGCTACACGCTCGACGAGTTGAAAAACGACATCACGCGCCACACGCCCGCCGCGTTTGAGCCGACCATCGACTACGTCGTGACGAAGGTGCCGCGCTTCACCTTCGAAAAATTCCCCGGTGCCAACGAGGTGCTCACCACGCAGATGAAATCCGTCGGCGAGGTCATGGCCATCGGCCGCACCTTCAAGGAGAGCCTGCAAAAGGCCCTGCGCGGCCTGGAGATCAAGCGCTTCGGCCTCATCGGCGACGGCGCGGACAAGCAGCTCGAAGACGAGGAACTCGAAACCAAGCTCAGCGTGCCCAACGCCGAGCGCATCTTCTGGCTCGGCGCCGCCTTCGCGAAGGGCTGGGACGTGGAGAAGGTCTTCGCGCTGACGAAGATCGATCGGTGGTTCTTGAGGCAGATCCAAGAAATCGTCACCGCCTCGTCGGACTTGTCCGACACGTGCGACCTGTCAGAGCAAACCCTCCGCCGCGCCAAGAAGCTCGGCTTTTCCGATGTCCAACTGGCCCAGCAGGCCAAGACCACTCAAAGCGCCGTTCGCGCCGCCCGAAAGGCTGCAGGCATCATCCCCACCTACCGCCTCGTGGACACCTGCGCGGCGGAGTTCGAGGCCTACACACCTTACTACTACAGCACCTACGGCATCGAGGACGAGGTGCGCGATGGCGACAAGAAAAAGGTCATCATCCTCGGCGGCGGCCCGAACCGCATCGGCCAGGGCATCGAGTTCGACTACTGCTGCGTCCATGCCAGCTTCGCCCTGCGCGAGCTCGGCTTTGAGACCATCATGGTCAATTCCAACCCCGAGACCGTCTCCACCGACTACGACACCTCCGACAAGCTCTACTTTGAGCCCCTCACGCTCGAAGACGTGCTCAACATCTACGACCGCGAAAACCGCAACGACCAGGTGCTCGGCGTCATCGTCCAGTTCGGCGGCCAGACGCCTCTCAATCTCGCCAAAGGCCTCGAAGAAAACGGCGTCCGCATCATCGGCACCTCGCCAAAGAGCATCGAACTCGCCGAAGACCGCAAACTCTTCGCCAAGCTGCTCGACGATCTCGGTTTGAACCAGGCCCCCAGCGGCATCGCCACCAGCCTGGAGGAAGCCTTGGCCGTCACCGCCAAGATCGGCTACCCCAGCCTCGTGCGCCCCAGCTTCGTGCTCGGCGGCCGCGCCATGCAGATCGTTTACAACGACGCCGAACTCACCCACTACATGCGCACCGCCGTCGAGTTCGCCAGTGCGCATGGGGCATCAGGCGTCTCGCCTGTGTCGAGCGCAGCGAGCACCCACACCGCCAACAAACCCACCATCTCCGACACCCACCCGCTCCTCATCGACCGTTTCCTCGAAGACGCCACCGAGGTCGATGTGGACTGCATCACCGACGGCGAGACCACCGTCATCGGCGCCATCATGGAGCACATCGAGGAGGCCGGCATCCACTCCGGCGACAGCGCCTGCGTCATCCCGCCCTTCAGCCTCACGCCCGCCATGCAGGACCGCATCCGCGACGCCGCCAAAAAGCTCGCCAAGGCCCTCAGCGTCCGCGGTTTGATGAACATGCAGCTCGCCGTCAAAGGCGACGACCTCTACGTCATCGAGGTCAACCCACGTGCCAGCCGCACCGCGCCCTTCGTCAGCAAGGCCATCGGCGTGCCGCTGCCCAAGCTCGCCGCCAAGATCATGGCCGGCAAAACGCTCAAGGAGCTTGGTTTCACCAGCGAGGTCATCCCCACGCACTACAGCGTCAAGGAGGCCGTCTTCCCCTTCAGCAAGTTCCCCGGCGTGGACATCATCCTCGGCCCCGAGATGAAGAGCACCGGCGAGGTCATGGGCATCGACCCCGACCTCGGCCTCGCCTTCGCCAAGAGCCAGATGGCCGCCGGCGGCACCCTGCCTACGAAGGGCAACGTCTTCATCAGCGTGAAGGATTCCGACAAGCAGAACGTCGCCCGCATCGCCAAAGGCTACGCCGACCTCGGCTTCACCCTGTATGCCACCCCCGGCACCGGTGAAGTCATCAAGGCCGCCGGCATCGCGGTGAACATCCTCCCCAAACTCGCCAGCGGCCAGCGCCCCAACGTCATTGACCTGATGAAAAACAAGGACATGGCCCTCGTCATCAACACGCCTTCTGGAAAGAACACGCGTGAGGACGAAGTCAAAATCCGCACAGCGACGATGCAGAATCGCATCCCGATCATGACCACGCTGCGTGGTGCTGATGCGGCGCTCAAGGCGATCAAGTCACTGCAAGGCAGCGAGGTGCAGGTGCGGGCTTTGCAGGAGTATCATCGGTAAGCGAAACGCATCGAGAGGAGCGCGGACACTCCTGTCCGCCTCTTTATCTTCGCGGCTTTGCCGCCACTTCAAAAAGCGGGCAAGAGTGCCCGCGCTCCCCTCAGTTCGCCAAGGCTATGAAGTTCTTCGATCCGCGAGGCGACATCGAAAAGACCGCCCACAAGCTGCCGCATTGGCAGCAGGGCGAAGTGGCGGTCTTCGTCACCTTCCGCCTCGCCGATTCGCTGCCGCGTAAACTCCTCGATGACTGGCTTCTCGCTCGAGATGCCTTCATGGCCGCGAATCCACCACCCTGGGACGACGTCACGGAAGCCTGCTACCACGGCCAGTTCTCCGACAAGCTCGACGAACACCTCGACGCCGCCCACGGCTCCTGCGCCTTGCGAGAGCCACGCCTCGCCCAAATCGTCACCGACCGTCTGCATCACTTCGACGACCCGCGCTATGACCTCGGAAGCTATGTCATCATGCCCAATCACGTTCATGTGCTCTTCACGCTCCGCGATGGCGAATCGCTGCCTGACACGCTGCAAGGCTGGAAAGGCGTTTCGAGCCGTTTGATCCATCAAACCGGCCTCTGCGCCCTCAAGCCCTTCTGGCAGCCCGATTACTTCGACCGGCTCATTCGCAGCCCCGAGCACTTCAGCACCGTGAAGGCCTACATTCGCGAAAATCCGGCGAAAGCAGGATTGAAGTCTGGTTTTGTGCTTTGGGAGCGAAGCTGATTGAAGGAAGTGGAGCGCGGACACTCCTGTCCGCTTTTATCTTCGCGGCTTCGCCGCCATTTGAATGAGGCGGACAGGAGTGTCCGCGCCCCTTTGACCTGCGGCACTAAAGATCCCAGCGTGCAGGGGCGTATTGCAGAAGCCGCGTTCGCCGCCACCGATGAATTCCCCCCGCATGTCCCTCTCCCGAATCCTTGCTCTGCCTGTCTTGTTTGCTGTCTCCACGGTATGCGCCCAAAAGGGGGGCTCAGGGGTGGAGGTGCCGCCTTCGCTGGTGCCGGCGGAGCTGGTGCCCGACACG
>JBIIRD010000008.1:0-105154 GCA_044341745.1 Prosthecobacter sp. | reverse complement strand
TGCCTTGCCCCACCATTGCAGAAGAATGTCCTGGCCGTTTGCTTGCAAGGTCGCCCTGAGATCTTCGCCGGGCTCGCCGATTGACTGGGCAAGAAGCACCGGATCTTGAAGAAGGAGGCAGGCTGCCAGCAGGAGAGCCGAAGACGCTCGTGGAACCGCCAGGGAGATAGTGAGGAGGGACCGGGAGCGCAGACGACCTAACCAATTGGAGCGATGAGAGTTGGCGGTGAGGAAGAAGGAACTAGCCTGATGAGAGAGGTGGCGAGGATCCATGGAGATCTTCCGGCGATCACCGGGGCTCCATATCTAGATAATAGGCTGTAAACGAATAGTCGGTAAAGCTACCGACGAGGCAGTCGGCACATCGTCAACATTGCTCAACCCTGGACGTTGTGCTGATTGCGACAACGGTTCTGTCCCGAATGGCACTCACTCATGGCCCATCGTCGTTGATTTGCGCGAGAGCAATCCGTCTGATTTCTTTGCCGGCTGCGAGAGGCCAAAATCGTCCCTTCGTGAGGACAACGTCAAGAGGAGCTAAGGGTTCAAGCCGCGCACGTTCCAAGGCCGTGCGAAGACATCCCCTTCAGCCAAGTCATCAACGAACTGCTGAGCGCGTTTTTCCGGTTTTAAGCCTGGGGAATTCCCGGGTCATTGGCTTCCGGGGCCTTCGCCATGCAGGTGTTGCCTCACTTCTGTGGTCTCCATCCAAACGCTCTAATCACCGTTGAGTCACAAGGGTGTGCGCAGGCCGATGGCCTTGGCGAGCTTCTTCTGGCGTGCGTCGAAGGTGAGGAAGTCCCGGGCGGCGAGATGCCTGGCGGTGGCCACGTGCAGGATGTCGAGCGTGCGGTGGCCGCCCTTCATGGCGTGGGTGCAGGAAAGGAACTCCGCCATGCGCAGGACGGCGTCGTGATCGACCGGGACGATCTGCATAATGCCTGAGGCGAGGTCCGATTCCCAGTCAGCGAGCATCTGGTCGGCCTCGGGCTGGCCATAGCCCATCTTTTTGTCCTGGGAATGCAGGAAGACCTGAAGGCGGATTGCCTGTCGAAATTCCAACTCCAGCAGCGGCGAGGCCGAGAGCGGCTTCTTCATGTGCAGGCGGTAGGCTATGGCGCCAGCGGTGTGATCCTGTCGCCGATAGAGCGAGCAGAGAAAGCTCGTGTCAGGGTAGGCGGTCATGGTTCGCCCGTTTCAAAAGCCCGCATTTCCTCCACTTCCTGGGTGCTGAACTTGCGGTCGCCCCAGATTTTCCGGATTCTGGCCTCAAAATCCGGGAGGGCGTGCTGCCGGGGAGCGGGTGCGGCTCGCGGTTTCACCAGAGTGGCGATGGGCTTGTTGTGCTTTGTGATCAGGATTTCCTGACCGCTGGCCAGCCAGGCTTCGATCTTCGGAAAGTCGTAGCGCAGGTCACGGACCGTGGCGGTTTTCATGGTGAAAGGGTATCACAAATTTGTGATGGAATGTCCAGTCACACTTTTAGTTGCTGAAGGCGGCGGTTTCCCGTGCGATGAATCGGGGCTGTCCCAGATCCTCATGTCCGCCGCCGCCCACGCCCCCACCGTCGTCATTGAGAACTTTTATCCCTGCATTGAAGGCGGGCGCCACCCGGTCAAACGGGTCGTGGGCGAGCCCCTGGAGGTGTGGTGCGATCTTTTTACCGACGGTCATGTGGTGATGTCGGCGCTGCTGAAGTGGCGGCTTGTCGGCGGCAAGCGCTGGTTTGAGGCGCCCATGAGCCATCAGGACAACGACCGCTGGCACGGGCAGTGCAGCTTTGAATCCATGGGCCGCTGGGAGTATGTGGTGGAGGCCTGGTCGGACAGCTACAAGGGCTGGAAGAAGGCCTTTGCCGTGCGGGTGCAGGCCAAGGATCCCGACGTGCCGGTGGAGGCGCTGGAAGGCGCGAGGCTGCTGCGTGAGGCCGCCCAGCGCGCCCGGGGCGCCGGTGCCCAGGACTGCGCCAAGGAGATCGAGGACGTGGCCGAGCTGCTCATCTCGCTGCCGCCCGAGGAGGTGATGGATGTGCTGCTGTCCGGGGAGCTGCAGAAGCTGATGGACACCTATGCCGACCGCAGCCTTTCGACCTGCAGCGAGCCGCTGAAGGTGATCGTGGAGCGTGAACGCGCACGCTTTTCGGCCTGGTATGAATTTTTCCCGCGCAACGCCGAGGGCCGTTCTGACAAGCACAGCACGTTCCGGGACTGCCTGGGCCGGCTGGACGATGCGAAGGCGATGGGATTCGACACGATCTACTTCCCGCCGATCCATCCGATCGGTGTCACGGCGAGGAAGGGCAGGAACAACACCCTGGTGGCCTATGCCGGAGATGTCGGCAGCCCCTGGGCCATCGGCGGCCCGGCGGGCGGGCATCGCGAGATCGAGCCGGCGCTGGGCACCGTCGAGGACTTCGTCTGGCTGGTGGACGAGGCGCAGAAGCGCGGCCTGGAGATCGCGCTCGACTTCGCCATCAACTGCTCGCCGGATCATCCTTATGTGAAGGCGCATCCAGACTGGTTCTACCAGCGTCCGGACGGCAGCATCCGCTACGCTGAAAACCCGCCGAAGAAGTACCAGGACATCTATCCCCTGAACTTCCACTGCGCCGACTGGAAGAACCTGTGGCGCGAGCTGATCGACGTCGTGCTGTTCTGGGTGGACAAGGGCGTCAAGATTTTCCGGGTGGACAACCCGCACACGAAGCCGGTGTCCTTCTGGGAGGAGTTGATCTGCACCGTGCAGCGCAGGCACCCCGAGGTGATCTTCCTCGCCGAGGCCTTCACCAGGCCGAAGATGATGCAGGCGCTGGGCAAGGTGGGCTTCAGCCAGAGCTACACCTACTTCACCTGGCGCGAGGACAAGCACGGCCTCATCGAATATGCCAGGGAGCTGACCCAGGGCGAGATGCGCTGGTATTACCGCGGCAACTTCTGGCCGAACACGCCGGACATCCTGCCTTTCTACCTGCAGAACGCCCCGAGCAGCGTGTTCCGGCTGCGCGCGGCGCTGGCGGCCACGCTGCTGCCCAGCTGGGGCATGTACAGCGGCTACGAGCTGTGTGAAAACCAGCCGCTGCCGGGCAGGGAGGAGTATCTCGACTCCGAGAAGTTCCAGCTTCGCGACCGCGATCCCAACGCGCCGGGCAACATCAAGGGCTTCATCGCGCGCCTGAACCACATCCGCCGCGACAATCCGGCGATGCATCTTTACGACAACCTGGTCTTCCACCCGACCACGCACGAGCAGCTCCTCTGCTACAGCAAGGTGACTCCGGATCATCGCAACCGCATCCTGTGTGTCATCAGCCTGAACGGCTTCAGCAACGTGGCGGGAACGGTGAAGCTGGACCTCGGCGCGCTGGGCCTGGATGCTTCACGGCCCTACCGCGTTCACGATCTCATGCACGGCCACACCTATGAATGGCACGGTTTGGAGAACTATGTGGAGCTGAATCCCGCCGGCACCTCCCTGCACGTCTTCAAGGTGGAGCAGTGATTCGCCATGCCGCGCTGGCTGCTCTCTTTTCTCATGCTGCGTGAGGATCAGCTGATCCGCTGGGGCAGGCTGAACGGACGGCTCTGCCTGGGCATGGGAGTGGTGCTGCTGGCCGTGTCCGCCTTCTGCTTTTACCTGGTGAATCTGCGGCTGGGCGGCGCGGTGAGGATGTTCGAGGAAGTCCACCAGGACGTGCTGCGGCATCTCGCGCGTGATGCATCGGCCGCGACGCGCTCACTGGCGGGGCAGATGAAGGCGTTCTCAGGCTTCTTCCTGGCGCAGCATGAGATGCTGAAGGTGATCTGGCTGCTGCCCGGGTCTGCGGGTCTGGTTTTTTGTTATGCCGGACTGCTGGTGATGAGGGTGCGTGAGCTCCTGGAAGAGCCTCCGCCCTTGTCTGAATGAAACCAGCGGCCCCGGCTGGATTCGATCCTGTTCCAGGAAGGCTGCTGCTTGACGCGGCCCCTGCCAGCCGCCACCTGCCTTCATGACCCCACCTGACTGGCCAAGCTGGAAGCCGGGCGTGCTCGCCACGCTGATGTTCATTGTTGATGAAGAGGCGGGCCGGGTGCTGCTGATTCGCAAGAAACGCGGCCTGGGGGCGGGCAAGATCAACGGCCCCGGCGGCAAGATGGATCCCGGCGAGACCAGCCTGGAATGCGCGGTGCGGGAGACGCAGGAGGAGCTCGGCGTCACGGCCCTGGATCCGGTGAAGCATGGCGAGCTGTGGTTCCAGTTTGTCGACGGACTGGCGCTGCACGTGGACGTGTTCCGCGCCACGCGCTGGCGGGGCGAGCCGGTGGAGACGCCGGAGGCCATCCCGCTGTGGACCCCGCTGGGACAGCTGCCCTTTGAGGAGATGTGGGCGGATGACCGCCACTGGCTGGCCGAGGTGCTGGTCGAGAAGAAGAACTTCATCGGCAGGTTTGTCTTTGATGACGACACCATGCTCAGCCGCGATGTTGCCTGGCTGTGAGCACGGGCGGGGCCTGATGCCGGGCGGGTGAAGTCATGACCGAATCGGAGAGGAGGCGGGATTGCACCCGCCGTCCTCCCTCATCACCTGACATGCGGTTCCGCATCCGGCGGTTGGGCCAGGGGTTTGTCTTCAGGCTCTTCTGATAACCCTGGATGCGCTCCCCCAGTGAAAATGTGCCGGCACTGGCGTAACCCGACCGGCGGCAAGGCTTCGCTCTTGTGCGAGGCCCCCGCATTTCACCAGGGTCCTCGCATGGGTCGATGCGGGGCATCAGCAAGGCGAGGCCGTTATCCTTATGTCCTCCTTGTGCTGGCTCTTCTTGCTCCATCGTGGCTGCGGCCTCTGATGCGACCGTCCCATTTTCAGAAACTGAGGTCAGGGTGGAATGGCCTGACTGCCTCCCTTTGTCTTCATGTGGGTTCCACCTCCGCTTCATTCAGGAACATCCTCAGCGCTTCGGGCAGGCGCAGGCAGCTGCTTTTTCCTCACGGAGGGGCCACGCCATTGTCGCTGCGGACCATGCGCGGGTTTTCATCGCAGCGCCATCATGGGTCAATCAGTTGCACACTGTCCCTGTTTGCTCCGTTGGTCTTGAATTTCGGCAGGGGAACGGACTCAAGGGTGCGTCAGCGTCGATTCGGCTAGGAGTACTTCACGTCTTTGCGCGGCTCCATTTCGAAGGCGGTCGCCTCCTGCTCGGCGATGTTCGGCCTCAGCACCTCCTCACGGAACTTGATGTAGTTCGGGTCATCCTGGCAGATCGCCAGCTTGTCCATGCTCTCGACCTCAAGGTACACGAACCAGGGAAAGGCGTCGTTCGGGTTCACCCGCTTGCCGGTTTTCACCGCGAGCACCTCGGGGACGCGCAGCAGGTTCACACGTGTCCTGGCCATCATCTCCTCCAGCTTTTCCACGGTGACCTCGGGCTTGAGCTTGTAGAGGCTCAGGTAGGCGATCATGCGGGAAAGGCGGGCGCAGGCCGGGCGGGTTAATTCTTCCAGTCCAGCACACCCTTGCGCCAGGCATAGACAAAGGCCACGCCCAGGATGCTCACGAAGCTGAGGGCGGCGAAAAAGATGCCCGCACCATGGGCGGCCAGGAAGTCCTTGTAGACCACCGCCCAGGGATAGAGGAAGACCACCTCGATGTCGAAGAGCACGAAAAGCATCGCGACGATGTAGAACTTCACGCTGAACCGGGGCTGTCCCTCCTGGAGGGGCAGCATGCCGCACTCGTAGGCGCTGTCCTTGATCTTCGTGCGCCTGGCGGACCTGCCGAGCAGCACCGAGACCAGCAGGGTGGCCACGGCAAAGCCGACGGCGATGATGATTTGAAACAAGACGGGAAGGTAATCTTCAAGCATGGCCTGGGGGAGGGGGTGGGAGAATTAACCGAGGCCCGGGTGAGCGTCAAATCCCGAAAAAATCAACGGGCCGCCCCCGGTTCAGGAGGCGGCCCGTTGGGTTAACAAAAAGGTGAAAATCAGCGGGCGGCGACGGCGGCCGTGCGGGCGGCGATCGTAGCCTGGTGGGACTCACGCAGGCCGGGCAGGCCGCGATAGGTCTTGCCGGCCTTGGCGCAGAGGCCTCGGCTGACGAGTCCCTGAAGCTTTTCGTAGGAACGCAGGCGGAGCATCTCTTCGCCACCGCTGACCGCGTTCTTCAGCTTCAGATTGTCGTAGACCAGTTTGAAGAGCTGGTTGAACTCAAGTGTGTCGCCGTTGCCAAGGACGTTTACCAGTTCGTCAGTTACATGATCAGGAACGCGACGGGAGAAACGAGTTTTACGGGTCGGAGTCGTAGCCATAGAGGTGATTAGATTAGCATAGATACGAGGTGTTGGCGAAAAATTTGTGCCTGTAGTTTGGAAATTTCTCAGAAGCCAGTGACGCTTTTGAGCTTTTTCCCAGTTCCCGGTTGACACCGCATCTTCAGCCAGCGCGGTGTATTCACATGGCATGTGCAATTTGTGGCTATTTCGCCGCAATCTTGAAAAGCTGCTTCTTGGTGCGGATGAAAAGGGCTCCGTCCGCCACCGCCGGCGTGGCCGTCATGGCATCAGGCAGCCTGTTTTTGGCGAGCAGTTCGAACTTGTCGGCCGCCTTGATCACATGGGTGTCACCGCGGTCGTTGCAAAAATACAGCCTGTCTCCGGCGGCGATGGGCGAGGGCAGGTGCTGGCCGGGGAAACGGTCCTCCCACACATCCGCGCCGGTCTCAGGGTTCATGCAGGTGACGATGCCGCCGCGCGTGATCTGAAAAAGCAGCCCGTTGACCAGCACGGGGCAGGACTCGCTGGCATTGCGCTTTTCACGGTCCCACAGGATGTGGCTCTCGGTGATGTCCCCCTTCATCCTGTCATCAATCCGAATGCCCAGGGTATGGGCGCGCTCGGAACCGGTGTTGAGGATCAGCACGCTCTTGTAAACCAGGGGCCGGATGGCTGCATTGAAGCCGCCATGCCTGACGGTCCAAAGCTCGCGGCCCGTCGCCGCCTCATAGCCAAAGGCGGCGCGTGATCCGACGGACACCACGGTGTCGATGCCGCCCAGGTTGAACACGCTGGGCGTGTGGTAGGCCTTGCGCATGTCCCCGTCACGCGTGGGATGGCCGTCCTTGTCGAGGTCGCCATAATCCGTCGTGCGCTTGGTTTTCCAGACGGTTTCGCCCGTCTTCTTTTTCAGGGCCGTGACAAACTGCTCGTTGATGCCGTCGAAGGTGAGGATGAGCAGGTCGCCATGCAGCGCGGGCGAGGAACCGGGGCCGCGGTAATGCCGGACATTGATGTCGCGGCGCTGCCAGACAACGCCGCCTGTCTGTGGATCAATCCGGGCCGTGCCATAGGTGCCGAAGTGAACATACAAGGCGTCCTCCTCCAGCACTGGCGAGGGCGCGGCGTAGTTGTTCAGCGGGTTGCCCAGGTCCTCCGGACTGGGGTTTTCAAACAGCAGGAGGTGGTGCACGACCTTGCCGCTCTGACGGTCGATGCCATACACATGCTGCTGCTTGCCGTCCGTGGTGGCGGCGGTGAACCAGATGCGGTCGCCGCCGATGACCGGCGTGCTGTGGCCTTCGCCTTCCAGGTCGGTCTTCCACACGATGTTTTCACCGGTGTCGGAATTCCAGGTCAGAGGCAGGCGGGCGGCCTCGGCCGCGGGCACAACGCCATCCAGGGTGGGGCCGTTCTTGTCCGGCCAGAAAAGCGGTTGGGTGGCGGTCTGGGCAAGCAGGACCGAGGAACTGAACAGGGCGAGGAGGCAGGGGCGGAACATGCGGGCGGAAGTCACGAAGCCGCAGGCGGGCTTCTTTCGGGGCATGCCATCTCCCTTGAACGATTCTGGACACCCCGGCACGAGTCAGTCCCCCCATGTGAGCTGCGATCAACGACGCGAGCGCCAAAACAGGCCCATCGGTTGATGGAATGCCGGATTAAAGCTGGAACTTTCCCATTGGAAGTTCCTGGCTTAGTCGATCGGCCAAAGCAGTTCATGAAAGCCAAGTCAGTCTTCCATCGAAAACGGTGCCAATCAGGCAGCACCTTGAATTTTTCCATACCATTGACGCATTCGTGGCCAGTGGCGGCCTTGCATGTCGTTCTACTCCTCCTAACCGGCTGTGTGACCGAGGCGGTAAAGTTCCCTGAAAAGGTCCGCGATCAATGGAACGAGACCTCCATGGTCGATCAAACCCTCCTGGCGAACAGCGGCTCCATGGAAGTCGTGATATCACAGCCCGAATCGCTGGGTTATCAGAGGCTGCAAGTGTATCAAAACGCCTCGGCCAAGGTGAGGTCCGTGATAGCTTCCGAAGGGAACCCTGATGTCCTCAGGGAAACCAACCGGCCCATGCGTCTTCCCAGGCTTGACCTCTTTTACATCCGGCATGACCGGATGTACCGGTTCAATGGAATCAGACAGCTGACCTCCCATTATCCTGACCCGCCTTCGGTCTGTCCGATCCCCGCCGAGGACAGCAATGCCATCCGAAGGATGCAGTCGCTCTCGGAACTTCACAAGACGATGCACTAAACCTCCCGTGAGCACCCACCAGCCATTCATGCCGCTTCATCGCCCGTCCGCATTGCTTCTCATCCTGGGCGCGCTGCTCCTGGGATTCATTTCCGGCTGCAGCACAACATCCCGTTATTACGCCCAGCCCAACGTGCGTCAGCCCCATGCCACCTTGCTTTACAAGGGGCTCAATTCCTACCAGCTTAACCTGCCCTCAGTCCGGCTGGTCGAGATCAATGGCAAACCTCCAATCCTGGCCTCCAGCTACATGAAGCGGGAATCGGCACTGCGTCTCTCTCCAGGGCCGGTTCACCTGTTTGTTGAGGGTAACACGGGCCTCGGCGTCTCCGCTACCGCACATCTGGACTTTGTTGCACGCGCCAGCTCCACCTACCACCTCGACCAGGTCATTGGCTTGAAGGAGATCGCCTTTGTGCTGACGGAATCGGGCCGCACCGTGTCAACGGCATCAGGCAGCAAGGCCGCCGCCTCTCCGCCCCAGGTCAGCAGCACCCCCATGTTCATCCCGATCATCGTGCGCTGAAAGGCTCACTGCACCAAGTACACCCGATCGTCATTCCCTGCCCAGCAGCTCCCGCAGTTTCCTTCGCAGCGTGGCGCGGTTCATGTTCAGGGCGGCGGCCAGACGGGTCGGCTTGTCCTCAAAGCGCTGCAGCAGGCTTTCCAGCATGTGTTTCTCCACATGGGCCAGCAGGGCGTCGTAATCCGGCCAGGCGGCCTCGGGGCCGGTCAGCTTCTGATCCATCCAGGCGGCCAGCGCCCGCTTCAGGGCCTCGTCAAGATGGCCGGTGCCATCGGCGTGACCGGCGGAGGCCACCGATTCCGGCAGATGCCTTGGCAGCACCGTGGAGCCGGCGCAAACCGCCGCCGCATGCCGCATGGCGGCCGCCAGCTCGCGCACGTTGCCGGGCCAGGCGTGGGCTTTCAGGCAGGCCAGGGTTTCCGGGGCCAGCACCCATTCTCGACCCGGGGCCGTACAGCCCAGAAGGTAGGCCGCCAGCGCCGGCACATCCTCCACACGCTCAGCCAGCGGCGGCAGCGTCACCTGAAGCACGGCGATTTGATAAAACAGATCCTCGCGAAAACGACCGGCCGCGATCTCCTGGGCAAGTGGAGCCGCCGTGGTGACCAGCAGGCGCACCTTGTCCCCTCCCTCCCCGGAGGCCGAGGTCAGGCGGGCCAGCAGACCCTGCAGCGGCAGCGACAGCGCCGCCACCTCCTCGACCAGCAGCGAGCCGCCCGCCGCCTTGTCACAGGCGAGCTGCAGCGCCGCCTCCTGTCCGGCCGCCGGCCATTCATCCGCCCGAAACACCACCAGCGGGCCTGCTGAACGGCGGCTGTTGCGATGAATCACCCGCGCCGCCAGAGTCGTTCCCGAACCCCGCGGACCGCTCAGCAGCACCGGCGCCGTGTTGGAGCAGGCCTGGGCGATGGCGGCAAAGGCACGCTGCATCCCCGGGGCGGCGCCGATCATGATGGTGTGCTCCCCGGCACCTTCCGCCAAGACTGCCCCAGCCTGGGCTTTGCGCTCCTCCCCGTTCCCCAGCAGGCTGCGCAGGCAGGTCTGCATCTCCCCCAGGTTCAGGGGCTTGAGAAAATACTCACGCGCCCCCAGCCTCCGCGCCTCCAGGGCGTTCTCCAGGCTTCCATGCGCCGTGATGATCAGCACTTCGGGCGGGTTCGCCTGCTGTCGCAGCCCGGCCAGCACCTTCAGCCCGCTCATGTCCGGCAGCCCGATGTCCAGCAGCACCACGTCAAAAACCTGGCGCCGCGCCTTGTCCAGACCGCTCTGGCCCGAGGCCGCCACCACGGGTTCCGCCCCCAGCCGGCGCACGACGGTGGAAAGCGCCGCCGCCAGGGCATATTCATCTTCGATGATCAGGACGGAGGGCATGGGTGGGGAGAAAGCATGCAGCCTGCCGGATCACGACGCCAGCGGCAAAGACACTTCCACCAGCGCCCCGCCTTCCGGATGATTTTTGAGCATCAATCCTCCGCCATGGGCAGAAATGATCTCCTTCACCACGTTCAGGCCCACGCCCATGCCGCCCTCCTTCTCGGAGAAAAACAGCTCCGCCCCATGACCGAGCGCCTCCTGGGAAAACCCCGGCCCATGATCCCGGAAGCCCAGAACGCAGCGCCCTTCGCACACCTTCCCGCCCACCTCCAGCACCCCGCCCCGGGGCATCGCCTGGATGCCATTCAGCACCAGGTTGCGGAACACCTGCTGCAGCCGCGCCCGGTCCCCCTTCAGCTTCAGGTCCGCGCCGCTTCCGGCCAGGTTCACCAGTCTCACCCCGGCATGATCCGCCTGGGGCTGCAGCGCGGACAGCACTTCCTTCAGCACCTCCTCCAGGTCCAGGAGCTCCATCCTGGGCGGCTGCGGCCGCGCCAGGTATAACCATTGATTCACCAGGCCCTCGATCACCCGCACCTCGGCCTGCACGTGCCGCAGCGACTGCCCAGACTCGGCGTCCAGCCCGCCAGCATCCACCAGCTGCGCGTGCAGCTGGATCGATGCGAGCGGGTTTTTGATCTCATGCGCGAGCCCGGTGGCCACCCGGCCCAGCAGCGCCATGCGCTCCGACTGCTCGCGTCTCTGCCGCTCCTCGACCAGATCGTCCCTGGCCTGCGTCAGCGCCCTCGCCAGGGCGCCGATCTCATCCCCGCGCCCGGTCTCCGCAGGCACCCGGTCACGGTTTTCAAAAAAACCCGCCAGACCGCGCGTCAGCCGCGTCACCGGCCGCACCACCTGGCGGGCGATCACCCAGCCCAGGGCCGCCGACAGCCCCCAGAACACCAGCAGGGCGTTGCGCGTGGCCGGATGCCACAGGCTCAGCGTCCTCTCCGGAGGCTGTCTCAGGAAGATCATCGCGTGTCGCTCATCCAGGCCCAGCTTCAGCACCTGCCAGCCACCGGCGAGCTCCTGCACCCGCCCCGCCTCCAGCCGCTTCAGCGGCGCGGCCTCCTTTTCCGCAAGCGCCGGCTCCAGCCCCCCCCGGACGTCCAGAAAGTGAATCTGCATCCCCAGCAGCTGCCCCAGGTCACCGGCCAGCTTGCTGCTGCGCGGCAGGTTCAGACGCCGGACAAAGTCCGCATCCGCACGTGCCAGCGCCGCGAACACGCGTTCCTGCTCCTGTGCCTGCTGCTGCTGAAACAGCGCCAGCAGCAGCAGCGAGCCCGCCGCCACGAACGCGGCGAACACCACCACAAACCGGGTGGCGAGTCGCTGGCGGGAGGGCGGGTGCATGCCTCCAATCTGGAGGAGCTCCCCGCGCTGCATAGCCAAAAATGCCGCCGGATCACTCAGGCCGGTTGCGCATCATGTCCGCCACCTGCGCGAAGAACGGGATCATCACCTGCGCCTCCTCCTCCGTGATGCCGGTTTCACGCATCGCCTCGCCCATCAGCGTCAGCCAGCGGTCGCGTTCCTTCAGGCCGATGGAAAACGGCAGATGCCGCATCCGCAGCCGCGGATGCCCGCGCTGCTCCAGGTAGGTCGGCGGTCCGCCGAAGCGATAGATGACAAAGTCCGCCAGTCGCTTCTCCGACCCCTCCCAGTCCTCCGCCGGATACATCGGCCCGATCAGGTCATCCACGCGCACCCGCCGGTAGAAGGCCGCCACCATCGCGCGCAGCCGTTCCTCACCCACCTGCTGACAAAGGGAATCAAGGGTCATCATGCTCCGTGCATCCCGTGAACCCGGCCGGGAGTCAAGCGCTCAGGCTGCGTCAAAATTGTCCTGCCCGCCCCCGCCTCACTTCTTCTCCAGCAGCACGCTGCCGGAAAGGATCGCCGTGGTGGCGGGCGTGGTGGCGGGCAGCGGCGGGGCGGCGTCCACCGGCATCTCGGGCAGCAGGAAATGCCCCGCGCCCAACGGCTTCACGCCGTCATGCGTGATCACGCCGGTGAAGCTGGCCGTGCGCGGCAGCTTCCTGCCGACAAAGGCGGTGCCGGTGCGCAGCTCGTCATCGCTCAGCTTGAAGCCGCCGCTGATCAGGCCGGTCGCCGTCGTGATTGTCAGCGTGGCGCCCGCCGGATTGCCGGAGCTGAACTTCGCCTTGTTGCCGGCGAGGATCTCGAACTCGTTGACGTCCGGGTTCGTGGCGGCCCCGGCCAGACCGCCTTCGTCAAACAACAGCCTCGCCCGGGCCGCGTCCGTCATGCCAAGCACCCGCGCGGGCGCCACGGGCGGCAGGTAGGCGGCCCCGATGGCATTCACCGTCACCAGGGCGATGCCGCCCGCATAAGTACGTGACTTGTTGTTCGGCGGCCGGAACCACTCCACCGCCCCGCCCAGCACGTCCGAGGCCAGGCTGCCGGTGTCGAGCAGGTCGATGTCCAGGACGCCCAGCAGCGAGCCCTTCGGCGTGTAGAGCGCCTGATAAAACGCAATCTCGCCCAGCGGCCCAACCAATGATGCACATGTGCAGACCTCGCCGTCCCCCGCCCTGCCGGCCAGCGTCAGCCTGCCGTCCCTGCCCAGCACGAAGGAGCCCCAGCCATCACCACGCGGCAGACCGGCGGGCAGCCCAGGAGGCCGCAACAGGTAGTTAAATCGCCGAGGCTCGGCCACCGCCGGATTTCCCACCGCCTTCCAGACGAGACGCCAGCCGCTGATGTCGGCGCTGTCCAGGCCGAGGGTGATCTTCGCAAGGCTCAGACGGTTGCCTGTGGTGTCGATCGAAAACGCCAGCGTCACCGGCGTGCTGCTGCCGGGCACCTTCACCGGAATGCTCGCCCTCGGCGGATCCAGGGGCGGCACGTTGTCGATGATGATGGCGCTTGTGAACGGCAGCTTGCGCGTGTCGAGCGTCAGCGAGCCGGTGATCACGCCGGTGGAGGCGAGGGTGAAGTCCACACGTCCGCCAAGGCCGAGGTTCAGGGCGCTCTGCCGCGCCACCGTGCCAATGTAGGTTCCCTCCACGTTCGGCGGCAGCGGTGCGATGACGATGCTGTCCTCCGCACTGGTCGAACCCCTGCCGTTGGCGGCCGTCAGCTTGATCTTCTTGAACTCCTTCGCCTGCGTCGGCACACCGGAGATGACACCTGTCCGGCTGTCGACCTTCAATCCGGGAGGCAGCCCGCTCGCGCTGTAGCTGACCGGCGCACCCTCCAGGCCGGTGTCGAGCTGAATGACGTGCGTGTAGGGACTGCCGACCTGTCCGTCAGGCATGGCCTGCACGTCCTTCACCAGCGGCTTCACGTTGAACACCCGCAGGTCAAAGCTGCCCGCCACCACCATGTTGCCGCCGGGCAGCGAGGCCTCGCAGGTGTAAACCGCCGAACTGGTGGCGCTGCTGAGCGGGGACAGCAGCAGCGTCTTCTGCACTTCTCCAATGAGCGTGGTCACGACCGGCGGCGCACCGACGGCCTTCTTCCAGACCAGGCTCGGCGTGCCCGCCAGCGTGACCGTCGGCTTGGCCATGCCGCCTTCGAGAAGCACCAGCAGCTGCGTCACCGGCTTCACGACCGCCAGCGCCGCCGTGGCCTCCACCGACTGCCCCGCGGCGGAGACCACCACGGTGTAGTTCGCCGCATCCGTGAGCTTCAGCACGGGCAGGCTCAGCGTGCTCGAGATGGCGTTCTTGATGACCACGCCGTTCTTCTTCCACGCATACGTCGGCGTCAGGCTGGGATGCGAGGCCGCCACGGTGAAGCTCGCGCTTCCACCCTCCGTACCGACCAAGGGCACCGGCGGTGTGTCAATCACCGGCGGATCCGCAATGGCGGTGACAGCCGTGGGCGGACCGAAGCCGAAGTCACGCCCTGAAATCACGGGGCTGACGGCGAGCAGGAAGTCGCCCGGCTCCGGCGCCGTGAAGGCAAAGGTGGTGCCGGCGGGCAGCGTCGCGGTCGTCGCCCCGCCCAGGTCCACGAGGTTTGTGAAGCTGACGCCGTCGATGTACCAGCCAATGCCATCGCTGGTCTGCGGGTAGAACAAGCCGCTGGAGAAGGTGAAGTTGAAGCGCAGCCTCACATCCTTGCCGGCCAGGGCGGCCAGGGAGACGTTCACGGTTTTGAAGCCGGTCTCACCCGGATGTCCATCTCCGGTCTGGCTGAAGAGCGACTGCCAGGTCAGCCCGCCATCAGTGGACGCCTGCATCCTCGCCACCTGGCCCGTGCCTGCCGTGCCCAGCCGGCTGCGGAAGCTGAGCTGCGCGCCCGCCTTCACATGAAAGGCGTTGTTGAAGGTGATGAGCTGCGCGCCCGCCGAGGGGTTGGCCATGTGCCAGGAGCCGGTGCCGGAATCCTTCACGCTGGTGGAGAGCGTGGCGTAGCTGCCCGTCTTCACCACGGTGACCCGCGTCAGGCTGTCCGCGCCCTCCGTCGTGGCATTGACGTTGCGGACCAAGCGGCCCCGGTGGGCGGTCGCGCCGAGAACCGAACCAAAAGTGTAATTCGTCGCCACTCCCACGCCGGCGGTGCCCGGCCCCGCGAGGGTCGGCGCCACATAGGCCGGCACATAGTCCACCTTCACATTCCCGCCGCCGCTGATGACGGCGTCACCGCCGCCCGAGGCGCCCAGGCCGGAAAAGGTCACCGCGCGCGTGGCGTCCGCTGTCGGCACCGGCACCGCATAACCCCCGGAGGCCGCCGTGAGGGCGTGGAAGCTGGCGCCGTTGACGTTCACGGTCAGGCCGCCGATGCCCTCGCCGGGATCGTAGAAGCTGTTGCCGTTCATGTCGTAGTAGGCCACGCCGGTGACAAAGGCCGTGCCCGTGTTGCTGGTGGCAAAGTCCTGCGTGACGACCTGCGGGCCCGCCTTCCTGCCGGAAACCTGGTTGCTGCCGAGAACCACGCCGACGCCCACCTCGCGGAAATTGCCATGGTTGTTCATCCGGTGGCCGCGATCGACCTGCATGCCGGAGGGCGGGTTGGTGCCCCAGTCGATCTGAAACCCGGCATGGCCGTAAAACACATCCACGGCAGTCGTGAACACACTTTCGCCATAGGTGGTCCAGGGATAACCCGCTGTCGTCATTCGCGCACCCGGGTTGGTCCTGCCGCTGCCGGTGTGGGTCTGCGTGGCCGTGTTGAACTGATACTGGCTGTGATCGCGCGCGGCATTCGTCAGCTGCGCGTTCATCGCCAGCGGCGGCCTGACCGGCAGCTCGGCAAACTCGGTCTTCATCAGCTCCAGATCCACGTCGTACTGGTCGATCGCCGACAGGATGTCGGGATGCGTCGTGGTGGCGAGCCGCAGGCCCTCCGCGGTCGGGTTGGCGCGGGCCCGGTTGATCAGCTCCAGGTAGTACTGCTCCTCATCCGTCGGGCTGCCGATGGAGTAAAGCGTGGTTGCCGGGCCGAAGTCGGAGGCCTGGATGGATGGCGTCAGCATCAGCTCGCGGTGCTGAACCGGCGGCGGCGTGGGCGGCGCGTTCACCGGCTCCACGATCTGGGCCGTGGCGGCGGCGACGCCTAACCAGGAAAGCAGCGCGAGGGTTTTCATGCCGGCATTCTCCGGCATCCGTCCGCGGATCACAAGCCCGGCATGAGCGCGATGGCTTCGAAGGGCGGGGCTTCGGCGGCGGACGCGGCGGGCTTGCACCACGCACGGCGGCCATGTAGTTCATGCCCATGGTGCAGACCGCCGCGCTTGTCCTCTTCTTCCTCGCCCTGCTGGTGTCCGGCGTGCTCGGCACGGAGACGCGCCTGCTGTTCTTCTGGCCGGGCGCGGTGCTGCTCGGCGCCGCCGGCCTCGTGGCCACCTTGCGCTGGCGCCTGCGCGTGTTCTTTCCGCCCAGCAACGCCTGCCTGGCCGCCACGCTGCTGTTTGCCGGCGTTCTCCTCACACGCGCCGCCCTGTCACCCGTGGCCAGCCTCGCCCTTGAGGACGGCGTCATCCTGCTGGGCTGCCTGGTCGCCTACATCCTTACCGTCACCGCCGCCAGCCACCCGCGCTGGCGCATCGCCTGCGTGGTTCTGCTGCTCCTGCTGGTGGCTGGCAACCTCGGCATGGGCTCCGTGCATCTCTCGGGAAACTGGGGCTTCCATGTGCTGCCGAACTTCCTCCGTCCGGCCGAACCGGGTCGCATCGGCGGCTTCTTCGCCAACGCCAACCACCTCGCGGCCTTCCTCTCCGCCGCGCTCTTCCTCTCCGCCGGCTGGCTCTGCTTTGGACGCGGCGGCGCGGTGCTGAAGCTGTGGCTGGCCTTCAGCTGCGTGGCCATGGCCGTCGGCATGTCGCTCACGGTCAGCCGCGGCGCCCTCATCGGCCTCGGCGCGGGCATCCTGGTCTTCGCCATTCTCGCCCTCTGGCTGGTCTGGCAGACCCAGCGCCACCTGTTCTGGAGCCTGCTCGGCGGCGGCCTGATCATGGGCCTGCTCGGAGGGGTCGTGCTCTGGAAGGTCAACGAGGAGTACCTGCGCGGCCGCACCGAGCGCCTGACAATGACGAACGACATCCGGCTCGGCATCTGGGAGTCGGCCCTGGCCCAGCATCGGGAGCAACCCTGGTCAGGCGCGGGCTCGCGCATGTTTCATGAGGGCGGCACGCGCCTGCGCTCGCCCAGGCTGCCGACCTGGGCGGCGGAACCTCTCTTTGCGCACAACGAGTACCTCCAGCTCCTCGCCGACTACGGCTGGGCGGGCGCCTTCGGCCTGCTCCTGCTGCTCGTCACCCATGTCGGCAACGGCCTGGGCTACCTGCGCTGGTTCGCCCGCGAACGCTTCATCAACACCGGCCGCGTGCTGAGCATGAACCTCGCGCTCTGCGTCGGCGCGCTCTCCGGCCTGGCAGCCACCCTGGCCCACGCCGCCTTTGAGTTTCACTTCCACGTCCCGGCCACCGCCCTCACCGGCGCCTTCCTGCTCGGCCTGCTCGCCAATCCTGGCTTTGAGCAAAGGCAGCGCGCGCCGCTGCGCCTGCCCGGTGTGCGCGTGCTCACCAAGCTCGCCCTCGGCGCGGCCTCGCTCGCCCTGCTCGCCGCCTCCTGGCTGCATGGCCGGGGCGATTATCAGCTCGCGCTCGCCAGCCTCGCCCAGGCCCGCAAGGATGAACCGGCACGGCTTCAGCATCTCGACACCGCCGCCGGCCTGGACCCGGCGAACCCGGAGGTGTTTTACCAGCGCGCCCTCAGCCGGCTCGACCGCCTCACGGAGAAGGACCGCTCGCCCGGCAGCCCCGTGCTCAAGCAGATTGTCGTGGATCTGCAGGCCGCCCTCCGGCTCAATCCCCACGCCTACCTTTACCACCTGTCCCTGGCCGACGCCTACGACGCGCTGAGCAGGCCTGAGGACGCGCTGAAGAGCATCCAGGAGGCCCTGAAGCTGGCTCCGCATCATGAGGAGCCGCGCCTCGCCCTCGGCATCCACTGGCACCGCCTGGGCCGGTGGCAGAAGGCGGAGGAGGCGTATCTCTGGGCCGGCCAGGCCCGCGCCCTCAACCCCAAGGACAAGGCCAACTGGCTCGACAGCTACCGCCTCATGCTCCGCCACGTGGCCCTCATGCGCAGCCCCACCGCGCCGAGGCCCTGACGAAAGGGTGGCCAGAACGCCCGCCCATCACCACCACCGGGCAAACACCGCTCCCCAGGCCGTCAAGCAGCCGCATAAGGCGCCTGGCGTGACGCTTAGATGAGTCCGTCCCTCTCGGGCATTCAAGGCCGGCGAGCGTACGCACGTTCGCCGGCCTTTCTCGTCGGCCCCGACGCAGCGGGGCCCTACCAAGGGTCTGCGAATCATCGACAGGCAGCGGGGATGGCGCCAGCAAAGTGGCCATCTCGCTCCGTCGAGATGAGCGAGAGGCTTGCGCTGGAAGGAAGGGCTTCCGGAATTCGTGAACCATCGAGTCTGCGAAGCTTCCGGCGCCTTTGCTTCGCGTTGCTCACCCTTCGGCAGCCTGCGGCTGCTGATCTCCCTCCGGTCGGTTCGCGGAGCAAAAAGGCTTGCGCAAAAAGGAAAGTTTTTCGGAGTTCGTGAATGATTGAGCCTGCCGGATTGCCCGCTCATCTTGCGGAGCAAGATGGCTACTTTGCTTCGCCTGCTCGACACTGATTTCGTTCCTTTGCGGACGTTCCAGCGCAAGGGGCGGGTGTCGTGCAGCCGAAGTGTGCCAGGCGGCGCTGCCGATGAGACTCCCCTGGGTCAGCCCACCCCACGATTCGTCCAGCCGAGCAAGGTCGTCATGAGCTTCAGCTCGTGACAGCGTGGAAGGCCTTCAACGCTGCTCGGTGCATACGGGGTTGTGACGGGCTGAAGCCCGGCACTACTTTTTTGAGAGGCCGCTGCGTGGCTCAGACCGGGTCGTCGTTGAGCACGGGGTCGGTGGAAAGTCGTCATGAGCTTCAGCTCGTGACCGCATGAAAGGCCTTCAACGCTGCTCGGTTCAATAGGGGTTGTGCCGGGCTGGAGCCCGGCACTACTTTCTTGGAGAGTCCGCTGCGTGGCTCAGACCGGGTCGTCGTTGAGCACGGGGTCGCCGAAGAGGGTGAAGTTTGCCCAGTTCGTGATGTTCACGTCAAAAATCTGCCCGGTGTGGCGCGCGGGGTTGCCGTCGAACACCACGATGCGGTTGGTGCGGGTGCGGCCGGTGAGGCGTGACTCGTTGGTCTTGCTGGGGCCTTCGCAGAGGATCTCGACCCGCTGGCCGATGAGCTCCTGGTAGCGCGGGTAGGCGTGGGCGTTGACCAGGGCGAGCAGGTCCTGGTTGCGGCGCTCCTTCTCCTTCTCGCTGACCTGGACTTCATCGGGCATGTCGGCGGCGGGCGTGCCGCGGCGCTTGGAATAACGAAAAATGAAGGCGTTGTCGAACTTCAGCCGGTCGAACATCTCGCGCGTCTCCAGGTAGTGCTTCTCGGTCTCGCCCGGGAAGCCGACGATGACGTCGGTGGTGACGGCGATGCCGGGGCGGGCGGCGCGGATGCGCTCGACAAGCTCGGTGAACTTCGCCGCCGTGTAGGGGCGGTGCATCTTTTTCAGGATCTCGTCGCTGCCGCTCTGCACGGGAAGATGCACGTGCTCGCAGAGCTTCGGCAGGTAGGTGAAGGCCTCGATGAGGTCCTTCTTGTAGCCGATGGGATGCGGGCTGGTGAAGCGGATGCGCTCGATGCCGGGGACTTCATGCACGGCTTCAAGCAGCTGCACGAAGGGGCTTTTGCCGTCCTGCATGGGGAACTCATGACGGCCGTAGAGGTTGACGATCTGGCCGAGCAGCGTGACCTCCTTGATGCCTCGTCCGGCCAGACGCCTGACCTCCTCGACGATGTCGGCGATGGGCCTGCCACGCTCTCCGCCGCGGGTGTAGGGCACGATGCAGAAGGTGCACTTCATGTTGCAGCCCTGCATGATGCTGACGAAGGCGCTGCCCTGGTCCGGCCTGAGCGTGTGGTCGCGGATGGTGTTCTGGCTGGCCTCCTCCTCGTCGATGTCGACGATGGAAAAGCGCTCCTCGTCCATCAGGCGCTGCTCCTTGGCGCGGATGATCTCATCCACGTAGTCGACGACGCGGTGGTACTTCTGCGTGCCGACGACGAGATCGACGTTCACCTTGTCCACAAGCTCGGAGCCGCGGCTCTGGGCCATGCAGCCCATGAAGCCGGTGACGAGGGGGATGCGGCGGCGGCGCACCATGCCCATCTTGCCCACGGCCTTCTGCTCCGCCTGGTCGCGCACGGAGCAGGTGTTGATGAGCACCACGTCGGCGTCCTCGTCGGTGGACGTCATGGTGTAGCCGCGCTCGGTGAACATCTGCGACACCTGCTCGGTGTCACGTTCGTTCATCTGGCAGCCATAGGTCTTGATGTAAACGCGGGGCATGGAAGGGGGCGGACAGTATTCATCGGCGCGTGGATGACAACCAGGCGTTCCGCCACGCCACGTCTTCAGCCGTGCTTCTGGATGATGCGGATGAAGTCGGGCAGGTAGGTGCCTGCCTTTTTTTCACCGACGCCGCGGATCTTCATGCCGTCGGCCAGGGTGCGGGGCTTCAGGCGGGTGAGGAACTCCAGGGTCTGGTTGCTGAAGATCAGGTAGGCGGGCACTCCCTCCGACTGGGCGAGGACGCTGCGGTGATGCTTGAGCTTTTCAAAAAGGGCGTCGTCAAAACCCAGCTCGCTGGTGCCCAGGCCGGCCTCGGGAAGCCGGGCGCCGGGTTTCAGCGGGGACTCGGACTTCGGCGCGGTGTTTGGCCAGAGCATGCGCACGTTCGCCCCGGTGCGCATGACCTCGGCGCCGCGGGCGGTGAGGGTGACCAGCGGGTATTCGCCGGTGCTGGTCTCGATGAGGCCCTGCTTCTCCATTTCGGCGAACAAGGGATGCAGGGCGCTGGTGCCGGTCTTTTTGAGCAGGCCGTAGGTGCTGAGCTGGTCGAGCCCGGCATCCAGCACCTCCTTGGAGCGGCTGCCGACAAGCATCTGGATGATGCGGCCCTTGCCATAGCGCGCCTCCCAGCGGCCGTCGGCGTTTTTCAGGGACATGCGGGCGATGCCGCTGAGGGCCTGGCGCAGCATGAGCACCTCATCCGCGCCGCCCTCGCGCTCCACCTGCACGCCGTCGCGGCGGCAGATGTCGCAGGTGCCGCAGGGCTGGCTTTCGGCCTCGCCAAAGTAGGCCAGGATCTGCTGCTGCCGGCAGCGCTGCTCGTCATAGCAGAGGTCGACCATGGCCTTCAGCTTCGAGCGGTCGCGGCGTTCTTTTTCGCGGATGGCTGCGGCGTCGAGCTTCAGGTCGCGGGTGAGCACGTCGGGCTGGAGCAGGCGGGTGCCGCGGATGCGCCGGCCGGGGATGTCGTAGCGCTCGATGTAGCCCGCGCGGGCCAGATGGCTGAGGGAGGAGCTGACGGCCATGCTGTTCTTCAGCCCGGCGTAGTCGGTGAGGTCCTCGATGCTTGCCTCAACCTCGTTCTGGGCGTTGGCCTGGTTGAGCAGGGCCTGGTAGATGCTCTGGATGACGTCGATGCCGGGGTTGGCGCCGTCGAGGAAAAACTCCTGCGTCTTGGTGTCGGCGAAGTTGAAGAACAGCTCGCACCAGGACGGCTCGCCGTCACGGCCGGCGCGCCCGGCTTCCTGGTAGTAAGCCTCGACGCTGCCAGGCACGTCGAAGTGCACGACAAAGCGCACGTCGGGCCGGTCGATGCCCATGCCGAAGGCGTTGGTCGCCACGGCGATGTCGTGTTTTTTGCTGATGAAGCGGTTCTGGCGCTCCTCGCGCTCCTTGTCATCGAGCCCGCCATGGTACTGGACGGCACGAATGCCCATGTCCTTCAGGGCCTCGCCGACCTCCTCGACACGCTTGCGGGTGGCGCAGTAGATGATGCCCTTGCGATGGTCGCGGATGATCTCCTTGAGCCGGCTGTACTTGTCGTCGCCCTTCTTGGTGTGGAGGACGTTGAGGCTCAGGTTCGGCCGCTGGAAGCCGCGGATGGTGATGAAGGGGTCGCGCAGGGCGAGCACCTTCAAAATGTCGGCGCGGACCTCGGGCGTGGCGGTGGCGGTGAGGGCGACGACCTGCGGCCTGCCGAGCTGCTCCAGGGCTTCGTCAAGGCGGAAGTAGTCGGGGCGGAAGTCATGGCCCCACTGAGAGAGGCAGTGGGCTTCATCAACGGCGAAGAGGGCAATCTCCACCTGGCGCATGGTGCTGGTGAACATGCGGCTGCGGAAGCGTTCCGGGGCGACATAAACGAGCTTGTACTCGCCCCGTCGCAGGGCGGCGATGCGTTCCTGCTGCTCGGCCAGCGTCAGGGTGCTGTTGATGAGGGTGGCGGGGATGCCGCGTCGTTCCAGGGCGTCCACCTGGTCCTTCATGAGGGCGATCAGCGGGCTGACGACGACCGTGACGCCGTCCATGACCATGGCGGGGAGCTGATAGCAGAGGCTTTTGCCGCCGCCGGTGGGCATGATGACCAGGGTGTCACGGCCGGCCAGGATGTTGGCCATCACCGATTCCTGGCCGTCGAGGAACTCCCGGAAGCCGAAATACTTCCGCAACGCTTCACGGGCGTCGTGAATCGGAGTGGAGGCGGCGGAGGGGAGTTCGGTCAGAGGGTCCAAGCTGTTCAAGTGATGCGTAGGAAGTGCCCTGTCTGCAAGCTGCGGAACAGAATCATTTGGTCTGTCGCGCGATGCGGGTGTCCTGGGCCGCTCCTGAATGACCAGGGTTCAGGGGCCAATGCCCAATGAATGGCCAAGGTGCAGGTCATCCGAGCCTTTTAAAAACACGGCACAAGCTGGGACAGTCTTTGAGTTCGATAAAGCGACCGACCCGAATGGCACTCATCTTGCGGGGCGAGATCTACTTTGCTTTGCCTGCCCGGCGCTGATGAAGCTGTCGGCAGGTTTTTCCGCAGGTATTCCAGCCTAACGAAGAGCATGAAAAGTTTGTATCTCAATCAGCATGACCAGGGGTCGGCGAATCATCCACAGGCAGCGAGGCTGGCGCCAGCAGAGTGGCCATCTCGCTCCGCCGACATGAGCAGATGGCTTGCGCAGAAAGGAAAGGTTTTCGGAAATCGTGAACGGCTCAGTCTGCCGGATTGCCCGCTCATCTTGCGGAGCAAGATGGCTACGTTGCTTCGCTTGCCCGGCGCTGATGAACCCATCGGCAGATTTCTCCGGATAAAGGGACAGACCTTTTGTCTCGCGCCAGCAGAGTGGCCATCTCGCTCCGCCGAGATGAGCAAGAGGCTTGCGCAGAAAGGAAAGGTTTTCGGAAGTCGTGAACGGCTCAGTCTGCCGGATTGCCCGCTCATCTTGCGGAGCAAGATGGCTACCTTGCTTCGCTTGCCCGGCGCTGATGAACCCATCGGCAGATTTTTCCGGATAAAGGGACAGACCTTTTATCTCGCGATCTAGAGGCAGACCCCAGGAGACCCAGGAGAAGAACCACACCCGCCCTCTGTCAGTTCACATTCCCAATCGTCGAAACGGACTCTTGTCCGGCGGCGTACTTTGCGGGTAGCATCCGCTTTCCTGCATGAAATTTCCCATCCTTCTTGGTCTTCTTTTTGCCTCCGGCGCGGGCCTGGTCCCCGCCGCGAGCCTCGAACAGCCCCTCGCTGACCTGCGCGCCGTGCAGAAGGAGGGCGAAGGCAATGAAAAGGCCACCGCCGCCTGGCAGCAAATCGCCAAGGCCGACCCCGCCGCCCTGCCGGAAATCCTCGCCGCCATGAACGGCGCCAACCCGCTCGCCGAAAACTGGCTGCGAGCCGCCATCGGCGTCGTCGCCGACCAGGCAATCGCTGCGAAGAAACTGCCGGTCGATGCCGTGAAGGCCTTCCTGCTCGACACGAAAAACAGCCCCGCCCCCCGCGTCGTCGCCTTCGACATCCTCCAGCACGCCGAACCCGCCCTGGCGGAAAAACTCACGCCCGGCCTGCTCGAAGACCCCAGCAGCGAACTTCGCCGCCATCCGGTCGCCAAGCTCACCAGCGCCGGCGACGAGGCGCTTGCCCAGGGCAAAAAAGACGCGGCCCTGGCCTCCTACCAGCAGGCCATGAAAGGCGCCCGCGACGAGGATCAGATCAAGGACCTCGCCAAGAAGCTCAAGGACCTCGGCAGCCCGGTGGACCTGCCGACGCACTTCGGCTTCGTGCGCAGCTGGAAGCTCATCGCGCCGTTCACGAACGTCGAGCGCAAGGGCTTCGACACCGTCTTCCCGCCCGAGGAAAAGGTCGATCTCGGCGCCAGCTACCCCGGCAAGAACGGTGACGTGAAGTGGACCGACTTCACCAGCACCGATGAGTACGGCCAGATCGACTTCAACAAGCCCTACACCATGCTCAAGGAAGTCACCGGGTATGCCTACACCGAGTTTGACTCCGCCGAGGAGCGCGACGCCCAGATCCGCCTGGGCTGCAAAAACGGCTGGAAGGTCTGGCTGAACGGCCAGCTCATCTTCGCCCGTGACGAATACCACCGCGGCGCCAAGCTCGACCAATACAAGCTGCCCGTGAAGCTGAAGAAGGGCAAAAACCAGATCCTGGTGAAGTGCTGCCAGAACGAGCAGACCGAGACCTGGACCGTCGAATGGCAGTTCCAGCTCCGCATCTGCGACGACACCGGCACGGCGATCCTGGCCGCCAAGTGAGCCCAATGACATTCCTCGATCCAAGCACCATGAAGCTTCCCCTCACCCTTCTGACCTCGGCCGTCCTGTGCGGCACCTCCCCGGCCGCCGACTGGCTCCAGTTCCGCGGGCCGAACGCCTCCGCCGTCTCCACCGAGGCCCAGGCCCCGGGACCAAAGGTCACCATCGACTGGAAGGCGGAGCTGCCCGGCCGCGGCCTGAGCAGCCCGATCGTCGTCGGCGACAAGGTCTTCGTCACCTGCTCCAGCGGCCCCGACCAGTCGAACCTGCACGTCTTCTGCTTCAGCGCCAAGGATGGCAAAAAGCTCTGGGAGCGCGTCATGAAGGCCACCGGCCGCACCATGTCGCACAACAAGACCAGCGTGGCCGCCCCCACGCCCTGCAGCGACGGCGAGCGCGTCTTCGCCATCTACTCCTCCAACGACCTCTTCGCCTTCGACCTCGCCGGCAACCTGCTCTGGCTGCGTGGACTGACTTTTGATTACGCCAACGCCAGCAACAGCCTCGGCATGTCCTCGTCGCCCGTGGTGGTCGGCGACACGCTGGTGGTGCAGGCGGAGAACGACAGCGAGTCCATCGCCGTCGGCATCGACGCGGCCACCGGCAAAAACCGCTGGAAGAAGGAGCGCCCCAAGGCCGCGAACTGGACCAGCGCCGTGGTTTACAAGGGCGCCGTCGCCCTGCAGTCGAGCAAGGGCCTGACCGGCGTGAACCCGCGCACCGGCGCCGTTGAATGGGACTACACCGACGGTGCGGCCACCATCCCCAGCTCCGCCGTCACCCAGGACGCCATCTACGTGCCTTCCAACGGCGTCACCGCCCTGGTGCCTGAAAAGGGCGCCGTGTCCCAGCTCTGGCGCGCCAGCGGCCTCAAGCCCGGCACCGGCAGCCCGCTGGTGCTCGGCGACTCCATCTACGTCCTCAACGGCGCGGGGGTGCTTGTGAAGGCCTCCCTTTCCAATGGTGACGAGGCCTGGAAGCTGCGCCTCAAGGGCCCCTTCAGCGGTTCGCCCGTGGCCGCCGGCAAATACATCTACATCGTCAGCGAGCGCGGCGACTTCCAGGTCGTGGACACCACCGCCAGCGAGGGTGAGGTCGTCCACAGCGTCGAGCTGAAAGACACCCTGCTCTGCACCCCCGCCATCAGCAACGGCGCCGTCTATGTCCGCAGCGACAAGACGCTCTGGAAGCTGAAATGAGCACTTTATGAAACGCAGGCTGGCCATGACTCTAGCGGGCACATGTTGTGCTCAGTCCATGGCCTACGCCACGGACCCGTTTGTCAGGCCGGACATCAACTCCAGCAAGCTCCCGGGAGTCTGGCGATGCAGGATCGGCGGCACCTACGCAACCATCACATTCCTGGAATCGGGCAGGTTTAGCGGAAGCCTTCAAGAAGGGCCCTCCATGCGGGATGCTTTCGAGGGCGAATGGAACATCAAGAATCAGTACATCGGCCCGACGCTGTTGCTCTGGGAGTTTACCAAATCACGGCTGATTCCAGCCGGCACTGTTGACAGAGATGAGATTGAAACCTTGAACGATGAATTGCTGATCCTTTGGACTCGGCGAAGAGAACGCCGGGTCTATCACCGTGTGGTCTCGGCCAAGCTGAAGTGACGAATCCGTCACGAGCGCGGCATTGCGTGTGACGGCGGCTGCCGCAACGCAGCGCGTTCGTGAACCAGCTTTGCCTCATCGACGCCATCGGGCCGTTCTTTCGCGGCTATCAACGGCGCGTCATCAACTGGTCGAAGATCCCCTGGGATCATGCCGGACGCCAGGGCGCAGCCTGGTGGGAGAACGTCTGCCGTGAGCTCAACGTGCTGGCCCGCCAGGCCGCCGCCTGGGGCTTCAACGCCGCCTCCATCGACGACGTGGCGCACCTGGCCGACCACGCCTTCCTGGAGCCTGAGGTGCGTGCCCGCATCGCCCGCTACCGCACCGAGATGCGGCGCTGCCTTGACGTCCTGCACAAGGCCGGCCTGCGTGTGCATGTCACCATGGACGTGTTCTCCGCCACGCCCTGGCTGCTGAAAAGCCTGCGCATCGCCCGCAAATCCGTGAACACCTACCTCGCGGAGCTGCTCGACCAGTTCTTCATCGACTTCCCCGAGGTCGCCGGCGTCATCGTCCGCATCGGTGAATCTGACGGCAGAGACGTGAAGGACGACTTCCACAGCCAGCTCGTCATCAAGACCGCCGAAGACGCACGCCGCTTTCTTCAGGAGCTGCTGCCCGTCTTTGAAAAGCACGGCCGTCGGCTCATCTTCCGCACCTGGACCGTCGGCGCCTATCCCATCGGCGACCTCATGTGGCATCGCGGCACCTTTGCGCGCGTCTTTGACGGCCTCACCAGCCCGGCGCTCGTCATCTCCATGAAGCATGGCGAGAGCGACTTCTTCCGCTACCTGCCGCTGAACCGAAACTTCTTCCGCACCCCGCTGCCCAAGATCGTGGAGCTGCAGAGCCGGCGTGAATACGAGGGCTGCGGCGAATATCCCAGCCCGGTCGCCTGGATGCATGAACACTTTGCCCGTGAGCTGCGCCAGGCCGACAACGTCATCGGTTTCATGGTCTGGTGCCAGACCGGCGGCTGGGTGCCCTTCCGGCGGCTGGCCTTTCTCGACCCCGAGGCCGTCTGGACCGACCTCAACACCTTCGTGACCCTGCGCGTCATGAAGGACGGCTGGCTGGCCGAGGACGCCGTGCGCGCCTTTGCCAGCGAACGCCGCCTCGGCGATGCCGACGCGCTCCTGGAGCTGCTGCGCCTGGCCGATGAATGCATCAACGAACTGCTCTACCTCGAAGAGTATGCACGGCAGAAACTCTTCTTCCGCCGCGTGCGCATCCCGCCCATCCTTCAGGTTTACTGGGGCAACATCTTCATCTCCCACAGCCTGCGCCGCCTGCTGCGCCATTTCGTGCGCGATGCCGACGCCGCCCTGCGCGGCGCCCGGCGCTGCCTCGACAACCTCGACCGCATGAGCGGGCTTGCACGGCGCGCAGGCCTGCCCGTCGAAGATATCGAGTACATGCGCGACACCTTTCACCTGCTCGCCCTGGCCCGGGAATACTACTTTGCTGAAAACAGCCCGGACATCGAAGCCCGGATCCTCGCCGCCAAGGCCGACTACAAGGCCCGTTATCCCAAGCGCGGCCTGCACGCCCGCTACCGCATCAAGACCGACTTCAAGCCGCTCATGCTGAACCCGCGCTACCTGGCCTGGGCGGCGGCGTTTCTCCTCCGACGTCAGCGCGGCTATCGAGTGATCGATCACATGATCATCCTCAACGGCCTGTCGCTCATCTACCGCCTGATCTCCGCCCGCAAACCCGACCTCATCCCCGGCTTCGCCTCCAAAAGCGCGATGGGCGTGGACGTGGTCTTCAAATGAGCCGCCACAGCCTTTTTACTTCGTGCCAAAGGCGGCCAGCTCCTTGCCGTTGCTGGCATCCCAGACCCGCAGCAGGCTGTCCTCGCCACCGGCGATGATGAGGCCGCCGTTCGGCGTGCTGGCGCTGGCCTGCATGTAGTCGGGCAGACTGGCGATGCTGCGGACCTCCGCGCCGTCATCCGTGACCACACGCACCCGGTTGTCGCCGGCGGAGGTGACGATCTGGTTGGTGGCACCCACGAACTGCAGCGAGGTGACCTCCTTCGTCCAGCCTTCAATCTTCTTCTTCCGCTCGCCGATGAGGAGGTCCCAGGACGACACCACGCCGTCGGCACCCGCCGTCGCCAGCACGCGGCCGTCCGCACGGAAGGCCACGCCCATGACGTGATGCGTGTGGCCTTCAAAGGTGTTCAGCACCTTGCCTGTGGCGACGTCGGTGATGCGGGCGATCTTGTCCGCCGCCCCCGAGGCGAGGCGTTTGCCATCGGGCGAAAAGTCCAGGCACAGCACGCTGTCGCTGTGATGCTCCTTCCAGGTCTTCACCGGTTTGCCGCTCGCCACATCGATCAGCACGATGTCGCCGGAACGTGAAAGCTCGCCACCGCCCGTGGCCAGGGTTTTGCCGTCGGGGCTGAAGCGCACGGCATTGACGCGGTCCTGGAACAGGCCGGTCCCCGCCAGCTTGCGTTCCAGCGTCCAGGCCGGCTGGCTGCCCGCCGTCAGGCTCACCATCTGTGTCACTACAAAGCTGCCGTCGGCGGCAGGATGCAATGTGGTCGTCGCCTGGGGCGCGCTGGACTCGTCGATCACCAGCCCCGTGGCCGCGGCCCAGACCCGCAGGACGCCGCCTTCAAAGCAGGCGGCCACACGCTGGGCATCGCTGGAAAAAGCCACCGCCACCGGCTTCGCACCCGGCCTGGCCAGGGTCTGCTTCAACGCCGCGAGGTCAGCCGCGGCCTTGTCCTGCACCGCCTTCGCCGCCTCCACGGCCTTGTTCGCGGCGGCAATGTCCCGGGCGTTCTTCGCCTTTGCCTCGTTGATGCGCTTCACGTCGTCCTCGGCATCCCTGACGTTGCTCTCGGCGGCGGTCACGGCCGCCAGCGCGGACACTTCGCTCATCCTGGCCGTGATCAGCTTGTCCTGGGCGCTCTTGATCTCCTTGACCAGCGCCGCGTCAGGCTTGCCCCCGGGAGCTGCGGCAATCCTGGCCTGGATTTCATCCACGGCCTTCTGCGCCGCCGACTTCGCCTCGGTGGCGGGCGGCACGGCCTTCTGCTTCTCCGGCAGCACCTTGCTCATCGCCGTGATGGCCTCCTTCGCCTTGCCAAGCAGCACGTCGAGCGCCTTGTCCTGCGCGTCCATGCGGGCGATCTCGGCCTTTTGAAACGACTGCTCCAGCGCCTGCGCGGCGACGGTCTTCTCCAGCGCGGCCGCCTGGTCCCTGGCGGCCAGCGTGCCGCGCAGTTCCATCATTGGTTTGGCGGTGGCCGCATCCCAGACGCGCACCACGCCGTCCGCGCCGGCCGTGACCACCTGCCGCCCGTCGGCGGAGGAGGCACTGGCAAGCACCGCCACCTTGCCGGCGGCGGCCAGCTTCTCCACCAGGGCGGCGTCCACCGGCCTTGCCGCGGCGAGCTGCGCGCCGCCATGGCGCGTGTCCAGGCGCCACAGCTTGACCTCCTTGTAGCTGCCGCTGGCGAGATGCGTGCCGTCAGGGCTGAAGTCCAGCGACTGCACCAGGGCCCGGTGCGCTGCGCCGTTCTTCTCCGCCGGATCGCTGAACTGCGCCACCAGCGAGCGCGTGGCCAGGTCATAGAGATAGATCCGGTTCGAGCGTCCGCAGGCCGCGTAACGGCCGTCCTTCGACATCGCCACGCAGTAGATCGGGTCCACGCTGGCGGCGAAGGCCTGGAGCACCACGGCGCGCTCCTGCTGCACGGAGCCCTTCGCCCCCTGGTCGATCCACTGCTTCAGGAGGGCGACCTCGGCCGGGCTGAGGTCCACGGCGCCCGACTTGTTGTTAGGCGGCGGCATCTCCATGTCCTGCTTGTGCAGCGAGGCGAGCACGACCAGGCTTTCGCCGCTTTTCCCCGGAACGATGGACGGGCCGGACTCGCCCCCCTTGATCATCAGCTCCGGCGTCTCCATGTTCAGGTCCGCCTTGGTGGTGGTCTTGTTGTGGCAGGAGATGCAGTTCGTCTTCAGGAAGGGGTAGATGTCCTTGTAGTAGTCCAGGTCGGCGGCGGCCAGGGGCGCGACAAGGCTGGCGAAGGCGAGGAGGGCGGCGTGCTTCACGGTGACAGGCGGGGTTTCTTCCTCCTACCTACGGTCCGTCGGGGCCCGAGCATTCATCGCGCCGGCAATCCGGTTCACTCACCCACCACGCTGACGACGATGCTGCGCGTGTGCGCGGCGCGGCGGTGCTCAAAGAGGAAGACGCCCTGCCAGGTGCCGAGCGCCAGGCGTCCGTCCACCACCGGAATCACCTCGCTGGTGCGTGTCAGGGCCATGCGCACATGGCTTGGCATGTCATCCGCGCCTTCATAGGTGTGAACAAAGTAGGGCGTGTCCTCGGGCACCAGACGGTCGAAGAAGGCATGCAGGTCCGTGCGCGCCGAGGGGTCGGCGTTTTCAAAGATCACCAGGCTGCAGCTCGTGTGCCGGACAAACACCGTCGCCATGCCCGTGCGGATGCCGGAGTCACGGACGACCCGTGCGCAATGTTCCGTGATTTCATAGGTGCCCTTGCCCCGGGTCGGGAGAGAAAAGCTGTCTGCGTGTGCGGCCATGAGGCTGACAGGAGCGTGGTCTCCTGCCGTGACAACGCAAAGCTGCACCAGAGTCCGCGTAACTTGTTCATGCACCGACCGCTGCTTACCCTCCTCCTGCTTGCCGCCGCCCTTCTTCCCGCCGCCGAACCTCCGGCCTTCGAGGTCCTGGAAACGAAGGTCATCTCCCAGCAGCCCGAATATTACCACGGCTGGTCCACCCTCGCCCGCCGGGCCGACGGCGAACTCTGGGTCACCTGGTCGGGCGGGCGCGAAGCCCACGTCTGCCCCTTCGGCCAGGTGCATGGCATGACCTCGCGTGACGACGGCAAAACCTGGACCTTCCCGCGCGTGCTGCTCGACAGCGCCATCGATGACCGCGACTCCGGCGTGCTGGAAACCGCGAGGGGCACGCTGCTCGTCACCACCTTCACCTCCCTGGCCTATGAGCCCTACCTGGAGAAGCAGGCCTCCTTTGCCGAGCTCAAGCCGAAAGGCTGGGAAACCAGGGCGATGAAGCCGGAGCAGCTCGCCCGCTGGAACGCCGCCCATGCACGCCTGGATGCCGCAGGCCGCAAGGCCGAACTCGGCGAATGGGCCCTGCGCTCCACCGACGGCGGCCTCACCTGGTCCCCCCGCATCCCCACGATCGTCAACAGCCCGCACGGCCCCGTCCAGCTCAAGGACGGACGTCTGCTCTATGCCGGCAAGCAGCTCTGGACCGGCGACAAGAAGGTCGGCGTGTGTGAATCCAAGGACGACGGCCTGACATGGAATTGGTTGGCGGAAATCCCGGCACGCAAGGGCGACGACCCCGTTGCCAGCTATCACGAGCTGCACGCCGTGGAGGCGGCCGACGGCACCCTCATCGCGCAGATCCGCAACCACAACAAGGAGAACGCCGGCTGGACGCTGCAGACCGAGTCCCACGACGGCGGACGAACCTGGAGCGAGCCGCGTCCCATCTGCTACGGCCTGCCCTCCCACCTGCTGCGGCTGCGGGACAACCGCCTGCTCATGACCTACGGCCACCGCCGCCCGCCATTCGGCAACCAGGCCCGCATCAGCAGCGACAACGGCCGCACCTGGAGCGAGGCCATGGTGATCTCCGGCGACGGCAAGGGCGGCGACCTCGGTTATCCGAGCACGGTCGAACTGGCCGACGGCAGCCTGCTCACCGTCTGGTATGAAACCATGGCGGAGCCGAAGCTTGCCGTCCTGCGCCAGGCGCACTGGCGCCTGAAATGAATGGCCTGATCTGCCTTAAGAAATCAGCTCCGGGATCGCACGGCCGTTCTCCACGATGTGGACGGGACGGCCGTTGAGGTCGTCGATCGTGATCTTCGTGTAGTCGATGCCGAGGTGGTGGTACACCGTTGCCAGGAAATCACTGGCGTTGCAGGGGCGCTCCACCACGTCCTCGCCGCGCTTGTCGCTGGCGCCGATGACACCGCCGGTCTGGATGCCGCCGCCGGCCCAGATGTTGGTGAAGGCGCGCGGCCAGTGGTCACGGCCCGGCTGCAGCGTTCCTGCGGGGGCGCTGGCGTCCCCGGCGCCCGTGCTGCGGTCAAAGCTGATCTTCGGCGTGCGGCCGAACTCACCCGTGACCACGACCAGAACCTTCTTGTCGAGCCCGCGTGCATAGACGTCCTCGATCAGGGCCGAGACCGCACGGTCATAGGTCGGCATGCGGAAGCGCAGCGCCTCAAACTGATGCTGGTTCACGGCGTGGTCGTCCCAGTTCTGCACACGGCCGCACAGCGGGCCGCTGAGGGTGCTGGTGACGATCTCCACCCCGGCCTCGACCAGGCGCCTCGCCAGCAGAAGCTGCTGGCCCCAGCGGTTGCGGCCGTAGCGGTCGCGCGTGGCGGCATCCTCCTTGCCGAGGTCAAAGGCGTCGCGTGTGTTCGGGTTCGTGAGCAGCGTGGCGGCCTGCGCCTCAAACTCGTCCAGCGCCCCCAGCTCCCCTTCCCGGTCAAAGGCGCGCTCCATCCGGTCCAGGCGGCGGCGCAGCGCGATGCGGTCGCTCAGGCGACGCGTCTCCGCCTCGTCTTCCAGTCCTATGTTTGGCACCTGGAAGCTCGGCCGGTTCGGGTCGTCGCTGACGGAGAAGGGCGCATAGGCGTCGCCCAGGTAGGCCGGGCTGGAATACTCCGGGGAGGCGGGCGGCACGCCGATGTAGTTGGGCAGCGGATTGTTCCGTCCGCCCTCCTTCGCGCGCAGGTAGTGCGCCACCGACATCCAGTCGGGCAGCCTCGGCTTCGGCTTGTCACGCGTGTCCTTGTCGCCTGAGAACATCTGCATCGTGCCGGCCGGATGCCCGCCCGCCGTCTGGTGCATGGAGCGCAGCACCGTGAACTTGTCGGCGATCTTCGCGTTCATCGGCAGCAGCTCGGTGAACATCGTGCCCGGCACATTCGTGGAGATGGTCTTGAAGGGGCCGCGGTACTCGCTGCTCGCGTCCGGCTTCGGATCATAGGTGTCGATGTGCGACTGACCGCCCGGAAGCCAGACCATGATGATGGACTTGCGCTCGCCCTTCGGCTTCTGCGCGTTCGCCGCCTGCAGCCTCAGCAGCGCTGGCCAGCTCAGCGTCGCCATGCCGGCGAGGCCGAACTGCATGAAGCCGCGGCGCGAGAGCGGACCGGCGCAACGCACCTGGGAGGGAGGCTGTAGGATTGATGACATGCCCCACCTACGGCCCCGGGATGGCGGCTTTATCCAAACAAACGATGCGACCCAAACGCGGCCCGGCCGGCAAGACGCGGGCCAAGTGCCAGAATGCGCATTTTTTGACCGCACCCAAGGGTGGCAAAAAGGCCAGGATGACACTTTTTTGAAACCTTTTTGGCTAGGCCGGCAAGATGCATGTCCTTGATTTTAAACGCTGTGAGCACCCGGGCCGGGGTCCTGGCACGCCGCATGCAGGATCATGAACCCGTCAAAAACTGACAACCCCAAAAACCACACCCCATGAAACTCGCCCGTTACACCCCATCCCTGAACCTTGGACGTGTCGCCGACTTCGGCCCCTGGCTTCGTCAGCCCTTCGCGGGACTGCCCGCCATGGCGCAGCTGTTCGAGGACTTCTTCCCCGCAGCCACGGCCCCCGTGAGCCGGCTTGCCCTGGACCTCCACGAGGACCCGGACAATTTCTACGCCCGCTTCGAGGTTCCCGGCGTGAAGAAGGAAGGCGTCAAGGTCGAGGTGCGTGAAGGCGTGCTGTCCGTCTCCGCCGAACGGCGTGACAAGGATGGCGACACCGAATCCACCTTCACCCTCAGCCGCTCCATCTCCCTGCCCGACAGCGTCCAGGATGACGCCATCAGCGCCAGGCTGGAGGACGGCATCCTCACCGTGACCCTGCCGAAGCAGGAGCAGCGCAAGCCGCGCCTCATCTCCGTGAACTGACCCCTCCCCGCCATCCGAACCCTAACCAGCTTTTCATCATGACCCCCCAATGCACCCCCGCCGCCACGCCGGCCGCCGGCGTTTCCGAAAGCCTGCAGAAGCCCCGCTATGCCGTGGCCCGCAAGGATGACGCCTTCGTCATCCGCGTGGACATGCCCGGCGTGGCGAAGACAGGCGTGAGCGTCGAGTTCCACGACGACGTCCTCAGCATCCGCGGCGAACGCGGCGCCGAGGCGCCCTCCACCTGGAAGCCGCTGCACCAGGAGCTCTCCGCCCATGGCTACCAGCTCCACCTGCGCATCAACGCCCTGGTGGACGAGGACAGGCTGGCCGCCGCCCTGGAGGACGGCGTGCTGACCCTGACGCTGCCGCTCAAGCCCGCGACCCAGCCGCGCCGCATCAGCGTGAACTGATCCGGGCGGCATCCTGAATCCAAGCTCAAGGCGGCTGGAGACCCGTTCTCCAGCCGCCTTGTCACGTTTCGATCCTGCCTGATCTCCTTTCAGAAGGCATCCTGCCGGCGATGAGCCGGCCTGGAACATTCCGCAACAATTGGTTAACCCTGGACGCGAGTGGCCTGCCGCAAGGTTTCTGTGCCATCATGGCTGTGATGCAAACTTTGACTGCTTACAGCACCGGGCAAAAGACGAGGCTGGTTAAATCCTCGGGCGGCGCCTTCATGCATCACTTCGCAGGTCCAGTCTTTCATCAGGCACCGGGGCGGCATGTCATCATTCCATCAGATGCAACATCGCCGGTCGTGCACCGGGCGCTTTTGCCGGCGAATCTTTTTGAAGAAGCGCCCGGCACATACTTCACGGTTCTTGAAGCGGAATCCACCGAGCCGCAAGACTGCTCATGACAGCCTGGGCATGTTGCTCCGGGCGTGGCATGGCATCATCAGGAAAACATGGGCATCTGCTCTTCAAATTCACGCCTGTCCGCGATGCTGAGCGCCGCCCCTGCCGGACCACCCACTCTCAAGCTCTCGCCCTTGCAGGCAAAGCGGGTGTAGGCCGCCTCCTCCTGGGGCTCAATGCTGTCCTTTTCAAGCTCAACAAGAGCCACATGATCGGATCTGAGGTCATAAGTCAGGACAAGAAAGAGCTGCTGTCCCCGCCATACCATGATCCATTCTCCATCCACGGAGTTTAAATAGGGATAGAACACCAGCTTCGCCTTGATCCAGAACATCGCAGAAAAACGAGGCGGCGGACCTTTTCATTGGCCGCAGGAAAGGTTAACCCATGTTTCATGGTTTGTTGACGGGCTTGATGGGGAAGCCGCCGCCACCTAGACAAAAGCATGCAACCCCCGCGCTCGACGCCAGGATGCCGCGCCTCCATGCGTCGTGCTTTGACTGACGCGAGATCCGGGGACAGGCGCCAGGTCGGCAGGGATGACAGGCAGCATTTGGCCGCCTGAAGGGAAAGTCTGAGGCCCTCCTCAGACCGGATGAAGAAAACCTCCCGAGGCAGGCGCTGAGGCAGCAACGCTGCCCTCAACGCCCAATGTCAGCTTTTTGGAACGGCTCTTGATCACCATCCTCAGGGTTTGCCGAGGGTGACGCGGCCGGATTCAGGATCGGTGTCCGAGGTGCGGTTGCTGATGAAGTGACCGTAGCCTCCCTTCGACGCCCCCTTCTGCAGGATGACCCCCTTGAACGTCGGCTTCGTTGCCGAGGCGCTGGTCCAGTTCGGCGTAAACGTCCCGCTGAACATCCCCGTCGTCGGCACCACCGTCAGCGTGAACGCCGGATTTGTCGAAGGCACCTTGCTCACCAGGTTGTCCACGATCCTCAGCCCGTCCTGGCTCACCAGACCGGTCAGCTTCTCACCCGTGAACTCGAGCAGCGCGTTCTTCACCCCGGCCGCCACCGTCGAGAGGTCCAGCGACACCTGCGCCTTCACGTTCTTGTCATACAGCGCCCCCACCGCATCCACGACGATGCCTGCAGGCCAGCCGTCCGTGTAAAGCTGCGTCGCACGCGCTTTCACCGTGGTTCCTGACAGCTCCGTCACCGCAGGACGGACCCACACCAGATCCGTCGCCGTCACGTCGCTGTCCGCCACTGTCTCGTCAAATGCCAGCACTCCGCCCAGGCTGCCGCCCTTCTGAGTCGTCGATCCCGCCGTCAGCAGCTGCGCAAACACCGGCGACTCGTCACCGCTCACCAGCCCGCTTCCGGCCGTGTAGGCCGTGCCGTCCGCGAGGGTTCCCGAAAACGTCACCAGCCCCGCGTTGGTCAGCTTCACTGTGCCCACGCCGTCACCCTGCGGATAAGTGCTCAGGGACGCCGCAGGCGTCTGCGCCTTCGATGTCACCGCAACGTTGTAAGTCCCGCTTGTCGCACCCGTGTTCAGCAGGTCGGCACGCACCTTGTTCGCCGTCGTGTAAATCACACGCCGCGCCGTGCCGGTGCTCGTCACCCCGGACTTCTCCAGCACCGCCTGCACGGCTCCGCCCGAATAGCCCAGCGTCAGGCTGTAGCCGCTGAAGCTCAGGGTGGCCAGCTTGGACACGCCCACCGTGAACAGGCTGCTGCCATCGCCGAAGAACGTCACCGCAAATGACTGGCTCACTCCTCCCACGAGCACCTTGCCCGTGAACGAACCCGTCGTGCCCGTCAGCGTGCCCGTCAGGAAGCCCACCGTGTCGTTGCTCCTGTCAGCCACGTTGACCGGCTGGATGAGACCATAGAACACATTGCCCTGGCCGGCCGGCGCGAGGAACGGATAGCGAGACACGAAGTGCGCCGTGACACCGGCCACGTCCGCCGAGGGCATCGTGAAGCTCATCACCGCCCCGCTCACCGTCGCCCCGGCGGGCGCGCCGGTCCAGTGGCTGAAGATGTAGCCCGTCTTCGGCGTCGCCGTCAGCTTCACCGCCGCGCCAGGCGTCACCTCGGAGGTGCGCGGGTTGGCATTCGCCGTCGTCGGTGTCAGCGTGGTCGAGCTGAGGGCCGTCAGCGTCACCGTGCCAGCCGTGTCCAGGCCGATGCCCACAGGCGCAGCTCGTGCCACCTCCAGCCCGTATCGGCGGGTAAACGTGAACGTGCGTGTCACCGTGTTGCCGGAGACCCCGTTGTTGTCCTCCGCAGTCACCGCAATCGTGTTGCTGCCCGCCACCGGCGTCACGTCCAGGCTCCATTCCGAAACCCCCGCCGCATTCGGCGCTCCCACCGTCGCGCTCACAGGCGCGCCGCCGTTCAGCGAAACCTTCACCCAGCTGATGCCCACGCTCTCAATATCCCTGATGGTTCCCTGGACCTTGTAAGGCAATCTGGCGTTGATCAGGTTTGCCGCAGGACTGGTCACTGCAATCAGGGGTTTTTGAGAAGCGACCACCACGATGTCAAAGCCCAGGTAGGCCGACTGTCCGTCCGTGGATTCCAGGTTCAATGCCACGCGATGAGTCCCCAGCTCAAGGGAACGGCCGGCTTCCGGAGTCTGTGTGATCACACCGGTGACCAACGGGTCCTTCGTTGCCTGCACCGTGTAATCTGGAAGGACAGCCAGACCCTGGCCGTTGGCCTTGAGGATGATTGGTGAGAAATTGCCCGCGAAGTCCAGGGCGTTGGGGGTGCTCCCCACCGGATAGCCTCCAAGGTGGGTGATGGTGATGGACCCAGCCGCACTGAAACGCTTGCGATATCCAAACTGAACCCCTGTGACTGGAATTCCCCTCAGGTTGATAAGCACCGACTTGCCGGTTTGAAGCTTGCCGACAAGAGGAGCGCCGTTTTCGACCACTCCCTCACCGCCGATGGCCCCATGGCTGTAGTCAAAGATGGAGGCTTCGGTGACCGAAGGGAACACCTGGTTGCCTGCCGCATCCCAGTAGCAGAAGTCCACGATCTGCTCCCCTTGCTCGGCGTCCTCGATGCTGAAAAAGATGAAGTCGAGAGGCTTGAGCGTGCTGGTGCCTGGCTCATAGAAGCGGAAGGTCGCCGTTCCCACGGAACCATTGTCACTGCCGTTGATCAGCCATCCGGCCTCACCGCCGATCATGACACAACCGTTGTAGGCCAGGCTCCTGGTGGAGAGCTTCACGTCGAACCGCCCTTCACAGACATTGGGGTAATGAACCGGTGTCGTGGTGGTGTTGGGAATGATGTTTGCATCCAGGAGCCCCAGCGTCGGATCCGCCCCAGGCAGTCCGAACTTCAAAAACTGTTCGGCAATGACCAGCGATCCCTTGGCCGAGATGGTGGTTGCCAGCGACCCCGGCCCCCCGGCGGTGTCGCCGTCTGAATCGGTGTTGTCACCGTCCGAAATGGTCAGCGTGTAGGTCCTGCTGCCCGTGGGCGGTGTCATGGAGGTGCTCCGGTAACGCAGCGCACGGACGAGAGCCTCCACCTGAACATAGGTGGCCTCCGGATCCAGAGTCACCACCAGGCTGCTGCCAAGACCTCCTGCAAAGGTGCCGAAGCCCTGCCCCTCGTAATTCACCGTGGATCCTGTGATGCCGATCTGGCCCGCGCCGCTTCCTGCATCCTCAATGCTGAATTCGTCATCGGCATCAAATGTGGCGAATGCAATTTCAACCGTTCCCGCACCGAAGACATCGCTGGCGAGGTCGCTGGTGGTTGCGGTGTCAAGATCACCCAGGGAGAAACTCGTCAACAGCTTCTTGTAGGAGGTGCCTCCACCATCCGCCACGCTCTTCTTGACCAGGACACCTGAGAAGGCAGCCGGTCGTTCAAGGGCAGTTCTGTAGATGAAGCCGATGCTGGCAGCCGCCATGATCCGGGAACCATCCGCACTGCAGGCGATGTCGGTCCAGGGGCGGCTGGTTTCGGAAGCCTGCCAGGTGACACCGCTGTCGAAGGAATGGTAGATCTGTTCATTGTCAGCCACGGCAAACATCCGGCGGCCTTCACGGCTGATGGCGGCTGATGTCCAGTTCCGGCTGGTTTCCACCGCCGTCCAGGTCGCCCCGGCATCGTTCGAAACCTGGATCTGACCTCCCGTCATGGTGGCAATCATGACCGCACCGCTGCCATTGACCGCCACGGACGTCCATGCACTGTTCGAAGCACGGTCCGTCCAGGTGGCGCCACGATCGGTGGACACGTGAATCTTGCCTCCATTGTCAGCGGCGACCATCACGGAACCATCCTCACTGCTGGTGATGCTGACCCAGTTGCGGGAGGACTCACGGGCCTGCCAGCTTGCGCCGCTGTCCGTGGACACATAAATGAAGTCATTGTCTGCAACCGCAGCCAGGTAACGACCGTCGGCGCTGCTCGTGACGCCCGTCCAGTTCTGCACCGTCGCCACAGCCGTCCAGGTGGTTCCGGAATCGGAGGAGACATAGATCTGATCATTGTCAGCAGCCGCCACCAGATGCACCCCGTCGGCGCTCGATGCGACCGCACGCCAGTTCCTGCTGCCCGCAGCCGTCTGTTCTGTCCAGGTGCTGCCTCGGTCGCTTGAGGTGTAGACATAGCCGTTTGAGGCGACGGCGGAGACGATCTCCATCCCGTCAGCGCTGGAGGCGATCGAGGCCCAGGCACGCGAGCGTTCCCGCGGATCCCAGGTGGCGGGCAGTCCGGCACCTGCAATCACGGGATTGTCATTCAGAGGAGCCAGGGTCACCTGCACCAGGACACCTTCCACCGAGAACAGCGAATCCTGACGTTCCTGCACGGCCGTCGAATTCAGCGGATCCACATACATGTCATAGGCCACCGGAAGAGCGATGTCCGTGGTAAGCGTGATGGTGCCGGTCAGATTGTTGCTGCCGTCATAAGCGAGGCCGGTCGGCAATGGCGAACGCATGAGGGCGGAACCTGCAGGCACGGTGGTCTCAACCGCATGCACGGTGACGGACGGCTTCACCCCACCGGCGTCCGTGTTGGCTTCATCAAAGGGCACAAAGCGCACCTGGGCCGAAGTGGCCAGCAGCAGGGCGTTGGAAGGACTGATGCCTCCGTTGGCAATGTCATGCCCGACATCCACCAGGTTCTTCCAGGTGGTTCCGTTCAAGGAGACCTGCCAGTGCCCTTTGCCCGCATTGTCAAAGCCTGACAGCGCGACCGCGGCAAGCGGATTGGGTGAGATGTCATCCGGATCCGAGTAGTAGGCTCCGAGAAGGGTGCTGAAGGAGGACGCGGTTGTGGTGGCGCCTTCGTCCGCCGTCAGCATCGCCCCCTGCGAGAACAAGGGCGCATCGTTTCGGGCGAGGATGTCCATGCTGACCGTGGCATGGCCGGAGAGCTCACCCCCCGAGCCCTGGGAGTTGCCGACGTTGCCGTTGCCGTCATAGAAGATGAACGTGATGGGCTTGGTGCCGGAGGCGAGCTTGGGATCGCCGTTGGAGTAGGCCATGTTTTGCAGCAGTTCATCCAGGGAGGCCTTGTTGGCGCTGCTGTTGAAGGTGATGACCAGCTTGCCGGTTCCCACGCTGTTCTGCGTGATGGTGCCGACCACGACACCTCCATACTGAATGACCGAGCCGTTGTCGAAAACCTCAACACCCGGCCCCACCTCGCTCAAGGATCCGACGATGGCGATGCCGCCCGCCGTCTGAGGAAGGAAATAATCCTTGGGATCCAGAGCCGTGTCACCCTGGGCCAGGGTGCCTGCACGCACGACCAGTTTCGACCCGTTGAACGTGGTCTCCTTGCGGACCGTCAGCTCAACATCGCTGAGGGTGGCCGGCTGCCGCAGCCCGGTCTTGTCATCCAGCACGATCGACGGACCGGCGACATTGATGCCGAAGGCTTCCGTGAAGAGGCTGTCATCGGCCAGGTCACTGATGACCGGGGCATCATTGACCTGCGACACGGAGACGGCGATGACGGCGCTTGCGGCGGCCCCGATGTCGGAGCTGCCCGTCCAGCCAGTCACCGTGTCCACCACGCTTCGCGCGGCATGGGTGGACCAGGTCCGGCTGCCGCTGCCATCAATCGCAACCACGGTCAGCGAACCCGGGCTGATGTTGCCCTGGTTGAAGCGTCCGTTGTAGTCAGAGACGGGGACGAACCTCAGCTGCGCGGTCTTTTCGAGAAGCAGCGCGCTGGTCCCGCTGACGGCCGTCGAACTCACGTCCGCCCAGTCAGTGCCGTTCGACGAATACTGCCATTTGCCCTGCGTGACGGCGTCGCTGGCGTCGCCCGTGATGGCGATTCCGACAAACTGCGCCCCTGCGCCGCTGGGGTCGAGGTCGACAAACCTCGACGCCAGAAGGCTGTTCACCGTGGCCCCCGAGGGCGCTGTGTTGTCCTCATTGACGCTGATGGAGGCACCACCGTTCAGGGTCGGGGCGTCATTCGTGTTGGTCACGTTGACCGTGAACGCGAGGGCGTTGCTTGACAGGGCACCACCGGAACCCTGGGCGCTGGCGACGTTGTCGTCACTGAAGACCATCTGAACGCCGATGTCGCCCGTGAGGTCATCATCCACGTTGTTGTAACTGACGCTGCGCATCACGTCCTGCACGGCCGCCAGCGTGGCGCTGCCGTTGAAGGTCACAATCAACGTGCCGCTGCTGCTGTTGTTCGTGATGGAGCCCACCGCAGTGCCTCCATAGGAAATGGTGGTTCCCGAAACCGTGACACTGCCGACGTTGCTGACCCCAAAGCGGTCCACAGCGACCGCCGAGCCTGTGCGGCGAACCGTCAGCGTGGTGCCGTTGTAGTTGTCCACCCCCTGGGTGACCAGCTCCATGTCGGCGAGCGTTGTGTCGCCATCCGCATCCAGGACAACGGAGGTTCCCACAGCCTGCGGCCCCACGCCCTCGGTGAAGTAAACCTTGTCGCTTGTTCCGGAAAGGGCCGGAGCATCATTGACCGCGTTGACCGTGATGGTCTCCGTGGCGGTCGCGGTGCTCAGCGAAGCCGTGCCCAGACCGGTGCTGACGATGTCAATCGCCCTGAACTCAAACTTGCTGCGCCAGTCGGTTCCCGTCACGGCCAGGGCGGTGTTGTAGTTGGCAGGCGGCGTGTAGGTCATGCTGGTCGCCTGAGCTGCGGTGATCACATGCTCACCGGCACCAAGGCCCAGATAGCTGGCAGGGGCGACAGAACCCGCCGCTGTCAGCGTCTGGTTGTCGCTGGTCTTCAGCGTGCCCAGGAGCCCGGCGGTCGTCGGACTGTTGTCGGCGTAAATCTTGATGTAGTAATGAGTCACCCGGGCGTCCGTCGTGGATGAAGTGCCGCTGTCCACGTCGCTCGAGGACAATGAGAAGGTCGCCGTGCCGTCTTCAGCCACCGAGGTGGAAAGGTTGGCGACCGTCGGCAGGTCGTTCACGGGATTGACGGTGATCGCCACCGTTTCCGTGTCGGACTGCGGCGTGTTGTAGGTGCCGGAATTGCCGTTGTCATTCACGACCACGGTCAGGGTGTCGGAACCGAAATAGTTGGCGGTCGGTGCATAGGTCAGGCCGTTGATGGCGGCCAGGATGTTCGTCCTGCTGCCGCTGAAGGTGATGGTGCCCGTGCCGTTGCCGGACACACCGGTCAGTCCCGTGGTGGAGGCGAGGGTGAGGCTGCCCCGCGTCACGCTGACGCTGAAGCTGGCGCTGGCCGAGCCAAGGTCACCGTCGGTGAAGCTGAGCGTGGTGCTGTTCGCCGCCGAGAAGACGAGGCTGCCGTCTTCGTTGAGGGTTTGCGCACCCGGAACGGCAAGGACCGGACCTTCGTTCATGCCCTCGATGGTCACGGCAAAGGTGTCCGTGTCGGACTTGGCTCCGCCCGAGCCGGAGTTGCCAAGGTCATTGACCACCATCGTGATGGTGTCGCTGCTCGCGACTCCCGAGACCACGCCGGAAGTGTACGTGGCCGAGGCCAGCGCGGTGTTCAGTTCGCCAATCTTGCCCTGGAGGACAACCGTCGAGGTCCCATTGCCGCTCACCACCAGCGAGGGCGGCAGGTTCAGAACGCCTGCGGCTGCGCTCAGGGTGACGCGCAGGGGACCAAAGTTCGGGTCCACGAGGCTCGTGACCGCATCCACGCTGTCGGGATCCTGCACGGAAAGACCCGTGATCGTGGTCGCCGTCTGTTCAACGACGGTCAGCCCGGCGGGAACCACGTTGATCGGCGCGTCGTTTTCCGGCGTGATCGTGATGACAAAGGTCTGCTGCTCCTCCGCGCCGCCGCCGGAGTCGGAGATCTTGGCGTCAAAGCTGTCCGACGTCGTCTCGCTGCCGTCATGCGTGTAGGAAAGCTTGTTGGCCTTCAGCTCCGCCAGAGTGATGCGGCTTCCAACCCCGAGCACAACACCATCCAGCTTGAGGGATCCGTGCGCAGGAGCGGTGACAAGCCGGAACTGCACCTGTGTGTCTGTGTTGTCCTCGTCAGCACCCAGGAGCAGGACCGTGGGGGCGCCCGTTCCCACCGAGCCTGGAATCAGGCCGGTGCCAGCTTCATCAACGGTCAGCCCGACATTGGCGGTGAAGCGGGGGTCGTCATTGACCGGGATCACCTTGATCCGGATGCTGGCCTCGACCACGGATGCGCCTTGCTCAGGAGGGCCGCGGTAAATCTGTCCGGAGTTGACGGTGGCCACCAGGGTGTCGGCATTCGCCGACTGTGCCGTCAGGCCCCAGTCCCGCGTGCTGTCCTGGGCGGCCCAGGTCTCACCACCATCCCTGGAGAGATACAGGTTGTCGGAAGCCGTCGCGAGAACCGTCATGCCATCTTCAGAAAGGCTCACATGCCGCCAGGCGCGCTCCTGCCCCTCGGGGGTCCAGCTGATGCCCATGTTCGTTGAAACAAAAACCTGCTCATTATTCGCCACGGCCACCAGGCGGCTGCCATCACCGGCGATGGCCACGGACTTCCAGTCACGCTGACCGGCGGTCACGGCCTCCGTCCATTCGACACCGGCGTTGTCGGTGACATAGACGCTGCCATTGGCGGCGCTCGCCACCATCTTGAAACCGTTGCTGGAGACAGAAAGGCTGTTCCACGCCTGGCTCGTGCCTGTCGCGGCCCAGGTGTCACCTGCGTCCGTGGACACGTAAATCTGACCTGCGTCTGCAGCCGCCGCCATGATGCCGCCGCTTTCGCTCATCGCGACCGCCGTCCAGGGGCGCGCCGACTCCTTGGTGGTCCAGTTCGCGCCTCCGTCCTCACTCAGGCGGATCGGCTCTCCCGTGGCAACAGCCAGAACGCTGGAGCCATCCTCACTCAGGGCGACGCCCTTCCAGTTCACCGCAGGCAGCGTCCCGGCGAAAGCGCCCCAGGTGGCTCCGGCATCCACGGAGGAGTAAAGGCCTCCTGAAACAGCCGCCACCAGCAGGTTGCCCTGCCCGCTTGAAGCGATCGCCGTCCAGGCCCGGTTGGTGGCTCCCGCCGACCAGACCGGCGACGCTGACATGCCGTCATTCACGGTGATTGTGACCAGGTCCGTCTTGGTTTCAGTGCCACCGTGGAGGTAGCGCAGGCGACCGGCATCCACGTCGGCCTGGGTGAAGGTGTCATTGGCCACCAGGGTCGTCCAGGTGCCGGAGACATCCTTTTGAATCACGCCGTTCACCGGCAGCCCGGCGGACTTCAGGCTGTAAGTCAGCGTGTTGACCGCTGCATAACCCGTGCTCTTGTCACTCGAAACTCCATCTGCATCCGTCGCGGAAAAATTGCTGGTGGCCAGCACCTGCGACAGTCCTTCATAGGTGGAGAAGCCGACGGTCAGGACATCCGGGGAGTCGTTCACCGGAGTCGTGTTCAGCGTAAAGGTCGCCACGGAGCCGACAGGCACCGCAGGGTTGGAACCGTCCTCAACCTGGAAGGTGAAGCTCGAGGAGAACTTCTCACCCCCGTCATGGACGAACTTGACCCGCCCGTTGTTGATGTCGTCCTGGGTGAAACTGTCATCGGTCTCCAGGATCTGGGCGTCCGCCACACTGTTCAGCGGCGTGGCATCCAGATACAACACGCCGTTGTCAGGAAGAGCGTCAAGCACATACAGAAGCTCTGATGGAGCCTGCTCCTCATCCTCGGCCTCGAGCATGGCCTGCGTCAGTGCAAACTCCCGGCCTTCCTTGGGAGTGCCGCCTGTGTTTGTCGCGATCACTGGCGGGTAGTCCACATAGAACACATAGACGGTCACTGAACCCGTCGAAGTTCGACCACCTCCATCTTGAATCGTGTAGTCGAAGCTGGTGACGCCATAAAAACCATGGTCCGGGACGAACACAACATCGCTGCCCACAATGCTGACGCTGCCATTGCCACCCGTCATCGTGACGCTGGTGATGTCAAGGGGAAGCCATCCACCGTCATTGGCCAGCAGGTCCGCCTTCGGTGTGTTAAGCGTGATGTTCTTGTTGGTGTAAAGAATGTCGCCATAGACGCCAACGGCGACGCCTCCGTCACCCACTCCCCCCGTGGTGCCGCTTCCAGGGCCGCTTCCACCCGAGGGAATCGTGATGTTGACAGTCTTCTCAGTTAGGAGTGCCGTGCTGAGATTGTTTGGATAGACACCGCCCGGGCGGTTGTAGCGGATGTTGAAGCCCTGGTCTCGCAGCGTCACCTTGAAGTAGTCCGAGGTGGAGCCGTAGCCATTGTGCTGATACTTCAACTTGCCACCGTCAACGTCGCTCTGGGTGAACGTGCCGCCGACGCCCAGCGGCTTGTTATTCAGAAGCAGGAAGCCGCTGGCAGGGATGCGGGTGACCCTGTAGAGCAGTTTGGAATCCGCCGTGTCCACGTCATTTCCATCAAGGATGACGTCAGGCATCAAGGCCGGCTCCTTGTTGATGGTGTAAGTGGCGCCCTGCGCGGAAAGGGTGAAGTTGGTCACATCGAGCGTCGGATCATCATCGACCTCGCGAACCTCCAGATTGAAGGTGCTCGTGGTGGATTTGGCATTGGTGCCCACCGGATTGCCACGGTCGGTGATCTTCAGCTTGAAGGAGACGTCCGGCGGATTGACACGGTCGGCGGACGTGTGCGTGATCGTCAGCAGGTTCGCCTGGCTGCCGTTGAAGGTGTAGCCGGTCGCGGAGATGGCGGTGCCGTTGAACTTCAGCACGGCCTCACCGGCGGCGGGCAGCTCAACCACCTCAATGGTGAGGTTGGCATCGCTGTCCTCGGTGTCGCTGACGTCCAGCTGAAGGTTCACGTTCTGCTCCAGCTCCAGCATGGAGTAGGTTTCGGAAACGATGACGGGGGAGAAGTTTCTCGGAATGATCTGAAGGTTGACCTGAAGCGGCGTGGAAGGCGTTCCGCCCGCCGCACCCAGAACACCACCGGCACCGTCTCGCAGACTGACCGTGAAGCTGTCCGTTCCCACGCCGGCGGAGGGCGTGTAGCTGAAGCTGGCGTTCGTCTCAATTTCAGCGAAGTTGAACGTCGAGTTCACCCCCAGGTCGTTGCCGTTCAACTGCAGGGAACCGTTGGACGGCAGGCTTTCAATGCGGAAGACGAGCTGTTCAGCCGTGTTATCCGGATCCAACACCGTGATGTTGGACGTGCTGAAGATGAGGGTGGTTCCAACTTCCACGGAGCCCACAAGTGTCACCGGCGGTGTTCCAGGCACCACATCTCCCGGCAGATAGACCAACGGGGCGTCATTCACCGGACTGACGGGAATGTCCAGGGCACGCGTCTCTGTCGTCCCTCCCGCGCCTGCCACCTGGTCGGTCACGGTGTAGGCGAGCGACTGGGCCGCGGTGGGTTCGCCGCCTCCATGCACATAACGAATGCGGCCGTTGTTGATGTCCGCCTGGGTGAAGGTGTCCGTTGCTGCAAGGTTCGTCCAGGTGCCGGAGCCGCTGGTGTCCTTCTGAAGCAGGCCCTCGCTCAGCACCGTGCCCGCGCTCAGGATGGTGTAAACGACCTGTGAAGCGGAAGCCTCCACGTCCGTGATGAGCAGGACGCTCGACGAGAGAACCACCGTTCCCCCCTCCGACACGACATAATCCTGGTCGTTGACGATCTGAAACGTGTCATTCACACCGTTGACGGTCGTTCCCAGAGTCGTTCCCGTGCTGTCATAATCCCCACCGGCAGCGCTGACATTCAATGTCTGACGGCTCGCTGGATTGCTGGTGAATGTCCTGCCGACACTGTTGTCCACGGCGTGAATGGCGAGGCCCTCAGGAGCACCATAGAAGTTCGCCACCGGAACAAAACGCAGTCGAGCCGTCGAAGGGAGCAGCAGCGCGGAGGCGGCGCTCACCGTGCCGATGCCGTTCCAGCTCGCACCATTGTTCAGGGAGTACTGCCAGGCCCCCTCGGTGGATGAGCTGGCGTCATTGCTGCTGATGGCGATGCCCGCCAGACTGTTGCTGTCAGCATCTGTGTAACCCGTCAGAAGGGCCGAAATGACCGCTCCAGTGACGGCGACCGGATCCTCGTTGATGGCCGCCAGGGTGGCCGTGCCTGTCACCGGCGCATCCGGGACGTTGGTGATGGTGATGGTCTGAGTCCCCGTGGCTGTCTTGGCCGGCGGAGTGGCGTTGCCAAGGTCGTCAACCACCAGGGTCAGGGTGTCAGAGCCGTAATAGTTGGCCGATGGCGCATACTTCAGGCCTGTCAGGGCGGTGTTGATCGCCGACATGGTTCCATAAAAGGTCTGGCTGGCAAAGGTGTCGGCCGAAAGCGCCGCGCCTCCCGAGGCGGCGTCTGCAAGGCCAGCAAGGCCGGACAGCGTGACCGAACCATGCAGAACGGAGAGAGTGACCTTCACCGTGGCGCTGCCGGCATCGCTGTCAGCCACCAAGGGGCTGCCAAGAATGTTGCCCGTGCTGTCCTCGGCCACTGTCACGGCAGACGGCATGGAGGTGGAGGGCGGCTCATTGAAAGGCGCCACGGTGATGTTCACGCTGCTGCCGTTGCTTTCCGCACCCGCGGCATCCACCGCCAGAAAGGCAAACGTGTCGCTGCCGACATAATTTGTGGTCGGCGTGTATTTCATGTTCGTCGCCTGGGCGACCGTGAGCACGTCATTGACGCTGATCGTGCTGTTTGCGCTGGTCTTGATCGTGCCCTGGCTGGGAAGCGAGGTGATCTTGTAGCCCGTGACGAGGGCGTCAATCGTGGCGGAGGTGCCGGTGTCCACCTCGGTGGAGCTCAGCGAAAACGTGGAGGTTGCGTTCTTGGTTGCGCTCAGGGTTTGATTCGTCGTCGTGGGTGCGTCGTTGACGGCGGTCACCGAGGTGGAGAGCGACACCGTGGCCAGGGAATAAACCGTCGTGCCCCCTGCAGAGGAGGCATTGACGACCGTGCCGGAGCTCAAGGCGCCACCCGAATTGTCCACCAGCCTGAGACTGAGGGATGAGGGTGTTCCAAACCAGTTGGCCGCCGGCAGGAACCGCAGCTTGCCGGAACCTGCCACCACAAGGGCCGTGGCGGCGCCGCGGCTCCCCACATTGCTCCAGCTGCTGCCATCGTAATACTGCCATTGACCCTGTGCGGCGTTGACCGTGTAGCCGACTACCGCGACTCCTGCCAGGGTGTTTGCCGACGATCCGCCGCTGACGTTGTCCGTGGAGTCACTGAAGCTGGATCCGAACAGGCCGCTCACTTCGGCGCCGGCCGGGTCGGCGGCATCCTCATCCACGGCCGTCAAGGTCGCCGACCCGCTCGCCACAGGCGCGTCGTTGACCGCCGCCACTGTCAGCGGCACATCGATCGTCACTGTGTTGGAGGCCGTCTGGTTCGTCCTGTCGGAGGTGATTTTGATTCGGAAGGAGCCGGAGCCGTTCCAGTGTGCCGCCGGAATGATGCTCAGGGAATTGAGGAACTGGTTCACATCCACGATCTGGCCGTCGACCACGATCGACGGGGCCGTGACGATGCCGTTGGTAAGGGCCAGGTTGGCTCCGCCGGTGACGATTGACACCGTCGCCCTCAGAAGGTTGCTGGCTGGCGCCGTCTCCGTGACCGTGAACTTTCCGTTCAACGAGAAGGTGGAGTCCTCGTTTGTTGTCTGGGAGCCCGGGTTGTTGATGATCGGCGCATCATTGATGCCGGCTGATGCCATGCCCGGCATCGAAACGGTCACAGCCAGAAGGCACGCCAGAACTGGAGTCCTCAGGTTCAGCAGGCGATGCCATCCCGTCCTGGCGGCACGGCCCCCCCGGCGGTCTGACTGCGGCTGTTGAAGCGGTTTTTCAAGGGCCGTGTTCCCGTCGTTGTCAGAAAACCTGGATTTGCTTTGGACGTGGGTGCTCATCATAACATGAATGTGTTAACCCTGAGATGATGTTTCCGCGGGCACTTACATGAGGTAACCCAAATGCCGTGCGCTCCGTGGAAATGAGTTACTCCAACTGGCCGCTTACCACTGACGGGCGAGTCCGCTACCTGCGTCGGCGTGCGTCTTGCTCGCCTAACCATTATTGCACTAACATTCTTCGCGTTGTCCGGACCGGCGGGCCTCCGCGCCCAGTCCGCTTCGCAGGAATCAGCCCGGGAAGAATGGAATGCCTATTACGCCGAGCTTCGTGAATATCATGAGAGGCTTCGTCTGTATCATCAGCAGCTTGCCGCGTTCATGGCGTCGCGTTCAGCCAACCTGACCTATGCTCCTGGCCGGGCGCTGCCGTGGATCAGCCTCGTCAACGGACGCGCGGCCTGTGCAAACTGGCTTCCTTTGCAGGTCATGTACGCGGTCAGCGCGGCCAATCACCTTCAGACAAGCCCCTATGTCCTGGGGGCCGGCCATCGCAACGTCGAGGACTTTGCGTATGATTGTTCGAGCGCCGTTTCCTATGTTCTGATCAAGGCGGGGCTTCTGGACAGGACGCTGACCTCCCGGCAGTTCGCCGATTTTGGCGAGCCCGGCCCAGGAAGGTTCATCACGCTCTGGGTGAAACCCGGTCATCATGTGTTCATGACTCTTTGCGGCCTCAGGCTGGACACCAGCGGCGGCGCCACCGCCCAGGGGCCTCGCTGGCGTACGCAGAGCCGCAGCCATGACGGGTTCATCCCTCGGCATCCACCCGGTTTTTGACAGCATCAGCACAGGACGTGCAGAGACATTCAAACGGCGGCGGCCGCAATGCGCAGCAGTTCCACGCAGGACGGCACACGCAGGCTGCTCAGGCTGCAGCACTCGACCCGCACCTGCACATTTTCACACAGGCGCACCGCGTCGCCATCATAAAGCAGGCGCATGCGGATGGAATCCATTCCCATCCAGAGCCGGTGCTCAGCGGAGACATCCACGACGCGGAGTTCATCGCCGTTTTGCACCGCCTGAAACTCGGCATGAAACGCGGCGACGGACGGCTCATTGACCACGACATCATTCAATGGATGCCTGCCAACGCTGATGGAGTGACGATTCATGGGGATGACGCGCTCCGCACCCGTCCGCCATTGAAAACGCAGCCGGTAAGTCTCCCTGGATGAATTCAGGTTCACACACCTTCCGATCATCTGAAGTTGAACAGGTGGAAAGGCGGCGTGCGTTGTTGCAAGTGTCGGCATGTCTGGAAAATGCAGAATCAATTCTTTGTCGAGCAGTTCTGATTGATGCAGACAAGCGCAGCCAAGTCCCTGATTCATATGGGTTAACCTTTCCAAGGACACGCGATGCGCGTCGCAGCGCCGCTGCGGCCGCTTTTTTTAAACAGGCGGCCGGCATCAGGACATGATGGCAAGACCTTGATTTTCATCGCAGTTGCCTTTGTGCAACTGACTCCCGGCCCGAGCGGTTTCAGGTTAACCCTTCTAAAGTTTTGTAAAAATACAAATTATTTTAAAAATTAAGGACGTCACAACTAACTCACTAGTTATGGCTAGCCTGACCATCTGAACTTCAGAAGTCATCAATCATCACCACTCCAGCAACAAAACTGCCATGCGAATCACAAAACCAACGACGCAGCTCAGCCAAGACGTGGCCCATGAATTCAATCTGCAGATCGCGGCCTGCAGCCTGCGTGGCTATGCAGACAAAGCTTCTAGACTTTCTGCAAGGCTTAAAAAAAGGGGGGATGACAAGTTTTACAAATACTGTGATCAGTACTCAGAGGCGTTTCTGAAGCTTGCCGCCATGATCGCCCCCTGATCACAGTTGCTCATAACGGCCGTCCGTTCCTGATTCAGAGCAGGCGATCAGCTTTTCCAAAAGCTGCGACTTGTTCACCGGCTTGGGCAGATAGTCATTCATGCCGCATTCAAGGCATCTGGCCACGTCCTCCGCCTGAACGTTGGCCGTGAGGGCGATGATGGGAACCGAGGAGCGGGGGCCGTCGATGCCTCGTATCTGACGCGTCGAGTCGTAACCATCCATGACCGGCATCTGGCAGTCCATGAAGATGACCTTGTAATCGTGTTCGGCGGCCATCTCGAGCGCCTGCCTGCCATCCTGGGCCTCGTCCACCCAAACGCCCGTGGACTCGAGCATCAGCCGCGCGACCATGCGTCCAGTCCGGCTGTCGTCCACCACCAGGACCCTGCCTGTGACAAGCACATCGGCAGGCTTCGGCATCGGCTTCACATCCTCAGGCAAAGCGGTGGGCTGGGCGGTCGGCATGCAGAGGGTGAAGGCGAATTCCGAGCCCTGTCCCTGGGTGCTTCTGGCCGTGATTTCACCCCCCATCAGGCGAACCAGCGAGCGGGAGATGGCAAGGCCAAGCCCGGTGCCGCCATGGGTGTTCCTCTGCAGATGCACCTGACCCTGGTTGAACGGCTCGAAGATTTCCTCCAGAACATCCTGGGAAATGCCGATGCCGGTGTCATTGACCGAGAAGGTGAGCCTTGCCTGCTCTTGGCCCGCGACAGCTTCTGCAGCGGTGATGCTGACAGCGAGGCTGACGCTGCCCTGCTCGGTGAATTTGATGGCATTGCCGATCAGGTTGACAAGCACCTGGCGAAGCCGGCCGGGGTCTCCCAGCAAATGTCCGGGAATCCGCCCCTGTATTACCAGGTCAAGCCCGATGCCCTTCATGTCAGCGCGGACGCGCATCAGCTCCAAAATGCCGTTCAGCAGGGACTGCAGGTTAAAGGCCTGATTCTTCAGTTCAACCTTGCCAGCCTCGACCTTGGAAAGGTCCAGGATGTCACCGATGATGTCGAGCAAGGCACCGGCGGATTTTTCAGCCGTGGCAACGAGAGTCGCCTGGGACGCCGAGAGCTCCGTTTCCCTGAGCAGCTGAAGCATGCCAAGGACACCGTTCATGGGGGTGCGGATCTCGTGGCTCATGCTGGCCACAAAGATGCTTTTGGCCCTGCTGGCGGCCTCGGCCTGCTCTCGCGCCACGCGCTGCAGGTCCTCAGCCTCACGAAGGCGCTCCTCCAGGGCCTTCTGCCGGCTCATGTCGATGTGAATGCCGACAAACCGGTGCACCTGGCCGTGTTCGTCCCTCAGGGCCCGTCCCTTGGCCATGACCCAGACATAGTGGCCGTTCTTGTGCCGGAGGCGGTGGAGATTTTCATACACCTCCGACCTGCCGGCGAGATGATCGGCCACCAGCTTCATGCTGTGATCCAGGTCGTCCGGATGAACACGCGCCCTCCACTCGCCGCGCAGATCGGGAATGTCCGAAGCTTTGCAGCCGATCATTGCCTTCCAACCGGGCGAATACACAGTCTGTCCCGTGGCCAGTTTCCAGTCCCAGAAACCCACCTCGCTGCCCTCAATGGCAAGCTTCAGCCTTTCCTCCGACTCGCGAAGGGCGAGCACCTGGCTGCGGATGATCGCGGTGTTGGCACGATTGACGTAGAGGGCGGCCACCTGCTTGATGAAAACCTCAAACACCTGCAGCTGCCGGCTGCCGATCACCTCATGAAAGCTGGCGGCCTCCGTGGTGATGCCCGTGACAAGAACCGCCAGCGGCCTGCCATGCTGATCCCGGCAGCAGCCTGCCAGCAGATGCGTGAAGTTGAGCTCGGCCGGCTGATTCCGCAGCTGCCCGCCTGTGAACACGCAGCCAGGCTCCCCTAGCTGATGCAAATGCTCCTGGATCCAGGGACCGAGGGGCAGCATGGACGGATGCACTTCGCGGACGCCTGAAGAGGCGGCGGCCGTCGGCTCCAGCCTCCCGTCACGGTCCACGCGCCAGAACAGCCCGATTTCCAGCTCAAACACATCAATCAGCGCATCCGCCACCATGCGCTCAAACTCCGCCTCTGAAGGCGCGTTGATCGCCCTCGAATAAAAGGCGTTGATGCGCGCGAAGCGGTCCAGCTCGGCATCCAGCCGGTTGCGCGTGTCGATCAGCTCCTGCTCGACGACGGAGAAGCGGGTGACATGCCTCTGAAGCTGATCGTATCGGAGCTTCAGGCTGTCGTAACCGGAAATGTCGGCAGGCTCCTCCATGTTCCGCCTATGCAGAGCCCTCGCGACGGTACAAGGCGTAGATCGCGGTTGTGTAGTTATGGTAGGTGTTGGCTCCGCCGAGGCGGGCGTACTCGCCAAAGCCGTACATGCCAAGCCATGGCGGCACAACTCCCCCCACGCTCAGGGGGAACTGCATCCTTCCCACGAGCTCCTCCTTCATGACCCTGTTGAACAGATAGCGTCCACGCGCCAGGCAGTCGGCATGGAAGACGGCCACAGGCCTGCGCCCCCCGGACCGGCCGGTCATCTGTTGCATCATCCGGTCGAGATCCTTGAAGATCCTCTCCTCATCCCGGATGGTCAGCCACAGAGGGCAGCCTTCACGAACTTCCGTTGCATAGTGCATCGTCCCATCCTCCTCACGACGGGTCACCACGCGCAGGATGTGGGGATTGCCATACTCTGCGGCAAGCTCCTCCGGAAGCTTCTCCGCCAGCGCCCCGACGGGAATCGAGTCGCCGCAGGTGGCCGTCCTGGGGTCGAGGCCGAGCCGACCGGCATACTCCTCCCAGGCGGGCCTGCCGTTGAGCTCCATGATCCGGGAGCCCTCCGCCCTCGTGACGATCATGGGCTCACCAACCGCCAGGAAGCCATGTGTCGCCTGCGTGTCCACCTCCAGGGTGGGGTCCGCATATCCGACCGCCCATGCCGCGTGCTCAAAGACCTGGTCGTCCACCATCTGGTAGCTGGCGACACCCTTCATGTTGTCGGACGAAGTGGCGCCAAAGATGGTCACGTCAGGACCCAGCACCGCCTCAATCCCTTCGATGCAGCGGTCATTCGCGATGTCGATGCCCGAGGCCAGGAAGTGAATCATGCTGATGTTCTCCTGCTGTGACTTCAGCTGCCGCGCAAGCTCCAGGCATTTTTCAAAGGAGTTGCGGCCGTTGATGCCGTCCACATGGGCCACGGCGAACTCGCGCCCCTTCACCGCCATGACCGCCAGGTCCTTCATGGACTCGCTGACGCCTTCGGTGCCGACAATGCCGCAGCAGGAGGCTCCCAGAACCCTGGCGCCGGGCATCAGCCGCCGGGTTTCGTCCAGAAGGGCGTGATAATCATGCCCGATGGAGGCATGCAGCAGAACGAGATCGCACTGGTTTCCGGATCCCAGGGCCGTCTCCAGGCATTCCTGGATGGCATGGCGGGTGTTGACCATCCGTGTGCTCGCAGAATAGAACTCTAACATGGAATTGTGTCGGAAAAATGGCTTGAAGGGTTAACTCACTCATAGGCTGAAGGCGGAATCCCGGAATTCCTGAAATGGGTTAACCCAAATAACCCGCCCAGATTTCTTGCAGTTCAGGCGGCACTCGGGTTACCCCTTGCACCTTACAAACCGCTACCCCAAAATCATGTACGGAATGGTCAACAAGGCAGTCCAGGAACTCATCACCCATGAGTTCGGAGAGACCCAGTGGCTGCAGATCCGCCAGATGGCCGGGGTGCAGGATGAGATGTTCGTGTCAACGGAACCTTATCCGGATGAAATCACCTATCAGCTGGTCGGTGCCGCCTCCGAAGTTCTCGGGCTCCCGTCCACACAGATCCTTGAGCGGCTGGGCCGCTGGTGGGTGCTGCAGACCGCCCAGCAGGGCTATGGCCATCTCCTGAAGGCGGCCGGGCGCAACCTGCCCGAATTTCTGGTCAACCTGCCAAACTTTCACACCAGGCTCGTGATGATGTATCCGGGCCTGAGGCCGCCCGAGTTTGCCTGCACGGACATTCTGCCGGGCAGCCTCAACCTGCACTATCGGAGCCATCGGAAAGGTCTCGCGCCTTTCGTCACCGGGCTGCTGAAGGGCCTGGGTGAAATGTTCTCAACGCCTGTGGAAATCAGCAATGAAGCAGTCAACGAAGGCGAAGACACCTATCATGTCTTCCACGTTGCCTGGAACCCCCCGTCCGACAATGCCCTTTGAGCAGCAGCCAGTGATCAGCCTGGGGAGGCTTGAGGAGGCGTTTCCGTTTCTGCTGGCCTGGGATCAGGCTTCCAACATCACCCGGGTCGGCAGGTCTCTCCAGAGGATCTGCGGCTCAGAGCTGTGCGGACATCCGCTGGACAGTTTTTTCAGCCTGGTCAGGCCGGTGGGAAAGATGGATGCAGCCTGGCTGGGCAGTCATCCTGGCACGCTGATGCTGGTCCGGCATGAGGGCAGCGGGATGATGATGCGCGGCCAGGTGCTGGCGCTTGATGAGCCCGCCTGCGGCGTGTTCATGGGCGCCCCATGGGTCAGCAGTCCCGGCGATCTGGACCAACTGGGCCTCAATCTGGCCGACTTCGCACCGCATGATGCAGCCCAGGACCTTCTGCATGTGGTCCAGGCCCAGCGCATCACAAACCGTGAGCTGCTCGAGCTGAACGCCAGGCTGAAGGAAAACCAGGCCCGGCTTCAGGAGAAGGAGGGCGAGGCGAGGAAGCTTGCGCTGGTCGCGGAACGCACGGACAACGCGGTGATCCTGGCCAGCATCGACGGCAAGATCGAGTGGGTGAACGCCGCCTTCGAAAGAATGACCGGCTGGTCGCTCGCCGAGGTCAAGGGTCTCAAGCCGGGTTCGTTCCTCCAGGGGCCGAGGACGGACAGGGCCGCCGTCGAACGCATGCGCGAGGGTCTGCTGAGCAAGGAGGGCTTTCGCAAGGAGATCCTCAATTATCGGAAGGATGGAAGCCCCTACTGGGTGGACATCGAAGTCCAGGCGATCACCAGCCAGGATGGCAGGGTGCTGCAGTTCATGGCGCTGGAGGCGGACATCTCAGAAAAGAAGCGCCAGGAGATGCGGCGTCGGCTGGAAACCGCCTCCGCTCATGTGCTGGCAACCGCCAGCAAGCCGGCGGATGTGATTCCGGCCCTGCTGACCAACATCGCCACGGAGCTGGAATGGCCGCATGCCGCATGGTGGCAGATGAATGAGTCCGGCGACGGCCTGTTTCTCGCGAACATCTGGCATGGCTCGCACTTGAGTCACCTGGCGGCCTTGGAAGGAGGGCGGAGTCCGGAGCTGCGAAAAGGTCAGGAGCTTCCCGGCCGGGCCTGGGCGGAAGGAAAAACCGTGTGGGGGGAGAAACCGCCGGCGCAGGAATTGTCTCCACCGCCGGATGGCAGCAAGGGTTCCCCTCCCCTTTCCGGACTCGCGTTGCCGGTGTATGTAAGGGGCATCCTCCGCGGCGTGGTGGAGTTTCACAGCGTCCATCTTGATCCTCCGGATGACGATCTGTTCCAGACGCTGCAGCACATCTCCGCACAGACCGGGCTGCTGCTAGAAAGGCTTGATGCCGAGGATGCCCTTCGAAAAAGCCAGCAGGCCATGAAAACAGGCCAGCGGATTGCCGGCCTAGGCAACTGGAGCTACCATGTCATAACAGGGAAGATTGAATGGTCGGATGAAAAGTTCCGCATCTACGGTCACGAACCTGGGAGCGTGAAGGTGGACCTGGAGTTCTGCCGCAAAGCCATTCACCCGGAGGATGTCTCCAAGGTGATGGACGCCATCCAGCATTCGGTCGAAACGGGCGAGGCGATGCACATGACGTATCGGATTGTCCGCCCTGACGGAGAGACACGCCACCTGCGAACCCGCGCTGAAATGCTGCCTGCGGCGGAAGGAGCCTCTGATCTTCTTCTGGGAACCGTGCTCGACATCACCGAAGTCGTGGCCGTCCAGCAGGAGCTGCATCAGATGGAGGAGCGCTGGCAGTTCGCCCTTCAAAACAACGGGCTGGGTGTCTGGGACTGGAACGTGCAGTCGGGCGCGGTCCTTTACACAGACCGTCTGCAGCAGATGCTGGGATACGAGGCGGGTGAGTGGCCGCAGCATGTGGACAGCTGGAGCTCACGCGTTCATCCGGACGACATGCCGTCTGTGATGGAGGCCATGAACCGCTGCCTTTCCGGGGAGACCCCTGACTACATCTGCGAGCACCGCCTGCGCTGCAAGGATGGCTCCTGGAAGTGGGTTCAGGACGTGGGCCGCATCGTGTCATGCTCCAAGGATGGCAGACCCCTGCGGATGATTGGAACGCAGATGGACATCCACATCCGCAAGCAATCCCAGGAAACCACCCGCAGGCGCGCCAACCTGCTGAACCGGATCCGGACCGCCCAGGAGCGCTACATCGCGGCGACCGATCCCGTGCCCGTCTTTGCGGAGATGCTGGACATCATCGTGCAGCATACAGGCAGCAAGTTTGGATTCATCGGTGAAGTGCTCCGGGACCCCGACGGAAGCCCCTTTCTTCAGTCCTACGCCCTATCCGACATCTCCTGGGATGAATCCTCACGTGCGCTCTACCAGGCCATGGGGCCCGCCGGGCTTGTCTTTCGCAACCTCGACACGCTTTTCGGCCGGGCGATGGTCACCGAGGAGGTGCTGATTGCAAACGACGCAGCCGCCGACCCGCGTGCGGGAGGACTTCCGCCGGGTCATCCGCCGCTGAAGTCATTCCTGGGTCTTCCGGTTCACCATGGTCTCGAAATGGTGGGCCTGATCGGCCTGGCCAACCGGGAAGGCGGCTACGATGCGGACATGCTCAAGGAGCTCGACCCGTTCCTGGCGGCCATGAGCAGCATGATCGTGGCGCGCCGTGAGGCCCGCAGGCGCCAGCAGATTGAGGAGGAGCTGCGTCAGGCCAAGGACAAGGCGGAGGCCGCCAGTCATGCCAAAAGCGAGTTTCTGGCCACGATCAGCCATGAAATGCGCACGCCCATGAACGGCATTCTTGGCATGGCCCGCCTGCTTCGTTCGGGCGGCCTGGATGACAGGCAGGCGGAGATGGCGGACTCCATCCTTCAAAGCGGTTCGGCACTGGTCAGCATCATCGACGACATCCTCGACTTTGCCAAGATCGAGGCGGGGCAGATCGAGCTTAGTGAGCAGCCGTTTGACCCTGACGAAGTCATCGGAGGCGTGGTCGAGCTTCTTGCCCATGAGGCGGCCGCCAAGGGCATTGAGCTGGCCGCCGTGCTTGATTCCTCGATTCCTGAACAGCTGATGGGCGATGCCGGACGCATACGCCAGGTGCTGCTCAACCTGGCGGGCAACGCCTTGAAATTCACCCTGGAGGGGCATGTCACCATCCAAGCGCATGCATCCTCCGGCGCCATTGAGTTCCGGGTCACGGACACCGGCATCGGCATGTCCCCCTCGGACCTGGACCGGTTGTTCAAGCCTTTCACCCAGCTGGACAGCTCCCACTCCAGGCGTTTCGGCGGCACCGGCCTTGGCCTGGCGATCTGCAAAAAGCTTGTGGACCGAATGGCGGGTGAGATCGGGGTGCAGAGCGAACCTGGCAAAGGATCGCAGTTCTGGTTCCGGCTGCCGCTTCACTCTGCGGCTGCAACCACCGCAAGACCGCCTGAAGCGCATCCCCCGCTGCGCTTGTGGGTGGCCGAGGCCTCCCCTCAAATTCTGGAACAGATCTGTCAAAGCCTGCAGGGCCAGGGGCATGCCCTGACCGTGTTCCCCAATCCTGACGCCTTGAAGGATCGACTTCATTCCAACGCCAGTGAGGCTGATGTGCTGATCATCAGCGCGTCGTGGCTTCTTGAAGGACTCCAGGAAGCGGCCGGACAGTGGCTGAAGGCCCCGGCCACCCCTGCAAGAAGGGTCCTGGTGACAGCGGGCAGTCACGATGAATCCCCCAGCCTGGCAGGCTGGGAGGTTCTGCGGCTGCCGCTTCGCAGACGGCGCATCAGGGAAGCCGTGATCCGCCCCGTCCAGGCCGAATCCACAAGGTCCTCCCCGGCCGATTGCATCCGGGCGGACCTGGGGCTTCATGTGCTGGTCGTGGAGGACAACACGGTCAACGCCCGCCTGGCCAAGCTGCTCCTCGAAAGCCTCGGCTGCACCTCCCGCCTCGCCGTCAACGGAGCGGAGGCGGTCGCCGCCTTCTGTCTGGAGCCGTATGACGCCATTTTGATGGACTGTCAGATGCCGGTGATGGACGGATATGAAGCCACCCGGCAGATTCGCGAGATTGAATCGCGGCGGCCACCTTCCGCAAGGCCGTGCCAGATCATCGCGATGACGGCCAACGCCCTTCAGGAGGAGCGCCAGCGCAGTCTGCAGGCGGGAATGAACGCCCATCTGTCCAAGCCCTTCAACACCTCCGAGCTGGCCTCCCTGCTCGCAAACGCCGCCTCCAGTCTGACGTCTGCCTCGTCGGCAAAGCACGAAGGCTTGGAGGTTCTGGCCGAACAGGTCGGAAACGAAGCAGCGTCCGAAATCGCCAGGATCTGGATCGAGGAGGCGCCGGAAAGGGTTAGGCGCATCAGGGCCGCCCTGGAGGACGACGATGCAGGTCTGGTGAAAAAGCAGGCGCACGCACTGCGCGGATCCAGTGTGGTCTTCGGCCTTTCCGAGGTGATTGATGCCTGCCTGGCGCTTGAGCGGCAGGATGAGGCGGCCGACGACCGCCGCCTGCTGACCACGCTGGAGCAGGCGGTCGGCCGAGCGTCACGTCACCTGAAAAAAGCCATTGGCATCCCGGACATCCAGGCCTGAACACACCGGCCTGATTCCATGCGCAGAAAAAACAGGCGCAGGTTCCGAAGCGGCTAAACAGCCATGCCGTTTCGGCTTTTTGCGAGCAAGGCCACGGCGGCGGTCTTGGAACCCACGTGCAGCTTCTGGTAGATCTTCTTCAGGTGAACCCTCACCGTTTCATGACTGAGGCCCAGGCTTGCCGCCACATCCTTGGCGTTTCCAAGTCGTTGAACCTGTTGAAGAACCTCGCGTTCACGTTCGGTAAGCTTTTCCAAAGAGCTGACCTGGGGTTCGGTCGGAGCTGCAGCCTCGGCCTTGAGAAAGGCATCCACCACCAGCCGGGCGACGGACGGGCTGAAAGTCATGCCGTCCTTGACGGCATCCTGCAGGTTATGCAGCAGCAGTTCCGCCCTCGCCTCTTTGACAAGATAACCGGAGGCACCCGCCTTGATGGCCTGGAACACGTTCTGCGGGTCACTGGAGGCGGTCAGCACGATGCAGGCCGTCTGCGGCTGCTCGGCACGCATGCGCCTGATGACGTCAATGCCGCTGTCCCCGGGCAGCTCCAGGTCCACCAGAAGCCACCCCAGCCCGTGATGGCGCTGATCGGCAAAGAACGCCTCGGCGCTTTCCCAGGCATCCACGGATTCAAGCTCCTCCTGCTTGCTCAGCAAGGCCTTGAGGTAGGCCCTCATCACCGGATCATCTTCAATCAAGCCGGCTCGTATGGGACAAGGGGAGGTGCTCATGTTGATCTTGGTCAGGCTGGCAGTCTTTTATCGTTCGAACAGCCCGCTTTTATTTCATGGGTTTTAGGATGCTATTGCTGACCTCTGACTGGCATTGATTTTCAGCCACGGCCTGAGGCGTGCAGGTTTCAAGCAAGGCCCTTGATAACAACTTCCGCAGGCTTGTGTTCGAATAACATCATTAAGCTTGTAATAACGACATGACACCCGTCCGCTCACTCCGTCATTTGGGTTAACTCAACTTTCGCACGTAACGCCAGCCGCCACAATTCATGACGGATTCATCGGATCCCGCCATCCTTTCTGACAAACAAGGACCTGACACTCTCGGCAAGCTCCCTGAGGACGGCCGGATCAGGCCGCGGAAACCCTTCATTTTCATTGTCCTCCAGCACAAGCACCTCGACACGATGGGCAATCGAAAGCACGTCCCCGGGGGCAAGCCTCTCCCGGCAGACCTGCCTGCCGTTCACCCAGGTGCCGTTGCGGGAGCCCAGGTCCAGGACATACAGGCCTTCCTCTTCCTCCATGCAGAACTTGGCATGATGAGCCGACACCGCCGGGTCATCGATGATGATGTCATTATCCCCCTGTCTTCCGACCGTCAGGACCGGTGCGTCAAGGTTCGTGCACAGGCTTGATCGTGTGTTGGGTTGGAACACCAGCTGATACATGTCTCTGGTCCGGAAAGGGATGATCCATACTAGCATGCCTGCGGCAGCGTCGGGATGCTTTTCTTGGTTAACCCTCCATGGACAGCCTGCCCGTAGGGGCCATGCCAGCCGGCATCAGCAGCACGAATGGCTGCCGGAGGGTTAACTCTCCGGAGTTCTGGCCTGGCCCGATCCGGCCTGCATTGTGATTCTTCACGGTCGAGGTGGGCTCGCTTCCGGACTCTTTGCGTTTTCCAGACATCATGCAGCCCGTCCATCCCAGACCGGCTCGCTCCCCGTCTTAAAAGAACATGAAAACTGCTTCGCTGAAAAGTTCCAGCCCCTCCTCCCAAAACCCGGATGCCGGCAAGGTGCGCACCCAGGGCAGGCGCAGGATCAAGGCCGGCCATGGCACCAGGGGGTCCTGGTCCAAAAAGCCCGTGACCGGTCTTTTCAACGAGTCGGGTGAAATCAACATCAACATCATGCTGGGGATGTTGTTTGAGTTTCTCAAGGACTACGACCATTCCATCGGCCTGAAGGACTAACTAACTGGATGAACGGTTCCGCCCTGCCGCCTCCGGTCAGGCGACCGCTCAGGTGCCCCGCCGTTTCAGCACGGCGACCCAGCGGTCCACCGACTTGCCGGGGGCGTCGGAAAGGGCTCGGCTGGCCTTGTTGCGGCGGTTGCTGACCACCTCCATGCCAAGGGCCTCCAGGGCGCGCAGGGCAAGCCGGTGCTCCACGTCAAAGTAGCTGGTGATCACCAGCATGCCGTCCGGACGCAGCTTCGCGATGCCCTGGTCAAAGATCTTCTTCCACAGCTCCTGGCCGTGCCAGAAGTTCTGATGGCGCAGAAACACCAGGTTGAAGTCGTCGCCGAGCTCCTTGTGCCGGTCGATCTTCGTTGCGTCCTCGATCAAAAACTGCGCCGGCAGGTGGGCAAGATTTTCGCGCGCCTGGCGGATTTCACGGATGCGGATGTCGGCGCCGATCATCTCCACGCCGCCTCCCTTCGTCAGCTCGGAGCCCACCTGGACCAGCGTCTCGGCCTCGTCACAGCGTCCGCAGGCGAGGTTGAGGATGCGCATGTCCGGAGCGGCGGGCAGGTGCGGCTGCAGGGATTCCTGCAGAAGCGTCTTCAGCTTCGACATGTCTTCCGCGATGTCGGCGGGCATGAAGGGCGGCTTCTCGCTCATGGCGGGGCGGGGTTGATGACGCGGCGTCACGCGCCCTGGACAAATCCAAACTTTGCGAGCTGCTCCTCGATGATCCGTTCACAGAGGGCGAGCTGCTTTTCACGCTCGCGGCGGCCTTCGTCGGCGATGGCCTGGAGCGCGTCGATGTCATAAAGGTACACGCCCTCGATGTCGTTGACATGCGGGTCCACGTCACGTGGCACGGCGATGTCGATGATCAGCAGCGGCTCCCATCGGCGTCGGCGCATCACCTCGCGGACCAGCTCGGGCTTGATGATGAAGTGCGGGGCGCTGGTGCTGGAGATGATCACGTCAACCTCGTGCAGGCAGGCCTCCCATTCATCGAAGCGGATGGCGCTGCCGCCCATCTCCGCCGCCATTTCGACGGCACGTTCATGGCTGCGGTTGGAGACGATGATGCTGTGGGCGCCGCGTGAGAGCAGGCTCTGGGCGCAGGTGCGGCTCATCTCCCCGGCGCCGACGAGCATGACGCGGCACTTCTTCAGGTCGTGCACCTTTTCCGCCAGGTCCACCGCCACGCTGCCGACGCTGGTGGAGCCGCGCTGGATGGTGGTCTCGTTGCGCACCTTCTTGCCGACCGTGAAGGCCTGCTGGAACAGCTTGTTCAGCGGCCGGCTGGTGGTTCCGGCTTCCAGTGCTTTTTGGTACGCGGCCTTCACCTGGCCGAAGATCTCCGTCTCGCCCAGCACCATGCTGTCGAGCCCGCTGACCACGCGGAAGAGGTGCCGGGCGGCCTCGGCGGCGTCCAGCTTGTAGGTCACCAGGGCCTCCGCCTGCTCGGGGGCCAGTTCAAAACGGCGCACGAGATAGTCCACCATCGCCTCATGGGCGGCCTGCGGATCGCCGTGCGAGTGGGTCGCGTAGAGCTCGACACGGTTGCAGGTGCTGAGCACCACGCCCTCCTCAAAGCCGGGCAGCGAACGCACCTCCTGTACGGCCTCCGGCACCTTCGCCTCCGGGAAGGCCACGCGTTCGCGCACCTCCACGGGCGTGGTGCGGTAGTTCAGGCCGAGACAGACCAGTTGGGGGTTGGCGGTCGCTGCGTCAGCCATGCGTTGTCACAAGCCAGAGGGAGATGAACGGAATGACAAACCCCACCGCAGCCAGCCAGGCTGTCTGCCGCGGTGAGAGCACATGACGCCACATGATGAGCCCGATCACGGCATACAGGGCCCAGACCGCCCAGGCGAAGACCAGCTTCGGGTTGGAGATCGGGGTGGTGAGCTTGAAGGAGATCGCCAGGCTGGCGCTGAGCAGGATCAGCCCCAGCAGCACGAGCCGCTGGATGGCCTTCGCCAGGCCCTGGATGGGCGGCAGCTGGTAAAACAGCCCGCCGATGCGGTGCTGCTTCAGGAAGCGTTCCTGCAGGAGGTACATCACCCCGGTGATGCAGGCCAGGGCAAAGGCCGCATAGGCGATCAGGGCCAGCGCCGCATGCACCTCGACATAGGGGTCGATCTTCACCTTTCCGGGATAGTCCGGAAATGCGTTTGGCAGAACAAAGGCCAGGACATGCAGGGCGGAAACCAGCGGGGCGCTGAAGATGCCCAGCAGCGACACCCGGTAGGCCGGCCCCACCAGGAAGTAGAGCAGCACGACGCTCCAGGCGATGAACACCAGCACGTCCGACAGGCTTTTCATCGGGCACTGCTTCACCATCTCCCCCCGCAGGAAGATCGCTCCGGTTTGAAAGGCGAAGCCGACCAGCATGGGAAGCCACTGGCGCGAGGTCCGCCACTGGCCGCTCAGCAGCGCCCGCACGGCAGGCACCACCGCCACGAGGTACGCGGCGGTGGCCAGGAGGAGAAGCTGACGGTCTGGGGGCATCCGGGGGTTCTCAGTTACACTGGGTCCTGGCAGGTGGTCAAGGAGGCAACAACCCCGGCTTTACTTCCCCGGCCTCCTCGGCTGGATTAGGCCCATGTCCCTCGTCTGGCGCATCCGTGACACTGACCACGACCTCTCCCGGAGTGGCATGATCATGGGCATCGTCAACGTCACCCCGGACTCATTCTCCGACGGCGGCCGCTTCCTCGACACCGGCCGCGCCGTCGAACACGCCCTGCGCCTGGTCGAGGAGGGCGCCGACATCCTCGACATCGGAGGCGAATCCACCCGGCCCGGGGCGGAACCCGTGGACGAGCACGAGGAGCTGCGCCGCGTCCTGCCCGTCATCCGCGCCCTGCGCTCCGCCACCCGCACCCTGATCTCCATCGACACCATGAAGGCCTCGGTCGCCCGCGCCGCCCTGGACGCCGGGGCGGACATCATCAACGACGTCACCGGCCTGCGTGGCGACCCCGCCATGTCCCGCGTGGCGGCGGGATGCAACGCCGGCCTTGTCATCATGCACATGATCGGCACGCCGCAGACCATGCAGCTCCAGCCCCAGTATGATGACGTCGTCGCCGCTGTGCGAACCTACTTTGACGAACGCCTGCAGATCCTCGCCCGGCTCGGCATCGCCCACGAACGCGTCGCCCTCGACCCCGGCTTCGGCTTCGGCAAGACCCTGGAGCACAACCTGACCCTGCTGCGCGCCCTGCCCCGCCTGGCTGAATCCGGACGCCCCCTGCTGGTCGGGGTCTCCAGAAAAAGCATGATCGCCCGGCTCCTGGAAGACGACCGTCTGGAATCCCGCGACTGGCCGACCGTGGCCCTCACCTCCCACATGCGCGAACACGGCGCACGCCTCTTCCGCGTCCACGACGTCAGGCCCAACGCCCACGCCCTGCGCATGACCGAGGCGATCCTCGGCTGATGCCCGCCCTTCGATCCGAGGCACTCACTGCTCCAGCCATTCCAGGTTGAAACGGGCCACGGTGAGGCGGCCGCCTGCAAAGTGCGCCAGGACGGAGCCGTCGCCGCTGCGGCCGTAGAAGCAGAGAATGGTGCCCGCCTGGGTCACGGCGATGTCGGAATACATGCTCGGCCCGGCCTCCAGGGTCTTGCTGACGGCCCAGGTCCGGCCTTCGTCGCGGCTGACCTTGACGCTGACATTTTTCCGGTCGCGGTTCTTGCCGGGCTCGGCTTTGCCTTTGGCCTTGTCGAGGTTGTGCGGGTTGGAGAACAGGATCAGGCTTTTCCCGTCATGGGCATAACGAACGATGCCGCCCATGCAGATCGGCTCCAGCAGGGCCTCGTCAAAGGAGGGGCGGCTCCAGCCGGTGGCGCCGTCAGGACTGACGGTGACGAGCCGGCGATGCGCCTTGGACTCGCTGCGCACGTTGAGCATCACACGTCCGTCATTCAGCTCGACGGCCACGGTTTCATTCGGGTTGATCCACTCCTCGGTGCAGGGCACGGCGATGTCGCCGGCCTTCCAGGTCCGGCCGTCATCGTCGCTGTAAATCGTCGCGGTGACGCTGGGACGGTGGGCGTTGCCGCCTTCACCGGTGGACAGCCAGACCGGCACGACAAGCCGGCCGCCGCGCAGCTGGATGCTGTGGTTGGGGCCGGTGGCGAGAACCTTCCAGGCATAGTCTTTTTTGAAGGCGTCAAAGGCGGCGGTGATCTCGACCGGGCGGCTGAAGGTCAGGCCGTCGTCCTCGCTGCGCTGGTGGAAGACACGCATGTATTCCAGGCAGAAGAGCATGTGCACCGTGCCGTCGCGCCCGGCGATGAGCACGGGGTTGTTGTAGGTCACATCCTTGGGGTCGACGTTTTTCATGCGCATGGCGAAGGGGTTCTTGGCCTTCGAACCGTCCACCTGGGCGATGCTGCGCGGGGCGCTCCAGGTTTTGCCGTCATCGGTGCTGCGGCGCAGCAGAATGCGGATGTCATCCCAGTCGCTGACCCCGGCGGCGCGCTTGCGCGCCTCGCACCAGGCCAGCACGGTGCCCTTCGCTGTCACGACGATGCCGGGGATGTGGTAAAGCTGGTAGGCCGGGTCCTCGCCGGTGATGAAGAGGTCCTGCTTTTCCAGGTAAGGTTCGGCGGCGGGCAGGGCGGCGCTGGAAAGCAGGGCGCAAAGGCGGAGGATGGAACGCAGGTTCATGGCGGGGTGGATAACGGAGCGGCCCTGCCTTTTCTCCATGGTCAAAGCCGTTGACCACCGGTAGCATGATGGCGTCATGCAGGCCGTTCCGCACCTCCCCTCGCTCATCACCCACAGCACGGACTTCATGCGTGAAGCCCTGCGTCGTGGCGAATGGACGGACGTGCTGCCTTCGGAGCGCGCGCTTTGCCTGCGGCTGCGCATCAGCCGCCCGACCCTGCGAGCGGTGCTGCTGCGTCTGGAGAAGGAAGGGCTGGTCAGCGGTGTCGAGAACAAGCGCCGGCGGGTTCTGCCCGGAGGCCCGAAGCAACAGCGCGCACGGCCGACCACCGTCATCGGGCTGCTGACGCCGGTTCCGGCGCAGATGATGCCGCCCTTCGTGCTCTTCTGGCTCGACGCCCTGCGCGGGCTGCTTGCCGAGGCGGGTTTCACTCTGGAGCTTCACGCGGCCGAGGCCTGTTTTTCATCCAGGCCCTCGGCGGCGCTGAAGAAGCTCGCCCAGCGTGCGCCGGCCGACGCCTGGGTGCTCTTCCGCTCGACACCGTTGATGCAACATTGGTTTGCCGGAAAGGACATCCCGGCGGTCGTGGCGGGCTCCTGCGCAGGGGATGTGCGGCTGCCTTCCGTGGACATCGACTACCGCGCCACCTGCCGTCATGCAGCGGCGATGCTGGCACGGAAGGGCCACCGCAGGATCGCGCTGCTGCTGCCGGATCCGGGTCATGGCGGGGACATGGAAAGCGAGCACGGGTTTCGTGAGGCGCTGGCCGGGAACGGGGCGGAGACGCGGGTTCTGCGGCATCAGCAGGGCGCGGCCCAGCTCTGCCGCTGCCTGGATGAGGCCCTGTCACGCCGTGACGCGCCCACGGCCTTCCTGGTCACCCGCTCCATGCACACGCTGACCGTGGTCACCCACCTGCTGAGGCTCGGCAGGCGCCTGCCGCAGGATGCCGCCGTGGTGTCGCGTGATGACGACGCCTATCTCGACCATGTCGTGCCGAAGGTGTCCCGCTATGCGGCGGATCCGGCGAAGTTTGCCCGCCGCCTCGCCCGGCTGGTGCTTGAGCTGGCCCAGACCGGCCGCGCCAGCACCACCCCGGTCCGCTTGATGCCGGACTTCAGGCGCGGCGAGACCGTGTGACAGCACTCTGTTTTTATTTGAGTTTCATCGCCGCCCTGCCAGCGATGGGGGCTGTGATTCTTGTTTTAACCGCCGGCTTTGGAGATGGCCACAACACCGCCGCCGCCTCGGTGGCAGAGGCCCTGCGCCGCCTGTCCCCTGGAGAAGAGGTGGTCGTGTCCGACCTGGTCTCCGAAACTTTGCCACGCCTGGCTGACGTCCTGAAAAGCCTCTACCAGGTGGCCATCACCCATCTGCCAGGCGCCTGGCGGGCGGTTTACAAGCTGCTGGAAAAAGGCGACCTGGATGCCGGCAGGGATCCCTGGCTGCGCCCGCTCACCCTGGCCCTGAAGCGGCGTCTCGAAAACGACCGTCCTCGTCTGATCGTCAGCACCTACCCGCTTTATGCCGGGTTGCTCGCCGCCCTGCGACGGCAGGCGCCCATGCCGCCCCTGGTGACCGTGATCACGGACTCCACCAGCGTCCATCCCATCTGGCTCAAGGATTCCAGCGACCTCTATTGCGTGGCTGATGAGGAAACCCTTGATGTGGTCGTCCGCATGGGAGCCGCCAGGGAAAAGGTGCGCATCACCGGCTTCCCCGTAAGCCTGCAGTTTGTGGATCCGGCGCCGCCGCCGTTTCCGCGCCCCAGCATCCTCTACCTGCCCTCGACCCCCGCCAGCCATGTCGCCGCCACTCTGGAGGCCCTGCGCCCCCATCTTCTTTCCGGCGTCCGCCTCACTCTTCCGGTCGGCAAGCATCATTCGCGGCTTTATCATGTGCTGCGCCGCTTCACCGACTCCATGCCTGCCGAATGCGTGGAGATCATCGGCTGGACGCGGCGGATTCCCGACCTGCTGCGCAGCCACACCCTGGTCGTCTGCAAGGCGGGCGGAGCCATCCTTCATGAGGTCATGGCGGCACGCATCCCGCCGGTGATCGACTACGTCGTCCCCGGCCAGGAGGAGGGGAATGCGGACTACCTGCTCAGCAGGCATTGCGCCCTGCGCAGCACGGCGCCGCAGGAAACCGGCGCCGCAGTGGCAAGGCTGCTGGAGCACGACGCCCGCCTGGCCCGGCAGATGCGCGACAGGATGCTGCCCATCAGCGTGCCGGACGCCGCCCTGCGCGTCGGCCGCGAAGTCCTGGACCTGGCGGCTCCTGCAACGACGGCCTGACAGGCTTGGCTACTTTTCCTTCTTCTGGAACAGCCTTTTGAAGAAGTTCGTCTTCGGCTTTTCCTCGCTGGGCGGAGTGACGGGAGCGACCTCCTTGACACCGTCCGTGGGAATCTGCATGGGCGCAAAGCGCGAGGCGCCCGAAGCGTCCACGGGGGTCGGGGCGACAGCGCCCGGCTGCTGCGTGAAGTCGATGGGAGCGGGCTTGATGCTGGGCGCCGCGACGTTCAGGTTGATCACCTTGGGCTTGAGGGCCTTGCCGTCCGCGCCGTATTCGTGCAGCACCTGCTGAAACACCTCGCCGTTGAGATTGATCAGCCGGTCCTCCTTCCGCCTGCCCAGGTCATCGTAGAGGCTCTGGCAGCGCGCCACCAGGTTGCCCCGGCCGTCATAGACGTTGCCCTGGAGGGGCTCGCCCTTCTCATTCAGAAGGAACACCTTGCGCACCGTGACGACGTTGTCCGGGCTGTAGGTCGTCTCGGTCAGTTCACGGGTTTCAGGGTTGCTGAGCGATTCCGTGCGTGATTTGTCGGGGTGATAAATCGTGCGGCCGACCACCCGCTGCATGGCGGGATTGGCGAAGGAGGAGGTGGCAAGCAGAAGCCACGAAAGGCCAAGAATGGCGGCGCGGTTTTTCATGGTGGGGGGGAGAATTCCCGCCAGAATAGCGCCCCTGACCTTTTCCCACAAACACGTTTTCCGCCATGAACACCCCGACCCCCCCGGCCCGCGACGAAGCTGAGTGGAACCAGTTCCTCCAGCAGGTCATCCAGGAATTTGGCTGCACCACCGGCACGCTGCACCGGCTGGACCCGGCGGACCGGCACCTGAAGCTGGTGGCCGCCCAGGCCATCCCGCCCCAGCTCATGCCCATCATCCAGTCCATCCCTGTCGGCAAAGGCATCGCCGGCGCCGCGGCGGAGCGCCAGCAGCCTGTCGAGCTTTGCAACCTCCAGACGGACACCAGCGGCGTCGCCAAGCCCGGCGCCCGCCAGACCAATGTCCAGGGCAGCCTCGCCGTGCCCATGATGGACGGCAGCCGCCTCTGCGGCACCCTCGGCATCGGCAAGATGACCCCCTACGAGTTCAGCCCGGATGAAAAGGAGCGCCTCCTGAGCATCGCCCGCCAGGTCGCAGCCAGGCTTCTGCCCGCCGGATGACCGGGACCCTTGACCCTGCCGCAGACAGTTGACTGGCCGGCCCTCACTCCGCCAGTCGCTGACGGTACACCTTTCGGGCATGTTCATAGGCGGCGACGGCGTCCTGCTGCTCCCTCGGATCAATGAGGGCCTGCTTCTGGGACCAGCATTGATCGACGCTCTGCAGGCACCACTCGAGACTGCGCCTGTCTCGGACGGGCTTGTCGTTCACCAGCACAAAGATCGGATTCGTGTGCGAGCTGGCCCGGATGCGCAGGGACAGCCAGCAGCTCTTCTCCACCGGCACCTCGAAGCCGAGGTCGCTCAGCGTGCCGTCGGCGACCAGCTTCCGCCTCTGCACGGCATAACCATTGATGAGCAGCTCGACCGGCACCTCGCGGCTGGCGCCGATGCGGGCGCGCTCAAGGTCCCAGAACGGCTTCTGCCCCGCAGGCGCGTTTTGAATCTCCGGATGCGGCTGCGTGTCCAGCAGGGCGGCGGCCTTCACCGTGACCTTCACCGTGGACGGTTTCGCCAGTCTCAGCTCGCTGCCGCGGGTGCCGACCTCGAGGCCGTCCGCCGTGAAGTCGATGAGATGGCTCTTGCCGTCGCTGACATAGGCCCGCCCGGCGCGGATGCCCTCGCACCAGGCGTCGTAGCTGAGGCGGCCGTCCAGCTTCACATAGGCGCGGCCCAGGCCGACACGTTCGCCATAGATGCAGGGGAAGTCGGTCTCGCCGCTGATGCGCGTGCGGAAGCCGGCGTTGAGCGTGTGATACCAGATGTTCAGCTCCCAGGTGTGCGGCGTGTCCACCATGCTGAGGAAGTCCACCGCCGGCACCGGCCTGCCGTCCGGCCCTTCGACCTCATGCGTGACATCAACGATGTACTCGCAGGCACCGATGCCGTTGAACGGGGGCACGATGACGTTGGGCAGCTCGTCCGTGGCGCTCGGCAGGCCTAACTTATAGGGCTGATTTCTCGCGGGGTCGTTCTCCGCCAGCGGTTGCAGGCCCCAGCCGCTGTGCGCCGGACCGCAGAGCGCTCCCTGCTTCTTCGCCCACTTCAGGGTGTTCAGGCAGAGCGTCGGCCAGTGCGCGGTGCTGTCGCCCCCGGGATACATCTGCTCCTTCAGCTTCAGCAGGCAGAGGTGCCCGCTCCTGTGCGAGCCAAAGCCGCTCACCTCGACGTCATAACGCAGCAGGAAGGGGAAGCGCGACTCCCTGTCCTCGGCACCGGTGAAAAACTGCTTCTGGTAGTCAAAGCACGGCCCCCAGGTCAGGTTCGCGCCGATCTTGAGGTCCTCGCCCTGGCAGTGCCGCGCCATGTCCGGCGCGTGCACGCCCTGCGACGGCACGGAGTAATGCGCGCAGCCGGCGGCATGGATGTGATGGTCACCGCTCCACCAGCCGAGCCTGGACGGGTCAATCCAGCGCCTCACCTGGAAGCTCCATGCACGGTCCTTGTCCTCACCGGAAACCTTGATCCGTCGCGTTTCAGGAAGAGACTCCGGTCCACGACGAAACACGACGTCGTAGGTGCCCTCGGGCAGCTTCAGGGTTTCACCATCACCCCGGTAGATCTGCGGATGGAAGAAGAAGTCCGGGGCCTGGCGCTTGATCTGCGAAGGATAAACGCGCCCGGCCAGGTCCTTGATGAGCAGCTCGGCGATGCAGGGTTTTCCGGCTTCATCGGTGATGGCGAGCCGCACCTGCCGTGCGGGCCGGCAGTCAAACAGCACGCTGGCCTCGTTGCGAAAGCCCAGGTCCTGGGTGCCCTGGCCGGTGTCGAAGCTGAAGGTGGCGTCGCGTTTGCCCGCATCCCGGCTGTAAAGCTGCACCACGCGGTATTCGAGGCCCAGGCCGGTCAGCGTCGGCGGCATCGGCGGTGAATCAAACATCTGCAGATCCAGCCAGCGCGACGAGAGCGCCGGCTCGCCCGGATCCTTCGGCCTGGCATGGGGTGCCACGGGCGGCGACCCCTTCACATAAGCCTCCTTCGACTGCGGACTGGCCACCGCCAGCCGGGCGGTGACACCGGCCTCGTTTTCCACCCGCACCAGATACTGCCGCCAGCCCGCCTCATCCAGCACCGCCGGGGCCGCCCCGCGCTCCACTTTCACCCGCTGCTCCGGTGTGATCGTGACATGAAACAGGGCGTGGTCATCCAGCACGGCACGGGCCCTGGCGACTCCCTCGGCATCGTTGCGGGCAACCGCCTCCTTGAGCGTGGCGATCTCCGCCGCCGTGAAGGGCGTGCCCAGGAAGTTCGTCGCCTCGATGAGCCGCTGGGCGGCGGCGAGGAAGGGCTGGGGCTCCACTTCCCCGGCTCCCGCAGGACGAAGGCAGCCCGTTGTTCCCAGAACGGCCAGGAGAAGAATTCGCACGCTCATGTGGCCTAAACGCGCTTCAAGGAGGGGCTTGTTCGCCCAGAATGCGCTTTCCCAGGAGCATTGGGTCAGGAGGTCGGAGGCGCCTCGGACCGGACGCAGGCCCTCAGGGCTGCAGCTTTTCAAGCTCCTGCCGGAGGTAGGCCGCCGCGGCCTTGCGAAAAACCGCATCATCCGGTGGCGACCCGCTCTTCATGACGACCTCGCGCACGTGCTGGCGCGCCCATTCAAAGTAGCGACGGTGCGTGTGCCAGACCGGCTGCTTCTGGTTCCGTTCGTCGATGAGCCAGAAACCGCCGGGCTTTTCAGGGGTGCCCTCATTGTCGTAAAGCTCCCAGTAAAGCACAAACGGGCAGCCCCATTCCATGGCGGCAAGCATGACCTCAATGCTCTTGCGGTTCTGATCCTCGGGCGTGTAACGCCGGGCTGGGAAGCCGTATTCGCCAATGAAGACACGCTTGCCGGTGATGCCGGGCCTGGGCCTCAGCCTGGACTCGATGTGGTTGAGCGTGGCGAACAAATCCTCACGAATGCCCCGCTGCAGGCTGTCGTAGGAGGAGTAGCTGACGAAATCGACATCGACCTGCGGCAGGATGTCGTTGGTCAGGCACTGGCCGCCCTTGAGGAAGGGCTCGACCAGGTTCGCCTCGGTGTAGTGCCAGACTTCCACATCCTGATGCGGCGTGTCACGTTTCGCATCATCCACGGCCTGCTGGCGCACCTTGAGCCAGGCAATGAAGTTTTCGCCAAAGTGTTCCGGAAAGGGCTGCTTCGGGTCAAAGTGCGGCCGCAGATGCCAGTCGCCCTCCCAGTGGCCGAGGTAGAATTTCTTGCCGGTGCCGCTGTAGGTGCGCAGCAGATGCGCGGCAAGGTCATGAATCTCGCGATATTCCAGGTCACGCTCCGCCGGTTTGAAGGTGCCCGCACTGCCATGCGTGGTGAGGGGATAGGCCCAGAGGAAAAATTGGGTGAACGGCATGTCGAGCACCGCGCGATGCGCCGGCTCTCTTTCGGCAATGTCCGTTAGCGTTTTCAGACCCGGATCGCATTCCCGCACATTGACCTTCGCCTTGCCAAAGCAGGCCTGCTTGGAGATCGAGAACTTCATGATGCCCGACCCAAGCCCGGCGATGAGCCTGGCGCTCTCCAGCAGGGGCTCGTCCTGCGTGAAGTGGTAGCGTCCTCCGATCGCCTGCGTGCCGAGGATCAGGTTGGGCGGTTCCGCGGCCCACGAGGAGCAGTCAGCCACAATCGCCCATGCCACGAAACACAAGCCGCCATGCAGGATTGAGCGAACGCAGGCCGCCAGGAGATGCATGAACCTCTTCATGGAAGGGTTAAACTGACATGGATGTCATCCAGCTCGATGCCGGCCTCGCCACCGTTCTGCATCCAGAGCAGCTTGCGTTTGGTGGCGTTGAAGTTGGCACGCCTGAGCGTTTTGGACCAGGTCCGCCCGTCCAGGGTGATGACCACCTCCTCGCCGCGAAAAACAAGCTTCACCTCACGCCAGGCACCGGCGGTCAGATCCACCTTTTCAAGCGGCAGGAACTCGTTCAGGCGAAACGCGCCGCTTTTGGGATCAGCCGGTCGGCCAGTCTTCTGCCGGCTCGGATGGCTGGCATCCTTTGAATGCGCATCCACCTGCAGCTGCACGCCCTCACGCAGCAGCTTGACGCGCAGCATGTGGTCCTCGCTGCCGAAGCCGTCATCGCCATCCACAAAGAACCACAGCCACCCGCCCGCCGCGAGATGGCGGTAGCGGAAGGAGATCGTCAGGTCCCTGCCATCGACGGGCAGATAGACCATGGGCGGATACTTGCCTCCGCTGGATCCACGCGTCCACAGCACGCCGTCACGCACGCTGGTGTTCTTGTTCGGGATCGGTGTCAGAAACCGCTTCGCCTCGAAGCCCGGCCCGAAGCTTTCATGAAACGGCTCGGCGGCCTGGCTGAAGGAGGCGAGAAGAAGGACGATGAAAAGGCGTGGCATGTCAGGATAACAACGAGTGTGCAGGACTGAATCTGGCGCTTCCGGCATCCGCAGACCGGGTGCCAGACCAGGGCTTTCGGCAGACGGATGCAGGGCTCCGGGATGCCTGCATCACCGCGCCGCCGGCGCCGCGACCTCCGAGACAAAGACCCCCGTGTCAGGCGCTTTGCCGGAGTAGAACGAGACGTAGTGCCTGTCGCCGATGACCGTCGCATTGGCGTTGCCTGCATCAAAGGTGACCCGGCTGCCGGTCGCGACGGGCTCGGACACGGGCCAGCGGTCGGGATGATCAAAGACGCGGGCGGGATCGACGACGCGGCGGCGCAGCACACCGGCTCCGCGATGGTAGTAGTAATTGCTGAGAAGGCCGGTTTTTGGATCCAGGACCAGGCTCGGCGTGGAGGCGGTGACATCGCCGATGTTGGTGGACGAACGCTTCCAGGTCTTGCCATGGTCGGTGGAGGTCATCTGAAACTGCGTGCCACCCAGCTCGGTTCGGCCGATGGCGAGAATCCTGCCATCGCCCAGGTAAACAGCAGCCGGTTCGGTGGGCCATTCCGCCTTGGTCAGGCCGCTCTCAACGGGCGTCTGAACCCAGGTGGCTCCGTTGTCGCCGCTGGTCATCCTGCCCCAGGCATTCGTCGGCTTGTCGCCATAGTCACCGGCAAACCAGAGGGCCATGAGCCCGACTCCGGGCACGGCAAAAACGTCCGTGATCTGCATCGGCCTCACCTCAAGCTTCGGCGTCGCGACACGCGTGAACTTGCTGCCGTCGGTACTGCGATAGAGGTCGTGCAGCCACTCCCCCTGGCCGATTCGGCGCACCCAGAGCAGCATCGCGCCGTCGGTGTCGATCCCTTTGCCCACCTCGACCTCGCCATAGCCCGGTGTGTTGGCCACCACCGTCTCCGCCGACCAGGTCCTGCCACCATCGACGGACGTGCGGGCAAAGACGGCGCGCTCGTCATCACCGATCGAATGCCCCGCGCCCCGGCTGTACACGCAGACCAGCTTGTCACCCAGGGCCTGGATCATCGGCCAGGAGTTGTAGCCCTTCGCCTCCTGCACCACGCGCGGCGCCGCGAGCGCCGGCACCGGCGTCACCTTCACCATCGCCAGGCCCGTGGGTCGCGTGAAGTTGTCACGCGGGTCGGTCGGCTCGCGCTGGATGCGCACCCACAAGGGCGCGGAGGGATCCACGGTGTAATGCGACTCCAGCAGAAGTGTGCGCGTGACAAACGGCGCCGCAGGCAGGGCCGTGCACACCGGCGCACCCAGCACATAACGCTCCGTGACGTCCTCGCCATCCGCGAGCTGCGAAAGATGCACGCGATACACATCATTGAACTCCGCGCTCGTCGTCGCCTCGTTCGTGACCACGACGATCTCGACCTTCACCGCCGCACAATCCCCCGGCAGCCCCGTCACCACTCCCGCCACCGACTGCCCCGCCGTGCCCCCGGACAACGACCACACCGGAAGGTGCGTCGATCCCTTCGACATCACGACCAACGAGGGCTGCCCTGTCGCAATGGACATCTGATTCGCATTGAGGCCGATGGCGGCCGGCTCGGCGCTGAAACTGCTGACGGTGGCCGCCATCAGGGCCGTGAATGAAAAGAGCGTTCTCAGGGGCAAAGATTGGATTCGCATGCTAGGTCAAGATTTGATCCGTAATGGGCGCATCTCAAGCGCAGTGAGTCCGCGCTGCCAGATTGGCCAAACCGCAGATTCGTACAACAAGTTGAAGCGAAGCACCTCAAGATTTTGTTGATCATCGCCTGGGGGCACGGAAAAGCCGCTCACTCCCACGCCAGCTTCAAAAACTCGGGCGCGGGGCCTTTCCAGAGCGGGGCATCGCTCGCGCTGGCGCCTTTCGCGACGAAGTGGGCGCAGAGGCCGAGCTGGTCAAGTTCTGACCAGCTTGTGGGTGAGCCTTCGGGGGAAGTGAAGTCCTTCAAATCGAGCGTGAGGGTTTGCGGGGCTTCCGAGCCGGGGATTTCGCGGCTGCAGATGAAGGTGCGGCGCGGGCCGCGGTAGCTGCGCCATTCGTTTTCTTCGAGGATGATGTGAAAGCGGTTGGTCTGCGGCATTTTGAGCGTGAGGGCGAGTTTGGCGCCCTCCGGGCCGCGCCAAAGCGGATCGGTGATTTTGCGCGTCCACAGCTGCTGATGCGTGAGATTGCCCGCATTGAGCGCATACCAATCGCATTGGCCGTGGGTGAAGTCTTCAATGAGCTTCGAGGGCTTGGCGGTGAGTTGGGGAGCGGCTTTTTTCAACTCGGCGGCGCTGCGCGAGTGCAGCAGGCTGCTGATGCAGAGCTCAGTGACAGGTTTGGAGTTGCCGGGTATCTGCGAAAGCGATTCGGGCTTCGGCAGCGTGTAGTAAACGTTCGCGAAGGCGAACAGCGGCGTGTCGAGCACGTGCAGCGGCAGTTGGGCGATGTAGCCCTCCGTTTCGTGATGAACCTCGGCGCTGCGCCAGAAGCGAGCGCGGGGATCGGGATCGACACTGTAAAAGATCTCGACGCGGGCCACGGGCAGCGATTTCGCATCCGGCCGCACGCGCAGCATGGGCACATCGTCGTTCGATTTGAGGCGGAGCTCGCTCTGCGGAGTTTCTGGCAAAGCGGGGCCGCCTTTGAGATAGTGATCGAACCACAGCGGCATCGTGATCGCGACCTCCGGCGTGAGGCGGTGATTCATGTGTGGCACCCAACTGTAGCGCGTGGGCTGCTTTTCGATGAGTGCGTTCGTGCGATACACGTCGTCCATCCAGCCGTGGAAGTCGTTCGTGGCGCTGCGATGCAAAACCGGGCAGTGAATGCGCGGCGAATAGCTTTCGAAGCTCAGCGTGCGCTTGAAGACCTCGATGTCGCCCTTGATCTGCTCCTGCTGCGCCTTGCCGCCGAGGTAATCTCGCCCTTGCCAGCGCCAGCCTTGACCACCCACTGCCGGCACGGCGGCCTTCACGCGATCATCGGTGCCTGCGACATACATCGTGAGATTGCCGCCCATCGAGTAACCATGCACACCGAGGCGGCTCGCATCGACTTCTGGCTGCTGTTCGAGAAACGTCAGTCCGCGACGGCAGCCGAGCGTGAGGAAATACCAGTTGTTGTTCTTCGGGTGCTCGCGGTCTTCGAAGAGCTGCATCGGGCCGGGCAAAATCGAGCTGTAGCGCCCTGCATTCAGCTGCGTGGGATCGACCGCCCCCCAATCAGTGTTTGGATCACCGGCCTCAGCCTTCTCGCAACTGTTGAAGGGCGCTTTCCCATTGCCGCTACCGCCCCAATTGACTGACAGAGCCGCATAACCTCGCGCGACGAGCAGCTTCACCTCGCTCACCGAGCCGCGCTGGCCGCCGCCATGGATGTGCATCACGGCCGGAAGTTTCTCCTTCGTGCCTTCGGGAAAGCCATACACCGCCGCCATGCGTGCCGGCCTGCCTTTGAAGCTGCCGATGAAGTAGCGCACATGGCGCAAAACCATGCCGTCCTCCTTCCACTCGCGAATGACCTCCGTCTCGATGGGATCGCGGCGCGGATCAAAATCCGCCCACAGTTCCGCGACCGACTGCGGGACGCTTTCTGCGGTGAAAACAGACTGAGCGTGGCTACAGGAAAAACCGGCGAGAAGCGCCAGGGTGAAAACAGGAATGCGCATGGTCAGTTCAGGTTAAACAACGACAGTGCCCGTACTTGATCCAAACGCGTCTGTCTCGACACCCAGGTGCTGAAGCATGGACACGAACAGATTGCACAGGGGCTTGTCGTGGTCGCCCTTGAAGGCATGGTGCTGGCCGTGTTTGAGACCGCCGCCGGCGAGGAGGATGGGGAGGTTGGTGTTGTCGTGCTTGTTGGCATCGCCCATGTTGCTGCCAAACATGACCATCGTGCGATCGAGCAGCCGGGTCTCGTCTTCACGCTTTGCGGCGAGGTTTTGAATGAGTTTGCGGAAGATCACCATCTGCTGGCGGTCGGCGTCTTCGAGCTGTTTCACCTTCGCGGGAGCTTGGCCGTGATGACTGAGGCCGTGGTAGCCTTCGGTGGTGCTTTCTTCATCGTCGATCTTGAAGGCAGGCGTCGCAAAGGCATCGACCATGAGCGTGATGATGCGCGTGGAGTCGGACTCGAAGGCGAGCTGCGCCATGGCGAGCATGAGGTCGAGCTTTTCAAAGATGCGCTTCTTGTCCTGGATGTCGGCGGGCTCGGGGAGCTTCGTGACGGGCTTCGGCTTCAGCTCCCACTCGCGGGCGGTGAGCAGGCGCTCCTCCACCTCACGCACGGAGGTGAGGTATTGATCGAGGCGCGAGCGGTCGTCGCTGCCGAGGTCGCGACTGAGCTTCTTCGTGTGATCGAGCAGCGTGTCGAGGATGCTGCCGCGTTCGTCGAGCGCGTTGAGCTGTCGTTTCACCGCCGCCGGATCGCCCTGAAGGAACATGCGTCGAAACAAAGCCGGCGCGCTGTCCTCGGCGGGCAGCAAAACGCCGTCGCGTGTCCAGGAGAGGCTGCGGTTCGCTTTGTCGATGTTCACGCCGAGGTTCAGCGTGGGAAATCGCGTGAGCTGGCCAAGCTTTTCCACCGCGAACTGGTCGAGCGAGATCTGATTGCGAAACCCGCTCTTCGTCGGCCCGCGTGCGGCCGTGAGGAAGCAGTTCTCCGCGCTGTGCCCGCCATTCACATCGGGGTGCGACATGCCGCTGAAGATGCTGAACTCGCTCCGCACCTCCGCCAGCGGCGCGAGCGTCTGCGTCAGCTCATAATCACGCCCGGCGGTCGTCGGAAAAAACGGCTTCGGCAGAAACCCGAGGTTGTTCGAGATGATGAGCATCCGGCGCGGAGCTTTCGTAGACGCTCCACGTGCGATGGATTGCTCGAAGAAGGGCAAACCTAATAACACCCCTGCTCCACGCAGGAACTGGCGGCGGGGGAGTGGTTTCGAGATGTGGGGGAAGGTCATGCAGAAGTGTCGGCTAAAATCACCGGCTCAGAGGGTTCAAGAACCTTGGCCGGGGCCTGAGCGAACCGGCACCAACGGATGCGATGCGCCACAGCCGCTCATCCCGAAGGATTGTGCGGGTGTTTCGTCCATGTATGAAACTCCGTTTTGCGGGTTTTCCTTCAGGCACAATCGCGGTTGCCAGCAAAGCGTTTCGCAGGATTCCGACCTTGGTTTGCCATGAAGCAGGGGCGCCATCAGCCTGTTGAATTCTCCAAGGAAATTCAGCCGGTCTGCACCCGTGAGGGCGCGGAACATCCTCTTATGGTCAACAATCAGCCGGACGCCGGTCGCCAGCCGGGCTGTGAAAACAGGGGGCTTTGGCGTTTCATTAGCATGGTTGGCGATCAAGCAGTAGGAACATGCGAGTGCGGAGGCGGGGGAAGGCGGTGAATACCCTGGCGGCGGCCTTCAAGCTGTGGTTGCGGATGTTGAAAGCCTCGCTCGTGGCGCTGGTGATGCGCTTCAGCCGGCTGGGCACGCGCTCCGAGGGGTGGGCCGGCCTGACAGCAGACGGCCGCGCAGGGCGCGGGCATGCCAGCATCAGCAAAACGCCACGGCATGGAACAATGGGCTGCTTTGGGAGCGCCCCGGGCTCCTCATCCTTTTGCTGATTGCCTGCCGCTCGTTTCTTGATGTCTTTCGTTTTATTGACTGCGACCACTGCCCACGATCTTGCCCCCGGTGAAGCTCTGCGCCTCACGGGAGGCTCCCTTGAAAACGGACTCACCAATGACGAGGTGGCGGAGAGGCTTCTCAGGCATGGTGAAAACCTCGTGAAGGTGCGCGCTGGCACGCCGGGCTGGCTGCGCTTGATGCGGCAGTTCACGGCTCCGCTGGTGCTAGTGCTGATCGCCGCGGCGGCGGTCACGGGCCTTCTTGGAGAATGGGTGGATGCTTCCGTCATTCTCATCGTGGTCTTTGTGAACGCCATCGTCGGCTTTCTACAGGAATCGAAGGCGGAACATGCGCTCGAGGCGCTCATGAAACGGGTGGTGTCGGAGACGGTGGTGAAGCGCGATGGCAGAAAAATGCGCGTGAACAGCACCGAGCTCGTGCCGGGTGACATCGTGATGCTCGCCGGCGGTGATCGTGTGCCGGCGGACATTCGTTTGCTCGAGACGAAAAACCTGCAGATCGACGAATCATCGCTCACCGGCGAATCGGTGCCCGCAAACAAGCGGCCGGATCCCTTGCAGGCGGACACTGTGCTCGGCGATCGTGCCAACATGGCCTACGCAGGCTCGCTCGTCACCGCAGGCAGCGGCACGGGCGTGGTATGGGCCACGGGGAACCGCACGGAGACCGGGCGCGTGGCGTTTCTCATCGCCGAGGCGGCGGACCTTTCCACGCCGCTCACCCGGAGGATCGCCCGCTTCAGCGGCATCCTGCTCTGGGTCATTCTCGGGCTCGCGGCCGCCTTGTTCGCCTATGGGGTGCTGCTTCGTGACGGCAGCGTGGCCGAGATGCTCATGACCAGCGTGGCCCTGGCCGTGGGAGTGATTCCGGAGGGGCTGCCAGCCGCCATCACCATCGTGCTCGCCATCGGCGTGAACCGCATGGCCAGGCGCCGCTCCATCATCCGCCAGCTGCCCGCCGTGGAGACGCTGGGTTGCACCACTGTCATTTGTTCGGATAAAACGGGCACCCTCACGCAAAACAAGATGACCGTGCGTTTTGTCTTCGCCGGTGGTGAAACGTTCGAGGTAGGCGGCACCGGATACGAGCCCCGGGGGAGCTTCCACGACATTGAAAACAACCTGATCGACCCCGCCGCCAAGCCCGCGCTGCAGGAGTGCCTGCATGCGGGCATGCTGTGCAACGATTCCGCAATCATCGAAAAAGACGGCGTGTGGAGCATCGCGGGCGATCCCACGGAGGGCGCCCTGCTCGTCGCCGCGGAGAAGGCCGGCCTGAGGCACGCCGCCATCCAGGCAGGCTCGCCCAGGACGGACATGATCCCTTTCGAAAGCGGCCACATGTTCCGTGCCACCTTGCATGACCATGCTGAAGGCCGCCGCATCTACAAGGCAGGCGCCTTGGAGCGGTTGCTGGAGCGCTGCACCCACATGCTCGACGCCCGGGGCAGAATCGTCGGGATCGACGCGGACGCCATTCGTGAGAGGGCGCGGTCTTTGGCCGCCGACGGCATGCGGGTCATCGCCTTTTGTCGTCGTGACGGCTCACACGTCGCCGAAGACCTCGCGCATCATCATGTGAACGAGGGACTGACCTTCCTCGGCATCCAGGGGATGATTGATCCGCCGCGGGACGAGGCCGTGGCCGCCGTGGCGAAGTGCCAGACCGCGGGCATCCGCGTGAAAATGATCACCGGCGACCATGCTGTCACCGCACAGGCCGTCGCCAGGCAGGTCGGCATCGCAGGCGCGGATGACGTGCCAGCCATCAGCGGTCGCGAACTGGCGCAGATCAGCGACGCCGACCTGCCGCAGGTCGCCGACCGCACCGCCGTCTTCGCCCGCGTGGCACCTGAGCAAAAACTGCGGCTCGTGCGGGCGCTGCAAAACCGTGGTCACATCGTCGCCATGACCGGCGATGGCGTGAATGACGGCCCCGCCCTGAAGCAGGCGGACATCGGCATCGCCATGGGCGTCACTGGCACGGATGTGGCCAAGGGAGCCGCGAGCATGGTGCTCACGGATGACAACTTCGCCACCATCGCCGCCGCGGTCGAGGAAGGCCGCGGCGTGTATGACAACCTGATCAAGTTCCTCGTGTGGACGCTTCCGGTGAGCGTGGGTTTCGCGCTCATCCTGCTCACCAGCGTCGTTTTTGGCCTCACGCTGCCCACGCTGCCCGTGCACCTCCTTTGGGTGAATCTGACCACCGCCATCCTGCTCGGCCTCATGCTCGTGTTTGAACCGCCCGAGGCCGACATCATGAACAGGCCGCCGCGTGATCAAAGCACGCCGATTTTCGATTTCGCCATGTTCATGCGCACCGGGCTCGTTGCTGCCATCGTTCTGGCAGGCAGCTACTGGGTGTTTTTCCATGAACAAAACAGCGGGTCAAGCATCGCGGAGGCACGCACCGCCGTGGTGAACTGCGTCGTCGCCGTCGCCAGCGCCTATCTCATCAACTGCCGGAGCCTGCGCCGCAGCATCTTCAGCATCGGCTGGTTCACCAACCCACGCCTCTGGTTCGGCATCGGCTTCACGGCGATTTTGCAACTCGGCTTCACGTACTCGCCCTTGATGAACCGCCTTCTCCACACCTCCCCCGTTGATGCCGCCGCCTGGCTGCGCATCCTGGCGGTGGCCGCCGGCGCCTTCGCGCTCGTGGAGATGGAGAAGCTGATGCGCCGACGCCTGACCAAGCCTGTTTCACAATGAGCAAACGACCCGATGAAGCCCGCTTCCGACTGCTCGTCGAAAACATCGGCGATGTGCTGTGGTTCAAGGAGCTCGATCCACCGTGCTTTTCCTACGTGAGTCCCGCCTTTGAGCGCATCTGGGGCCATGGAGTGGATGAGCTGCATCGAAACCCCGCACTCTGGGAGGAGTGCATTCATCCGGATGATCGCAAATCCGTGCACGAGGCGCTGCGGCGTTGGTTCGACGGCAGCAAGCCCGACTATGCAGCCCACTACCGCGTCATCGGCCGTGACGGCCAGGTCCGCTGGCTGGCGGATCGCGGCATCATTCTCGGCCGCAAGGACGGCAGGCCGTATCAGATCGGCGGCATCGCACGTGACATCACCGAACGCGAGGCGGCGGAGGCGGCGCGCAAAAGGCTGGCCGCCGTCGTCGAGTCCTCCGACGATGCCATCATCACCCTTGATCTTGAGGGTGTGATCCAGACATGGAATGCCGGGGCGGAGCGGATTTTCCAATACTCGGCCGCGGAAGCCGTTGGCAGGCCGGTGTCGATGCTGCGCCCGCCGGAGGCGGCTGATGACGAGGCCGTCTTCCGCCGCAAGATTCGCCTGGGGCGGCGCATAGACCACTACGAAACAAGGCGCGTTCGCAAAGATGGCCGCAGCATCGAAATCTCGCTCTCCATCTCCCCGCTGATGGATGCGGCGGGCCGTCTGGCAGGATTCTCCAAGATCTCACGCGACATCACGCAGCAAAACGTCGGACGCCGCATGTTTGACCGTCTGCTTGAGGCGGCTCCGGACGGCTTCGTCATCCTTGACGGGCAAGGCAGGGTCTGGCTGGCAAATGCCCGTGCGGAAACCCTTTTCGGCATACCTCGCAGGAGAATGATCGGCACGGGATTCGAGAGATTGCTCGCCCTGCGCGAACGTTGCCGCTTTGACGGGCTGCGGAAGGACTTTCTGGCAAACCCGGCGCGCTCTGAGCGATTTCGTGGCATGGAGCTGGCTGGGCTGCGAAAAGACGGCGGCGAGTTCCCGATGGAGATCAGCCTCAGCCAGGTGGAGACTCCCGAAGGGACGATGATCATCATCGACATCACGGACATCACGGAGCGCAAGGAGGCCGAGCGCACCATCCGGCGGCTGAACGCGGAGCTGGAGCAGCGCGTGCAGGAGCGCACCGCCGCGCTCACTGAGCAGATCGCCGCGCGGCTGCGGCTGGAGGAGGAACTGCTCAACATCAGCGAGCGCGAGCAGCGCCGCATCGGCCAGGATTTGCACGACGATCTCGGCCAGCAGCTCGCGGGCGCGTGGATGATGGCGGACGTGCTTCAGCGCTCGCTGGAGTCCGAGAAATCTCCGCGCCATGCCGAGGCGAAAAAGATCGGCGGCCTGCTGCAAAAGGCGCTCGCCCACACGCGCAGCCTCGCCCGCGGTCTGCATCCTGTGGCGCCGGAGCAGGGCGGCCTTGCGAAGGCGCTGGAGACGCTCGCCGCACGGTCCGGCGAGCTGTTTGGCGTGAAGTGCCTCTTTGAATGCGAGGGGTCGCCGCCCTTCGAGGACGAGGCCGTCAGCACACACCTCTACCGCATCGCGCAGGAGGCCGTGAGCAATGCCGTGAGGCACGGCGCGGCCAAAAAGGTGCGCATCCACCTCACTCGCGCCGGCCTAACCATCACCGACAACGGCGGCGGCCTGCGCGGGCCCTTGCAGAGCGAGGGCATGGGCATGCGCATCATGCGCTACCGTGCCGAGATGGCTGGCGGCACGTTCACCGTGCGCAACGGCTGCAGCAAGGGCGTCATCGTCACCTGCCACTTTCAACCCACAACCCGCCATGCCGAGGAAAAAGCCGCAAAACGAGACGCCCGCCAGAAGGCGCGTCCTCATCGTCGATGATCACCCGATCTTCCGCGCCGGTTTGACCGGCCTTGTGAACCTGGAGGCGGAACTCACCGTCTGCGGAGAGGCGCATGATGCCGCGCAGGCCATGCAGGCCCTCGAAAAACTGAAGCCCGACGTCGTCCTGCTCGACATGAGCCTGCCGGGTAAAAGCGGCCTTGAATTGCTGAAGGACATCCGGGTCCTCGCTCCACAAACGCCCGTCCTCATCATTTCCATGCACGATGAAACGCTGTTTGCCGAGCGTGTCATCCGCGCTGGCGGTCGTGGTTACATCATGAAGCAGGAGGGGCCGGAAAAGATCGTCCAGGCCATCCGCAGGGTGCTTTCCGGCGGCATCTCCGTGAGCGAGCGTATTTCCTCACAGATTCTGGATGCCATGTCCGGCGGCCAGGGCGGCCCCGCCACCTCTGTCAGCACGCTCACTGATCGAGAGTTTGAGGTGTATCGCCTGCTCGGCCAGGGCAAGGAGCCGCATGAGATCGCCCGCACCCTTCATCTCAGCATCAAGACCGTGGACACCCACCGCATGCACATCCGCCAAAAGCTCGGCCTGCGCAACGCCACCGAGCTCATCCACCACGCCACGCGTTGGACGGCGGAGCAGGGATGAGCCGCCCTCAGCGATTTGCTGAGATGACCTGGTCAGGGCTGCTCATTGGAGGATGACGAGACCGGGAGCACTGTGGATTCATGAGTGCATCCGCACCCCCCTGCACCAAGCTCCCCACCCTGAGAGTCGTGGTCATCCATGAAGACGACGATGCCGGCGAGCAGGCAGGCACGATCTTGAGGGTTGTGGAAACCATGTTTCGCGAGGTCGCCAACCTTTGCATGAAGCGCTGGAGCTTTCATCACCTGGAGCGCCTGGACGTGCGGGCCATGGCCGGGCGTCATGGAAAGGATGCCACGATCCTGATGGTGTGCAGCTCCTCCGAAAACAGCCTGCCTGAAAGTGTCTGCACCTGGATGCAGAGGACCTACCAGGCGCCGCATTGTCGGAAGCCGCTCATCATCCGTCATCAGCACGGGTCGGTGGCCAAGGAGGATTTCGCCCACAGGCTTGCCTCCGCCTGGAGGGTGCCGTTGGTCCGCGATTTCAGCCTGGATTCACCGTCGTGCTGGGAGTCCCTGCGTGATTTCGTCGAGCAGCGGCTCAGCTCCATGCGACAGGAAATCGTCGGTGAAACCCCCGACCCAGGGGAGAAGAACCGCAGTCCGTCGGCAGGAAGCCACGCAGATGAGCCAGTCTTGACAGACCCGGCCATCCGCGACCGCGCCTACCAGCTCTGGCTGTCGGCAGGCAGGCCGGTTGGACGCACCACGGAATTTTGGCTCGAGGCTGAACGCGAGATCCAGGCGGCTCGAAATGCCTCCGACCCCACCAGGGACACGATCAAGGTTTCCCCCAGCACCCAGACCCATGAAGACCCCCATGCTCATTCTGGCCTTCGCCGCCAGCCTGCTCCTGAGTTCATGCTCAGGATTCCCCATCACCTCCATGCAAGGCAAGCCGATGCCCTGCTACAGCACCTGGCACGAATACCCCAGGAACTCCTGACCAAGAACTTCCGGTCACGGCGGGATCAGGCGTCACCACCCGCACGCCAAACCCCAGCCGGAATGACCCAGGGGAGGAGGACCTTGTCCGCCCCTGCCGATCTCCCGCCACACACCCCCCTAACACCCATGATCATCCGACTCGACTGGTTCGGCTGCGAACCCACCGCCGCCAAAGAACAGCACATCCACCAAACACTCGAAACCCTGCAAGGCATCAAACCCATCTCGCGAGCCAGCGTGAGAGTCGAGGAGCAAGCGAACGACAGTCCCGCTTATCACCTCACCCTCATGCTCGCCGTTCCCGGACCGGATGTTCTGGCCCATGGCGTCGGACACACTTTTGATGAAGCCTTGAAGAAGCTCAAGGCCGCAGCCCTCAAAGCCCTCGAAAACCGCGCCCGAAAGTCACGTCAGCTCAATGGCGCCGTCCGTGGCGTGAAAGCCTCGCACCGTGGCTGAACAAGCGAACCTGCATGACCCCCGTCATGAAAACCCCCGCCTTCATCACCCTGTGGCTGCTCACAGCCGCTTCTCCGCATGTGCTGGGGAACAAGCCCCGGCAGCAACCGTCCATGTCTCAGCATGAAAGCCCGCACGGCGCCCTGCTCAGCCGGCATGACTGGCACAGCCTCAGCGGCGCCGCCAAACAGATGGAGCACCTCTTGCATCAGGCTCAAACGGTGCGCACTCGCGTCTGGCCGCATGCTGTGCGTGATGCTTCAGGGCGTGCCGGGCTCATCATCATGGCCCAGCGTCCTCTGCTGATGTCGATGAACGCTGAAGATCTCGACGCCCGGCAGGCCTGGGTCCTCGTCTCCGTGCTGGCAGCCGCCAAGGAATCTGACAAGTCACCCCTGCCCCTCGATCATCTGGCGCTGACCGACACTGAAGGCGCCCAGGGTCAGCCTTGGTATTATGACGTGGAGATGAGCCTGGCTCGTCGGCTCTACATCCAGCTCAAGGAACGAAAAATCACCATGGACACGGCGTACCGCGAGATCGTCCGCTCATGGCGGCTGGTAACCGCCCCGCACGAATCAGCCTCCCACTGACCCTGAAGTCACCCACACTCAAAGCGCGCTTCATGCTTCGCAGACTGCTTCTCATCATTCCATTGTTTGCCCAAGTTCAACTGCGCGCCGCAGTCGGTGACCCGCAGATCGCCACCGATCATCCGTGGTATCCGGGCGAGCTCGCGATGTCCTCCTTTGACCGCCTCGCTGCCACGCAGCGGTCGCAGTATGTGAGGACCACCGGCGAGCACAAAGACAGCGATCATCACAAGGCGCTCGCCGCGTGGTTTTTCCGGAACACCCACTACGCCCACGGCGAGGAGGGAAAGGAAAACCTGTGGGGCAAAGGCTTCGCCAATGACTCGCAGCATGCCACACGCGAATACTGGACCGGCCTTTTCGCGCACGGCTTCGGCCTTTGCGGCACCACGCATGCGCAGTGGACCGCCGAGTTGGATGCGCTGCTCGGCCCCTGCCGCAGCCGCGTCACCGGCACGCACGGCCACAACAGCTTCGAGGTCTTTCTCAAAGGCGGCGCGTATGGCGACGGCCGTTGGGCGTTGCTCGACCACGATCTCTCCACCGTCATTTATGATGCCATGGGCACATCGCTGCTCGATCAGAGCACCATCTCGCAGCAGCATCAGCGCTTCGCGAGGCGCGATTACCATCCTGAGCGCCAAAAAGGCTGGCTCATCTGCGGCTTGCACAAGGATGACGGCGCCTCCTACGCCACCTTCAACAGCGCCGAGTATCGCGCCGGTTACGCGGGGCCTCCGCCCATCGTGCAGCTCCGCAAAGGTGAAAGCCTCCGTCGCTGGTTCGAGCCCGGACTCGCGGATGGCAAGACCTTCGTCTTCTGGGGCCGCAATCCCATGACCAAAGGCATCCCCGGCCCCGAGCGCTCCCGCACCTGGGTGAATCAGCCCGAAAAGATGCACGGCTCGCAAAACGGCACACCGCACATCGACGGCCAGGCTCGCTACGGCAACGCCGTGTATCACTGGCGGCCCGATTTCGTCGAAGGCGTCGTCAGCAGCGATGCAAAGCACGTCACGCTCGAGTTCTTCACGCCCTACATCATTGGCGCCACGCCGCCGGATGACAGCGAGTGGGGCATCTACAAGCCCGGTGGCAAAAACGGCCTCGTTTTGCGCGGCAGCGCCACCTGCGCCGTCTCCATCTCCACCGATGGCGGCACGTCTTGGCATGAGGCCGGCACCTTCAAAGACGGCCTCGACCTCACCGACCACGTCAAAGGCCACCGCCAGTATCATCTGCGCCTCCACGCCTCCGCTGAAGACCTCCAAAAAGCCGCCATCACGCTCACCACCATCTGCCAGGCCAATCCGGCCACCTTCCCGCGTCTCAAAGACAACGGCGCGCTCATCGTGCATGAGGCCAGCGGCCGCGGCATCATCAGCTACGGCCCGAACAAGCAGCAAGCCGCGCCGCGCATCATCGAAGGCGCATTTGATTCGCCCAAAGTCACGCTCGAATTCAAAACACCGCGTGGAGAAAGCATCCACGCCATCCACGCCGCCGCGCAGGTCGCCTCCAGCAATCCACCCAGCCCGGACATCGCCTATCACATCGACTACTCGCTAGATGGCGGCCAAAAGTGGTCCCCGCTGCTCAAAGACGGCCGCATCCATCGTCGCGGAACCGAGCCGAAGGACTTCTGGTCGCAGTCCATGTGGAGCGCCGCGCTCGACACCCCTGAAAACACCGCCAGCACCATCCGCGTGCGCTTTCAAAACACCGGCGGCAAGCGCTACCTCCGCGCCGAAGGCCATCTGCTCTATCCCGTCGTCGGCACCACCTCGAAAGTCACCTTCGCCTGGACCGACAGCACCGGCGAGCAGCAGCAAACCAAACTCCTCGACCATCGGGAGAGCTGGGAAATCCCCACCCGCACAGCGGTCAAAACCCGCTGGGTCGAGATCGCTCATCCGTGACAAGTCATCGACCTGATATGCAGCCATCACCCGCCTACATCGCGCTGAACCGCGCCACCTTTGGTCCCACCGCCGAAGAAATCGCCCGCGTCGAAAACATAGGCTGGAGTGCGTGGGTCGAGGAGCAGCTCAAACCAGATGCATCGGCGAAAGACGACGCGGTGAGGCGCATCGCCTCCCACAAGCTCGAAATCGAATACGAGCACGAGGGCATGATGGCTCCCGCGATGATGATGAAGGCCGAAAAGCCCGCCATGATGGCCGCGGAGGCTGAGGCTCCCGATGGCAAAAAGCCCGAAAAACAGAAGTTCAAGGTGAAGGAGAAACGCGGCCTCACCGCGCTCGACAAACCGCTTGAGCAGCTTTTCCGCGTCCAGCGCCAGGACGACTATCCGTATCAGGAGGTCGAGCGCTGCTCCTTCGAGGTCGAGGTCGCCACGCTCATCCGCGCCTGCTATTCCAAATGGCAGGTCAAGGAGCTGCTCGTCGATTTTTGGCACAATCACTTCAACGTCAACATCGACGCCGATGACACCATCCGCGCCGTCTGGCCCGCGTATGATCGCGATGTCATCCGGCGGCACGCGCTCGGCAATTTCCGTGAGCTGCTGCAAGCCGTCGCGCAGGGCCTGCCGATGCTTTATTACCTCAACAACCGCAGCAGCAAGGCCAGCCCCGCGAACGAAAACTACGCACGCGAGCTCTTCGAGCTGCACACGCTCGGCGCGGAGCACTATTTGAATCACCTGCACAAAAAATGGCGCGAGGTGCCCGGCGCTCTCGAAGGCAATGCAGCCGGTTTCATTGACCAGGATGTGTATGAGGCCGCGAGGGCCTTCACCGGCTGGACAGCCGCTGATGGGGAGTATGACGACGACCAGCGCTTCCCCGAGACCGGCGGTTTTCACTACCACGCGCCCTGGCATGATCCGTATCAGAAGCGCGTGCTCGGCGTCGAACTCGAGGCCAATCAACCGCCGCTCGCCGATGGCATGGCCGTGCTCGATCTCGCAGCCTTCCATCCCGGCACCGCCATCTACGTGAGCCGCAAACTCTGCCGTCGCTTCATCGCTGATGAGCCGAATGAAGACCTCGTCAAACGCGTCGCCAAGGTGTGGAGCGAACACGCGAAGTCCCCCGATCAAATCGCGCGCGTCATGCGCGAGATTTTGCTCTCACCGGAGATGCAGGGCGGCTTTGGGCAGAAGACCAAGCGCCCGCTCGAACACCTCTGCGGCTTCATCCGCGCCACGGGTGCCGATGTGCGGCCCGATGGCGACATCGTCTGGCGCCTCGGCGAGTGCGGCCAGCGCCTTTTTCAATGGAGCGCACCCACCGGCCATCCTGACACCGCCGACTACTGGCAGAGCCCGAACAGCCTGCTCAAGCGCTGGCAGCTCGCCCACGATCTCGCCACCGGCGGCTTCGATGGCGACGTCGTGCGCATGAATCTGCTTCGCAGCACGCCGCCGGATAAAAAGACCTGGCAGGAAGTCGCCGAGCACTGGCTCGACCGCCTCGCGCCCGGCCTCCTGGAGTCCCACACCCGCGAAGAGCTCATCCAATGGTTCCGCGAATACGAAGACGACGGCAAACCCGCTCACCATGAGCCCGACGCCGAGATCACCCTCGACGAATCCGACCTCGCCGAACACCTTGGCGAATTCACCGCCCTCATCGCCGCCACGCCGGAGTATCAACTCCGCTAATTCAGCCAACATCTCACTCTCTCATGAGCACCCGGATCATCGACAGAAGAATGGGGACGAGAGAATCCAAAACCCGTCATTCTTCCGCCCCCATTCTCTTGTCGAAAAAGCACTCCACAACTGCGCTGACGGCGATCTCCAAATCATAAGTCATCAATCGTAAATCATAAATCCCATGCGCCGCCGCCGCTTCCTCTCCACCGCGCTCGCTTCCCTCGCCACGAGCCGCATCACCAGCCTCACTTACGCTGCGGATGCCCCGCAGAGCCGCGACCACCTCCTCGTCGTGCTATTCCTCCGCGGCGGTTGCGATGGCCTGAACCTCCTCGGTCCTGCGAATGACAAGGACTACATCGCCGCACGTCCTGAGTCGCTGCGCGTCACCGATGCGGGCAAGTTTGAAGGTCTCGCCCTCAAAAACGGCTACAACGGCATCGACATGCGCCTGCACAAAGAAGCCGCGCCCTTGAAGGAACTCTACGACAGCGGCCATCTCGCCATGATCCATGCCTGCGGCCTGCAAAACGGCTCGCGCAGCCATTTCGAGGCGCAGGACATGATGGAGCGCGGCGTGGCCGATCAAAAAGACATCGGCGTCGCCAGCGGCTGGCTCACGCGCACCATCGAGGCCCTCTCGCCACGCGGTTTGCTGCCTGCGGTGGCTGTCGGCGGTGAATTGCCGGACTCGCTCCTGCATTCGAAAGTCGCCGTGTCGATGAATGAGGCGCGAAACTTCACCTACGGCCATGAGAAGCAGGTCGCGCTGCTCAAACGCCTCTACGAAGGCCGCGAAAGCATCCACCGCACCGGCAAGCTCACGCTCGACACCATCAATGCGCTGCAAAGCAAGCTCCCGCGTGATGGCGATGGCAATGTGCAGGACTACACGCCCGAAAAAGGCATCAGCTACGACAACACCGGCAACCTCGGCGAAAGCCTGCGAAACCTCGCGCAGATCGCGAAGATGGACGCCGGTCTCCGCGTCGCCACCGTCGATTACGACGGTTGGGACACGCACGAGAGCCAGGAGTATCGTTTTAACGAGCAAGTCAGCGAGCTCAGCCGCGCCCTTCATGCCTTTTACAACGACATGAGCCGCTTCCATTCGAAGATGACCATCGTCGTGCACACCGAGTTTGGCCGTCGGCTCAAATCAAACCAGAGCGAAGGCACCGACCACGGCTACGGCGGCGTCCACATGGTCCTCGGTCAGGGAATCAAAGGCGGCCGGCTCCACGGCGAGTGGCGCGGCCTCGCCAACGAGCACCTCGACGAAGGCGCCGACCTCGCCATCACCACCGACTATCGCACCCTCCTCAGCGAAGTCCTCACCAAACGCGTCGGCCTCGACGACGTGAAAAGCATCTTCCCCGGCTTCGCAATGCCGAAAGCCCTCGCCATCGTGTGATCCCATCTGCCATGATCTTCAGCTTCTACGACACGAAACCCTATGATCAGAATGCCTTCCGCGAGGCGGCGAAGGACGCTGAAAGCATCGAATGGCGGTTTCATGACTTTCGCCTGAACGCGGAAACAGCCGCATCGGCAGATGGTGCTCAGGCGGTGTGCGTCTTTGTGAATGATCGCGTCGATGCGGCCTGCATCGGAGTGCTGGCGGAGCATGGCGTGCGCCTCATCGCGCTGCGTTGCGCAGGCTTTAACAACGTCGATCTCGCCGCCGCCAAGGCGCATGGCATCGCGGTGGTGCGTGTGCCTGCATATTCACCGCACGCGGTCGCTGAGCACACGGTGGCGCTTTTGCTCACCCTGAACCGTCAGATCCACCGCGCCTACAACCGCGTGCGCGATCTCAATTTTTCGCTGCACGGTCTTGTGGGCTTCGACGTGTTCGGAAAGACCGTCGGCATCATCGGCACGGGAAAGATCGGCCAGGTGACGGCGGAGGTTTTTCGCGGCTTTGGCGTGCGTTTGCTCGGCCATGATCCTTATCCGAAGCCTGAGTGGGCCGCGACATGCGGACTCGATTATGTGCCGCTGGATGACCTGCTGGCTCAAAGCGACATCGTGAGCCTGCACCTGCCGCTGACGCCGCAGTCCAAGTATCTCATCAACGAGCAAACCGTGGCCCGCATGAAGCGCGGCGCCTTTCTCATCAACACCAGCCGCGGCAAGCTCATTGACACCACGGCCGTGATCGACGCCCTTAAGAACGGCCACCTCGGCGGCGTGGCGCTGGATGTCTATGAAGAGGAGGAAGGCATCTTCTTTGAAGATCACTCCGGCCGTCCGCTGCAAGACGACGAGCTTTCCCGCCTGCTGACCTTCCCCAACGTGCTCATCACGTCTCATCAGGCCTTTTTGACCCATGAAGCGCTCGGTCAGATCGCCGGGACGACGCTCGACAACCTCCAGCGCCTGCAAACCGGCATGGCATGGAAGGAAGGCACCGCGTTGTAGTCCGGCGTCGGCCTTCGGATGAGCGCGTGTGGCTGCCTCGAAGATTGACTCTTCTGCCTGTTCTTCGGTGCCTACCTGACCACCAGCACGCTGCATGGCGCGTGGCGGACGACCTTCTCCGCAACGCTGCCGAGCATGAAGTGCTTCAAGGCCGTGATGCCGTGTGTGGCGATGAAGATGACTTCGACGTTCAACGTGCCTGCCAGTTCACAGATGACATCTGCCGCGCTGCCATCCTGCACCAGTGTGGTCACTGAGGCTGCACGGCTGAAGTTTGCGCTTGCGAGTGCGTCTAGTTCCTTCCGGGCATCCATCTGCATTTGATCGTGCTTTGCCTTGGTATGGATGCGCATGCCTTCAAAAGCAGGCTCCGTCACATGCAGCAGCACGACTTCCGCCCCGGTGAGTTGCTGAAACTGCCGCGCTTCGCGCAGAGCCTTCAACGAGTCCTCTGAGAAATCTGTCGGGACAAGAATCTTTTTCCATTGGTTCGGTGTGATCATGGGGGGAATGGGTTGCATCACGCTGACTCATCCTGAGAAAGTGGCAAGCAAACGCGTGTGAACCGCGACCAGTTTCACCTCCATGAAAACAAACGATCAGTCCGGCCTCAGCCGTGAAAAAACGCTCGCGCGTCCTTGGTCATCTGCCGCACGGCGGGATGCTCGATCATGCGTTTGCCGGTGATGGCATAAAAGCGGATGCGGCAGGTGTCGGCCCTTCCCACCACTTGATAGTTGTAGCAAGAAACGGCATCTGCCAGGGACACGGCCGGCAGGGCGATGTAGCCGCGACCTTCCGCCGCCATGGTCTTCATGAGGGCGGGGTCGTCGAATTCAGCAACGACCTTGGGTTCGATCTGATGCTCGTGAAACCAGGTGTTCAGCGCACGCCGTAGCGCAGTGTTTTCTGTGGGCAGGAGCGCCGGGGCACCGTGCAGTGAACGGGGAAAACCGCGCCGGAGTCGCAAGCCGAGCTTTTTCTCCGCACAAAACACGGTGCCCGTCTCCCCCAACGCGTGGCTGAAGGTCTTGAAGTTCTTGGTGCTGGATGCGGATTCATCGCTCAAGACAACATCCAGTCGGTGCGCGGCAAGCTGCCCGAGCAGGTCGGGCAGTTTTCCCTCGCGGCAGATGACATGCACGGTCTGCGGGAGGGAGAAAACGGGGCTGATGATTTCATTGGTGACGAGCTTCGGCAGCGAGTCCATCACGCCTACATTCAGGCGCACATCCATCGCAGAGGGGCCTTGTTTGATGACGCTCGTCAGCTCCTGGCCGAGCGCAAAAATCTGCTGCGCATAGTTGAAGGCGAGTTTTCCGGGATCGGTCAGCGTCAGGCCGCGCCCCTCGCGGAGGAAGAGTTTTTCACCCAGGGCAGTCTCAAGCTCCCGAATCTGCTCAGAGATCGCGGGCTGTGAGATATGCAGCTTTTCCGCTGCCTGTGAGATGGAGCCCTCTTTGGCCACGGCCCAGAAGTAGCGGAGATGGTGATAGTTCAGTGAGTCCATATGCAGCCAGACTATTCGGTTAAACCGATGCTTCCACTCGGAAATGGATACTCGTTTGCCCCGTCGTGAAGTTCCAAAGTAAGGCGTCAAAAATGATGACCCTATGAATGCGAACTCTGATCCAGCACCTGATGCCATCCATCCGAAACACATCCTGGCTCCGGTGGATTTTTCTGAGCCGTGCCTCCACGGACTCCATGCCGCGCTGGACTTGGTGCGGCACTTTGATGCGAAGCTCACCCTCGTGCATGTGGTGAAGCATCAGCCGCATGGTTCGCATGTGGTGCTGGATGCCGTCGGGCTTCAGCAGGACTGGCAGCGCCCGGCGCGTGATCAGCTCGCGGAGTTCGTGGCGGAGCATGTGCCTGCCGATGTGCCGGTGCGGCAGGTGGTGGCTGTGGGGAAACCTTTTCATGTGGTCGTGGAACTGGCCGCCGAGTTGGAGTGTGATCTCATCGTCATCTCCACTCATGGTTACACGGGCCTGGCGCATGTGCTGCTCGGCAGCAATGCGGAGCGCATCGTCCAGCATGCTCCGTGTCCCGTGCTCGTGATGCGCGGACGCCCGGATGAGAGCCGACCCGCTGCGAATGCCACCGCCTTCCGCTGGATTCTGCTGCCCACGGACTTTTCCGAGAACTCACGCAAAGCCTTTCCGCTCGCCGCCGCTCTCGCTCGTGAGTTTGATGCGCGGCTGATCCTGGCCAATGTGCAGCCAGCCATCGCGATGACGGGCGAGATTCCGCTGGTCTTTACGGAGCAGGAACTGGCCACCCGGCACGTCAAAATCGAGGCTGAGCTACGCAGGTGCCGCAGCGAGCATTTCAGCACGGAAATCAACAGCACCACCGTCGTGTTGGAAGGCATTCCACATCAGGCACTGTGCGAGATGGCGAAAGCGGTGGACCCCGGCCTCATCGTCATCGCCACGCACGGTCACACCGGCTGGGAACACGCGCTCATTGGCAGCACGGCGGAGCGCGTGGTGCGTCACGCGCCCTGTCCGGTGCTCGTGGTGCGCTGAGAAGGTTTCTTTATCCAATCACATTCCAAACACATCATCATGAACACGCTTCAAACCATCCTCGTTCCCGTGGATTTTTCCACCGGCTCACGCTCGGCACTGGAACAAGCCTCACGTCTCGCCGGGCTCAATGGAGCCAACCTTCACGTCATGCATGTGGTGGACACTGCCGCCGTGTCCTCACAGGCGGACAGCCGCAACACGAGCTTTGAGCGTCAGGCCGCCATTGCCTCCGAGGGAGCACGGGATGCGCTGGTGCGCTGGCTGGCACAGGCAGGAACACCTGCTGGTTGCCAGAGCACCATTGTCGTGGGCGTGCCGCTGCATGAGATCCTGGAACACGTCAAAACGCAGAAACCCGATTTGGTCGTGGCCGGGATCACCGGCGCAGGAGAATCCAAAGCGGGTGCCGGATCACTCGCCCACCGACTGGCCCGCCAAGTTCCAGGCAAGGTCCTGCTGGTCCGAACCAATCACCCGAATGCCTTCCAGAAAATCGTCGCCTGCGTGGATTTCTCCGAGACCTCGCGCGAGGTCGCTGCGCAGGCCCATCGCATTGCCATTCAGGATGGCGCAAAGGTGGACTTCCTGCATGTGTGGCAGGAGCCGTGGTTATCGACCCCTTACGCCTACTTGGCGACGGTGGCGTCCGAGTTCATCGAGCAGCGTCGGCAGCTTCTCAGTGGCACGCTTCGAAAGTTCGTGAGCGAAACCGCGCCGGGCATCGAGTCCAGCGAGGTGCTGATGAATGAACCGAACTACGCCAACGCCATCGCGTCACACGCCGATCAGATGGGGGCCGACTTGATCGTGATCGGTGCCCGAGGGCAAACCAACCTGCGCTACACCCTCATGGGATCGACGGCAGAGCGCCTGCTGACGAGGCTGCCGTGTTCCGTGCTCGTGGTGAAACCTGAAGTGGAATGATGTCCGCCGCTGATCTCATCTTTGCCGCAGGGCCGATTCTCCTGCTCATCCATTGGATGACGAAGAAGAAGCCGATGCCTTCCGCCAAGGCGCTGCCGCTTGCGGCGCTGGTGGCCTATGGGCTGCGGCTAGCATGGTTCGGCACCGATGCCACTCTCGTGAATGCCTCGGTGGTGGCGGGACTACTCGTGGCGCTGACGCCGATTCTCATCGTGTGGGGGGCGATCTTTTTCTTCCTCTCGATGGAGCACTGCGGTGCGATGAAGACGATCCGCTGCTGGCTGAATCATCTCTCCCGCAACCGCGTGGCGCAGGTGGTCATCATTGGCTGGTCGTTTCAATTTCTCATCGAGGGAGCGAGCGGCTTCGGCACGCCTGCCGCGCTGGCGGGGCCGCTGCTCGTTGGGCTCGGTTTTCCGCCGCTGCGTGTGGCGATGGCCTGCCTCATCCTCAATAGCGTCCCGGTTTCGTTTGGCGCGGTGGGGACGCCGACGTGGTTTGGATTTGGGCAGCTCGGCTTGAGTGCGGCGGAGCTGCACGCGGTGGCATGGAAGACTGCGCTCATGCACAGCGCTGCGGCCTGCTTTGTGCCGCTGCTGGCTTTTCGCCTTTTGGTGAGCTGGCAGGAGATCCGGCGTAACCTTGTCTTCATCTACCTCGCGCTCGCGGCGAGCGTGGTGCCGATGTTCCTGCTCGCGCTGGTGGATCATGAGTTTCCCGCCGTCGCGGGTGGATTGATCGGGCTGATTTTCACCGTCTGGCTGGCACGTCGTCGCATCGGTCTCGCCCGTGAGGATTCGGAGGTGGAGGAAGAAGCGGGAGAGGCTCCACGCCCGCGAGAAGTGGTGAAGGCGCTCTTTCCCCTCTGGGCCACGGTGCTCGTGCTGCTGGCCACACGCATTCCGGCACTCGGCCTGCGCGGGCTACTCACGGCGGCGACTCCGGCCTGGGATGTTTCGCTCGGCAGTTTCGGCAGCTTGTCCATCAGCCCGGCTCTGGTGCTCAATCTGCGCGGCATCTTCGGCACGGACACGGACTGGACGCATCAGGTGCTCTATGTGCCATCGTTGATCCCCTTTGTGCTGATCGCCATCGTCTCATGGCGAGTGCTGGCCGCGCCTGCGGGCATTGCGCGGACGGTTTGGCGCGAGTCCGCCGCACGGATGCGCCAGCCCGTTTTGGCGCTGCTCGGTGCGCTGGTTTTTGTGCGCCTGCTGATGGTCGGCGGAGAGGAATCGTCGGTGATGTTGATCGGTCATTCACTCGCGGCGGCCACGGGCGGCTGGTGGACCTATCTGGCCGCGTATCTCGGGGCGCTCGGCGCGTTCTTCGCTGGCTCCTGCACCATTTCAAATCTCACCTTTGGGCCGATCCAGGACTCCATCGCCACGCAGATGAGTCTGAATCGCACGACCATCCTCGCGCTGCAATCCGTCGGTGGCGCGATGGGCAACATGGTCGCCATCCACAACATCGTCGCCGTCTGCTCCGTGCTCGGTCTTGGCAATGCCGAGGGCGAAATCCTCAAGAAGACCGTGGGGCCGATGCTGCTCTACGGCTTGGCAGCCACGCTCGTGACCTTCCTCCTGCATTAAATCACCCCAAAACTCACCCTCATATCCATCCCCGATCATGCCAACCACCTTGCCACCTCTGACGCTTGCTTTTTACGACACCAAACCCTACGACCGCGACTACTTCGGGCGTGCGGTAGATGGGGCGGATTTCATCCTGCACCATCACGAGTTCCGCCTCACGGCTGACACCGCCAGTTCAGCCCAGGGAGCGGATGCCGTGTGCGTCTTCGTCAATGACCGGCTGGACCGGGAATGCCTCACCAAGCTGGCCGGACTCGGCGTGCGCCTGGTGGCTCTGCGCTGCGCGGGATTTAACAATGTGGACCGTGCCGCAGCCGTCGAGCTGGGCATCACCGTCGTGCGTGTGCCAGCGTATTCGCCTCACGCCGTCGCGGAGCACACCGTGGCTCTGCTGATGGCGCTGAACCGGAAGATTCACCGCGCCTACAATCGCGTGCGGGAGCAGAACTTCTCACTCAGCGGCCTCGTCGGCTTTGATCTTCATGGCAAGACCGTCGGCATCATCGGCACCGGTAAGATCGGTCGTATCACCGCGCAGATTTTCCGTGGTTACGGCTGCCGTGTGCTGGCGCATGATCCGCACCCACTGGACGAATGGGCGGCGGAGCACGGCATCACCTACACCAGCGTGGAGGCCCTGCTGGGTGAGAGTGATGTGGTCAGCCTGCATCTGCCGCTGACGCCGGAGACGCATCACCTGCTCAATGTCGCTACCATTGCCCTGATGAAGCCCGGAGCCTATTTGGTGAATACAAGCCGAGGAAAGCTGGTCGATAGTGCCGCAGTGATCGAAGCGCTCAAATCCGGCCAACTGGGCGGTGTGGCTCTGGATGTGTATGAGGAAGAGGAAGGCATCTTCTTCGAGGATCACTCCGGCGCGGTGCTTCAGGATGATGAGCTGGCCCGGCTCATGACCTTCCCCAATGTCCTCATCACCGCGCATCAGGCCTTCCTCACGCACGAAGCCCTTTCCGAGATCACGCGGGTGACGCTCGACAGCATCTCACGCTTCCGCGATGGCCACGAACTCGTGGTCGAGCGCGTGGTGGCGTGACGATTTCACTCATTCAAACCCGCCATCCATCAGCACCATGAAAACCACCCCCAAAGACAGCACCGCCCCAAAGACAGCCGCTAAAAAAGTAGCCGCTAAAAAAGCAGCCGTTCCCGCTGCCAAGCAGGCCAAGAAACCTGCTGCCACCAAGAAACCTGTGCGCAAGCGCTCCACCGTGCCGCCTGTGTCTCCAGGAGCACCCGAAGTGGCCGAGGAGGTCACGCATGAGGAGATCGCCACGCGTGCCTACTTCATCTACATCAGTGCAGGCTGTCCTGAAGGGCAGGAGATGCAGCACTGGCTGGAGGCGGAGGCTCAAACCCCGCTTGCCAGATGAACTCGCTCAAGACCATCCTCGTCCCCGTTGATTTCTCCACGGGCTCACGCTCAGCGCTTGCACAAGCGACGCGGCTGGCGGGGCTGAACGGAGCCAGCCTTCACATCCTGCATGTGGTGGATACCGCCGCCATCGACATGATCGCGGTCAGTCGCCGCATGAGCTTTGAGCGTGAGGCTGCGATTGCCGCCGAAGGTGCCCAGGAAGCTCTCGTGCGCTGGTTGGCACAGGCGGGTGCTCCTGCCAATTGCCAAACGACTATTGTCGTGGGCGTGCCCTTGCATGAAATCTTGGAGCACATCCACACCCTGAAACCAGATTTGGTCGTGGCGGGGATCTCAGGTTCGGGTGAATCAAAATTGGGTGCCGGGTCGGTTTCCTGCAAGCTGGTGCGTAAAGCCCGGACCAAGGTGCTGCTGGTCAGGGCAGCGCATCCGAATCCTTTTCAGAAGATCATCGCCTGCATTGATTTCTCTGAGACTTCGCACGAGGTCGCCGCGCAGGCCCATCGTGTCGCCGTTCAAGATGGTGCCAGGGTGGACTTCCTGCATGTGTGGCGGGAGCCGTGGCTGAATCTCCCTTACGCCCACGCACCGTTCGGCGCATCGGTTCCGATAACACCGCCTGCCATCAGTGACGACTATCTTCAGGCAACGGAATCGGCGCTGCGCGACTTTGTGAGCGCGGCGTCCCAAGACATCGAATCCCGTGCGCTGCTGCTCCAGGCGACGAACTATGGCAACGGAATCGTGGCCCACGCCAGACAGACGGAAGCCGACCTGATCGTGATGGGTAGAAAAGGGCGCACCAACCTGCGCTATGTGCTGCTTGGATCGACCGCAGAACAATTGCTGACCATTTTGCCGACTGCGCTGCTGGTGGTGAACCCGGCGGACAGTGAGACTTGATGCCCCTGACACGCCATGAACGCCATTGATATGTCCTCTCCGCCTCCGTCAGAAATCGCGCCCGGTCTGGGTTTGCTGGTTCCGGTCGATTTTTCCGCAGCCAGTGCTCGGGCGAGCCGCATCGCCGTTTCCCTGGCGCAAAAGTGGGCTGCGCAAGTCACGTTCGTGCATGTGCTCGCTCCATTGGCTGATGAGGCCGAGGTTTTGGCATTTGGGAGTCACTTCCTGGCCCAACGCCAAACTCACACCGAGGTGAAGCTTGAGGCCTGGAGGCAAACGCACGCAGCCGATCAGCAGGCAGCATCCGAAATCCTCCACGGCAGGGATTTTGAGGAGATCGTGAGCTGTGCGGCGGTGCGCCGCGTGGAGATGATCATCATGGCACGCAGCGGCAGGTCCGGCATCATCGAGCAACTGTTAGGCAGCACCGCAGAGCGCGTGGTGAGGCATGCAAAATGTCCCGTGCTGGTCATCAACGACTCTGACGAGGCTCCGCTTCTGGAGGCCGGCCAACTTCTCTTAACCACAGACTTTTCACCTGCATCACGAGCCGCCTTTCCATGGGCTGAAAGATTCGCCCGGACCTTTGATGCCAAAATCACGCTGGCGAACGTGCAGGAGCCAATGGGGCTGCCCGAAACGCGTGAGTATGCCCGCTTTTACCAGCAGATCGATGCTCTGCGAGCGCAGGCAGATGCCCAGATCACCGCTCTGCGTGACGAGTCTCTTGATGCCAGCTTGTCTAGAGATGCGGAGGTGGTGGAGGGCACGCCCCACCGCGCCATTTGCCGACTGGCCCGTCGCCTGAAAGCCGCCCTCATCGTGATGAGCTCCCATGGACGCACTGGCTGGCAGCGTGCCCTGATCGGGAGCACCGCTGAGCTGGTCGTCCGCCATGCGCCGTGTGCGGTCCTGGTGATTCGGGGCAGGGATTTGCCCACAAATCCAGACCCTGAATGAGCCGCTCACTTTCTGCCTTTCACACCCTTTTTGAATCATGATCTTCTCCGATGTCTTCACCGAAATAGCTGTGCTGCTGCTGATCTCAGCGGTGGCGGGTGCGCTGGGCCTGTGGCTGAAACAGCCGCTCATCGTTTCCTTCATTGCCGCAGGGATAATCATGGGACCGTCGGTGCTGGGCATGGTCTCAGCCAATGATCAGGTCGGCCTGCTCGCCGGGCTCGGCATTTCGTTGCTGCTCTTTGTCGTGGGGTTGAAGCTGGACCTGCACATCATCCGTGCCTTCGGCCCCGTGGCACTGGCCACCGGTTTGGGACAGGTTTTCTTCACCTCCGTCGTGGGCTTCTTCCTGGCGCTGGCCTTGGGCATGGCGGTGGTCCCGGCGATCTATGTCGCGGTCGCGCTCACGTTTTCCAGCACGATCATCATCGTGAAGCTGCTCTCAGACAAAAAGGAGACGGATACTCTGCATGGCCGCATCGCGATTGGTTTTCTCATCGTGCAGGACATCGTCGTGGTCCTGGTGATGATCGGCCTGACGGCCATGGGATCGGCTGGCGGTACTGCCTCACTGGGAGCGCAGGCCTTGGCCGTGCTGGGCAAAGGAGCGGCCTTCATCGCTGTTCTGGCCGCCTTGATGAAATGGGTGCTCACACCTCTGCTGCGGCGTTTGGGACGCTCGCGGGAGCTGCTGGTGCTCAGCGCCGTGGCCTGGGCGGTGACGCTAAGCGCGGCAGCACATCATCTCGGATTCAGCAAGGAAGTGGGCGCCTTCCTCGCCGGTGTGTCCATTGCCTCCACGCCCTACCGTGAGGTGATCGGCTCTCGTTTGGTCAGCCTGCGTGATTTTCTGCTGCTGTTCTTCTTCATCGATCTGGGCGCACACCTCGATCTCGGCGCGATGGCGGGCCAGGTGCTGCACGCGCTGGCTCTCTCGGTCTTCGTTCTCGTGGGGAATCCGCTCATCGTCATGGTCATCATGGGCGCGATGGGCTATCGCAAGCGCACCGGCTTCCTCGCCGGACTCACCGTGGCGCAGATCAGCGAGTTCTCCCTCATCCTCGGTGCCTTGGGAATGAGGCTGGGGCATTTGGATGCAGGCGTGATGGGTGTGATCACCTTGGTGGGACTCATCACCATCAGCCTGTCCACCTACATGATCCTTTACTCCGGCCCGCTGTATGAGCGTCTGGAGCCCTGGCTGCGGATCTTTGAGCGCAAAAACCCCGGACGTGAAGCAAATCACCCTAACACCAAACCCAACGCCAGGCCTGTCGACGTCATCGTCTTTGGACTGGGTCGCTATGGCATGGCGCTCGTGCGTGAACTGGAAAGCCGCGACCTGCATGTGATGGGCGTGGACAGCGATCCCGGCCTCCTGCGGGGATTCACCCACAAAGGCATGGAGACAGTGTATGGCGATGCCGAAGATCCCGGCTTCCTGGCCTCGCTGCCCTTGGATGAAGCCCGCTGGGTGGTGAACAGCATCCGTGACAAGCATGTGAATCAGATCCTGCTGCACGGGCTCGAAGACTGCGGCTACCGGGGATGCATCGCCGTGACCTCCAACTCCGATCACGAATCCGCCAGCCTGCGTGAAATGGGTGCCCATCTGGCCCTAACCCCCTTTGCCGACGCCGCCGCTGATGCCGTGCGGCAGCTCCTTTCCCTCCCGACCAACCTTTCCGAAAATCCAACCCCAACTGCCTCCGCATGAACTCATCCCCATCCCATCCTTTCATCAAATGGTTCGCCGACATCACAATTGATGACGTTCCGCTCGTCGGCGGCAAAAACGCCTCGCTTGGCGAGATGGTGCGCGAACTCGCCAGCAAGGGAGTGAAGGTGCCTGATGGTTTTGCCATCACCGCCGAGGCCTTCCGGCATTTCATCCGCGAAGCACAACTCGATGAATGCATCCGCGCCACGCTCACCGACCTCGACACACACGACATGGCGAACCTCAGCGAACGCGGTCATGCGGTGCGGCAGGCCATTCTCAGCGCCACGCTGCCTGCTGATTTGCAGACGCTCATCGAGGCGGCCTATCGCCAGTTGCAGGGCAGCAGCACGGTGCCGCTGGATGTCGCGGTGCGCTCCTCCGCCACCGCCGAAGACTTGCCCGATGCCAGCTTCGCTGGGCAGCAGGAGACCTATCTGAATGTCCACGGCACCGCCGCGCTGCTGGAGACCTGCAAGCGCTGCTTTGCCTCGCTCTTCACCGACCGCGCCATCAGCTACCGCGTGGACAAGGGTTTCGATCATTTCAAGGTCGCGCTCAGCATCGGCGTTCAGCGCATGGTGCGTTCCGATCTTGCCTGCTCCGGTGTCATGTTCACTATTGATACTGAGAGCGGCTTTCGCGATGCCGTGATGATCAGCGCCGCTTACGGCCTCGGCGAAAACGTGGTGCAGGGCTCCGTCACGCCGGATGAGTTTCTGGTTTTCAAACCCACGCTGAAGACCGGGCATCGGCCTGTGTTGCAAAAGACGGTGGGCAGCAAGGAGTTCAAACTCGTCTATGATTCCGGCGGCGGGAAGATGGTGAAAAACATCCCCGTGGTACCGGCGGATCGCGCCAAGCTCGCGCTCACCGATGACGAAGTGCTCGGACTCGCTCGCTGGGCCTGCATTGTCGAAGATCACTACTCCGCCAAGCGCGGCCAGCACGCGCCGATGGACCTGGAATGGGCCAAGGATGGCATCACGGGCGAACTGTTCATCGTGCAGGCTCGGCCTGAGACGGTGCAGTCGCGCAAGGATCTCGACGTGCTCGAATCCTATGTTTTGAGCAAGCGCAGCACCGTGCTGACCAGCGGGCGCAGCGTCGGTGCGAAGATCGCCACCGGGCGCGTGCGCGTGATCAAGAGCGCTGAGTTCATCGGCCAGTTTCAGGAAGGCGAAGTGCTCGTCACCGACAAGACCGACCCCGACTGGCAGCCGATCATGAAAAAGGCCGCCGGCATCATCACCAATCGCGGCGGACGCACCTGCCATGCGGCCATCGTCAGCCGCGAACTCGGCGTGCCAGCCATCGTCGGCACTGAACACGGCACCGAGGCGCTCAAGGATGGCCAGATGGTCACCGTGAGCTGTGCGGAGGGCGATACCGGCTTTGTTTATGAAGGTGAGCTGCCCTTTGAAGTGCAGCGCGCCGATTTGAAGTCCCTCGGTAAGCCGCGCACCAAGGTAATGATGAACCTCGCCAATCCCGAGGAAGCCTTCGCGCTCTCTTTCACCCCGAATGACGGCGTCGGCCTTGCGCGGATGGAGTTCATCATCATCACCTACATCAAGATCCATCCGCTCGCGTTGATCGACTTCGACAAGCTCGCCGATGCCGCTGCCAAGGCAGAGATCGAGAAGCTCACGGCGGGCTACACCGACAAACCGCAGTTCTTCGTCGATAAACTCGCGCAAGGCGTCGCCATGATCGCCGCCGCGTTTTATCCCAAGGATGTCATCCTGCGGCTCAGCGACTTCAAAACAAACGAGTATGCCAATCTCATCGGCGGCAAAGCCTACGAGCCAGCTGAGGAGAATCCGATGCTCGGCTTCCGTGGTGCGAGCCGCTACTACCACCCGCGTTATCAGGCCGGTTTCGCGCTGGAGTGCCGCGCCGTGAAAAAGGTGCGCGATGAGATGGGCCTTACCAATC
>JBIIRD010000150.1:0-5238 GCA_044341745.1 Prosthecobacter sp. | reverse complement strand
CTCTGGCCTGGAGGTGATCGACGATGATCTGGGACCAGGTTTCAAGCTGGTCACGGGAGTCGATGAGCTCCTGCAGGCTGTGAAAGCGCAGGTTCTGGATGGCGTCCTCGTTCGACTTCACGTCGTCGCTGCTGAGTTCAAAGCGGTGCACGACGCCGAGGTGGACGCTGCCGACCTCCGTGGAGTCGTCGTTGATCAGGCCGATGACCTCCTGGGTGTGGGTGCCGCCGATGACGAGCTCCTCGGTGATCTCGCGCTCGATGCTGTTGTAATACATGGATTCGCCGAGGCCGTCGTGACCCTGGTCCACCGGGTTGATGTGGCCGCCGATGCCGACGGAGGATTTGGCGACCAGGCGTTTTTCACCGCTCTTGCCGCCGCGGGTGTAGCAGAGGTAGCGGCCGTTGTGGTGGAAGATCGAGTAGGGGATGAGCTGCTTGTGGCTGGGGTCCAGCTCGGCGGCGGGGCGTTCCATGAAGAAGTTGGCGCCGGGTGCCAGCATGGCGTGGAGGTAGCGGTCAACCTCCGGCTGGAAGCCTTGGAAGCTGCCGAGTTGGTCGAGGAGCTGGCGGGTGATGACGAGGACGTGTTCCATGATGGGGTTGGTGCGGCGCGAGAGTGGGCGGCGGGGCGGGGGAGGTCAATGGCGGGCAGCGGCGGAATGAAGGCGCGGCTGGGTCAGCGCAGCGAGCGGGGGACGAAGACCCAGTTCATGCCGGCGGCCTTGGCGGCGTCGATGCCGGACTGGCCGTCCTCGAGCACCAGGCAGTCCTGCGGCTTCACGCCCATGCGTTCGGCGGCGAGCAGGAACATGTCGGGGGCGGGCTTGCCGCGCGCGACGAGCCGGGGGGTGATGATGATGTCATCGAAGAGGTGCAATAGTTCGTTCGCGGTCAGGCAGCCTCGGACGATGTGCTCCTCGCTGCCCGAGGCCACGGACATCGGCACGCGGCCATGCATGGAGCGGGCGAAGTCGGCCACGGGGCGCACGACGGGCACCTGGGGGATCATCTTTTCGAAGAGGCTGGCCTTGTAGTCGGCGACCGAATCGGGGTCGATCTGGGTGCCGTATTCCAGGTTCAGCTCCTTCACCACGTCCTGCTCGCGGACCCCGGCCTTTGAATAGAAGAAGTCTTCGGAGAAGGCGAAGGGGGCCTGGTGATGGGTCAGGGAGGCGACCCAGGCCTGGAAATGCAGGGGCATGGAGTCAACGAGGGTGCCGTCGCAGTCGAAGATGAGCGCCTGGAAGGGGGAGTCGGGAAGCTGGAGCATGGGCAGCGGGTGGCTACAATATGAGGTTCAAATTGCAATTCTCATCCTGCGCGTGTTTCGCTAGAACCGGCGCGCGCCAGAAGCCCGGCGTCTCCTCCAAGTCATGAAAAACCTTCCGACTGCCTTTCAAAGGAACGCCCTGTGGACCGCCGTCACCGCCGTGTCGCTGACCGTCATCGGGGCCCTGGCGGTGGGGTTCATCTACCTGGGGACGCGGACCCTGGGCTTCCTGCAGCCCATCCTGGTGCCCTTTGCGGTGGCGGGCGTGCTGGCCTATCTTTTGGAGCCGGGGGTGGTGTGGTTGGAAAAGCGCGGACTGAAGCGTCAGTCGTCCGTGCTGCTCGTCTTTGTCCTTTTTTCGCTCGCGCTCGGCGGGCTCGGGACCTGGATTGTTCCCAAGCTGGTGGATCAGACGGCGAATCTGGCCAAGAAGGTGCCGGGTTACACCCTGAAGGCGCGGACGGCGGTGGTGAACTTCTCCGACCGGATGGAACGCGACTACGGCCTGGCGCTGCTGCCGCACCTGCCGCCGGAGACGGTGGAGGTCGTGGAAACCGCGACGGCTCAGGCGGTTCCGGCTCCATCATCGGCACCGACTCCAGCTCCAGCGGCCGATGCTCCTGTGTCTGCGGACTCCGCCTTCAACATCGACTTCAAGACCCTGCTGACCGGCGACTGGGTGAAGACCACGCTGCCCTCGGTCCTGCGCAGCATCGGTAACTTCATCGGCAGCAGCGTCGGTGGTTTCCTGGGCGCCTTTGGCCTGATGCTCAGCTTCATCATCGTGCCGTTGTATCTCTATTATTTCCTGATTGAGAGCGCGAAGATCAAGGAGCAGTGGTCGGACTACCTGCCGCTGCGGGCCAGCGCCTTCAAGGACGAGGTCGTGGCCTGCCTGACGGAGATCAACAGCTACCTGGTCGCCTTCTTCCGCGGCCAGCTTTTCGTCAGCGTCATCAACGGCCTGGCGACTGGCATCGGCCTGATGGTCGTGGGTCTGGACTTCGGCCTGCTGATCGGCCTGGCGCTGTGCATCGCGGGCATCATTCCGTATCTGGGCATCGCGCTCTGCTGGGTGCCGGCCGTGGTCATCGGCGCGGTGCAGGGCGGCAGTGCGCTGATTCCCGGGGATCCCTGGTGGGCGCTGCCGCTGGCGGTGACGGTGGTGTTTGCCGTGGTGCAGCAGATCGACGGCCTGTTCATCACGCCCAAGGTCGTGGGCGAGGCCGTGGGGCTGCATCCCATGACGGTGATCGCCAGCGTCCTCGTGTGGGGACTGCTGCTGGGGGGATTGTTAGGCGCGATCCTGGCGGTGCCGATGACGGCGAGCGTAAAGGTGCTGTTCCAACGCTACATCTGGCGAGCCCGGCTGGCCCCGCAGACTGTGGGGGGGAGCAGGGGGAAGATCGAAGGGAATGACCCATGACCAGGGACCAATGATCAAGTTTGAAACTCGAAACTTGGAACTTGGAACTTGGAACTTGGAACTTGGAACTTGGAACTTGGAACTTGGAGTTTCGCCCCCGGGTTTTACTCAACCCATCCCATCGCTTTCATCCATTCGCCGACGCGCAGGTGCCAGATGGCGGTGGGCAGGCCGGAGTCCTTCATGCCGAAGCCGTGGCCGCCCTTGGCGTAGATGTGCAGTTCGGCGGGCAGGCCGAGCTTCTTGTATTCCAGGTAAAGCAGGGCGCTGGAGCTGGCGCTGGTGACGCCCTTGTCGTCGTGGGCGTGGATCAGGCACATCGGCGGTGATTTGTCGGTGACCTTGACTTCCGGAAGGAGGGTGAAGGTGTCGTCCTTGCTGACCAGGTAGGCGGGATAGACCGGGATGGCGAAGTTCGGCGTGGCGTCCGGCACGTCGAGGGCGGGGTCCTGCGGATAGGTGCGGTCATTGGCATGCAGGGCCGCCATGACGGTCAGGTGACCGCCTGCGGAAAAGCCGAGGATGCCGATGCGATCCGGCTTGATGCCAAGCTCGGCGGCGCGGTGGCGCAGGATGCCGATGGCACGCTGGGCGTCCTGCAGGGGTTCGACACTGGGATTCAGCGGGTCGCGGCGCGGAACGCGGTACTTCAGCAGGGCGGCCGTGACACCGATGGAGTTCAGGTAATCGCAGACCTTCGTGCCTTCATGCTCGATGGCGAGGATGCTGTAGCCGCCGCCGGGGCAGACCACCACGCAGGTGCCGGAGGGCTTGGCAGGCTGGTGGATTGTCAGGGTGGGCACGGTGACATTGGTGACACGGCGGATGCCGTCGCCCTTCTGGATTTCCGTCTCCGCCTCAATCTTCGTGCCCGGCTTTTCCGGCGCGCCGTCAGGCCAGAGCTTGATCGTGACGGGTTCGGCGGCCTGGACGGCCAGGGCGAGGCTCAGGAGGAGGGGCAGAGATTTCATGGTCGGGTTCGGGATGGAAAGGATGAAGGAGCTCAACGTGGCGATGCACGTTTTTTCTCGCCGGGATGAAAAAACGTCAATCCACGCCTCATGTCGCGGCTTTCGTTTTTTGAAGACTGGGCTTTCATGGGAGGCAGTTCCAACCCACGCCAACCCTCCGAATCATGTCCTCCGGCCTTCCTCCTCTGCGCAGCCCCCTTGATCTCGAGCGCCTGCTTGAATTTGAATTCGTGCGCGCCACGGAAAACGCCGCCCTGGAGGCGGTGCACTGGCTGGGCCGGGGCGAGAAGGAGCTGGCGGACGCGGCGGCCTGCAACGCCATCTACGGGGTCTTCGACATCCTGGACGTCTGCGGCAAGGTGGTGATCGGCGAAGGCATCAAGGACAATGCGCCGGGCATTTTCGTGGGCGAGCACCTGGGGACCTGGAAGCCCGGGGCGCCGAGGTTTGACATCGCGCTCGACCCGATCGACGGCACCACGAACATCGCCAAGGGCACGCCGAACAGCATCTCGGTCATCGCCGCCGCGCAGGTGCCGGAGGGGGCGCCGTGCGCGATGAAGAACATCCCGAGCTTTTACAGCCACAAGATGGCCTATGGACCGGCGGTGAAGAAGGCGCTGGCCGAATCCGGCGGGGATCCGCTGCTGGACCGACCGCTGGGCGAGGTGATCCAGTTTGTCGCCAAGGTCCTCGACAAGCATGTGCGGGATGTCGTGGTGGTGACCATGGACCGGCCGCGTCATGCCGGGATCTTGAAGGAGGTGCGGGCCAGCGGCGCTGCCCTGCGCATGATCACGGACGGCGACATCACGGCGGCGGTGGCGCCCTCGCTGCCGGAAAGCGGCGTGGACCTGTATGTTGGCATGGGCGGCAGCCCCGAGGCAGTGCTGGCGGCGGCGGCTTTGAAGTGTCTGGGCGGCGACATGGATGTGCGGATGTGGTTTCACAACGAGCAGCATCGTGCCGAGGTGGCCGCCGAGGTGGGGCCTGGCGAGATGAACGCATTGTGGCGCAGCGACGACCTGGTGCAGGGTGAAAGCGCCCTGTTTTGTGCGACCGGCATCAGTGACAGTCCGCTGCTGCCGGGCGTTCGGATGATTGGCCGGCGGGTGGAGACCTGGAGCATCCTGATGCGTGCTCGCAGCGGCACCGTCAGGAAGATCCACGCCAGCCATGATCTTGATCGCAAGGTCGTGCCGCTCCGCGAGGAGAGGGGGTGAATAATCGAAGTTAGAAACTCGAAATCCGAAGTTCGAAACTTGGAACCTGGAACTTGGGCTTTGGAACTTCCTTGGTCATTGGCCCCTGGACCTTGGTCATTCATTTCCCCGTGGTCTGACCATCGCGTGAAAGCCATGTCCCGTGGGGGTGCGCACAGGGATGGCGAAGGTTTCTCGCGTCCTTCCAGGACGCGGTGAAGATGGGGCGTGGGGGAGCGTTGGGGTCCGGTGGTTTTCGCTCGCCAAGCCTCGCTTCACCACCGGCTCATTTCTTTCGAGCCTCCGGCTCGGCGAGCGCCATGGAACATGGAACTTGGAACATGGGCTTTGGGACTTCCTTGGGCAT
>JBIIRD010000149.1:0-5273 GCA_044341745.1 Prosthecobacter sp. | reverse complement strand
CATGAGCGAGGCATTCAACAGCCGCATCCAGAGCCTCAAATCTGCCGCCAGGGGATTTCATCTCTTCTCACGCTTCCGAACTCGCATCCTCTTTTTCCTCGGCTCCCTCGACCTTCAACCACGCTAAATGCCAAAGACCCAAAAAATGAAGAGTGTAAAAATGGTTAGGCGGGGATGGAGATTTCGAGTGCCGCTCGATTCTACGAAACCGCCTCCACGCACCGTCCGCAGAGAGTCGGGTGCTCGGCATGCGTTCCGACATCCGGCAGCAGGCGCCAGCAGCGTTCGCATTTGGGGTTCTGGCAGACCTCCACCTTCGCGGCGAGCTCAGGCCCCCTGGAGAGGTGAAGCTCGCTGAGGATGAAGAACTCCTGAAGGGCGGGCACATCGCTGAACACGGCGTGCTGGAAGCCGGCCTCGGGCAGGGTGAGCTGCACGCTGGCCTCAAGATTGGAGCCGATCAGCTTGGCCTGACGGGCGGCCTCGATGGCCTGCTGGATGACAGCACGGGCCTTGAGCAGGTCCTCGACGGCGGCCGTGGCCTCGGTGCCGGCAAAGGCGGGGTTCGGCTGCGGGAAGGCTTCGAGATGGACGCTGTCGCCATGGCCGAGAAACTCCCAGGTTTCATCGGCGGTGTAGGCGAGGATGGGGGCCAGCAGCTTCACCAGGGTCTCGGTGACCTCACGGATGGCGGCCTGGGTGGCACGGCGACGCGGGCTGTTGCCGGCATCGCAGTACATCCGATCCTTGGTGATGTCGATGTAGAGCGCGGAGAGGTCGCCGGAGACAAACTGGGTGATCGTGCTGATGACCTTGCGGAACTCGTAGGCGGCGAAGGCGGCCAGGCATTCGCTGGTGATGACGTGCAGACGCTCGAGAATCCAGCGGTCGATCAACGTGTACGAGAGTGGCGCAACCATCCTGGTTGCGTCGGGCAGGCTGGAAGCCTGCACCACCTTCTCATCATGCAGGTTGCCGAGCAGGACGCGGAAGGTGTTGCGGATGCGGCGGTAGGACTCGCCGGTCTGCTGGAAGAGCTCCTCGCTGAAGGGCACGTCATTCTGATAGTCAACGCTGGCGGCCCAGAGACGGACCATGTCGCCGCCGTACTTGTTGTAGTAGTGGTCGGCGGTCATCGGCTTGGCGGCCTTGTCGCTGCCCTGGTCGCTCTTGCTGATCTTCTTGCCGCTGGTGTCAACGACGAATCCGTTGGTGATGACGGTCTTGTAAGGCGCGGCGCCGCGCACGGCGACGCTGACCATGAGGCTGCTCTGGAACCAGCCGCGATGCTGGTCGGTGCCCTCGATGTACACATCGGCGGGACAGTGCAGCTCGGGATGACGGTCGAGAACGGCGACGGAGGACGAGCCGGAGTCGATCCACACATCGAGCGTGTCCTTGCAGCGGCGGCAGCCGGCGGGCAGGCCGACGAGGTCGCTCCAGAAGGCGTCGTCTTTTTCAAACCAGAGGTTGGTGCCGTGCTTCTCGACGGCGTCGGCGACCTTGTGGGAGATGGCGGCGTCCATGATGGCCTGGCCATTGGCGTCGTAGAAGACGGGCAGCGGCACGCCCCAGGTACGCTGGCGGCTGATGCACCAGTCCGGGCGGCTTTCGACCGTGCCGTGGATGCGGTTGCGGCCCCAGGCGGGCAGCCAGTTGACGGTGTCGATGGCCTTCAGGGCGTCGGCGCGGAAGTCGCTGATACGGATGAAGAACTGCTCGACGGCGCGGAAGATGATGGGCGTCTTCGAGCGCCAGCAGTGCGGGTATTGATGAACATACGGCGTGTTGCCGAGCAGGGCGCCTTTGGACTGGAGGATCTCAATGATGCCCTCGTTGCTCTTGAAGACGTGCTTGCCGACGAAATCGGGCAGGCCGCACTCGGCGGTATAACAACCAGCGTCATCGACGGGCGAGAGGATCTCCAGGCCGTGCTCGCGTCCGGCGATGTAGTCGTCCGTGCCGTGGCCGGGGGCCATGTGGACGGCGCCGGTGCCGGTGTCGTCGGTGACAAACAGCGCGTTGATGATCTTCGAGCCGCGCGGCAGGAAGGGGTGCTGGGCCTCGGCGCCGTTGAGCAGGCTGCCCTTGAATTTTTCGGGGGCGTGCGTGGTGTCGAGCATGTAGCCGGTTTCCTTCTGGAAGGCCTCGAGGCGGGAGGTGGCGATGATCAGCTTCAGGCTGTGGCCCTTCTCCGCATGGGTGAAGGAGCCGCTGACGTAATCAAACTCGGGGTGCAGGGCGATGCCAAGGTTGGCGGGCAGGGTCCACGGCGTGGTGGTCCAGATGACCAGGTGGGCGCCTTCCAGGCCGGGCGGCGGATTGATCAGTGCGAAGGGCACGTAGATGGCCGGGGAGGTCTTCTCCTTGTACTCCACCTCGGCCTCGGCCAGGGCGGTCTGGGCACCGAAGCTCCAGAGCACAGGGCGCTTGGCACGATAGACGAGGCCCTTTTCGAGGAACTTCGCAAAGGTGCGCATGATGTCGGCCTCATAGGAGGGCGCGAGCGTGAGGTAGGGGTTCTCCCAGTCGCCGAAGACGCCGAGACGCTTGAAGGACTGGCGCTGGATGTCGATGAATTTGCGGGCGTAGGCCTCGGAGCGGGTGCGGATTTCCGCAGGGGCCAGGTCCTTGGCCTCCTTCACGACCTTGAACTCGATGGGCAGCCCGTGGCAGTCCCAGCCGGGGATGTAGGGCGCGTGGAAGCCGGCCATGGTCTTCGACTTCACGATGAGGTCCTTGAGCACCTTGTTGAGGGCGGTGCCCATGTGGACGTCGCCGTTGGCGAAGGGCGGGCCGTCATGCAGAATGAACTTCGGACGCCCGGCGGCCTGCTTCATGATGCGCTGATACAGGCCGGAAGCCTCCCATTTGGCCAGACGCTGGGGTTCGCGCGCCACGAGATCCGCCTTCATCGGGAAGTCGGTCTTCGGCAGGCGAACAGTGTCTTTGTAGTTCTTTTTGGCAGGGGTCTCGGCGCTCATGATCAGGGAAAAAGGAGGGCGAGGGTAGCCGGAAGAGGCGGGCGGTCAAAGGTTCAAGCACAGAAGCAGGGCGCGACGGGGGGCCTCCGGGGCGGGACGATGGCGGAAATGATCCGCAAGAAAGGCCTGGTGGCGGACGATTCAGGCGGCTCTATTTCCCTGTCTCATGAAACTTCCCCTCGCCTCCTGCCTCCTGCTTTTCCTGGCCACCGCCGCCTCCGCCGCCACGGACTGGAGCCGGTTTCGCGGCCCCAACGGCAGCGGCGTGGCGCAGACCACGGGCCTGCCAGAACGGGTGAGCCCGGAAACCACGGTCTGGAAGGTCGAACTGGGCAAGGGCTGGTCCTCGCCGGTGCTCTGGCAGGACAAGGTGGTGGTGACCGCCGAAACCGCCCCCGGCAAGCGCGCCGTCATCATGCTGAACGCCAAGGACGGCTCCGAGGCCTGGCGCCATGAGGAAACCTTCACCGAACACAAGAAGCACAACTTCAACAGCTTCGCGAGCAGCTCGCCCTTCATCGACGCCGAGCGCATTTACATCAACTGGTGCACGGGCAACACCATCCAGGCCCTGGCGCTGGATCACACCGGCAAGCTGCTCTGGCGCAACGACCATGTGGCGGACTACATTCATGAACACGGCACCGGCATCTCCCCGGTGGTCGTCGATGGCGTCCTGATCGTGCGCAGCGAATTCGACTGGCAGCGCGACGGCAAGGTTTACACCGAGGACCCCGCGCAGCAGGCCTGGAAGGCCTGCATCGTCGGCCTCGACGCCAAGACCGGCAAGCAGATGTGGAAGACCGAGCTGCCGAACTGCCTCAACACCTTCTCCACCCCCGTCGTCCACAAGCGTGCGGATGGCAAAAACGAGGTCATCTGCACCAACAACGCCAGCGGCGTCATGGGCATTGACCCTGCAACCGGCAAAAAGAACTGGCAGCACAACCCCGGCTACAACCAGCGCAGCCTGGGCTCCGGCGTGCTCGATGGCGACCGCTACTTCTGCACCTTCGGCACCGGCGGCGGCGTGAAGGAGTTTGCCGCGCTGGACGTGAGCGGCGCGGAACCGAAGCCTGTGCCCTTCGAATTCAGCAAGGGCCTGCCCTACGTGCCCTCGCCACTGGTCATGGACGGCCTCCTGTACCTGCTCGGCGACGGCGGCATCCTGAAGGTGGTGGACTTCAAGTCCGGCAAGCAGCTCTACGAGGAGCGTGTCAATGGCAGCGCCGGCAGCAGCAAGTTCTTCAGCAGCCCGGTGGCGGGCGACGGCAAGTTCTTCGCGGGCAGCCAGCAGGGCGACCTGATCGTCATCAAGGCCGGGGGCAAGTTTGAGCAGCTCAGCGCCACCAAGCTGGACGCGCCGATCAACGCCAGCCCGGCCATCGGTGAAGGCCGCCTGTATGTCCGCACGGAGAAATCCCTGTGGTGCCTGGGCAGCAAAGCCAACCCGGTGCCCTGAACCGACCCGTGGACGACCTGGCCGAACAAATGCGGCGTGATCTCGAGGAGATCGGACGGACGCACATGCCGTTCGGCAAGTTCGGCCCGCAGTTCTGTCCGCCCAACGGCGTGCCGATCTATGATCTGCCCGCGGAGTATCTCGGCTGGTTCGCCAGCAAGGGCGGGTTTCCCAAAGGCAGGCTCGGCGTGCTGCTGAAGATGGTCTATCAAATGAAGATCGACGGCTCGGACATCGCGTTTGATGGGTTTCGTCGTCGACGCGGCGGGCGCACTCCCCTGCGCGAGGAACGCCCCCGCTCGTTTGACTTCACGGAGAAGGACGGCGGCCGTCAGGTTTGAGTGAATTGCCGAACCAGCCCAGAAGCCCGCCCCCAGAGATCCGACATCACCCGCAGCCGCCTGCCGGAGGCACGTGAGCAATAAGCCGGTGGTGAAGCGAGGCTCGGCGAGCGAGAACCACCGGCCCCCCAAGGCAAGACGATCACTGGAACCAGGAACGCGCCCTGGAAAGGCGCGAGATGACAACCCCAGAGGCCCTGCCACAAGAATCCCACGCCGCTCCCCAGAGATCCGACATCACCCGCAGCCGCGTGCCGGAGGCACGTGAGCAATAAGCCGGTGGTGAAGCGAGCCTCGGCGAGCGAGAACCACCGGATCCACGAGGCAAAACAATCACCGAAACCAGGGGCGCGCCCTGGAAGGGCGCGAGAAGGCCACGCTGCCCCTGCCAGGCCCACAACGCCCATGAACGCTCGCACACTTCTCGCGCCCCTGCCGGGGCGCATCCCAGATGCGGAAACGCGGGATCATTCGTTTCCGGTGGTT
>JBIIRD010000007.1:0-110999 GCA_044341745.1 Prosthecobacter sp. | reverse complement strand
GCGACCATCGGCATGAATGAGCAGGGCGTTCATGATCAGTGGGCTTCGAGCCAGTTGGTGCCGGTGCCTGCCTCAACCTCCACCGGCACGTCGCCGAGAGGAAGGGCGTCGCGCATGTGCTGAAGAATGAGGCTGCGCGCCTGTTCGATCTCGGCCTCGGGAACCTCGAATAGCAGTTCGTCATGCACCTGGAGCAGCATGCGGGTTTTCAGCCCCGCCTCGTGCAGGGCGTGCTCGATGCGGATCATCGCCAGCTTGATCATGTCGGCGGCGGTTCCCTGGATGGGCGTGTTCATCGCCATGCGTTCCGCGCCGCCGCGAACGGTGGCGTTGGCGCTGCCGATGTCGCGGATGACACGCCGGCGGCCCGTGATGGTCTCGACATAGCCGTGCTTCTTGGCGTCCCGGACGATCTCCTCCATGTAGCGGTGCACGCCGGGGAACTGCTTGAAGTAGTTGTCGATGATGGTCGCGGCTTCGCCGCGCGGAATGCCGAGACGCTGGGCGAGACCGAAGGCGCTGATGCCGTAGATGATGCCGAAGTTCACCATCTTGGCGGTGCGGCGCATCTCAGGCAGGACGCCGTCGAGCGGCACGCCATAAACGCGGGCGGCGGTGGCCTGGTGGATGTCCTGGCCCTGCTGGAAGGCCTCGATCATCGCAGGATCCTCGCTCAGCGCGGCCATGACGCGCAGCTCCACCTGGCTGTAGTCGGCGCTGAGCAGCACCCAGCCGGTCATGCCCGGGACGAAGGCCTTGCGGATCTCCTTGCCGGAGTCCGAGCGGATCGGGATGTTCTGAAGATTCGGGTTGCTCGAGGCCATGCGGCCGGTGGCGGCCATGAGCTGATGGAAGGTGGTGTGAACTCGGCCGTCGATCCTGGACACGCATTCCGGCAGCGCGTCGACATAGGTGCTCTTCAGCTTGGTGACCTCGCGGTATTCCAGGATTTCTCCAATGATCGGATGCAGGCCGGCGAGCGACTGCAGCACCTGTTCATTGGTCTGATACTGGCCCGTGGCGGTTTTCTTCGGCTTCTCCATGAGCTTCAGCCTTTCAAAGAGCACCTCGCCGAGCTGCTTCGGACTGTTGAGGTTGAAGGGGGTTCCCGCGTGGTCCTGAATCCGGTGGTGCAGTTCATGGGCGCGCTTTTCAAGCTGCAGGCCGAATTCGCGGAGCGCGGCGACGTCGATCTTCACGCCGATGTGCTCCATGCGCGCCAGCACCGGGATGAGGGGGCATTCGATGTCATGGAAGACGCGCTCGGCGCCGTGTATGGGCAGCAGCGGGCGGAGCTTGTCGGCGAGCTGCCAGGTGACGTCGGCGTCCTCGGCGGCGTAATCGGAGATTTTCTGCGGATCGGCCTCGGCGACATCGGCCATGCTCTGCGGGCTGAAGAGGTCCTTTTCCTTGTCGGTGTTGATGAGGGCGGAAATCGGGACGGGCGTGTAGCCGAGGTAGGCTTCCGACAGGTAATCCATGCCGTGACGCTGGTCGGGCTCGATCAGCGAGTGGGCGATCATCGTGTCGAAGAACGGCCCTGCGACCTCGACGCCCTTGGCAAGCAGCACGGAGATGTCGAACTTGAGGTTATGCCCGACCTTCTCGCCGCCTTCACGGGAGAAGACGGGGCGGAACTCCTCCAGGACGCCTGCGGATTCGGTCTGGTCTCGTGGGAAGAAGACAAACCAGCCCTCGCCGGCCTGCCAGGAGAAGGCGATGCCGACGATCTCGGTCTCGCGGGGATCCAGGGAGGTGGTTTCAAGGTCAAAGCAGAAGGACCGTTGGTTTTTGAGGCCGGCAATCAGGCTGGCTCGCTCCTCCGCGGAGCGCACCAGGTGATACTGATGCGGGGTGTCGGCGATCGTGCGCAGGTGAGGGGCGGCCGGTGCCGTCTGCTCGCCGGATGCAAAGAGATCACCGCCTTCAGGGGCTTCCGCAGGCTTCTCCTCCCTGGCCATCATGCGGCCGCGGCCCGCCTTGAACTCGTCCCCGAAAACACGGCGGCCCAGGGCGTTGAACTCGAACTCGGTGAAGAGCGCCTTGAGGGCGGGGGAGTCATGGCCCTTGAGCGCGAGATCCTCCAGGGCGACCTCGACGGGAAGGTCGGTGAAGATGGTGGCGAGCTTTTTGGACATCACCGCCTTGTCGGCATGCTGCTCCACCTTTTCCTTCTGCTTGCCCTTGAGCTGGGCAACGCTGGCAAGGAGGTTTTCAACGCTGCCAAACTGCTGGATGAGGCTGGTGGCGGTCTTTTCCCCGAAGCCGGGGATGCCTGGGATGTTGTCAACGGCATCCCCCATGAGAGCCAGGATGTCGATGACCTGCTCCGGGCGTTCGATGCCCCAGCGTTCACAGACCTCCATCACGCCGAGGATCTCGACATCGCCGCCCTGGCGGCCGGGCTTGTAGATCTTGATGCGATCGGAGACGAGCTGGCCGAAGTCCTTGTCAGGCGTGACCATGAAGGTCTCAAAGCCGTCCTTTTCCGCGCGTTTGGCGAGGATGCCGATGATGTCGTCCGCCTCCAGGCCGTCCTTGGTGATGAGTGGAATGTGCATGGCCGCGCAGAGGCGGTGGATGAGCGGAATGGCGGTGGCGATGTCCTCGGGCATCTCCTCGCGCTGGGCCTTGTAGTCCGGGAACATCTCATGGCGCGGCGTCGGCGCCGAGGTGTCGAGCACAACCGCGAGATGGGTCGGCTGTTGGCTGCCGATGATGTCCAGGAGCGTGTTGGCGAAGCCGTAGAGGGCGGAGGTGTTGACGCCGTCGCTGGTGCGAATGGGGTTTTTGATGAAGGCAAAGTGCGCGCGGTAAAGCAGCGCCATGCCATCGAGGAGAAAGAGGCGTTTGGACATGAACGGGCGACAGCGTGGCGAGTGCCGCCGCCAGGGTCAAGGCTTGCGCCGGGGCGCCCGAAGAAAGCCGGCCGGATTCTGGCTCAGTCCTGCTTCATCAGGAAGTACTCCAGGCTGTCCACGAGGGCCTGCCATGAGGCGTCGATGATGTTGGTGCTGACGCCGACCGTGCCCCAGGTCTGGAGTCCGTCGCTGCTGACAATGAGCACGCGGGTCTTGGCCGCCGTGCCCGTGCCGCTGTCGATGATGCGCACCTTGTAGTCCTCGAGGCGGACCCGGGCGATCTTGGGGAAGTGGGGCAGCAGGGCCTTGCGCAGGGCCTTGTCGAGCGCGTTCACCGGGCCGTCACCCTCGTCCACGGTGTATTCGGCGTTGCCGTCAACACTGATCTTGACTGTGGCCTCGGTGGTTTCGATGTGGTTGTGCGGGTGGTGGCGGTGAGTGGTGTGATATTCGATGAGGTCGAAGCTGCGGATTTCGCGGCCGAGCTGGCGGCGGATGAGCAGCTCGAAGCTGGCCTCGGCGGCCTCAAACTCATAGCCTTCGCTTTCGAGGCGCTTCACCTCGGCCAGAACCTTGTTCACCTCCGGGGAGCCCTTGGCGAGTGGGATGCCCATGGCCTCGGCCTTCACCAGCACGTTCGACTGGCCGGACATGTCGGAGATGGTGATGATGCGCTCGTTGCCAACCAGGGCCGGGTCCACGTGTTCGTAGGTCCGGGCAAGCTTCTGCACGGCATGAACGTGAAGGCCGCCCTTGTGGGTGAAGGCGGCGAGGCCGACGTAGGGGGCGCGGATGTCGTGGGGCACGTTGGCCAGCTCGTCGACAAAGTAGGCGAGTTCGCGCAGGCGGGTGAGGTCGATGCCGAGGTCGATGCCCATCTTGAGCTGAAGGTTGGGCATCACCGTGATCAGGTTGCAGTTGCCGACGCGTTCGCCGTAACCATTGATGGTTCCCTGCACCTGGCAGGCGCCGGCACGGATGGCGGCCAGGGCGTTGGCGACACCGACGCCGCCGTCGTTGTGGGTGTGGATGCCCACGGATTTGCCGAGGTGGGCGATGACCTTGCGGGTGACCTCCTCGACCCATTCGGGCAGGGCGCCGCCGTTGGTCTCGCAGAGCACCACGAGGTCGGCGCCGGCGTCCGAGGCTGCCTTGACGGTCTTGAGGGAGTATTCGGGATCTTCGCGGAAGCTGTCGAAAAAGTGTTCCGCGTCGTAGAGCACCTCACGTCCATGCTTTTTCAGGTAGGCCACCGTGTCGGCGATCATGGCCAGGTTTTCATCCAGGGTGACCTGGAAGACTTCGGTGACATGCAGGGGCCAGGTTTTGCCGACGATGGTGACAGCGGGGGTCTGGGCGTCGAGCAGCATCTGCACCTGGGCGTCGTCCTCAACCTTGAGCTTGCCACGGCGGGTCATGCCGAAGGCGGTGATTTTCGCCTTTTTCCAGGTGCGCCTGGCGGCTTCCTGGAAGAACGCGGCGTCCTTGGGGTTGGAGCCCGGCCAGCCGCCTTCGATGTAGTGGACGCCGAAATCGTCGAGCCTTTCGGCGACGCGGATCTTGTCGAGAGTGGAGAAGGAGATGCCGGTGCCCTGGGTGCCATCGCGCAGGGTGGTGTCGTAGATCGTAACGGGAACAGACATGGGGGTCAAAAACGGGTCAAAGGGTCAGGGGGTCGTCCTGTAAGGAAGGGGGCTCACGAAAGCCGCGGACGAACGAGGGCGGCTGAAGGAGAAACGCGGGGGGCTTTTTGCCGTTTCAGGCACCTGGGGCACCTGACGATTGCCAGAAATGACGGACTCCAAAGGCTGCGTTACGCGCAGAGGAGCCCGCGGCTAATTCGAATGGCAATGCTGGTGGCTGGACGGACCATGAACAGCCTGGAATCTAGGGCGCGACGAGGTTCTGGCAAATGGTCTTTTCAGCCCGGAAAGGCGCATTGTGAAGGAAAAGGCAGGGATGTCGTGAGTTTGGCGAATGAGGAGCGTAAAACATCATGGCTTCCAGCCTTGCGCTCCCTTCAAACGCTGCCAAGGGTGGGTGCTCTCCCATTCCCGAATGAGCGATCCCATCCGACATGAATGCGGCCTGGCCGTAGTCCGACTGAAGAAGCCCCTGGCCTACTACCAGGACACCTATGGGACCGCCCTGTATGGTTTCAATCTGCTGGCCTCGCTGATGGCCAAGCAGCGCAACCGCGGGCAGGACGGCATCGGCATTGGCTGCTGCAAGCTCGACATGCCGCCGGGCTCCCCCTACCTTTTCCGCGAGCGGTTTGACGTGTCCGTGGAGCAGATGGGCGAGGTGTTCAGCGACATCCGCAAGGATTACAAGCGCATCGCCCGGCGCATTGACGGCAGGCGCAAGGAGGAGCGTCACGAAACCGGCGTCGAACTGCCGCCCTTTGAGGAGGATCCGGAGGCCATCAAGCGTGAGTTTGACCTGGCGGGCGAGATCAACATCGGCCACCTGCGCTACGGCACCTCCGGAGGCCTGGGCAAGGGCTGCCTGCATCCCTACATGCGCCGCAGCACCTGGCCCACGCGCAGCCTGATGGTCATGGGCAACTTCAACCTCACCAACTCCGGCGAGCTGAACCGTGTCATGATGCAGCGCGGGCAACATCCCGTGTTTGGCACGGACACCCAGAGCGTGATGGAGGAGATCGGCTTCCAGCTCGACGAGGCGCATACGCAGCTCTATCACGAGCTGCGTGACAGCGGCGTGCCTGGTGCTGATATTCCCAGGCACATCAGCCAGCGTCTTGACGTGGCCGAGGTGGTGCGCAAGTCGGCTCAGATCTGGGATGGTGGCTTCGCCATCGTCGGTGTGATCGGCAGCGGCGATCTGTTTGTGATGCGCGACCCCAGCGGCATCCGGCCCTGCTGGTATTACGAAAACGACGAAGTGCTGGCCTTCGCCTCCGAGCGTGTCGCCCTGATGTCCGTTCTCGAGGTGCCTGAGGAGGAGGTGAATGAGCTGCCTCCGGCGCATGTGGCCGTCATGAAAAGCTGCGGGACATTCTCGATGGAGAAGTTCACCGAGGTGCGCGAGCCCAAGCCCTGCTCGTTTGAGCGGATCTACTTTTCCCGGGGCAACGACTCCGAAATCTACAAGCAGCGCAAGCGCCTGGGCGAGCAGCTGGTCGAGCAGGTCGTGCAGGCCATCGACAATGACTTTGAGCATTCCGTGCTCAGCTTTATTCCGAACACCGCCGAGACGGCTTATTTCGGTTTCCTGGACGGCTTGCGCAAAAGCCGCCGTGTGGCCGTGAAGGACGCGCTCATGGAAATGCTGAAGAAGGGCGAGTTTGACGAGGCGAAGCTGGACGACCTGGTGCTGCGCAACTGGCCGCGGGCCGAGAAGATCGCGCACAAGGACATCAAGATGCGCACTTTCATCGCCTCCGAAAACGGGCGTGATGAGCTGGTCTCCAGCGTCTATGACATCACCTACGGAAGCGTCACCGAAAGGGACAGCCTGGTGGTGATTGATGACAGCATCGTGCGCGGCACCACGCTGAAGACCTCCCTCCTGCGCATCCTGGCGCGGACGAACCCTCGGCGCATTGTCGTTCTCTCCACGGCGCCGCAGATCCGCTACCCGGACTGCTATGGCATCGACATGTCGGAGCTGGGCAAGTTCATCGCCTTCCAGGCAGCTGTGGAGCTGCTCAAGGAGCGCGGCCTGAGGTCTGTGCTGCGTGACACCTACGATGCCTGCAAGGCCGAGCTGAAGAAACCGCGCCAGGAGATGCGCAACGCCGTGAAGGCCATCTACGCTCCCTTCAGTGACGAGGAGATTTCCGCCAAGATTTCGCAGCTCGTTTATCCGACACGGACCAACTGGAAGGGCGAGGTCAGGATCATCTTCCAGACCATCCCCGGGCTGCACGCCGCGCTTGACCTCGCCGGCGGGCCGAGCTTTGGCGACTGGTATTTCAGCGGCGACTACCCGACCCCGGGCGGCTTTGCCACGGTGAACCGCGCCTTCATGAACTTCTACGACAAGAGGGAAGGCCGCGCCTACGACACCCTGCTGTAGGCGCAGGTCTTCCGGCTGAGCCGTTTCTCCGATCATGCCCCGCAAGATCACCCGCGAAGACCTCGGCTGGAACGATCAGCTCGGCCGCGATTTCGCCCCTTATCAAAAGCAGGGGTGGAAGCCGGCGCGACTGCTGCGCGACAACAAGATCAGCTATGGCTGCCTGGTCTTTGAGGAGGACGACTTCGATGAGTTGGACTGCATCCTCGGCGGCAGGGTTTATCACGATGCCGAGACGGATGCCGATCTGCCGGCCGTCGGCGACTGGGTGGCCCTGGACATCACGGGAGATGACGCCGTCATCCGCGCCCGGCTGCCGAGGCGGACCTGCTTTTCCCGCAAGGCTCCCGGCAGCAGCAGCGAGGAGCAGGTGCTGGTGGCGAACGTGGACGTGGTCATGGTCGTGACCGAGGTCGGGCCGGACTACAGCCTGCGGCGCCTGGAGCGCTACTTCACGCTCATCCGGCGCAGCGGCGCCCGGGCGGTGGTGGTGCTGAACAAGGCCGACCTTTTCAGCAAGGCGGAGCATGCGGCGGCCGTGGAGGAGATCCAGGCGCTCAATCCGGAATGCGAGGTGCATGTCACCAGCGTGCTGGAAAACAAGGGGCTGAAGGCCCTGAAGGCGCATTTCAAGAAAGGGGTCACCGTCGCACTCATCGGCTCCAGCGGAGTCGGCAAGTCCGCCATGGTCAACGCCCTGGTCGGAGACGAATGGCAGTGGGTGGGCGAGGTCAACGAGCTCACCGGCAAGGGCCGCCACACGACCACGGCTCGCGAGCTGATCCTGCTGCCACGCGGTGGCATCCTGGTGGACAACCCGGGCATCAAGGAGGTGCAGATGTGGACGGACGAGGCCACGCTGCGGGAGTCGTTTGCCGACATCGAGGAGCTGGCGTCATCCTGTCGCTTTCACGACTGCAAGCATGGCACCGACGCCGGGTGCGCCCTGCGTGCGGCGCTGGCGGAGGGAAGTCTGGATCCGGCGCGGATCGAGGGCTTCCTCAAGCTTGAGGAGGAGATTGCGAAGCTGAAGAAGCGTCAGAAGAAGCGTCAGATGACCGTCGAGCGCATCAGCAAGCGTGATCACAAGATCAAGGCGCGAAACCGGGAGGACCGGATCGACATCGAGCGCGACCTCAGGCCGAGGGCTTGAAAATGTTTTCTTTTTGCCGGGAATAAGCGGCCGTGGCGTGCTCTCACAGGAAGTGAACTCATGAAATCATGGAAATCGCCCTCCAGCCGGTCTTTGCTGCGCCGGCGACAGCCCGACCCGACCTCCGTGTGACGGAACCCGCGCCCAGCTTCCAGCAGATCGTGGACGCCCATTACCCGGGCCTCCACCGGTTTGCCCTGAGCATGTGCCGGCGCGAGGACGTTGCCGAAGATTTGGTTCAGCAAACCTTCCTGCAATGGGCGCGGAAAGGGCACACGCTCCGGGACGGGAGCAAGGTGAAGACCTGGCTGTTCACCACCCTCTACCGGGAGTGGCTGGGGCAGGCCAGACGTGAGGCGCGTCATCCGGAGATCGAGTTTGAACCTGACCTGCATGGGGTGAGCGGGCCTGAGGAGGGCATGCCGGAGCCGCATGTGGACAGCGCCACGCTGCATGCGGCGCTGGAGCGGCTGGATCCGGGGCATCGTGCGCCGCTGGTGCTGTTTTATCTCAAGGAGCTTTCCTACCGAGACATTGCCGACACACTGGGAGTTCCCATCGGCACCGTCATGTCACGTCTGTCGCGCGCCAAGGACCGCCTGCGCTCCATCCTGCGCAGTCTGCAGGAGGACGGCGCGCCCTCCAACATCCTCACCATGACCCGGCCGTGACCCAAGAAGAAGCCAGACTCGAACTCGACGCCACGACGCTGCGCCCTCAGGATCTGTCGGAGGAGGCTCGCACCATGCTCAAACAGGACGTCGCGCTGGCGGCCTGGGTGGAAGGCAGGAGAAGCTTTGATGAGAAGGTGGCCGGGGTCATGCCGGCAGGGGCCTCCGACCGTCTAAGGCGGAAGCTGCTGGCTCTGGAGCCTGAAACACAGCGCAGCTCGGCCTGGAGGCGAACGTCCTGGATGGCCGCGGCCGCCGCGGTGCTGCTCCTGGGAGGATTGTTGGTTCGGCCAGGCCCTGGTCCCTTGCCCTCCTGGCAGGACGAGGCGATGGAGGTCGTCAACCAGCTTGAGCATGGCCGCACCACCCTGACGGAAAGGTCCGGCAGCCTGGAAGCCCTGCGCGGTTACCTGAGCTCCCAGAATGCACCTTCACCCGGGAGGATGCCGGGAACAATGGATCAAACACGCACCTTTGGCTGCAAGCTCATTCAGGCGGGCGGGCATCCCGCCACGATCGTCTGCTTCCAGCTCAAAGACGGCAGGGAGGCGCACCTGGTGATCATCGAGAATGCCGGGCTTCAGGAGAGGCCTCCCGAGAAGCCCAGTCTGGCGGTCCGGGATGGCTGGAACCTGGCCGCCTGGAGCGAGGGGGCGGTCAGTTACCTGCTGGCGACCACAGCGGACACGACGGTCCTGAAAAGCCTGCTCGGCCAGGGCTGAAGCTTTCATCGGCCAGGGCTTACGCATCAAAGTGAGAAAGGGTTTTTTCGACAGGATTCACAAGATTGGCAGGATGAACAGTTCTGAAAAATCCTGTTTATCCTGCGAATCCTGTAAATCCTGTCACTGAGACCCTAAGATACAATCACCATCCGATTTGATGCGTAAGCCCTGTTCATCGGCTGATAGCTTGGCACGTCTGGCGCTGTTTTGATGTGCACGCGCCTATGACTGACTTCACCGCCGCACCTGTCACCGCCACCCTTACCGATGAGCAGGCCGTGGCCATGCTGGCGGGCGCCAGAAAAAGGATTCTGGACGAGGTGGGCAAGGTCATCGTCGGCCAGCAGGAGGTCGTGGACCAGATGCTTGTGGCACTGCTTGCCGGAGGTCACTGCCTGATCACCGGTGCGCCGGGCCTGGCGAAGACGCTGCTGGTGAAGACCGTGGCGGATGTCTTCGACCTGGGCTTTCACCGCATCCAGTTCACGCCCGACCTCATGCCCTCCGACATCACCGGCACGGAGATCCTGGAGGACACGGCCGCGGGCAGGCAGCTGGTCTTCAAGCAGGGGCCGGTCTTTGCCAACATGATCCTGGCGGATGAGATCAACCGCACGCCTCCGAAGACCCAGGCGGCGCTTTTGGAGGCCATGCAGGAACATCAGGTGACCGTTGCCGGCCGCACGATGCACCTGCCCGAACCCTTTTTTGTGCTGGCCACGCAGAACCCCATTGAGATGGAGGGCACCTATCCGCTGCCCGAGGCCCAGCTCGACCGCTTCATGCTGAACATCGTCATCGATTATCTGGACGAGGATGACGAGGTGGCGGTGGTGACGCGCACGACAGGGACGGGCAGGGTGCCTGTGCAACGTTTGTTTAGCGGCATCGAGCTTCAGGCCTTCCAGCAGGTGGTGAAAAAGGTGCCTGTCGCCGAGGATGTGGCGCGCTTTGCCGTCAGGCTGGCCGCAGCCTCCCGTCCGAACCGCCCGGGCGCGCCTGACTTCGTCAATGAGTGGGTGAGCTGGGGTGCCGGCACACGTGCCAGCCAGAACCTGGTCCTGGGTGGCAAGACACGCGCCTTGATCCAGGGAAGGGCGCATGTGACCCTCGACGACATCCGCGCCCTCGCCCAGCCGGTGCTGCGCCACCGCATTCTGGTCAATTATCGCGCCGAGGCGGAGGGTGTGACGGTGGAAAAGGTGATCGCCCGGCTGCTTGAGCAGGCGGGGAAGTGAGCTAGAGGAGAGATCTCCGACTTCTCCTGTGCTTCCCGACCACCGACCCGCCCTTGTCCTCGCCCCCATGCAGGACGTCACCGACCTGCCGTTCATGCGGCTGATGGCGGGCTATGGCGGGCCGGACCTCTATGTGACCGAGTACTTCCGGGTGACGCCGGACTCCTGCCTGGACGCGGCCACGCTGCGTTCCATCACCGAAAATGAAACCGGTCGTCCGGTGATCGCGCAGATGATCGGCCAGGACATTCCCGCCTTGCTGCGCACGGCCCGGGAGCTGGAAAAGCATCCCGTGGCGGGCATCGACCTGAACCTGGGCTGCCCGGCACCGGTGGTCTGCCGCAAGGATGCGGGGGGCGGCCTGCTGCGGCAGCCGGAGCGCGTGGATGAAATCCTGCGGGCGCTGCGCGGCACGATCCAGGGCAGGTTCACTGTCAAATGCAGGGTTGGTTATGCCGACAAGGCCGAGTTCCCCAGGCTGCTGGAGGTGTTTCAGAAGCATGACATCCAGATGCTGACCATCCATGGACGCACGGTCCGTGACGCCTACAAGACACCGGTGCATCCGGAATGCGTGGCCATGGCGGTGAGCGCGATGTCCTGTCCGGTCATTGCCAATGGCAACGTGGTCGACGTGCCCACTGGCGCGGCCTACCTGCGGCGCACCGGCGCGGCCGGGCTGATGATCGGACGTGGCGCGATTCGCAATCCCTGGCTGTTTGCGCAGCTCCGCGCGCATTTTGAGGGCGGGCCTGGTCCGGCTCCCGGCAGGCGGGATCTTCTGGACTATGTCCACCGGCTTTACCGTGAGACCGCCGCCTTTCACAGCGCGCCCTGCCCGAGGAAGCAGGTGCAGAAGATGAAGCGCTACATGGTCTTCATCAGCACCGGCATTGACGAGGGCAGGTTCGAGCACCGCATCCGTCGTGCCGGGACCGAGGAGGAGTTTTTCACCATCTGCCATGAGCACCTGGACCGGGACGAGCCGCTGCCGGTGAGACCTCCCGTGGAATCCGGCGTCTTTTGCGGATTCAGCGCCCTGGACTGAGAAGGAGGCGTGCTGGGGATCGTATTAGCCTGCCGCCATGAGATCCCGCATCCTCCTGCTGTTCCTGCTTTGCACAGGCCTTCTGAGTTCCAAGGATCTTCCTCCGCTCGACCTCGGCGGCGTCCGTGAGCAGCATGTGATGATTCCGATGCGCGACGGCATCCGGCTTTCGGCCTACCTTTATCTCCCGCCAGGAGAGGGCAGGTGGCCCGTGGTCTTTGAGCAGCGTTATGCGGACATCAGCGGGGCCGGCACGCGGAAAAGCGCCGCCGACCTGGCCCGGCGCGGTTACGCGGTGGCCATGGTCAACTTCCGCGGTTCTCAGGAAAGCGAGGGCCGCTATGTGGGCTACCGGGCGCTGGCCTGGGGTGAGCAAAAAGATGGTTATGACACCTGCGAATGGCTGGCCTCGCAGCCGTGGTGCACCGGCAGGGCGGGCACCTTTGGCAGTTCCCAGGGCGGCTTTGCGCAGAACTTCCTCGCGGTGACTCGTCCGCCGCACCTGGTCTGCCAGTACATGGTGGACACCGGCCTCAGCCTGTTTCACGAAGGTTATCGCATCGGCGGAGTCACAAGGCCCGGTCGCTTTGCCGATTTTGGCGCGAACTGCCGGAACCCGTCCGACAACGACGCCCTGCTTGCCGAGTGGGACCAGCATCCGAATTATGACGACTACTGGCGCGCCGAGGACTGCACGCTGCATTTCGCCGAGATGGACGTGCCCTGCTTCACCATCGGCAGCTGGTACGACTTCATGGTCCAGGGCAGCGTGGCCAGTTTCATCGGACGCCAGCATCAGGGAGGTGCGAATTCACGCGGCAGGCAGTGGCTGCTGCTTGGTCCCTGGCTGCATGGCAGGCTGAACAAGGGCAGCAAGGTCGGCGACCTTGTATATCCTGAGAACGCAACCTGGCCCGAGGTGGAGCACATGGTGCGCTGGTTTGACCATTGGTTGAAAGGGGCGGACAACGGCATCGAAAAGGAGCCTGCCGTGCGTCACTATGTCATGGGGGCCGTTGGAGAGCCGGGAGCACCGGGCAATGAATGGCGCAGCGCCGCCGACTGGCCTCCGGCTCCGAAGGCCGGCAGCCTTTACCTGCATGAGGGCGGCCGTTTGTCCGACAAGGCGCCCGAGCATGAAAAGAGCGCCACCCGCTATGAATCCGACCCGGCCAGCCCGATGCAGATCCCAGGCCGCTCCTTTCCCGGGGCGAAGGATGCCAGGTCCTTTGAGCAGCAGAAGCAGGTCCGCACCTGGACCACGGAGCCGCTTGAGCAGCCAGTGGAGTGGAACGGCGAGGTGAAGGCCGAGGTGTGGCTGAGCTCAACGGCCCCCGACACCGACGTCATCCTGCGTGTCTGTGACGTCTATCCGGACGGCCGGAGCATCCTGCTGATGGACTACCCGATGCGCGCCCGCTACCGCCATGGCTGGGATCAACAAACTTTGCTCAAGCCCGGTGATCCGACGCGTCTGCACTGGCACGTCGGCTGGACAAGCATCATCTTCGCCAGGGGGCATCGCATCCGTGTCACCATCGCCAGCAGCGGCGCACCGCTTTATGAACCCAACAGCCAGGCCGGGAATCCCCAGGTCCGAGACTGGCTCAAGGAAGCACGTGCCGCCACCAACACCATCTGGCACGACCGCCTGCATCCTTCGCGCATCATCCTGCCGCTGGTGAAATGACGGGCCTGCCAAGCAGCGCCAGCATCCTGCCCGTGCGTCCTTTTTCCAGCCGGTAGGAATAGTAGCGATCCGGGTCGGAGCTGGTGCAGATGCCGCAGTCCTGGTAGTGCTCCGGGCGGATGCCGGAGGCGAGGCAGCCATCGCGGATCTGCGCGGCGAAGTCCACCTCGTAGGCCGGGGGGCGGATGCAAGGGGCGAGCTGGACACGGATGTTTTCAGGTCTGGCCCCGAAGTGTTCCTGCATCAGGCGGATGCCTTCGGCGGCGATGCCGAGTTCCGAACCTTTTTTGCCGGAATGCAGCACCCCGAAGGCGCCGCTGACCGGGTCGGCGAGGTAGAGGGCGCCGCAGTCGGCGACATAGATGCCGATCACCAGGCCGGGCCGGTCGGAGATGATGCCGTCCACCTGCGGAACGGCCTGTGCAGGAGGTTCATGAAGCACGGCCACGCCCCTGCCGTGGACCTGTTCGGCGATGCAGAGGCCTTCTGGACGGAAGCCCATTTCACCGGCCTGTTCGCGGTGCCAGGACCAGAGCCGTTCCACGACCTCGGCGCGCTCCGCATCCACGTCGATGGAAGGGTGGCGGAGGGTGAAGCGGTGAGCAAAGCCGGGCAGGGTGTCGAGCAGGGGAAAGGTCATCCAAAGCGGGGCGGGCATGAAGGATCGATGCCACAGGGGGAAGCCTGGTGCACGCTGCAAAACTTCCCTGGAAAAAACGGCCGGGCGCGCAACCTGCGGATGCTTCGAGACTTCAATGTCCGCCATGCCAAACCACCTGTCGATTTGCGCCATCCTGCTTGTCCTGACCTCTGTTGCCCAGTCGGCGGACTGGCCCCGATTTCTGGGCCCCACGGGAGCGGCGGTGGTTCCCGAGTCAGGCATTCCCACCCACTGGTCGGCCACGGAGAACCTGGCATGGAAGTTTGACATGCCGGGCCCAGGTTCATCGAGCCCGATCGTTGTCGGGGACAAGGTGTTCGTCACCTGCTGGACGGGCTATGGAGACAAGCCGGGCAAAGATGACATGAGCCGCCTGGAGAGGCATTTGCTCTGCCTGAGCCTGACGGATGGCCGGAAGCTCTGGCAGGCGACGGTGCCATCCAAGGTTCGTGAGGATGAGTACCAGGGCTTCATCACCGAGCATGGTTACGCGACCAGCACGCCGGTCAGCGACGGCCAATCGATTTATGTGTTCTTCGGCAAGACCGGGGCGGCGGCCTTTGACATGTCGGGCAGGCAGCTCTGGCTTACGCCTCTTGGCACCGGGTCCAGCGGCCGCCGCTGGGGGTCGGGTGGCAGTCCTGTTTTGTACAAGGATTCGTTGATCGTGAACGCCACGGACGAGTGCAAGTCGCTGGTTGCTCTGGACAAGAAAACCGGCAGGGAGCAGTGGAGGGCCGGAGGTGACATGATCGAGCTCGCCTATTCGACGCCGAGCATCCTGGAGACAAACGGGCGCACGGACCTGGTTTTCCCCATTGCCCAGGAGATCTGGGGTCTGAATCCGGACACCGGCAAGCTGCGCTGGTACGCCACCCACGGGCTGCCTGGCAACGTGTCGCCGGTGCTCATCCACGAAGGCGACATGGTTTATCTGTTTGGCGGCTATCCGACGCAGGGCAGCGCCGCCGTGCGTCTGGGGGGCAAGGGTGATGTCACGGCCAGTCACATCCTCTGGCAGAGCAAGTCGAGCAGCTACGTGCCGACACCGGTGCTGCATGAGGGTCATCTGTATGTGGTCAATGACGCGGGGTTTGCGCTTTGCATGGAGGCGAAGACCGGCAGGGATGTCTTCCGGGAGCGCGTCATGGAAAGCGGCGGAGGCCGGGGCCGTGGCGGCAAGCCGTTTTATGCGTCGCCGGTGCTGGTCGGGGACAGGATGTACGCGGTTTCACGTCGCAACGGCACCTTCATCCTGGCGGCCAGGCCCGCTTTTGAAAAGCTGGGCGTGGTTCCACCCTTGGATGACTCGCAGTTTCACGGCACGCCGGCGTTGGTTGGCGGCAAGATGCTGCTGCGCAGCGACAAGGCGGTTTACTGCATCGGACGTTGAAGGCCGGGTCAATCGTCCGTGTCTGCCTCGCCGCGCCAGGGGCAGATGCCGCGCCTGGACGGCGAGCCGACGAAATCAAGCAGGCGAGAAGCCGGGTCCGTCCAGTCGCGTGCACGGGCTGAAGCCAGGGCCTGGGCGAGGTTTTTGCCGGAGCAGAAGAGCAGCTTGAAGAGGTCCTTGATTGCGGCGCGCTGTTCGGCGGTGAAGCCCTGGCGGCGCAGGCCGATGATGTTGAGGCCGGTGATCCGGTTGGTGCGCATGGCGGCGCAGAAATGCGGGATGTCCTTGCCGAAGCTGCCGTTGCCCTGGATGACGCAGGAGTCGCCGATGCGGATGAACTGATGGAAAACGGCACCTCCGCCGATGAAGGTGTTGTTGCCGACGTGGATGTGTCCGGCAAGCAGGCAGGCGTTGGCGAGGATGTTCCTGCTTCCAAGCTGAACGTCGTGAGCGAGGTGCGCGCCGACCATCAGGAAATTGCCCTCACCGAGGCGTGTGGCGCTGCCAGGCTTGCTGCCGCGGTGGATGGTGACGTGTTCGCGGATCACGTTGCGCGGGCCGAGGATGACCGAGCTTTCCGTTCGGGTGTCAAAGTGGATGTCCTGGGGATCGGAACCGATCACGGCGGCCCTGCCGATCTGGCAGCCTTCACCGATCTCGACGTGTCCGATGATCTGGGCATGGGCTTCAATCCTGACGCCGGAGGCGATTCTTGCCGGACCTTCAATGATGACATAAGGTCCGACCTGCACATCGTGGGCGAGCTCGGCCAATGGGTGGATGACAGCGGTGGGGTGGATCATGCCGGGTTTGTTCCGGATCACCAGACTCGGCGCAGGAAGCGTCCCACGGGGCTGAGGGCTGAGGCGGGCTTGGTGTAGGTTTTGTCGTCCTCGGCGGTTTCCGACACATACAAGGGGCCCGTGTGGTCGGTGATCTTGATGTCCTTGATCTCAATGCGGGCGATCGGGCAGTCATTGCTGTCCACGGGCATCTTGGAGATGCGTTCCAGAACCTCCAGGCCTGAGATCACCTGACCGAAGACGCTGTAGTTGCCATCCAGGGAGCCATAATGGCCGAGGGCGAAGTAGAACTGGTAGCCGTTTGACTGCTTCGAGGGGTTGACCTTGTCTCCCTTGCGGCCCATGGCCACGGCCCCCTTGCTGTGCTTGCGCTTGATCTCGGCGGGCACATTTTTTCCTTCTCCTCCGGTGCCCCAGCGGTCACGTGCGCCTTCGTCGGAACTCAGGGGGTCGCCGGTCTGCACGATGAAGCCTTCGATCGCCCGGTGGAAGGCGAGGCCTTTGTAGGCGCCGGTTTCGACATTGTCGAGGAAGTTGGAAACCGTCTGGGGGGCGTCCTGGGGATAGAGTTCAAACATGACGGTTTCGATGGCTCCGCCGAACTTGATCTCCATCACGGCCAGCTTGTGCTGGGAGTCCTTTTCCCAGGACTTGGGGTCTTCCAGCCTGGGGGCGGAAAAGGTCGTTTTTTTGGGGGTTGAGGTGACCTGGGGGCCGGTAGGGGATGCCCCGGCGGCACGGTCGGCGGCATCAAAGATCTGACGCTGGGCCTCGTTGGCGATCCGCTCAATGGAAGGGAGGTCGGGTGCGGCGGGCTGAACAGCCGTTCCTGGGACTGCAGGAGCGGGGATGGTCGGTGAAATGGACTGTGCCTGCGCAGCAAAGGCGATCAGTCCAAGGCTGAGCATGACGAGGCTGTGGAGCGTTTTCACGAGATCAGGAATGAGAGTGCGAGATGAAGCTTGTGTCAGCGAAGGTTGGCCGGCACGGCGGGAGCTGGTGCTGGAGCTGCGGCAGGTGCGGCGGCGGCCGGAGGCGGGGTGTTCACCGTTTCACGGGCCGGTGCCGCCGCAGGTGCCTGACTGGGCGCGGCTGCCGCCGCCGAGGCTGCGCCATCCATGTATTGATAGGTGCGCCGGGGGCCGCCTTTGGATTTCCGCGCTGGCAGCCCCCACTGCTGGTCCAGGGAATCCATTTCAGCCACTGTCGGATTGACGGCGTCCGCTGACTCGCCGAACTGGCAGGAGGGGAGCAGTGCCAGCGACGTGGCACAGGCGAGAAGGAGAGTGAGACGCAGCAGGCTCATTGATTCGATAGGGCGGATATTTTGACGTGGGCGGCGATACTAGACAGACCGTTTCCGACTGGCAACTTGGAATCCAGGGAGGCGGAGCCTTGTCGGATGAAGGCGAGTCCCACGCGTTGGCCGGACACCGGATGCCTTGTCACGCTGGTGATCTTGCCGATTTCGCGGTCCAGGCTGAGGGTGGCCCCTGGCGCCAGGAGCGATTCATCACCATCCGCGGCCTCCCACATGGCCAGAACGTTCGGCATTTTGCCGGTGGTCTTGATGCGCGAGAGGACTTCCTGGCCGATGTAGCAGCCCTTGGTGAAGCTCATGGCTGTTTTTTCCAGGCCTGCTTCGGGAGGGAAAACCTCGGTGTTCAGTTCCTGGGGCCAGGCGGGCACGCCTTGGAGGATGCGCAAGGTCTCGGCGTCTTCGGCAGAAAGCTGGTGAAGGGCGAGGTCGGGGGCAGGGGATCCCGGGGGAATCCACAGGTCGAAGCCCTGAAGTCCCAGGCGGTTGTTTTTCAGCCTGACGCAGCCGTTTTCGGACCCTCCGGCCGTCCCTGGCGCGGCTTCGATGCAGTGCCACAGCCGCCATGAATCCGTGACGTCCTCCAGGGTGGCGTCATCGGCGATGATGTAGCGTTCCAGCCTGGCCCCCAGGAACTCCCTGAGGCCTGCCGGGGCATCGAAAAGCAGGCTGTCGGCATCGGCATGGATGAAGATGTCGCCTTCGATTCGTCCCTTGACGTTCGTCACGCAGGCATGCAGGGCCTTGTCGGGAGTGGCGGAGCGCACATCCTGGGTGACCTGGCCGTTGAGGTAGCGGACGCGGTCGGTGCCGGAGAGACGCCATTTGGCGCGTGTGGAAAGGTCCACCCAGGCGCCTTGGGAGAGGATGGTCTGGTAAAGGGCGGCTTCCATGCCTGGTTCAAGCGTGACGGCCCTTGAAGGTCAGCTCTGCGATGCCTGACTTGTCGAGTCCGCCGAGTCCAAGGGAGACCATTTTCTGGTACTGGGCCGTGGTGGCGGCGTTCAGGGGCAGGTTGAGTCCGGCTTCACGGGCGATCTCCCCGGCGATGCCGCTGTCCTTGGCGGCGTGTTCGGCGGAGAACCAGCAGTCGTGCTCGCGGGCGCACATGTCGCCTGCGTCAGTTTCGAGCACGCGGCTGTTGGCGCCAGTCTGGGAGAAGACCTCGCGGATCATGTTGAGGTCGTGGCCGAGGGCGGCGGCCAGACCAAGGCCTTCGGCGAGGCCTGCCGTGTTGATGTTCATGACCATGTTGACGAGGGCTTTCACCTCGGCCGCACGCCCCGGACCGCCGATGAAGCGACGGTTCACGCTCATCTGTTCGATCATGGGGAGCACCTGCTGATAAGTGGCCTCGTCACCGGCGAGCATGAGATAGAGCTTGCCTTCCCGGGCGTGGCTGATGCTGGAGGCCATGCAGGCTTCCAGGCTGTGAGCGCCAGCCTTTTCCGCAGCCGCGTAGATTTCGCGGTGAATGGCCGGGGACAGGGTGGCGCAGTTGATGAAAATCCTGCCCTGGGCGCCGATGAACAGGTTGTCCCCGGGGGCGAGGAAGATGCTGCGCATGGCGGTGTCATTGGTGACGACGGTGATGATCACATCGGCTGCGGCGGTGACGTCCGCGAGCTTTTCGGGGGCGGCGCAGCCGAGCTCGGCGGCGAGGCTGGCGGCGGCCTCTCGGTTGACGTCATGGATGGCGGTGATGACAAATCCGCAGTCCTTGAGGCGGCGTGCCATGTTGGCTCCCATGCGACCGACTCCGACGAAGGCGACTCTCTGGCTCATAGAATGAATGGTGGGTGTTGAGTGAAGGACAGCACCGTGGCGAGAGTGGAGGTGCAGTGCAACCATTCTCACCAGGCAGGGGCCGGCGGGGCAAACTTCGTGCTTGGCCTGGCCGCCCTCCTGCCGTTATGACAGGGCATGGATTTTGCCAAATTTGCCGCTGAGCTGTCGGGAGTGGTCTGGGGGCTGCCGCTCATTGTCATGCTGTTTGGGACGCATGTTTTTCTAACCTTTCGCACGGGCTTCATCCAGAAGCACCTGGGCAGGGCCATCCGGATTTCCTTTTCCAAGCAAAAGGAGGGCGAAGGGGATGTGTCGCAGTTTGGGGCTCTGATGACGGCTCTGGCGGCGACCATCGGTGCCGGGAACATCATCGGCGTGGCGGGGGCGGTGGCCACCGGCGGTCCCGGCGCGGTGTTCTGGATGTGGCTCACCGGTGTGTTTGGCATCGCCACCAAGTACTCGGAGGCCGTGCTGGCGGTGAAATACCGTGTGCAGATGCCGGATGGCAGCTTTGCCGGCGGTCCCATGTACGCCCTGGAACGGGGGCTGGGTCAGAAGTGGCTCGGCGTGCTTTTTGCTGTCTTCACATGCATTGCGGCGTTTGGGATCGGCAACATGTTCCAGGCCAATGCCGTGGTGGAGACCCTGAAGGAGTGGGTGAGGCCGGATGCGGAGGCGGAGGCGGTGCTGCGCTGGGTGAGCGGCCTGGTCATGGCCGCAATCACCGCGGCGGTGATCCTGGGCGGTGTCAAAAGCATTGCCCGGGTTTGTGAATACCTCGTGCCCATCATGGCCGTGGGGTATGTCATCGGCTGCATCCTGATCCTGATCAAGAATGCCGCCCTGCTGCCCCAGGCTTTCTCAGACATTTTTGAAGGTGCCTTCGCCGGTCAGGCGGCGGTGGGTGGATTCACCGGGGCGATCCTCAAACAAACCATCCAGGCCGGTGTGGCTCGCGGTCTTTTCTCCAACGAATCAGGCCTCGGAAGCGCGCCGATCGTGGCGGCGGCGGCCCAGACGAGAAACCCGGTGCGCCAGGCGCTGGTCTCCTCCACGGCCACCTTCTGGGACACGGTGGTGGTGTGCGCCCTGACCGGGTTGGTCATTGTCTCCAGCGGTCATTGGAAGGATGGCCTCGCCAAGGGGGCGCTGACTAACGCGGCCTTTGAACAGCTTCACACGGTTGGGCCGGTTTTCCTGGTGTTCGGCCTGATCACCTTTGTGTTTTCAACGATCCTTGGCTGGAGCTACTATGGTGAAAAGGCCGCCGTCTATCTGCTGGGGCCGAGGGCGGTGAAGCCCTACCGCGTGCTGTGGGTGGTCATGGTGCTGGTGGGCTCGGTTCAGCCGGCGGCGGCGGTGATGGATTTTTCAGATGCTGCGAACGGCCTGATGGCGGTTCCCAACCTCATCAGCCTGATCCTGCTGAGCGGCGTCATCGTGGCTGAGACACGGGAGCATCTCGGCAGGGAACAATAACCGCGCCGATCCTGTCATTTTCACGCGCAGCAGGGCGTCGCTCCTGTTCCTGCTTGCCAACGTGCGGATGCTTCGCTGTCTTGTCGGCAACCATGAAAATCACCTTTTGCGGCGCGGCCGGCACCACCACGGGCTCCAAGCATCTGATCGAGGTCAACAACACGCGGATCCTGCTGGACTGCGGCCTCTACCAGGGCAGGCGTGCGGAGGCGATCGAACGCAACAGCCATTTCCCCTTTGAACCGAAGGACATCGACTGCGTTGTGCTTTCCCACGCGCACATCGACCACAGCGGCAACCTGCCGCACCTGTGCAAGCGGGGGTTCAAGGGCAACATCTTCTCAACCCCGGCGACGCGTGACCTGTGCAGCATCATGCTTCCGGATGCCGCCCACATTCATGAGCACGACATCTCGTGGCTGAACCGCCACCGCAAGCGTGACGACCTGCCGCTCCTTGAGACCAGCTACACCATGGTGGACGCGGAGGCCAGCCTCCGCCAGTTTGTCACGCTCAGCTATGAACGGCCGATGTTCATCGCTGACGGCGTGAAGCTCACCTTCATCGACGCCGGGCATGTGCTGGGCTCGGCGCAGGTGATCCTGGACATTCACGAGCATGCCACGAACAGGCAGCTCCGCCTTCTGTTCAGCGGTGACATCGGACGGCCTAACAACGACCTGCTGAATGACCCGGCCCCTTCGGAGAAGGTGGATTTCGTGATCATGGAGAGCACCTATGGCGGCCGCACGCATGAGCTTGCCACGGACAGCTCCGCGCACCTGTGCCGGATCATCCGTGAGATTCAACAGCGCCGTTCACGGCTGATCATCCCCGCGTTTGCCGTCGAGCGCACCCAGCAGCTCTTGTTCACCCTCGACAAGCTGCGCCATGAAAACTGCTTCGGCGCCATTCCGACCTTTGTGGACAGCCCGCTGGCGGTGAAGGCCACGGAGATCTTCCGCCTGCATGTCGATGAGCTGAAACCGGCGGCCGGAAAGGCGCTGTTCATGCGTGATGACCCCTTCGGCTTCGAGGGGCTGCGCCTGATCCGCTCGGTGGATGAATCGAAGGGGCTGAACCGCGTGAAGGGAACGGCGATCATCATCTCCGCCTCCGGGATGGCCGAGAGCGGCCGCATCCTGCATCACCTCCGGCAGAACGTCAGCAATCCTGACAACGTGCTGCTGTTCGTCGGCTATTGTGCGGAAAACACCCTGGGCTGGAAGCTGCGCAACGGTTTCAAGCATGTGAACATCCTGGGGGATGAGTTTGCCGTCCGGGCCGACATTGAAACGCTCGACTCCTTTTCGGGCCATGCGGATCACGATGAGCTGCTGGCCTGGTTTGACCGGGTGGGTGGCGAGAAAAAACGGGTCTTTCTCGTTCACGGCGAGCCGGAGCGCTCCGAGGTTCTCTGCGAGGCCCTCAAGGAACGTCACAAGGGTGGAGCGGTCGAGGTCGCCAAACCACTGCAGGTGGTGGAGCTCTAAACTCGTCCGGAGAAACGGAAGATCATCCTACCAGCGGAGACGGCCGCCGGCGCGGAAGCCGCGGGAGACATCCCCGAAATCCGCTCCGATGTTCAGGTCGAACATCGGAAACACCCGGAAGTAGCCAAGGACATCGAAGACCTTGGAGTCGTAATCATCGGTGCTTGCCACGGTCACGCCCGCCTGAAGCTCCAGCCAGTCAAGCACCTGGTAGCGGAGGCTTGGACGAACATAGATTCCGCCGTCGGTGTAGCTTTTGTTGATGCCGTCAGCCTGGAAGTTGGCGTACACCAGACCCACTTCACCCACGAAATGAAACTTGTTGGTGATCGGCATGAAGGCTCCGCCTCCGACCGTGATGGTTGAGAGGTCGTAATCGGCATCAGCGGCGGCCTTGGCGGTTTTTTCGCCTGTGCCGCTGTTCCAGGTGAAGGTGCCCTTGAGGAAGAAGATCGTGGGCAGGTCCATGACGAGAGCGGCGCCCAGGCCGTGACTGCCCTCCAGCAGGCTGTCCTTTGGATCGGTGTAACGGTAAAAGACCTCTGCGTACTTGTAGTTCAGCAGGGAGGGGCCGCCGCCACCCATGCCCTGCTGCACGGTGTTGTTCCAACTGTTGGTCTGGGCAGGTTGCTGGTATTGCGAGCCGTATCCCCCGTAGCCATAAGGGTTGGGGTTGGCCATGGTGGGGCCTGCATAAGGAGAACCCACGGTAGGGGCGTTCAAGGTTGGCGACATGCCACCATAACCATAGGCCATGCTGGGATCAGACATTCCAGGCGGAGGACTGGGGGGGGCTGGAGGAGGCGGGGGGGCACCCAGGCCGCTGCCTGCATAAGGATAATTTGCCTGAAGCGAGGCAGGCAGAACCAAGGCGAGCAAAAGGAGGAGGGCGTTGGTTTTCATCGCGTTTCTAGCAGGCGTTGATTATTTAGATAAGTTAAATAATTGTTTAAATAACTGGATTCTTCAAGTTTTTTCTACTCGTTCGAATTCTTGAAAGCCTTGGCAGGCACCTGAGAGGCTTTGCGTTCGAGTGTGTTTGTTCGATTATTTCTGTACCTCATGTCTGGCATTGCCGTCTCCAACCTTCATTTTGCCTACCCGGACAGCCCGTTCCGGCTCAGGGTGAAGGATCTGAGGGTGTCGGAAGGGGGGGCGATGGTGATTCTGGGACCCAGCGGTGCTGGCAAGACGACGCTTTTGCGGCTGATGTCCGGCCTGCTTTTACCGGAGCAGGGCAGAGTCTGTCTGGGTGGGGATGACCTGGTGACGATGCCAGAGGCTGCCCGCCGGGCGTTTCGACTGGAAAAGGTCGGTCTGATTTTTCAGGACTTTGCGCTTCTGGACTACCTGACCGTGGCTGAAAACATCCTGCTGCCCCAGACCTTCCGCAGTTCAGGGGAAGAACGTGCTTCAGGGCGGGAACTGGCCGAATGTCTGGAGGTTCACCAGCACTGGGACAAGCTCGCGGGCCGGCTTTCCCAGGGCGAGCGCCAGCGGGTGGCGGTGGCGCGTGCGCTGGTTCATCGTCCGCGCTTTTTGTTTGCGGATGAACCCACCGCCTCGCTCGATGCCGGGCGCAGGGAGACGGTGATGAACCTGCTGCTGGAATACACCGCTGCTTCAGGGGCGAGCCTGGTCATGATCACGCACGATGCGGATCTGGCTCACCGTTTCTCCAGCCAGGTTTGCGTGGACGAATTCACCTCATGATGATTCCCGCCCTTCATCTAGCCTGGCGCTATGTGGCGCGTCACCGCCTTCAGACCTGCCTGCTGGCGGGCGCCCTTGCCATTGTCCTGGCCCTGCCGCTCTGCCTTCGTGTCCTCGTGCAGGCCACGGAGACGGCGATGAGAGGTCGAGCGACATCGACGCCGCTGGTTCTTGGAACTAGGGGCAGCGCGCTCGACCTCATGCTTTCCGCCCTCTACTTCAAAAGGCAGCCGCTGCCTTCGATGGAATTGAAGCATCTGCAGGAACTTCGTTCGGCGGGGCTGGGCAGGGCCATCCCTCTCGATGTCCGTTTCCAGGCGCAGGGCGCTCCGATCATCGGGACGGAGATGGAGTACCTGGATTTCCGTGGGCTGAGGCTTGCGTCGGGGCGGATGATGACCCGGCTTGGCGACTGCCTGCTTGGTGCGCGCCTGGCGAGTCGTCGTGGGCTGGGGCCGGGGGATCACCTCTTTTCCACCCAGGAGCAGGTTTTTGACATGGCGGGGGTCTATCCGCTGAAGATGCGTGTCACCGGCGTGCTGGCCCCCAGCGGCACGCCGGATGATGATGCGGTGTTTGCCGATCTGAAGACGGTCTGGCTCATCGCCGGCCTGGCCCATGGCCACGATGATGTCGCCTCTGGCAAGGACACGGTGCTTCAGCAGGAGCAGGGAAACACGGTCGCCAACGCCAGCGTGAAAATGTATCAAGAGGTGACCGACCGGAACCTCGACAGCTTTCATTTTCACGGGGATGTCGGAGGTTATCCCGTGAGCGCGGCGATCGTGGTGCCTGGTGACGTCAAATCCGAGGCGCTGCTGGCGGGCCGTTACCTCAAGGAGGATCTGCCGGTACAACTCATCCGTCCTCGTGAGGAGTTTGAGGCGTTGATGGGCACCTTGTTTCAGGTGCAAAACCTGGCGCTGGTGGTGCTGGCGGTGACGCTGGGCGCGGCGCTGGCGATCACCGTGCTGGTTTTTGCCCTGTCGTTCCGGCTTCGACGCAGGGAGTTTGACACCCTGGCTGACCTGGGGGTCGCACCGGCAGACCTTGTGCGGACGAAGGTCTTTGAGATTGCGATTGTCGGAGGCGGCGGGCTTGTGGCCGCGCTGGTGCTGACGGTCCTGGTCCGATGGCAGGCCCAGGACTGGATCCGGCTTGTGCTTTCATAAGACGGACGAGGGATGCGGGAAAGCACATGGGTTGGCCAAAGGGCATTGCTTCGCTTCCCATGGCCTTTCATCTCTTTGAGAAGCTTGTGTGTTGAGACAGGTGCCGCACTGCGAGACCGGATGGCGGAGCCGTGGAGACTTCAGGTTCTTGAACTTGAGGCAGGTTATCTCCGCCAGTCAGTCCTTTGGCTGGCGGTTTTGCGTGTTGGATTTGTAATGGTTTCCATCCATGCTGCCCCTGAATTATGGTGCATCTGATTCTTAAATGCTGGAATCAACTTTCTGCTGGTGCGCCCGTCAGGAATCGAACCTGAATCTGCGGCTTCGGAGACCACCATTCTATCCGTTGAACTACGGGCGCGGCACTCAGCGGGCTGTTTTTCGCATGGCTGGGGCGACTGGGCAAGCGGTGTTTTCTGACGGCGGTCAGACTTCCTGGAACTGCAGGGCGGCGAGCTTCTGGTACAGGTCGCTCTTTTCCAGGAGTTCCTGGTGGCTGCCGACGGCGTCAACCCGCCCGTCCTTCATGACGACGATCTGATGGGCCTCCAGGATCGTGGACAGGCGGTGGGCGATGGCGATGACGGTGCGGCCTTCGGAAAGTTCGTGGACGGCTTCCTGGATGATCTTCTCGGTCTCGGTGTCAAGGGCGCTGGTGGCCTCGTCAAGGAGGAGGATGGGGGCGTTGCGCAGGACGGCTCGGGCGATGGAAAGGCGCTGCTTCTGACCTCCTGAGAGGTTGCATCCGGCGTCGCCGACGGTGGCGCTGTAGCCGCCTTCGATCTGCATGATAAACTCATGGGCATGGGCCTTTTTGGCGGCCTCGACGATCTCCTCGTCGGTGGCATCCAGCCGGCCGTAGCGGATGTTTTCACGGATGGTGTCGTGAAAGAGGAAGATGTCCTGGCTGACGATGCCGATGTTGTTGCGCAGGCTTTTCTGGGTGATCTGGCGGATGTCAAGGCCATCGATCCGGATGCTCCCGCTGTCGGGGTCATAGAAGCGGAGGAGGAGGGAAAAGAGCGTGCTTTTGCCGGCGCCGCTTGGGCCCACCAGGGCGTAAAAACGACCAGGGGAAAGCTGGAGGCTGACGTTTTGGACCGCAGTCTTGGCGACCTTTTCGCCATTGGGCCTGTTGTAGGCGAAGGTGATGTTGTCGAACTCGATGCTGCCTTTCACACGCCCGAGGGCGACGGCATCGGGGACGTCCTGGATGTCGGGCTGGCGGTCGAGCATGTTGACGACGCAGTTGATGGCGTAGCGTGTCTTCTGGAGGAGGAGGTTGACCTTGCTCAGTTCCTTGGCGGGTGGGTAGATGCGGGTCATGAGCAGCACGACCGGGATGAAGTCGGCGGATTTCAGGCCCATGGCCCACCAGTAGACCAGGCCGGCGGCGATGCCGATGGAGGCCACGGATTCGACGATGGGGCCGACGAGTTCGGAGGCACGCTGCCAGCGGATGGAGTTGCCGGTCATGGAGGCGTTGACCTTTTCAAAGCGCTGGACTTCGTAGTCCTCGCGTCCGTAGGCCTTGATGAGCCGGATGCCGGTCAGGGACTCATGCATGGCGGTGAGCATGGCGCCGATCATCTGTTCCTCCTTCTTGCCGGCCTTTCGGACCCGCTTGCCGAGGCGCAGCACGGGCAGCAGGCAGAGGGGGAAGACAAAGAGGCTCATGAAGGTGAAGAAGGGATGGGCGGCGAAGAGGGAGACGAGGATGACCAGGATGCGCAGGGGGTTGCTGGTCATGATCTGGACGTACTGCACGGCGTTGCGCTGGGCGACGCTGGTCTGGTTCAGGACGGTCTGGATCAGTTCGCCGGCCTTGGAACTGCTGAAGAAGGCGGGGGACTGCCGCAGGACATGCGAGAACACGTCGTTGCGGATGTGCTGAAGCATTCGGCTGCCGACCCAGGCGAGAAAGTATTTGTTCAGGTAGTCCAGGACGCCGTTGATGAGCAGCATCAGGGGGATGAAGGAGGCGGCGATGATGACCCCGGCGAGGCCGACCTTGGCCGCGGGGTCCAGGTCGAACATGTTCGCGAAGTTCAGGTTCAGTCCCAGAAAGCTGTAGTCCTGGCCCAGGCTGGGCGGGCCGTCGCCATCGTTCAGGACGATGGAGAAGATGATCCTGCAGACGGGCAGCCAGGCGGCGTTGAAGAGTGCGGCGATGACGCCGAGAAGAAGGCCGAGGATGAAGCGTGGCAGGACCGGCTTCAGGTAGGGGATGATCCGTCTCACCGGCATCTGCAGATCGGAGTCCTGGGCGGCGGCAGGCTTTTTCGAAGGAGCTGAGGCTGGCTGGATGAGCGGCGTTTCTGAGGCCATGAGGTCGTGAACGGATGTTCCCGCAGCCTGAAGCCGGGAGGGCGGAAGCGGGAGAAGGGGAGCGCTAACACCATCCCGCCGGGGCGTCGAGGTGGATTTCTGCGGGCGGAGCCGGCGCGGGTTTCATTTGCGCGTTGCAATTCCGCCCTGATTCGGCTCATTCGGCGCTCCAACCCCACCCCTTCATATGAAAAAACAACTGCCGACTCTTGCCGCCTTCGTTCTTGCGTTCGCCGGCCTGACCGGAATCAACCAAGCCCAGGAGGAAAACAAGACCGTGAGTGAAGCGAAAACCGTGAAAATCGTGATGGAAACCAGCAAAGGCAGCATCGAGCTGGAGCTCGATCCGGCCAAGGCACCCATCACCGTCGAGAACTTCGTGAAGTACGTGAAGAAAGGCCACTATGACGGCCTGATCTTCCATCGTGTGATCCCGGGCTTCATGATCCAGGGCGGGGGCTTCACTCCTGACATGAACCAGAAGGCGGTGGATGCTCCGATTGCCATTGAGTCCAAGAACGGACTCAAGAACGCCCGTGGTTCCATCGCCATGGCGCGCACGAGCAATCCGAACAGCGCCACCAGCCAGTTCTTCATCAATGTGAAGGACAACGCCAACCTGGACTACCCCAGCTTTGACGGCTACGGCTACGCGGTATTCGGCAAGGTGACAAAGGGGCTGGACATTTGTGATGCCATCGTCAGCGTGCCCACCAAGCAGGTCGGCCCCCATGGCGACGTCCCGGTCGAGCCGATCGTAATCAAGAGCGTGAAGGTCAGCGAGTGATCCGTCGGGTTTGATCTTCTTCAGAAAGCAGGCCCGTGGCGACACGGGCCTGTTTATTGAGGGTATGAAGCCCGGTTTGCAGACAAGCGGAGGGCTTCAGCGTTTCACGGCTTTTCTGCAGGGCGTTTGGGCATGATCTTGCGCCATTTCTCCTGCTGGGCGGGGGTGAGGTCCGCGTTGAGCTCCTCACTGGCGCGTTCGATGATGGACCAGATCTGTTTCATGGCATCGGTTCTGAAGGTGAGGAGTTCGCTCACGGCGGCATCCACGCGCATTTCGACCCTGCCTTGCTGTTCCGGGGAGAGTTCCAGCTTTTTCAAATGCGTCATGACCACCCATTTCATGAAGGCGGGCTCCTCGGTTTTCTTTTTCCAGGCCTGGTGGGCCAGGATGCCGAAGACAAGGCCGATGCCCAGGCAGAAGCCGACGAGCAGGGTCATCAGGCAACCCACTTTGGAGCGGCGGGAAAGCGTCATGGCAGCAGCAGGCGGGCGGTGATCGGAGGCTCAATCCAGTTCGGCGTCCATTCGGTGACGTCCACCAAGGTGGCGGCAAGAGCGGTGCTGAGGATGAAGAGGAGGGCGCTGGCCATGAGGAAGCGCTTGCTGAGCAGCAGGATCACTTCCAGCAGAGACTCTTCGGGCGCCTCCTCCCAACGGACCAGGACGCGGGTGGCAAACCCCGGGGGCATTTCGAGGTGCTCGTCAGGTGCGTGGCGTGCCGCCTGGGCGAGTCTTTGCCAGCGATCAGGAAAAAGTTTCATGGGTCAGTATTGGGCGAGGTTCCATTGTTGTGCGATGATCTTGAGCTTATGCCGGGCCCGCATGGCCCGCATCTTGACCATGGGGCGAGTCCAGCCGGTCTGTTCGGCGATTGCGCGGGTGCTTTTCTGCTCCAGGTCGAGCAGGGTGAGAACGAGTCGGTCGGGGGGGGAGAGCTGGGCGAGCAGGCGCTGCACCACGGCCCTGGCATCCAGGTCCCGCATATCGGGGATGTTGGCGTCGTGATTCTGGTCGAAGAGATAATCCAGCCATCCAGTCTCCCCGGTGCCGAGGTCGGACATGCGCCACTCGGGGCGGGAACGTTCGGCTCGGAGGGCATCGAGGCAGGTGCGTACAGTCAGTCGGCTGACCCAGTGCTCGAAGGGGATGCCGGCGCGCGGCTGGTAGCTGTCCAGCTTTTGCAGCAGCTTCAGAAACACCTCCTGGGCCAGATCCTCCTCGCTTTCCCGCCGCGGCAGGTGATTGCGCACCCAGCGGCGGACCTGCGGATACAGGTGTTCGATGAGCTGCCGCGCTGCCGCAGGGTCTCCGGCGACCGTGCGACGCACGCATTCCTGCACATCGAAATCGGGGGGCATGACGATGAGCGAAGTTTATGGCCGGGGACTGACACACATCGAGTCTAAACGCGTCTTCGGGGTGGGTGGTAACAGGTTGTCAGGGGCTTTTAATCCCTCTTCATGGCTTTTTTCGCTGTGCAACTAAGGCGGGCTCTTGCTAGCTTGATCTTCCCACCCCCATGTCAGCACCGCGTCAGGCTCCAGAAATTCGCGATCATGAGACCCTTCGTCTCATCGGCCGAGGGGCCTATGGAGAAGTGTGGATGGCGAGGTCGGTGACCGGAGCCTTGCGTGCGGTGAAGGTGGTCTGGCGCGAGGACTACGACCATGCTGACTCTTTTGAGCGCGAGTTTGAGGCGATCAAGCGTTACGAACCCATCTCGCGTCGTCATCCCGGCCTGGTGCCCATCCTCCAGGTGGGGCGCAGTGATGCGCAAGGCTTCTACTATTATGTGATGGAACTGGCCGACGATTTGGAGACCGGCCGGGACATTCACCCCGATCAATACAAGCCGCACACGCTGGGGCTGGAAATGCGGAGGTCGAATCAGCTCAAGGCGGAGCGCTGCCTGGTGATTGGCGCCAGTGTCGCCGAAGGGCTGCAGCACCTGCATGAAAACAAGCTCATCCACCGCGATGTCAAGCCATCGAACCTGATTTTCATCGACGGGCATTGTCGGCTGGCGGACATCGGCCTGGTGGCGCTGCTCGGACAGCGCAGCTTTGTGGGCACGGAGGGGTTTGTGGCTCCTGAAGGGCCTGGTTCGCCGGCCTCGGACATTTTTTCCCTGGGCATGGTGCTTTATGAGGCGAGCACAGGAAAGGACCGGCTCGATTTTCCTGACATCCCCTCCTGCAGTGAATCGGGAGACAAGCTGGAGGCCTGGCAGCGGCTCCACCGGGTGATCTGCACTGCCTGTGCACCCAAGGCAAAGGACCGCTACAACAGCGCCCGGGAGATGACGCTCGATCTGCGTGGCCAGCCGCTTCCGTCCTCCCGCCGCGCGTTGTGGCAGTGGGCGGCGGCGGCCGTTGTCATCCTTGGTCTGGCGGTGGGTTTTGGCATGTGGCTGGCACAGCGCAATGGCGCCTTTGGCCTGGTTCAGGTTCAGAAAGGCACGCCGATGCTGATGATCAAGACAACCCCGCCTGGCGCCCATGTTTACGCCGGTGAGGACGACCTGGGTGTGACGCCCCTGGGACTGAACCCCGAGGAGGGGCTCCCAGTGATTTATCAGCTGCGTCTGCCAGGCTACAAGCATCAGGAAATCGAGCACACGGCGAGCCGGGCCAAACCGGCCGAGTATGACCTGGTGATGGAAAAAACCCGGCTGCCCCAGGAGGGCGAACGCTGGACCAACAACCTGGGCATGATTTTCAAACCTGCTCCGGGCGGCCATATCACGCTCCAGCCGGTGGAGATCAAGCATTTCAAAAAGTTCCTCGAAGCCACGGGTCGCTCCTTTGAAGGGCGTGTGGTGCGTGCAGGCAGCGGAAAGGACACCGCCTATTATGTGGTCGCGCCCGTCGGAGATTCCGAGGCCTTTCGATTCTGGCTCACCGACCGTGACCGTGAGGCAGGGCTTCTCAGCCAGGAGCATCATTATGAAGTGGAGCCGTTTTATTATGTCGATGCCCCGGTGCCCGGTGCCGAGGACATGCCTGATGAGCGGGATGCGGAGGCTTCCGGCACGAGCAGCGGGGAGGGGGCCGACTGGCAGGCGTTTCACCTGAGGGTGGAGCGGCAGACCTACGGCAGTGTCGTCATTCGCAGCTCACCGGAAAAGGTGCGGGTGTTTCAGCATGAGCAGTTCCTGGGCTACACGCCGCTGGAACTGCCGAGGGTGCGCAGCGGGCAGGTGGAGTATGAACTTAGGGAGGAGGGCTTTTCCGATGTGGTTTTGGAAGGTGAGGTCCGCTCAGGAGAGCAGCTGGAGCTTTTTAGCGACATGCAGACGCGTCAGGCGGTGACCTTCGGGCGTGAATGGAAGGCGAATGGCCTGGGCATCCGTTTTGTGCCGCTGAGCGACAGCGTCATGATTGCCGCCACGGAAACGCGTCGGCGGGATTACATCGAATTCACCAAAGCCTCAAACACCCGGCGTCCCGGCAACATGGATGTGGAGGGCAAGGGGGGGACTCAGCCGGTCGTTGGCGTGGATCGCGAGGAGGCGCGAGCCTTTTGCGCCTGGCTCACCGAGCGGGAAAGGAACGCCGGACTGATCGGCGCCAAGGATGTTTATCGACTGCCAACGGATGATGAATGGAGCCGGGCGGTTGGGCTGCCCCTGGAAAGAGGTACCCGTCCCGGTGAGCGGAGCGGACGCATCCGCGGCATCTATCCATGGGGCTTCGACTGGCCTCCGCCGGCGAACACGGACAACTTTGCCGACATCCACGCTGGCAGGAAGGCCAACTTGGAAAGCATCATTCCAGGATATGAGGATCGTTTCCCCCAGTTGGCGCCTGTGGCCGCATTTCCTGCCAATGAAAAGGGAATACATTGCCTCGCAGGCAACGCCAGCGAGTGGGTGGACACGGATTTTGACAATGCCAAAGGCAGCGACGCCAAGAGTACGCAGGGCACGGTGCGTGGCGGCAACTGGCGCAGCGCCAATTCGGACGATCTCCTTTCCTCCAACCGAATGGCAGTGCCCGCTGACACCAAACGACCCACGATTGGGTTCCGGATTGTGCTCGAACGCCGCAAGTAAAAGACCGTTCGTTGTGCCAGTTTGTCTTTATAAAGGGTCTGTCCCTTTATTGTAAAAGCGGTTGCCAGTTTTGCCGTGCTGGCTACCTGGATGCATGCGCCTCAAACGCCTCAAGGCTCCCGCCAACTCCGCCTCCCCCGTGGCCTACTACCACTGCGTCTCCAGGGTCGTGAACAGGGACTTTGTCCTCGGTGACGCCGAGAAGGAGCAGTTCCTCGCCTTCATGCACCTCTATGAACGCTTCTGTGGCGTGCGCGTGGTGGCCTACTGCCTGATGTCCAACCACTTCCATCTGCTGGTGGGGGTGCCCAAACGGCCCGCCCCCGAGGCGATGCCCGCCAATGCGGAGCTCATCAGCCTGGTGCGCGCCACCCTGGGCGACCTGGAGGCCACGGCCCTGGAATGGGCGCTGGGGGAGGCAGCGAAGATCCAGTCGGTCTCCTGGGAGACGGAGATCCGGGAGCGCTACCTGCGCAGGATGTGGGACATCTCGTTTTTCATGAAGTCGCTCAAGCAGCGCTTCACACAGTGGTTCAACAAGGTGCACCGGCGCCGGGGGACGCTGTGGGAGGGGCGGTTCAAGAGCGTGCTGGTGGAGTCTGCGGGGGAGCCGTTGAGGGCGATGGCGGCGTACATCGACCTGAACCCGGTGAGGGCGAACCTGGTGGAGGACCCGGCGGACTATGCGTGGAGCAGCTATGGGGCGGCGATGAGCGGGGATCTGGAGTCGCTGGAGGGGCTGGCCGAGGTGGAGGAAGCCCTGCACGCGGGGGAGGATGAAGAGGTGGAGGCGGCGAGAAAGGCGGCGAGAGCGGGTCAAAGTCCGGAGCAGAGGGCGCTGGAGGTGCTGTCGGGGCATCGGGCGCTGCTGTATGGGCGGGGAGAGGAGAGGGGAGTGGGAGAGGATGGGCGGCCGATGAGGAAGGGCTTCACGAGGGAGGAGACGAGGGCGGTGTTGGAGGCCGGGGGGCGTCTGCCAGCGGAGGCGTATCTGAGGTGCCGGGTGAGGTATTTCACGGACGGGGAGGTGGTGGGGAGCCGTGGGTATGTGAACGGAGTGTTTGATGCGGAGAGGGGGAGGTATGGTGCGAGGCGGAAGACGGGGGCGCGGCTGATGGCGGGCCTGTCGAGGGAGGAGAAGCTCTACTCGTTGCGCGACCTCAAAATCGACAAGGTCGGGTGAGATTGTAAAAACCCTTTCTTCCGGGCTGATTGGTCGTATTCTGGCTGCCCCCTTTTCCCGTTTATGATCAAAGTTGGACTCGTCTCCCTTGGCTGCGCCAAAAATCTCATCGATTCGGAAATCATGGTCGGCCACCTCCAGCAGGCGGGCATGACCATGACACCCGAGGCCGACCTGGCCGACGTTCTCATCATCAACACCTGCTCCTTCATCGACATGGCCAAGAAGGAGTCGGTGGGGGCCATCCATGAGGCGGTGGACGCCCGCGGGGAGTCCAAGAAACGCAAGAATCAGAAGATCATTGTCGCCGGCTGCCTCTCCCAGCGTTTTCGTGAGGAGCTGCCCAGCCTGATGCCTGATGTGGACGCCTTCATCGGCCTGGACCAGATCACCCAGGTGGCCCCGATCATCCAGAACCTGTTCGGAGTGAAGGAGCACGAGCAGGAGAACCTGGTGACCAAGGGCCCTCAGTACATTCCCGATTACAACACGCCGCGTTTCCGCCTGACTCCGAAGCACATGGCTTATGTGAAGATCGCCGAAGGCTGCAACCATCCCTGCTCCTTCTGCATCATCCCGAAGATACGCGGACGGCATCGCAGCCGCACCCAGGAAAGCGTGGTCAGGGAGGTGGAGCTGCTTGTCAAAAGCGGTGTGAAGGAGATCAATCTGATCTCTCAGGACACCACCTACTTTGGCATGGACAAGTGGGAGGGAGAGCGGCCGAAGCCGACCTCGGGGGTGGACAGCTCCAAGGGCGAGTCCCTGGGCACGCTGATCCGCGCCTTGAATGAAATCCCCGGGGACTTCTGGATCCGCCTGCTCTACACCCATCCGGCGCACTGGAGCGACGACCTCATCCAGGCCGTCGCCGAAAGTCCGAAGGTGGCCCGTTACATCGACATCCCGCTTCAGCACATCAGCGACAACATGCTGACCCTGATGCGGCGTGAAACCTCCGGCGGCTACATCCGTGACCTGCTGAAACGCATCCGAAAAGGCATTCCAGGCATTGCCATTCGCACCACCTTCATTGTTGGCTTCCCTGGCGAGACCGAGGCGGACTTCAACGAATTGCTGCAGTTCATCGAGGATGAGAAGTTTGAGCGTGCCGGCATCTTCAACTACTCCCGGGAGGAGGGCACGCGTGCGGACAAGATGGAGGGGCACATTCACCACATGACCCGCAAGGCCCGCTGGAACGAGGCCATGCGCGCCATCGAGCGCAACGTGCAGCATGTGAACCAGCGCCATGTCGGCAGGACGATGCGCGTGCTTGTCGAGGAGCCTGGCGTCGCCCGGAGCGAGATGGACGCTCCGGACATCGACACGACGGTGTTCGTGAGCAAGAAGCTCCCCGTCGGTCAGTTCGTGGACGTTACCATCAAGGAATGGCGCGGTTACGACCTCGTGGCCGCCTGATCGGCGGCCGGATGAGGCGTTCAGCGGATCCCTGGCCTATTTCGCGAACATGTCGCTGTTCTTGTCCCCGCCGCTGAGCACGTAGGCGACGAGATCCAGGATTTCTTCCTTGGTGAGCATGGCGAGAAGCATGGGCGGCATGAGCGAGACCTTGCTCGGCTCGATGCTTTTCACCTCCTTGCGATCGATGTTGGCCCGCTGGTCGGGGTTGCTCAGGTCGGTGTTGAGCGTGACGTTGTCGCCGCTGAGGTTGACGACGACACCGCTGAGAATCTCACCATTGTTCTTGGTGACCACGATGGGGGCGAACTGCTCGTTGATCTCCTTGCTGGGGTTGATGATCTGGTCGAGCAGGTCATGCGGGCTGTAGCGGCCGCCGGCGCCGGTGAGGTCGGGGCCGGTCATGCCGCCGGCGTTGCCAAAGCGGTGGCAGGTGAAGCAGGCGGCCGCGCTGAACATCTTCCGTCCGTTTTCAAAGCTGCGATTCTTCATTCCCGTGGCTGCAGCCTTGCTGAGATCTTCGAGCGTCCACATCGTTGGCTTGCGGCCGGCGAAGACGGCCCCGGCCAGCTCAATGGCGCCTTTCACCTCGGGCTTCTTGTCGATGAGCGCGGCCAGCTCCGCCTTCTCGGCCTCGGTAAAGGTGGCCAGGCTGTCGTTGCGGATAAATTCGAGGAACTTGGTGAAGCTGGCGCCACCCTTGTAGCTGGCGGCCTTCAGAAAGAACTCGATCTGCTGCGCGCGGAGCGCCTTCGTCCAGCCTGCCTTCAGGAAGCGCAGGCTGCGGGCATATTCGATCTGAGGCTCCTGGCTTTCGGCGGCGGCGATAAGCGCCATGCCCTTGGCGGCGGTGTCTGGCGCCTGGAGGTGGGCGAGTGTCTCGGTCAGCAGCCAGTTGAGTTCGAAGTTGTCGGCAGGATAGGCGGGGTCGAGCTTCGCAATGAGCTGGGTTACGGTGGCGTTGTCCGGATTGCCCAGGCGGTGCAGCACGATCTCGATGAGCCGCACATAGCCGAGCTTTTGCTCCTGCGTGAGCCTGGCGAGGTCGAGTTTCAAAAGTGCGGCGAGGATGGCGTCGCGGGCGGCGGTGTTCACGGCGTGATTCGCCTCGCGATGGGTCGGGCACACGCCCGTGCGGCGGGTGAGGGCGAGCAGGGCTTCAATTTGCGCCGTGATGTTGGGCTCCCCGAGCGCCTTGTCTCGCCATTGAGCGAGTGGCTGATGCTCCAGCACGGTGCGGGCCGCGGCGCGGATGAAGCGATCCGTGCTGCTGAGATGCGGCCAGGCCGTTTCGACGGCTTTCGGGTCTTGTTTGCCGTGAAAGACCTCCAATGTCTGGCGGGTGTGGCGAGCATGTTCATTCGGGCTCATTTCCGGCAGAGCCACTGTGGCGGGCGGTTCAACACTCTCTTTCCCCACATAACTCACCCGGTACAGCCCGCTCTGCACGCGACGTCCGCCGATGGTGAAATACATCGCGCCATCGCTGCCAATGACCGCGTCACTGACCGGCAGGGGGCCGCCGGTGACAAACTCCTCCTTCGTGGCGGTGTAGGTGCTGCCCTGCGGCTTGAGATGCACGGCGTAGATTTTGCCCCAGCTCCAGTCGAGCGCGTAGAAGGCCTCCTGGTATTTGGCGGGAAACTTCGCCCCATAACCAAAAGTGCATCCGGTGGGCGAGCCGGGGCCGATGTTCAGCGTGGCGGGGAGATTGTCGATGTAGAACTCGGGATACTTGCCCGCGCCGTTGCGCCAGCCGTATTCGCCGCCGCTGACGACATGGTTGATGCGCGTGGGTCGGTACCAGGAGGTGTTGAAGTCATACTCCATGTCCGCGTCATAGACGAACAGCTCGCCATCGCGGTTCACGCCGCCGTCGTAGATGTTGCGGAAGCCGCTGGCGAAGATCTCGAAGGTCTTTCCATCCGGCGTGAAGCGATAGACGATGCCGCCGGGGGCCATGACATGGCGGTTGTGGCCGCGGCCGTCGGGCATGCGCGGCAGCAGGTGGTCATCACCCCACAGCTTCGCCACGGGAGAACTGTCCGGTGTGCCCGCTTTGGGGCCCTCCTTGAGCACGGCGTTGTTGCCGCTGATAAGATACAAGCCCTTGCCATCCGGAGTTTTCAGGATGGCATGCACGCCGTGGTCGCTGCCTGCGTCGAACTCGCGCAGCATCTCCACCTTGTCGGGCATGTCATCGCTGTTGCTGTCGCTGATGCGATACACGCCGCTGGGGATCTTTTTCTCATAGTCGTTCACGCCGACATACAGCGCGCCGAAGGCGAAAAGCATGCCGTTCACGCCGCGGATGTCAGCAGGCACCTTTTCAATGTCGCCCTGGCTAAGCGTCTGGCCCGCAGCGGGCGCTTTGAAGCGGTAGAGCATGCCGTACTGGTCGCTGACATAGATGCGGCCCGCATCATCGGTCGTCAGATTCACCCAGGAACCCTGATCCTGGCCAGGCACGCTGTAGATCAGCTCCACATGGAAGCCGGGCAGCGTCTTGATGCGCGACACCGGGGTGGCCTTGTTTTCGCCAATGGCCGGGCCGACGGCGTCAGGGCGCTTTGGTTTTGCCTTGCCTTTGGCTTTGGGCTGCTGCGCAAGCAGCGAGAAGGGCAGGGCAAGGGCGGAAAGTAGCAGGGAGGCGATTGGCAGGCGGATCATGGCGGATTTGTGACCATTAACGTCAGCGCCATCTGAAACTACCGGCAAAAGCTGTGTCGGATCCGGCAATGGCTGGCCGTGCCTGTTCATTGAGTCAGGCACGGCGTCATCCTCTAGACGAACGCAAGCCGGCTTATTTGGCGTCCTTCTTCGCCTTGCCCTTGCCCTTGGCCTTGGCCTTGGTCGTCTTCGCCTCGATGACCTGGGCATCACTTGGAATGGGGTCGTTTTCGAAGGTTTTCACGCCACCTTCGGGAAGCTCCTTGAGCACGACGTCCTTGATCCGCACCTCCATGGCGGGCCCGCGGTGGATCTGGAAGGCGAGCAGGCCTTCCAGCGAACGCCTGGCGGCCTCGTGATCTGTGAGCTCCATGGTCACCTTGCCGTCGATCTTATGCACCAGGTGGTTGCCCTGGGCGATGACGCAGTACTCATGCCATTCGGCGACATCGGCGTTGACCGGGTCGCGCTCGGCGACCAGCCATTTCACGCCGGAGGGGTCGATGGTCACGCTCTGGCCGTTCTGGGCGACGATGCCGCGTCCTCCTTCCTCATACATCATGGCGCGGTAGGGGACGTTCGGGTGGATGTCGCACTGGTAGCCGCGGATGGACCATTTCTTGTCCGGGTTCTCGCTGCTGCGGTACTGGATGCCCGTGTTGTTGCCGCTCTGCTTCACTTTGGCGCGCAGTTCAAAGTTCTTCACGACGCCGCCGCGCCAGATCAGGAACTGGTTGTAGGCCAGCTGCTCAGGCCCTGTCGTGTGGCCGACGATTTCGCCGTTCTCGACCTTCCACAGCTCGGGATTGCCATCCCAGCCGCCGAGGTCCCTGCCGTTGAAGAGAGGTTTGAAGCCGTCCTGCGCCGAGGCGGATGCGAGGGTGAGGATGGAGAGGAAAAGGAGTGATTTCATGAGGTTGTTGGTTGGCTGAAATGAAGAGGCCGTGCGTCTGAACGTCGACGCACGGCCTGAAATGACGGCAAAAGCTGTGTCCCATCCGGCAAGCTGCTCAGGCTGCCGGTGCGACGAAGTCGGCCATGGTCCGGAGGATGACGACCACGGAGCAGGCTCCGGCGTCGGGGAATCCAAGGCAGGCCTCGCCGAGGGTCTTGGCGCGGCCGAACTGGGCGATCATGGCCTTGCTGGCCTCCTTGCCTGCCTCAGCCGCATCGGCGATGGAGGCGAGGGCTTCGGGAAGCGGGAGCTGGGTGACTTCCTTCGCCCTGGCGGCCGCCGGGGCAAGGGCGTCAAGCATGGTCTTGTCGCCCGGCTTGGCCCCGCCGCGCTTCATGATGCCTTCGACAGCGGCGTCGAGGAAAAGAGGGAGGTCGGGCGGATCGAATGTGCCCGCGGTGGCGAGGGCCTTGCCGCCGGCGCGGAAGAGTGTGCCGAAGAGGGCGCCGGAGGCTCCTCCCATGCTGGTCATCATGGCGCTGCCGACGGTGACGAACACCTGTTCAACGGATTTGGGCTCCAGGGTTTCGAGCTGGGCCTTCACGGCCTCCATGCCGCGCTTCATGCCGAGGCCGTGGTCGCCGTCGCCGAGGTCGCGGTCGGCCTGGGAGAGCATAGGCTCGGCGGCGATGATCGCGTCGGCGACCTTGAGCATCATGAGGCGGATCTGGTTGGGCTTGAGTTCCATGGGGGGATTGAAGGTTGGGCGGCCATGAGGCCGCCCGGATGGTGGATGTTGATGGGGGAAGGCGGGCCGCGAAGCCCGGGTCATCTTACTTGCCCTTGATGTCGTTGAACATCTGGAAGCCCTGCTCGGGGGTGAGGCCTTCGTGCACGACGCCGCGCACCGCCTTCATCATCGCCACCGGATCCTCGCTCTGGAAGATGTTGCGGCCCATGTCCACGCCCGAGGCGCCCTGCTGGATCGCGTTGTAGCTCATCTTCAGCGCGTCGAGCTCCGGCAGCTTCTTGCCGCCCGCGATCACGATCGGCACCGGGCAGCAGGACGTGATCGTCTCAAAGCCCTCTTCCGTGTAGTAGCACTTCACCACATGCGCCCCGAGCTCCGCCATGATGCGGGTCGCCAGGCGGAAATACTGCGCGTTGCGCGCCATCGCACGGCCCACGGCCACCACGCCCATCACGGCGATGCCGTAGCGGGCCCCGGCGTCCACCAGGTCGGTCAGGTTCTTGAGGCTCTGGCGTTCATAGGCGCTGCCGATGAACACCTGCACGGCCAGCAGGCTGGCGTTGAGGCGGATGGCCTCCTCGATGTTCAGCGCGGTGGACTCGTTGGACAGCGGCTCGAAGCCGGGGCGGCCGAACTTCGCCTTTTTGCCGTCGATCTCGCCCTCCCATTCTTCAAACGGGCTGACCATGGAGGTGCCGCCGCTGGCGCGCAGGGCGATGGCCTTCTGGGTGGAGGCGGGGATGATGCTGCGCTGGATGCCGCGGGTGAGCATGAGGCAGTCGGCGTAGGGCTCCAGGGGGAGGATGGTCTGGTCCACGCGCTCCAGGCCGGTGGTGGGGCCCTGGAAGTAGCCGTGGTCGAAGGCCAGCATCACGGTGCGGCCGTCCCTGGGGTTGAAGACCTTGGAGAGGCGGTTCTTGAGGCCCCAGTCATACTGGTGGGAGCCCTTGAGGAAGAAGCCGGGGGCCTGCTGGGGCACGTCGGTGAAGTATTCCTTTTCCTTCTTGTCAGCGGCGCTGGTGGTGATGTCGGCCATGGTCGTGGATGTGGTTAGGTTGAAGTGAGAGAGCGGAAATGCCAGGGGAACGATGCATATTCAAACGGCGCTTGCCTTCCATGCCTCAGTCGGCCAGAGTTGTGTCTGATTGCGCAAGACGCACATGCCAGCCTCCGCCTCCATCCTCAGCGTGGTGCCCGCCGGTTCCGCCCACCGTGTGCAGGGCCACCGCAGCGTCGCCCTGCCGGGGGTGACGGTGGACATCCTGACCACAAGGAAGATCGAGCTGCAGCAGTGGGAGCTGAGGCGGTTGAACGATCCTTACTGGCGGCTCTACTGGCCGATGCAGGAGGGCGGAGTGGTGGAGATTGACGGTGCTGCGACAGAGCTGAGGCCTGGCATGGTGTATCTGATTCCGCCGCGCACGACGTTCAGCACGCTAACGCGCCGGCCGTTCAGCAAATGGTACTGCCATTTCAACCTGGGGCCGCTGGCCGACCGGGCGGCGCCAGGCATCCATGCGTTTGCAGCGGCGGCCCCGCACAAGGCGATGCTGCGGGAGCTGATCCGGCTCGGGGCCAGCCCGGGCAGCGTGAGGTTCCCATGGGTGTCGATCCAGCTGGTGGCGGAGTTTGTGAAGAGGCTTCCGGCGAGGGTGTGGGAGCAGCAGCGTCTTGACGCCCGGCTGCTGAAGGCGATGGAGTTCATGAACCAGCACCTGGGGCTGAAGCTGACGGCCGAACAAATTGCGCGTCATGCCGGGCTGAGCGTGAGGAACCTGAACCATCTGTTCAAGCAGGAGGTGCGGCAGTCGCCGATGCGCGTCCTGCTGGACTACCGGCTTGACGAGGCCTGCCGGCTTCTGCGGCACACGGACGACAGCATCGAGGCCGTCGCCGAGGCCTGCGGGCTGGTGAACCGGCATTATTTCAGCCGCATGATGCGCCAGTACCGCAACACCTCGCCGGCGGCCTACCGGAGCGAGATCGGAGGCTGATGCGGCCTGGCTGAGACTCAGGGTGGGCTTGCCTCATCCATGACCTCGCCGACGTGCCGTACACGGCAGCCCCGTGCTTTCAAAAGGGCCAGCACTCCGTCAGGCCGGCCGCCCAGGTGGCCGGCCCCGACGAGGACCATGATGTTTTCTCCTGCTGTGAGCATGGTGTCGAGCCGGTCGATCCAGGCGTGGTTCCTGCGGTTGATGAAAATGTCGAGCAGTTCGGGGTACTTTTCGGCCTCGCGGTTGATCAGGCCATGGAGGGTGTCGATGTCGCCCATTTTCCAGGCGTTGATCATGGTTTCATATTCCTGGGGCAGGGTGCTGATCTCGGCGAGGGTCTGCTCCAGCATCTCGGCCTGCTGCCTGGCGGTGAGCTTGGAGAAGAGCTGAAGCTGGAGCTCGACGGTTTCGAGGCCTTCACCGGGCTTGCGGTCCTGACGGGAAAGGTCTTCAAAAAACTGATCGGCGCCCATGTCGTTGCTGGCGCCGAGGGCCTTGTATTCCTCGCTGGTGATGAAGAGGGAGGCGAGCCAGGGGCGGAAGCGGTTGAAGGTGGCCAGGCTCTTGCGGCGGCTTTTGACCCAGGAGTTGAGCTTTTCCCAGGTTTTGGTGGAAACGCTGGCCTCCAGGGATTCAGCCTCCGGATACTGGCCGAGCTCCATGAGACGGGCGCTGAATTCCGGCGCTTCGCTGGCGCCGGGGGGGAGTTCGAAGACGAGCTTCTGCGATTGCTGATAAGCAAAGTCGTAGCCGGGGGCGAGGGGGTGGTCGGACTGGCGGAGGATATGGATCGTGCCGCAGATGAAAAGGCGGCCGGGACGGCCTTCGCGGTCCACGACCCAGACAGAGCCGCGATGGGGCTGGGCGGATCTGGCGGCTGCGGGCGGGCGGCAGGAAGGCAGGAGGGCCAGCAGGCAGAGAAGGAACGAGAGGCGGAGCACGGGGCGAGATGAACCATCCGGGGCGGAGGATGCAAATGGAAGTTCCCGTGCCCCGGTTCAGGACTTGTGCCGGGCGAGATAGTCCCGGCACTTTTCCTCGCCCATGTATTTGGCCAGCAGCTTGGGGTCGGTTTCGGTGAGGTCGACGAGGATGAGGCCGTCGATGACGGAGGAGAACTCCTTGTCGACGTTGAAGCTGAGGATGGTGCCGTTGAGGCGCAGGTAGTGCTTGAGGAGGATGGGGATGCCCTTGCCGTCGGTCTCCAGGCTGGAGATGAGGGCGGAGCAGTCGTCCACGTCCTGAAGGTCGGCGCTGATGAACTCGCGCATGAGTTTGCGGCCGCGGAGGTAGCGGAAGGGGTTGCGGGGGCGTACGAAGCTGGCGAGGTCCTCGTGGAGGCAGTTTTCCTGGAGGAACTCGACGATGAACTTGCGGCTCAGCTTGTCGTAGTCCTTGCTGATGCTGACGGGGCCGAAGAGCTTGATGTATCCCGGGTTGCGGCTGATCCAGTGGGCGATGCCCTTCCAGAGCAGGGGCAGCGAGGAGAGGTTGCGCTGGTATTCCTTGATGATGAAGCTGCGGCCCATTTCGACCGCGCTTTCCAGGTTGGCGAGGAAGGGTTTTTCGAATTTGAAGAGGGTGTTTGTGTAAAGGCCTTTGGGGCCGTATTCCCGGAGGATGATGTCCGCGCGGCCGAGGCGGTAGGCGCCGGCGATGCGCTGGGCGCGTTCATCCCAGAGGAAGAGGTGCTCGTAATAGCGGTCGAAGCGGTCGAGGTCGATGTCCTGGCCGGTGCCCTCGCCAACCTGGCGGAAGGTGATTTCGCGGAGGCGGCCGATTTCCTGAAGCGTCTCGGGGATTTCGTGGGAGTGGGCCGAATAGACTGAGAGGCCTCCCTGGCTGACAAGGCAGCCGCCGCGATTGTGCAGGGCGTTGACCTCCTCCAGAACGCGCTTGTCACGCCATGCCGCCCTGAAGCTGATTTGCTCGCGATCTGTCTGAGGCAGACCTTCGGTTTCATCCTGGGCATCAGGCCTGCGCCGCCCTGAGAGGACAAAGGTGTGGATGCGCAGGTATTTGGTGAGGGCGTCATCGTCCTCGAACTTGCGCAGTTTTGAAAAGGGGATGGGGCTGCCGATGCGCATTTCGACGGTGCTGCCATTCTGCCAGGCGAATTCACGGAGAAGCAGGCTGGTGCGCAGGCGTGGATGAATGACGCCGGCGGCGTGGAAAAGGGTGCTGTTTCCGCCAGGGAAAAAGACGGGCAGGACGGTGGCGCTGGTGCGGCGGACGAGGGAGCCGACGTGCTTGGTCCAGGGGGCTTCATGGACGCCCTTGCCCGGCTGGTAGGCGGAGACCTCCCCGGCGGGAAAGATGATGAGCGCGCCGCCGGATTTGAGGTGGGCCAGGGCGGCCTTCATGCCCTGGAGGTTTTCCCGGGCGGCCGCCGAACCGCCGAAGGGGTTGACCAGGATGGCGTGTTCCCTGACCTCGGGCATGACACCGAGGAGAGAGTTGGTCATGATTTTCAAGTCCCTGCGGTGTTCTCCGACGTAGCTGGCGAGTACACAGGGGTCGAGTATGCCGAAGGGGTGGTTGGCGATGATGACCAGGGGGCCGTTGCGTGGGAACTCCAGGCCGGGCGGTTCGTCAACGGCGAGTCCGGCTTTGATGACTTCGACCACACACTTGAAAAAGCCGCCGCAGGTCTGCCGATCCGGGGGCAGCTTCAGGTAGAGGTCCCTGGAATTTAGATAGACCTGGTCAAAGTCGCGGAGGCCCAGGGCACGTTCGGCGACACCTCCCGCCAGACGGTAGAGCGCCTGTTGGAAAGGCGTGCGAAGATGGGCGCTGATGTCAATGATCATGGTTGATACGACCTCGGGTAGAGGCGGCAGACTTCCTTGAAAAATGCTTTTCGCAAGCCCTGAAAAGTGACGGGCAGGTGACGACGCAAGCCGGGGGTGCGAGAGGCTACAGCTGGGCCACCCGGACGAGGATGCGGTCAAGTTCGCACAAGGAGTGGGCCCACTCGATCGACAGGTCGCCGAGCTTGTCTTGATAGCCCCTGGCGGCACGGCCCCCGACGAGCAGGGTGACGGTTTCGGGGAGCAGCTGGCGCATGCGGCGAAGCTTGTCTTCGATGACCGGGCATTTTTCAGGATAGACCACGCTCAGGGCCACGGCGCGGGCTTTGCGGGCCACGGCGCAGGCGGCGATTTCCTCAATCGGGAGGTTGGGGCCGAGGTAGGTGACCTTCCATCCCAGGTCACGGGCGGTGGCGGCCGCCATCATGGCGCCGAGTTCATGCATTTCGCCTGCGGGCGTGGTGATGACGATCTCCGGGGCATTGGGGGCGGTCTGGCTGCCGGGCACCGGAGTCATCAGCATCTCCCGGATCACGGAGGTGGCGACGTGTTCGTGGGCCGGGCGCAGGTTGCCGCTCTGCCATTCCTCGCCGATATGAATGATGAGCGGGCAGATGACGTGATGCAGCATGCCGCGCTGGCCAAACTGCTGACGCGCCCGTTGGAGCAGACGGGACAGGCGTTCGCTGTCATAGACTTTGCTCGCCTCGACGGCGAGATTCACAAAATCTTCGGGGGAGTCGAGGGCGGGCGTGGCAGTGTTGGATGTCTGGGCGGGGGAGACCGGCGGCCCGCCGCGTGCCAGCTGCTGGTTGGCGAGCTTGCGGAGTTCGTCGGTGCAGAGCCGGGCGACGCTGCCGATGCGGTGGCCGCCCTCGGTCAGTTCGCGCAGAAGACGGAGCCTTTCGATTGCCTCCTCGCAGTACATCCGCCGGTTGGTGCAGGTTCGGCTAGGGCTCAGGGCGCTGTAGCGACGCTCCCAGATGCGGATCACATGAGGACTGAGCCCACTGAGCTGACTGGCCGTCTGAATCGGGAAGGGCATGACGGAACGGGTGGCGATGGCGGGTGGTGATGGAAATGGAAACGGTGGGTTGCCTGAAGGCGGTTTTTCAGGCAAGCACATTTCTTTACGCCTTTTTTCGCGGGCTGGATACAATCCCTTTCACCATGCTGAACTCCATCTGGGCCACTTTGTTGTTTGTCGGGTTGATTGTCGCCGGCCTGGTGGGCCGTGTTTCGGGGGCTGGGAGCGTGATTGACGCCGCCATGAAGGGGGCTGAAAAGGCCGTGATGGGCATCGCCCTGCCTCTGGCCGGGATGATGATGTTCTGGCTGGGCGTGCTGAGGCTGCTGGAGAAGGCCGGGGTGCTGGAGGCGGTGGTGCGGGTGCTGTCACCGCTGCTGCGCCGTGTTTTCCCGGAAGTGCCGACCCAGCATCCGGCCATGAGCGCGATGGTGATGAACCTGTCGGCCAACATGCTAGGCCTGTCGAACAATGCGACGCCGCTGGGGCTGAAGGCCATGGGGCATCTGCAGGAGCTGAATCCGCACAAGCAGACGGCGAGCAACGCCATGATCACCTTTCTGGCGCTGAACACGGCCGCCTTCACCCTGATCCCGATGTCGGCGATGAATTTCCTCAACGCCGCGGGCATTCCGAACAGTTACCGCGTCATTCTTCCCACCATCCTCGCCACGGCCTGCGCCAGCTTCGGTGCCGCCGCGTCAGCGCTTTTCCTGAACCGGCTGCCCCGGTTTGCACCCCAGCCGGATGAGCCAGAGGCGGCAGCCTGCGAAACGGCTGCCGCTGCACCGGCGGCCTCGAATTCCGGCGTCAGTCGCAGGGCCAGGGGCTGGCTCACCCTTCTGATTGGCCTGTTCATCGTGGTCTCGGTGCTGGAGCTCGGCCCGCCCGCCTGGCGTGCCTCGGTGCTGGAGAAGAGCGGCCTTTCTCAGGTGATCCATCATGCTGGTGAACGCAAGGCGCAGGCGGAGGCGGAGCTCGCAAGAAACAAGGAGCAGGCCGCCTTGCAGGCCTCCTCTGAGGCGGCGCCCGCCTGGCGCAGGGTGATGGATGGTGCCTCGGGACTGGCCATTCCCGCCATCCTGATTTTCGCGGTTGGCTTTGCCTGGGCGAAGAAAGTGAGGGTTTACGAGGAGTTTGTGGAGGGGGCCAAGGAGGGATTTGCCGTGGCGACCCGCATCATGCCCTATCTGGTGGCGATGCTGGCCGTGCTGGCGATTCTGCGTGAATCCGGGGCCTTTCTGCTGCTTGAACATGCGCTTGCCCCGCTGCTGGGGCTGATTGGTTTTCCTGTCGAGCTGCTGTCGCTGGCCCTGATGCGGCCGCTGAGCGGTTCGGGGTCGCAAGGCCTGCTGATCGAGATCATCACGCGTTCCGACCTGAGTGAAACGGTGAAATTCACCGCGGCCATTCTCTATGGATCCACGGAGACGACCTTTTATGTGCTGACGGTTTATTTTGGCAGCGTCGGCATCCGGCGGTTTCGCCACGCCCTGATGGCGGGCTTGATCGGTGACTGCTGCGGCATGATTTCGGCGGTGGTGTTTGGCAGGCTGTTGTTTGGCTGAACCTGAGTGCGTCGGCAGGCCCATGCTTGACGAGGGGCGGACTGACTGGCTAGTGCGTGCCGCTGATCCTCCCGCATGCTTCAAGTCTCCCAGCTCTCCGTTCCTGTCGACCACACCGACGCCGATCTCCGGCAGGCCCTGGTGAAGCGCCTGGGCGTTGCGGATCAGGAACTGCTGGGGATGACCGTGAAGCAGCGGGCGATTGATGCGCGCCGACAGCATGTGGCCTTCAGCTTCACCCTGATGGTGGAGGTCAGGGAGGAGGCCCGGGTTCTGCGACAGCATGAGGGCAGCTCCCAGGTCATCGCCGCGCCCGACGAAACTTATCGCGAGGTTCAGCCACGTCCTGATCATGTCGTCTCCGGCCGGCCGGTGGTGGTCGGGACGGGGCCCTGCGGACTGTTTGCGGGGCTGCTTCTCGCCCGTGCCGGTCGCAGGCCGATCCTGCTGGAACGCGGCAAGGCGGCGGGAGACCGTGCCAGGGATGTCACGGGTTTCTGGCGTCGTGGCTGGGACTTCAACCCCGAGTCTAACGTGCAGTTTGGCGAGGGCGGCGCGGGCACCTTTTCCGACGGCAAGCTCTACACCCAGATCCGGGACCGGGAGCATCGCATTCCCTGGCTGCTGAAGGAGATGGTGGCTGCGGGGGCGCCGGAGGACATCCTGGTCAAGGCGCGTCCGCACATCGGCACCGACCGCCTCATCAAGGTGGTCCGGCACATCCGCGAGGAGATTCTTTCGTTAGGCGGCGAGGTGCGCTTCGGGGCGCGTGTCGCCGATGTGGTCATCGAACGGGGAGTCTTGCGCGCCGTTGTGCTGGCGGACGGTGCCGTCATTGAAGGCTCGCCTGTCATCCTTGCCGTCGGCCACAGCAGCCGAGACACCTTTGAGATGCTGCACCGTCATGGCGTGCCGATGGAGGCCAAGCCTTTTTCCATAGGCGTGCGCATCGAGCATCCGCAGCGCCTTGTCGATGAGATGCTTTACGGCCGGTGGGCCGGTCATGCACGGCTTGGGTCCGCGCCCTACAAGTTCGTGGCGCATTGTCCGACTGGCCGGGCCGCCTACAGCTTCTGCATGTGCCCGGGCGGCCTGGTGGTCGCGGCAAACTCGGAGCCTGGCATGGTGGTCACCAACGGCATGAGCAGCTACGCCCGTGCCGAGGCGAATGCGAACAGCGGTTTCATGGTCGATGTGCGGCCCGAGGACTATGGTCAGGAATCGGTGCTCGCCGGGATTGAGTTTCAGCGCAGTATTGAGCGTGCGGCCTTCCGTCTTGGCGGAGGGAACTACCATGCGCCGGCGCAGTTGTTAGGCGATTTGCTCGCCGGGCGCGCCTCAAAAGGGCAGGGGAGCGTGAAGCCGAGCTACGAACCTGGTGTTGTCTGGACGGATCTGCGCGAGGTGCTGCCGGAGTATGTCATTGCAACCCTGAAGCTCGCCGTGCCTCAGATCAGCAGAAAGCTGCCGGGTTACGGGCTTGAGGATGCAGTGCTGACGGCGGCGGAGACGCGCAGCTCGTCGCCGGTGCGGATTCCCCGGCATGCTGACACGCTGGTCTGCGAAGGGGTGGAAAATTTCTACCCCGCAGGTGAGGGGGCGGGTTATGCAGGAGGGATCATTTCCGCGGCTGCCGACGGCATGCGGGTCGCCGAGGCGGTGCTGCGGTTGTGAAGCTCCGCTCGAATTTGAAGGCGTCGCAAGAGAACCCGCCCTGCGTGGCGTATGCTGCGGATGCACAAGCCGCTCCTGACGATCCTGGTTCTAGTCTCCGCACTGCATGCGGCGCCTTATCCTGAAAAGACCCCCGACACGCCGGGCAACCGCATGCTGCAGGGCTACTGGGAGCGCCAGGTCCGTGAGATTGAGCAGAGCGGCGGGCTCGCGGACATCCAGTCGGCGGAGGATTGGAACAAGAAGGCGCCGGTCTACCGCCGGCAGCTGGCGGAGATGCTGGGGCTGGATCCGATGCCTGAGCGGACTCCTTTGCAGGCGACCAAGACCGGCGAACTGGCCGGAGAAGGCTGGCGGGTGGAAAAGATGCACTACCAGGCCGTGCCCGGCCTTTATGTCACTGCGAACCTGTATCTGCCGACTCAGGTTGAGAAACCGCTGCCCGCGATCCTTTATGTCTGCGGTCATGCCAACGTCGTGAAGGACGGGGTCAGCTACGGCAACAAGACCGGCTATCATCATCACGGCATCTGGTTTGCCCGTCACGGCTACGTCTGCCTGATCATCGACACCGTGCAGCTGGGAGAGATCCGCGGGGAGCACCATGGCACTTACAGCAAGGGGCGCTGGTGGTGGTTTTCGCGTGGATACACGCCCGCCGGATTGGAGGCCTGGGCCGGTATTCGCGGCCTGGATTACCTGGAAACCCGGCCGGAGGTGGACAAGACACGGTTTGGCGTCACTGGGCGCAGCGGCGGCGGGGCGTACTCCTGGTGGGTGGCGGCGCTGGATGAGCGCATCAAGGCGGCGGCTCCCACGGCCGGCGTGACCAGCATGCGCAACCATGTCGTCGACGGCTGCATCGAAGGTCACTGCGACTGCATGTTTTATGTGAACACCTACCGCTGGGACTATGACCGCCTGGTGGCGCTGGTGGCGCCTCGCGCCCTGCTGATTTGCAACACCGACAAGGATTCCATTTTTCCCATCGACGGCGTCTTCAACGTTCATCAAAAAGTCCGGCGCATCTACCAGATGCTGGGGGCGGCCGACAAGCTGGGACTGCAGGTGGCCGAGGGGCCGCACAAGGACCTGCAGCCGTTGAATGTCGGCGCGTTTCATTGGTTTGAGCGTCATCTGAAGGGCGCGGACCCGATGGCCGTGCTGGATGAGGGGGCGAAGAAGCAGCTGGAGCCGGAGCAGCTGAAGGTGTTTGCGGAACTTCCGAAAGATGAACGGAACACCACGATTGATGAAACCTTTGTTCCAAAGGCCGAGGCGCCCCAGGTGCCGGGTTCATCCGGAGAATGGGCGCATCAGAAGGAGGTCTGGATGACCGCGCTGAAGGAGAAGGTGCTGGCCGGATGGCCGGGGGAGGCCGCCGCCGTTTCCGTCGCCAAGGAGGGGCGCGGCGAGCGTGATGGCGTGGAGATGACAGCATATGACTTTGAGCCCGAGCCTGGCATCCGTCTGCGCCTGCATCTCGCCCACCGGGCCGGCTTGCGTGTGGAGGATCTGGAGCTGGTCGCCCTGAACGTGCTGGATGCCGAGGGCTGGGAGAGCTTCCGACGTACGTATCAAAGCCGGTTTGGCCAGCACATCGAGGGCGCCGGCAAAGCGGAGCCGGATGAAAAGGCCTTTGAGAGCGAGCAAAAGATGTTCGGCCATTTAAAATGGGGCATGGCCTACCTGGCGCCTCGCGGTGTCGGGCCGACGGAGTGGACGGGCAGCGAGAAGGCGCAGACGCAGCGCCTGCGGCGGTTTTATCTGCTTGGGCAGACGGCGGACTCGATGCGGGCCTGGGACATACGCCGGGCCGTGCAGGCGCTGAAGCAGGTGGCCGGGCTGGAAAAGAAGCCGCTGTGGATTCAGGCGCAGAGGGAGATGGCGGTGAACGTCCTTTATGCCTCGCTGTTTGAGGACGGCATCACGCGCCTGGACCTGCATGAGCCTCCGGCCGGCCATGCCACGGGGCCGGCCTACCTGAATGTGTTGAAACATCTCGACATCCCGCAGGCGGCGGCCCTGGCGGCGGAGAGGACGCGGGTGATCATCTACAGCGCCGATGAAAAGGCCTGGGCCTTCCCGGCCGGCGTGGTGAAGCTTCTCGGGATGCCGGACAAGCAGTGGCAGATCCGCAAGCCGGTCGCCGAGTGATTTGACGTCCACCGGTCAGACGCACTTCACCATGGCGCCGTTTTCCATGGACTCCCAGACGGCCTCGACGACGCGCATGTAGCAGACGCCTTCAGTGAAGTCGGGGCGGGGGCGCGGTGCGGAGGGGTCGCGAACGGCGCGGATGAAGTCGGCCTCGACCGTCCATTCGCGCTGAAGTTCGGAAGGCACGGTCACTGTGACCGGGGCGGACCCGGGGCCGCCCAGCGTGATTTCGTCCGTGGTGAAATCGTAGGTCAGCGTGCCGCCGCTGCCGTAGATCCAGAGCTTGTCACCCGGCGCATGGGCGGCGACCCCGCTGAACATGAGCGTGGCCTCCACGCCGCTGCGGAAGCGGGCCAGGATGTTGACGAAATCAGGGGTTTCAACCGTGTAACCCTGGCGTTCAGGAATGACGACGCGACCGCGGGCGCCGACCTCGACAATGTGTCCGAGCCAGCGCTGAAGCACCTCGACGTAGATTCCCAGCGTCAGGATCTGGATGCCGCTGGTCTCGATTTTCTGCCGCCAGTGGGCGGGTTGTGAAGCGTCCAGCCAGGCCGCGTTGAAACTGTGCAGCACGGCATGAAAGGGCGTGCCGATGGCACCCTCCTCCAGCAGCTTCTTCATCATTTCACCGTTCTTCATGCCGTGCGGAGCGGGGCAGATGGCGGTGACAAGCTCGGGGTAGCGGATGGAGGCCTCCCACATGCGTTCGGCCTCGGGAAGTGTGGCGGCCATGCGGGCCTGGGTGAAGACATGCTTGCCGCATTCCAGACCGAAGCAGCTGGCATCATGATGCAGGCAGGGAGGGGCACCGACCCACACGATGTCCACGTCCTCGTTGTCCACCACATCCTCCCAGCGGCCGTGGATCCGGGCCTCCGGAGCCCATTCGGAACAGAAGGCCTTGGCACTGGCGGTGGAGGAGTTGGCGACCGCCGTGATCCGGATGTTTTCCAGGGCGCTCAGGCCGGGCATGTGGCGTTGTTTGACGATGCCGCCGGCACCGACGATGCCGATGCGAAGGGGATGCGAGGATGACATAATCAAAAAGGATGGCTGGCCGGGCTGAAAAACTCAAACATTCCATGCAGAAAAAGCCAACTTTGTGCTTGCAGGATCGCCAGTCTGTCACAGAATGACGGCCCAACAGAAAAGCGGGTGTAGCTCAGTGGTAGAGCACTTCCTTGCCAAGGAAGATGTCGCGCGTTCGAATCGCGTCACCCGCTCCACTTTTCGGTCCATTCAAACCGGAAGTTTCCAGGAAGCCGCTGAGGCAGCCTTCCATCGGTTGATCTCAATCCGTCTGCTGCTACTGCGGTTTCATGCCCGTTCAGCCGCCCAGGAAGTTCAATCCACATCCCTTTGCCTATCATCAGGAGCTGGAGGTTCGTGTCGAAAACCTGACCAACGAAGGCAAGGGCGTGGCACGCGTGGATGGCTGGGTGGTCTTTGTGCCTTTTGCTCTGCCGGGTGAACTGGTGCGCTGCCGGATCTTCCGCAACCACAAGAACTACAGCGACAGCGATCTCGTGGACGTGATCGAACCCTCGCCGGACCGCGTGGCGCCGGTGTGCGAAATCTTCGGCACCTGCGGTGGCTGCCAGTATCAGCACCTGGCCTATGAACGGCAGCTGGAGTGGAAGCGGCGTCAGGTGGAGGAACTGCTCCGGCACATGGCGCGCATCGAGCATCCGGTGCTGCCGGTGATCTCGTCGCCGCAGCAGTATGGCTACCGTTCCAAGATCACGCCGCATTTTCATCGCCCGAAGGATGGCTCGGTGGGGGAGATCGGCTTCCTGCGTGCGGGCACCCGCAATGCGATGGTGGATGTCACGAGCTGCCCTATCGCCATGCCCGGGCTGAACGAGGCGCTGACCAAGGCCCGCGAGGCCGCCAGGGCAGGCAGCTTCAAGAATGGAGCCACGATCCTGCTGCGCGCCGCCGCCAACGGCGTTCTGACTCGTCCCGACGCCATTGCCGTCGAGCATGTGGGGGTGGCTCGCTTTGAATTTCAGGCGGGAGATTTCTTTCAAAACAACCCCTTCATCCTGCCGGAATTTGTGGGCTATGCAGTCCGTGAGGCCAAAGCGAGCGGAGCCAGGTATCTGGTCGACGCCTATTGTGGCAGCGGTTTGTTCGGCATCAGCGCCGCACCGGCATTTGAGGAGGTCATGGGCGTGGAGATCTCCGAGACGGCCGTGCAGAAGGCGGCGCACAATGCGGAGATCAACGGCCTGAAGAACTGCCGGTTCCTCGCGGCGGACGCGACGGCCATCTTCGGCCAGGTGCCGTATCCCGGCGACGAAACCGTGGTGATCATCGATCCGCCAAGGGCCGGATGCAGTGTTGAGTTTCTCCAGCAGCTCTTCGTTTTTTCACCGAGGCTGGTGGTGTACATCTCCTGCAATCCGGCCACGCAGATGCGTGACCTGGTGCAGTTCAGCGAGGCAGGCTACCGTCTGGGCAGCGTGCAGCCCTTTGACCTGTTTCCGCAGACCAAGCACCTGGAGTGCGTGATGACGCTGGGCAGGGAAATTCGGGACTGAGCACGAGAGCGGCCCGGGTTCGGGTTACCACATGGTTGCGAAGAGTGTTGATGCGGATAAGATCAGGATTCTTATGCGCCTCCAAATCCTCCCCCTCCGTCATGTCGCATGCGTGGTCCTCGGACTGCTTTCATCAACCGTGCTCAAGGCTGCGACTCCCCCAGTTCTCCAGGCTCCCCTGGTGGGCAGCTACCAGGGAATGCTGCAGGTGCCAGGCCTTCCTGAAGGAACGCCTTTTGGAAAGGTTGAGTTCACCAGCACCTCCGCCGGCAAGGTGACCGGCAAGCTGCTTCTGATCGACAAGAAGTCCTATTCATTCACCATGTCGCTCACGCCAAATGGTGGCGGGACGGAGGCCACTGGCACCAAGGTGGTGTTGCAGAAAGCCGCCACCAAGAGTGTGCCGGCCCAGTCCCTGAGCCTGACGCTGACGGTCAGGGACAACGGCAAGTTCACCGCCGAGGGCACCTCCACCCTGGTCACCCTGCCATCCACTGCCTTTGAAACGCTGCCTGCGGCCGCTTTCAAGGTGGTGACCTTTGTGCCGAAAAAGAATGACTGTCCATGGATCGGGGCTTACACAGGCGCCTTCACGGATGCCGTGCCATCCGGGGCGAACGTGCCCTCCGGCGCCGGCTATGTCGCCGGTTCTGTGGGAGCCAGCGGTGAAATGAAGCTGGCGGGCAAGCTGGCGGATGGAACGGCGATCACCGGCTCGTTGAAGCCCTCGGCGGACGGGCGCTACTTCCTCATGCTGACCCCCTACAGTGTTGGCGTGGGTTATTTTGCCACCAGCTTCCAGCTGACCCAACGCTCTGACAGCCGCTGGCATGTCGCTGATGGTGACGTTGCCTGGACCAAATGGGCCAAGGCCGGCAACTCCAAGGACAAGGCTTTCCGTGGCGGCTTCGGACCTTTGGATGTTTTCCTGACTCTGATGCAGTGGGTGCCCCCGGCCGCCAAGCTCAGTGTGGCCGACACCCTCGGCATCGATGCCACCGAGGTGTTCAGCCTCGGGCTGGAGAACGTCATGGACGCGGTCAAGCATGCCAAGTGGCTGCCCAAGAAGTTTGGCTTGAACGCCAACAACACACTCAGGGTGGCCGAAGGTGGTGCCGGAAGTCCCGGGGCTTTCTTCCCGGCGGAGTGGGCCAAATTTCTGACCGCCAAAGTCGACCCCAAAACAGGTCTGGTGACGCTGACCATCAAAAACATTGAGGACACCATCACCCCGCCATTACCGGCCAAGCCCAAAATCATTAAAAGGACCGTCAGTTTTTATGGAGTGATGTTTCAGCTTCTCGCAGGTGACACATCCCCGATTGCCAATGGTTTTGGCTCAGTTCCTCCGTTGGTGAGCACAGATCCCGCCGTGTTTGGCGGCTTTGATTTCAAGGACGTCATCAGCGATCCCTTCATTGTCGGAGCCGCAGGAACGGCAGGAACTTACAATGTCACCCTCGACATGGTGGACAGCCCGCTGGTGCTGCCGGACGGAGCCCCGGCCGACAACACTCCAACGACCTTCACGATTGCCAGCGATCTACGCAGTCTGACCCTGCTGGGCAGGACGATTCCCCTGGTGGGTGACGGCCGTCCGGGTTCGCTGATTTTCAGCGATGCCAAGAAGACGCCTCTCAAAAACCTGACGGTCACCGTTTTCCTGAACGTAACGACGGGCGTGGCGAACGGATTCAATGCCAACTACTTCCAGGTAGCCAGACCCTTTCCTCGGCAGCGTTCTTACGTCCACATCAGCAACACGCTGATCAAGCAGCCGTAGCCCATCGGCAGCCCTCAATTCGTCAGTTCATGGAAGCCTCCGGCCTTTGTCGGAGGCTTCTTTTTTCTCCATTCGACATCCGCTGATCCCTTGCTCTAAATCCCGCGCCTCCGCCTTCATGTCCACCTCCTCCATTTTCGAACTTTTCTCTCTTCAAGGTCAGACTGCCGTTGTGATTGGCGGTACAGGTGAACTCTGCGGCGCCATCGCCGAGGGTTTTGCGTCCGCCGGAGCTGAGGTTGTGCTGGTAGGGCGCGATCCGGCCAAGGCGGAAAAGCGGCTGGAGGCCATCCATGCGGCGGGCGGCCAGGGATACTTCATCAGTGCGGATGCTTCCAAAAAGGCGGATCTTCAACTGCTTCTCGACCAGGTGATCGAACGTTCTGGCGGCTGCCAGATTCTGGTCAACGGTGCTGGCGTGAATTCGCCGACGCCCTTCCTCGACATTCCGGAGGACGAATATGACCGGATCATGAACATCAACACGAAGGGGGTGTTTCTGGCCTGCCAGGTGTTCGGGAAATACTTCGTCGAACAGAAGGTGCCCGCTTCCATCATCAATCTCGGCTCCATGTCCGGCCTGATTCCGCTGAGCCGTGTGTTCACCTATTCGATGTCGAAGGGTGCGGTGCACAACCTTTCCAAGAACCTGGCCCGTGAGTGGGCTCCGAACGGCATCCGCGTCAACACTCTGGTGCCCGGCTTCTTCCCGGCCGAGCAGAACAAGAAGGTGCTGGTGCCGGAGCGCGTGGCGAAAATCATGAGCCACACGCCGATGAACCGCTTTGGCGAGGCGCGTGAACTGGTCGGCGCTGCCTTGCTGCTGGCCTCCAATGCCGCCTCCTCCTTCATCACCGGCCACGAGATGGTGGTGGACGGTGGCTATGCATCAATGACCATCTGAGCCGACCGACAGCCCGAGCCATGAGTGACTGGAATCCTCCGCAAGCCGTGAACCTGGTGGACCTTGGTTTTATGGACGCGCGCAGCAAGCTGATCGACCTCGCCGCGTTTCTGGACCGTGTTCAGCGCGCCGGACAGGAGGATGACTTCCGGGTGCAGGCGCTGAAGAGCGCCATCGGGCTGCTTTCGATCCAGGAACCCGCCCGCGCCAGGGAGGTGCTGCTGAGCTTCAGTGATCCGAGCCAGGAGCCGGTGGAAAAGGCGGCGATGCAGGGCGCGATCGGCGCTTTTCGGAGCTGATCCAAAGGGGCTGGAAAGCGGGGATGCTCAGCGTCCCGGGATGCCTGCGACTTCGGAGAGGAACATCCAGTTGCGGGTGATCAGGGTGCTCACGAAGATGGCGAGGAAGAGGGTGACAGGCTTGGAGATGAAACGCCATTGCCGCAGGGCCCGCTCAAGCCCCAGGCCGACGATCATGACCACGATGGGGGTCCAGAGGCAGGCGTGGACAAGCAGGCGGTCCTGCGTGCCATACCAGGAGACGATGGAGATGCTCCAGATCAACGTGGCGATGAGGCCGAGGGCAAGGGGTTCCCTGCGGGCCCTCCAGACGATGCCGGCGGAGGCGAGCGCGATGATCAGCAGCCAGCCTCCGGTCAGCCCCTGGTGCAGGCCAAGCGTTGACCAGTCGTTCCTGTTCAGGATGACCTTGGAGCGGGTCTTGTCAGGCACGGCGGTCACCTGGGCGGGAGTGACGATGTTGGAGACGAAGATTTCACGAGCGATGAGCGGTGCCGTGTCCGTGGTCGCCTTCCATTCGCTGCGCAGAGCCAGGACTTCCTTCCAGGTGACGGGCAGGGGGGAGGAGCGGGGATAGACCTCGCGCTGCAGGTTCGCCAGACCGAAGCTGAGGGTGACGGCGACAGGCACCAGCAGCAGCGGCTTGATGCTGAATCCGCCGGACTGGGCGCGTACCTGGGCGCAGCGGGTGAGGGCCATGATCAGGCAGGGGATGATGTTACCCACAAAGCAGCTCACGGCGTAAACGTAAGCGGCGAGGTGCCAGACGGGCTTTGCCAGGGGGCCTCGCGCGGTGACGGAGGCCATGAGGGCGGCGCCCAGGCCGGCGAACATCCAGGTTTCAGGCAGGGGCGCCATGATCCAGGCACAGGTGCCGGCACCAAAGGTCATCGCCATCAGCAGAGAGCGCAGGGTGTTGGCTCCTGACCAGAGCAGGGTATGGTAAACCATGACGACGGCAAGGGCTGCGGCGAGACAGGTGAGCATGGCGACGCCGTGGCGGGCGGCGGTGGCCTCGGGCTGGCCGAGGAGCTTCCAGCCCTGGGTGAAAAGCTGTGCCAGCGGCTGGTGCAGCAGGGTGAAGGCGGGATGAACGGCGGTGATTCCACGATGATCGGCGCCGCGATCCCCTGCCAGGTCGAGGAAGACCGTCTGGGTGCGGGCGCTGAAGACGATGCCGTCGCGGATGTAAATGGGGGTGTCCTTGAACTTCAGATGGGCTGAGAAGAACAGGCTGTAGAAGGCCACGGCGAGCATGGCACCCAGGCCGTGCCAGCGCATGAGGACCCTGGAGGTGTCCGAGGCACGCTGGCGTGGCACGATGTGCTGCGGCCCTGGAGCCGGGGCGTTGAATCCGGCGACTGGAGTCGTCATGAGGGGACAACTTTTAGAAGTATTTCTTGTTGAAGAGCAGGCGGGCCAGCTCCTGGCAGCGCACCTGGAGCTTCTTCAGGCGCTGGTGATGGGCGTCGACCACGGCGGCCTGCCCGGGATTTTGCGATCGCAGGCTGTCACAGTTGAGCGTGATCTGGTCCACGGCGATCTTGAGCTCCTTCAGCTTGCGGCTTTCGTCAGGGGTGATGCGGCTTTCGTAAAGCGTGTGGTGAAGGATGTCGGTTTCGCGTTCCAGGTAGGAAACGGCATTGGAGAGGGCGGGCAGGCCGCCGACAAGGCTGCCGGTGCCGGGATCGACCTGGGGGATGTTGGGCGTGTGCCTTCCCGGGCGCTGGGGAATGACGGACTGGGGCTCCGCCGGCAGGCCGCCCTCGCGGGCGTTGATGATCGTGGGGGTGATGAAGAGCATGAGGTTCTTGTGGTTCTTGCTCTTGCTGTCGTATTTGAAGGCCTTGCCCAGGAGCGGAATGCTCTGCAGGAACGGCACGCCGGACTTGCCCTCGCGTTCACGGGCCTCATCCAGGCCGCCGACGGCGACGGTGTAGCCGGAGTCGACTTCCACTGGCGCGGAGTAAACGCGCGAGGATGCCACGGGGTAGGGGTTGCCTGAGATGACCTCGGTGCCGACGATGCTGGAAACCGTGACGGCCATGTTCATCAGGATCCGGTCGCCGTCCATGCGCTTGGGCAGGATGTTGAGCACGGTTCCGATCGGCAGGTAGGCGATTGACTGGGAGGTGGTGGCGCCGGCGCCGACGGTGGCGGAGGACTGGCCGTCCAGCACCGGCTGGTTGACGACGCTGCGGATGGCCACCTCACGGTTGTTCAGGGTGACCATGCGTGGGTAGGAGGTGGTCTGGGTCTCCTCATCACGCAGCATGGCGCGCAGCTTCACATTGATGTCCTGGGCGCTCAGAATGCCGAGGGCAGGCCATCCCAGGGCGCCGCCGGCCGCATTCAGGTCCGTGGGCGACCAGAGGTTGGCCAGGTCGGTGCGGAAACCTCCGTTGGTCTGAACCTGGTTGAAGGTGACCGTCGTGCCATCCACCCCGGTCTTGACGTCCTTGACCTGGTTGAAGGAGCCGTTTTCAAAGGTGCCCCCCCAGTCGATCCCGAACTCTCGTTTGGGATCGCGCGAAGTTTCAATGAACTTCACTTCAAGGGCGATCAGGGCCTGCGGCTGGTCCGCCACCTTCAGGAAATCCTCAACCCACATGTGCTGGAGACGTGTGGCCACCACATACAGGGTGTTTGAGTCCGATTTCCAGATGACCTTTGGCTTGCGGTAGGAGCTGAGTTCATTGGAATTCATGGCCTTCGACATCGGGTCCACCGCGCCCCCGGTGATCCCGGACAGCAGGCCGCCAACCCCTGTTGCCCCGCCTGCGGCTTCGGCACCTGTTTCATCTGTGGAAAGCCCCAGCAGGTCGCGGATGTCACGGATGATCTCGCTGGGTTTCATGGAGAAGGTTTCCTGGACGCCCTGAAGGTTCAGGCCGCTTGACATACCTCCTCCGCCCCCACCGCCGCTGCTGCCGGCACTTCCACCGCCGCCAGTCGTGCCGCCTCCTCCCATGCCGCCTGAACTGACTTTCTCCACACGTTCGAGGGCGTTGTTGCGGATGAGGTAGGACTTTCCTATGAGCTCACGGTCGTCCGCAGGCCTGAAATAGAAGATGCCGTTTTCATAAATGACGGTCAGCCCGTTGGCCCGGCAAACCGTCTCAAGCACGGCGAACGGTGCCGCCTTGATCGAGAAGGTCGTGAGCTTGGAAGCTTCAGGACTGTCCTGCGGCAGCGAGATGAAGGGGATGCCTGAATCGGTTGCCAGGAAGCGGATGACATCGCCCAGCATAGCCTGGGAAAAGTCGTATTGGTTAGGGGCTCCCTGCCGCAGTGGAGTCGCAATGCTGTCGTACTGAGCCGATGTTTGCTGCGGATTGGATCCAAAAAACTGCGCAACAGCCAAGCCGGGGGCCGCAAGAATGATCAAGCAGGCGGAAAAAGTCGTGAGAGGGCGCATTGGATGTGATGAATTATGAAAAATATAATAAATATCTTAAATTTACTCAAATTAAATTTATCACTTTTCACTGCTAACTATTGTCCAGACCGAAATATAGCGCCCAGGCTTCAAAAACTGGAAATAATGTAAAAACAATAAAAAATGCTTCACAAACGTGTATAATTTCTATATCTTTAGGCGCTAGCGGTCCATATGAGCCAAGCCATGACATCCTCGATTGCCAACTGCCCGCAGGTGGGACGGTATCGGCTGAGTCATGGTTTTTCCATGCTCGAAGTCACGACCTTGATCGCCATTCTCGGGGTGATGGCCACGATGTTGGTGACGATGGTTGGCCGGCAGCCGGTTGCTGTGCGTGAGACCAAGCTGACCTCCGATGTCGCGACGCTGAACAGTTGTGTGGCCTTGTATCTGGCGGATGGCGGCAGCCTGACGGGTGTGACCAATGCGCAGACAGTGCTTGACCGGCTGAAAAGACCCCGAGCCCAGGCGGAATGGCAGCGTCACACTGGAGCGAGTTCGGGACGTCTTGTGGATACAAGGCTGAAGGCACGCATCACCTCGTCCGTTCCGCGTGACGGCAGCCGCAGGGCAAGATGGAATCCCCAGACGTTCCGTTTTGAAATGTCCAGCGCCTCAGGAAACGCCGTGACGGAATTCTATTTTGATGAAGCGCTGCAAAGCCTGGACCCGGGCGTCGACACGACACGCAAGGGCAGCGTGGTGAAGTACAACGGCGGCACGCGTGGCTGGGTGTGGGCGGAAGGATCAGCGAGTTCACTGACGTATGCGCAGCCTGGGGGGACGACCGGCACGGGCAGCCATTTCCCGTTCAACCCTGATGAGGATGCGCCCGCAAGCCCGCCACCCGACGGAGGGGGCGGCACCGGCGGCACAGGTGGCACCGGCGGCACGGGAGGAACCACGGGGGGCGGAACCGGGGATCCGGCTCCAACGCGGCTGCCCAAGCCCAGCATCACGCCTTCCGGCGGCACCTTCGCCTATGCATCCTTCCCGTCATCCGCCACAATCAACTCCAACGGGGCGCCCGCAGGTGGTGCCTCACAGCTCCAGTATCGCGTGAACGGCGGCGGCTGGCTGGTTTATGAAAACTCACCGATTCCGCTGTCTCCTGCGGACCTTGTCGAGGCACGCAACATGGCGCTCGACACCATGACTTACAGCGACAGCAGCACGGCGCAGGGCCGCTATTACCGCCTGGTGGAAAACTTCACCGGCACTTCGACGGGCACGTGGGGCAACGCCACCGGGGGCTCGAACCTGTTCGTTGACGTGCAGAACAGCACGAACGCCTCCACCTTCAAGCACGGCAACACCAAGCTCGACCTGGGCAACGGCGAATATCTGGACGCCGGCACGGAGAACGTGCTGACCTTCACCCGCGCCCCCTTTGAATCGATCCAGCCGAACACCTGGTTCGACCTGGGGGACATGCAGATGCTCAACGGCACGACCTTTTATGACAGCGAGGCGGGCTCCGTCACCCTCAGCATCAACCTGAACATCTCCACTCCGCCGCAGACCGGCGTCGTGCATGTGAACCTGGGCCTGATCAGCACCGAGAACACCAGCGACCGCCTGGCCAGCGCCGACATCGTCGAGCTGCGCAATCCTTCGACGGACTTCACCGTCACGATCGACGGGGTCGTGTACCGGCTCGAGCTGAGCTGGGTGACCCTCGATCCCGGCGCAGGCGTCGTGCAGGGCAACCAGTTTCTCATCTACGAAGGATCCACGGCGCGTGCCGAGCTTCGCGCGCGCTTCAAAAGCAATCAATAAACAGTCAAGTCACCGCCATGGAAGACATCCACGAACGCAGCCAGCTCGGCTACCGCATGCTCCACCTCTCCAAGGACAACGGGGTGAGTGACTTTTACATCACCCCCTGGGAGCCGCTGACCTACAAGCGCAACGGCAAGCTGTTCTTTGACTCCTTCATCTACCAGCCCGAGCGCCCGCTCGAGTTCACCCCGGGCTGCGTGGACTACGCCCTGACGCTTGGCAGCCGCCGCTATCGTGTGAACCGCATGGTGACGCGCGGGCGTCCCCGGTGGGTGCTGCGTCTGCTGCCGGAAAACATTCCGGACATCAGCAAGCTCATGGTGCCTCCCGCGGCCATCAAGGCGTTCCTCGAGGCGAAGAACGGCCTCTTCCTGGTCTGCGGCGCCACGGGTTCCGGGAAGTCCACCACCATCGCCTCGCTCATCCTGGAGCGCGCCAAGCGCCGGCAGGAGCATGTGCTTACGTTCGAGGATCCGATCGAGTTCGTCTATCCCCCCGGCATCCCCTCGCTGGTCTCGCAGCGGGAGATCGGCACGGACGAGCTGGATTTCAGCAAGTCCCTGCGCGCCGCCCTCCGTCAGGCGCCCGACGTGATCCTGGTGGGTGAGATTCGAGACGGTGAAACGGCGGAGATCGCGCTTCAGGCCGCCGAGACCGGTCACGTCGTCGTGGCCACCCTGCACACCAGCAGCGCGGCGCAGACGGTGCAGCGCTACCTGAAGCTGATCCCGAGCGACCGCATGGAGAACGCCATGCTGTCCTTTGCCGACAGCTTCCGCGGCATTCTCTGCCAGCGCCTGATGTTTGACGAGAACCGCGGCAAGCGCTTTCCCATCCATGAGCTCCTGCTGCCCTACGACTCGGTGTGCGGGATGATCCGGCGAGGCGAGTTCAAGAACCTGGAGCAGGAGCTGGAGGCCGGCTTCACGCGGGGCATGATCAGCTTTGAGCGCTGCCTGAACAACCGCATGGCCGACGGCTGGAAGCCCGCCCAGGCGCGCAAGACCGGCTACGCCGAGCATGAAGTTTACGACTACCTGCAACGAGAAAACCTGACTTCGATTTATGCTATTGGATGAAATCAAATCCGTTCTGACCTTCGCGGCCTTCAAGCCCGAGCCTGACGACGCCACCGTTCCCTGGGTGAAGCGTTTTGAGGGGCGCAGGACCCTGATGATCAACGTCAGCCGCAGCCAGGCAAGCTGGCGTGCGATTGACAAGAAGGGCCGTCTCGAGGAGGGCGGCGTCATGGAGGGCGAGTTCGCCGACATCGCCCCCCAGCGCGCCGAGGAGTGGCGGCAGATGGCCGACGGCGGCTGGTGCGTGGTGAGCGTGAACAACCGCTTCATCATCAGCCTCGAGAACAACATGATGCGCGGGGACAACTGCGTGGACCTTCTGAGGACCAACCCGCGTGCCGTGCTCGGCCCCAAGTATGACCGCGGCAAGCGCTACGCCATGTGCCATCACCCGGACACCACCGCCAGCATGCTCCTCGCCTGCGAGGAGAGCATGGTGAAGGTCACCGAGGACGTGCTGAAGAACATCGGCCTGCGCACGGGCCGCGTCTGCTGCGGCCTGTTCGCCCTCATCGAGCACGCGGTGAACGAGCTTTACGTCAACAAGCGCGGCGTCGTCCCCGCCGACTCCGCCCTGGTCGCCGCCTGCGAGGGGTCGCTCGCCGTTCTTGTCCAGCAGGAGGGCCAGTGGAAGGAGCTTCGCTGCCGCAGCGGCATGGGCCCTGACGCCGTGGAGACCTCCCTGCAGATCATCACGCCGCTGATCCAGAAGCTGCCCCAGGGCAGCCCGGTCCACTTCATCAGCGACGGCCAGGACCTCCGCTTCCGCTCCGAGGTCATGAGCCACCTGGAGAAGCTTGGCGCCACCGACCTCACGCAGGACGACCTGCTCTGGCGCGTCATCGGATTTCATTAAACCCCGTCCTTTCTCATCATGAGCAACTACATCTGCCACGATTTCAAGACGCCGCGCACCGACACCTCCAGGCGTCTCCCGGACACCTTCAAGGCGATCCCAGTGCTCTTCTACCTGTCTCTGGTCGGGGCCGCCTACTTCATGACCATGGACTGGCTGGCCTACAAGCATGCCCAGAAGGAGAAGGGCGAGGCGGAGGTCCGCAAGACCGCGGTCGAGGAGGCCAAAAAGAAGCTGGATGACGAGAAGGCCGCCCTGGACCTGGAGACCACACGCGCCGAGGCGCTCGCCAAGTGGATCGAGGGCGCACGCAACATCCAGCCCATCAGCGTCGCCATCGCCAGGGCCATGCCCCTGGAGGTCCGGCTGTCCGACGTGACCATCGAACGCAGCGAACAGGTGCCTTCCAACCTCGCCCTGTCCGTGCGCATCAACGGCGGGTCGGTTTCAGAGATCGGCATGATGGAGACCGGCATTTCACGTCTTCAGTACCGTTCGATCTCGCCGCAGCAGAGCAAGGACGGCGAGATCATCGAATACCGCTCAACCCTGGTCCGGCAGGACCCCTGACACACTTTAAACCGCCATGAATCCCAAACAGCTAGCCTGCGTCGTGCTGATGTCGATCATCGGGGCCGTCACCTACTTCGGCCAGATCGTCCACAACAAGGTCGCCGCCATGAAGGGGGAGGCCGAGACCGCCTCGGAGGATGCCACCGCCGCCGAGGACGCCCGTCAGGTCTCCGAAATTCTTGTCACCAAGACCCGCGCCGAAACCGACGAACTGCGCCGGTTCCTCAAGGTGTGGACACCTCATGCCGACAAGGTGCAGACGGAGCAGGAGGTCGAAAGCGCCTTCGAAATGAGCATTCGTGAACGCGGCATCACCCTGGTCCACTCCCGCAAGAGCGAGGTGAAGCCCCGTCGCGCGGATCCCTTCATCCCCAGGGTCGTGCAGACCTCGATCGTGGTCGAGGACGACTACGCCAAGGTCATGAACTGGTTTGGCGACATCGAAAAGCGACTGCCGCTGGCGCGCGTGGTCGCCTGCACGCTGTCCGGCGGCAGCTCGGTGCGCCAGCTCAAGCTCGATGTCACCATCGAGACCCCGATTGTGGACATGGCCGCCGTTCCCGGCTCCAAGACGCCCGCCAAGCCCGGTGCGAAGCCTGACTCAACCAAGAAAGCCTGAGGTGCATCATGAAGCAGTTCATTAATCTTTTGTTATTCCTGGCGGCGGCCTGCGGCGCGGGCCTGCTGGCGCAGGAACCGCTCGTCCCCGACGCCGGGGAAGGGGAGACGGAACGCGTCCAGTACACCCTCATCCTGCCGGATGAAAAAAACCCCGAGCTGATCCGCCCGGAGGAGAACAACCCCTTCCAGATCGCGGTCGATGAGTCCAAGAACGAGGGCGACACCGAGGAGAACCGCATCCGCAACATCCTGCTGGCCATGCCAGCCAAGGGCGGAGGCTATGGGCCGGACGGCATGAGGGTCATGCTTGGCAGCATGCGGCTCGTGGCCGGCCAGATGGTGCCCGACGTGCTGCCCGACCAGGAGGTGAAGCTGAAGGTGAAGACGATCACGCCTTCGCAGATCGAGCTGGTGTGGGTGGAGAAGAAGCCGACCGGCCTGCCGCCAAAGCCTTTTGTCATCAACGTGGATGTCTCACCCCGCGTCCGTTACCAGATGCCTGCGGGAGTTGGTGACAAAGGGGCCGCCGGAGGTGGCATTGGCACCATGCGCATGGAGGGCCTGTCGGCCTTCAGCCGGAGCCAGGAGCCTGTGGCTGAGGCAGTCCCGGAAGCTCGCGCCACCGAAGAGGAGCCCCAGACGGCAGCCAGGGCGGAGCCTGTGCAGGAGGCGGCCAGGCCGGCCGAGGCGCCTCCCGCTCCATCCTCCCATGTTCCGGAGGCTTCGGTGCTGCGGATGCTTTTCGGCAAGCATGCCCAGAAGAAGTGAGATGAACTGAAATGAAGCCGAACCCACAGGCCGCAGGACTGCAACGACATCAGCACGGATTCACGGCCGTGGAGCTGGTGACGGTGCTGTCGCTCGCCGCCGTCGTTCTCGGCAGCATCGTTGTCGGCTTTGGAACCCTCGTGCGCAGCCGTCCGACCGTGGCCTCCGTGGTCACCGTGCCCCTTGGCAGCACGCGTGTGCTGAACTTTTACGGCGAGTCGGGAAGCACCCGCAACACGGTCACCGCGCCGCATTACGGCATGATGGCCCAGGCGGAGGAGCTGAGGGAGCAGTTTTACACGGACATGGTCAGCGCCACGGCCGTCTTCTGCCTGCCGAGGACGGGGGTGAACACCTACCGGCCGAATTCCATCCCCTACAATCCTGTCGATCACGGAGAGCTCGACACGCCGCAGAAGTTCCGTGCACACCTGCTGGCGGTGGGTGTTTCGCCGATGCCCTTTCTTGATTACCGGAACCCTCTCAACACGGCGGCCACGGTCCCGGCTGAAAACGCCTCGGTCTTCATCCTTGGCTACAGCAAGCAGGAGCTGAGCCTCAAGGTCATGGCCGTGTATGACATCGACGTGGTCCGATTTACGGACAGGACCTCGCCCCAGGGGTTTCATGCAAGCGTGAAGCGCTACGCGGACGATCCCCGCGGCTCCAGCTTCCCGCTGGCCTATTCCGGCGGTTACGAAGTCTTCTATCCGCCCTCGATCCCGAACTACAATGTCGACAGGCCGCAGGAATGGGCGGCCGATGGCTTCACCCCGCTGTTCATCACCTTTGAGCGCTCGACGCGCATGGCGATCCTGGAAGGCAATGCGACGGACCGTTTCAAGGTGGCGGCCGAACGTCCCTTTTACTTTCTCTGGTGGCCTGATCCGGGTGCGCGCCACCTGGGGGCGCAGGTCAACACGATGAGCCCTGCGGATCCCCGCCAGGCCTACAACCACATGGGCGGCCGGACGGCCTTCATGTTCACCGTGCCGATGTTTCCCTCCCTGTAGCACGCAACATCCAGCATCATGCAGACTGTCTTCCCTCAAAAACCCGGCCAGCGCGGCGCCCTCATGGCAGCCGCCCTGCTGCTCATGGTTGTCGGGGGCATGTTCCTGAGCTCGTGGGTTTCCCTGGTCAGCTCAAGGGGGGCGCAGGTGAGCTTTCTTGAAACGGCGGTGCAGCGCCGGCTTTCCATCGGGAGCTCCCGCGGGCTTGCCTGGCAGTGCGCGCTGGAAAACAGCTTTGTTCCCGGCGAGGTCCTGGCGGGCGGGCAGAGCGGCCTGCTGGGGCCGGGCTACGGCGGCATTCACACCAACGACGGCTGGACGAACCTCAACATCTACACGTCCACCCGCCTGCCCGGAACCATGACCACGGTGTTCCCCTACAACTACACCGGCATGCGGCCGATGACGGCCTACCTGACCACGGAGCAGCTGAAGCGTCCGAGCACGATCCCCGGCGTCGATGATTTCAACGCCTATCTGTTTCTGAAGAGCTACCCGCCGGTGCTCGCGGGCGACCTGTTTGTCGCCTATCGGAAGCCGGATGTCGCCGGCACCCAGATCGACATCAACACGACCACCTCCGACCATCACGCCCTCTGGGTGGTGGAGGGCAGGACGGTGATCCGGGATCCGCAGTCACATTTTGCCAGGACCACCCCGAGCCCGATGCAGCTGCCCTTCATCAGCAGGTCGCTCTACATCCAGTCCCATGACAGCTACAACTCGCGAGCCATCTACGGGACGACGACAGACAGCTCCGGCGGCACCGTGCGGCTGCTGCCCTCCAACCTGCCCTCCGTGCCAAGCTCCACCGGGCCGGTTTCCGGCAGCCGCGAGGACGATTTCAAGGGCTACCTGAACGTGGTCAGCAACCCCTCGAACCCGGACAACTCCCTGTGGCATTTCATGGACCGGGAAAGGACGGCCGGGCGCGGGGACTACCGAACCATTGATGTGTTCGTGGAAGGTGCGGACTCGCTGGGGGCCTACGGCATGGAGGAGCAGAAGGATCCCCAGTACAAGCCGCCGATGTGGCCCAGCGGCTATCCTGCCTCGGGCCTGCGTGTGCTTCACATCAACCTGTCCAACGCCTCCCTTCCGCATCTGCGCATCCACGGCGTGGTGCACCAGGTCGTCTTCCGCGGCCAGTCGAATGCCTCCGCCTTTGAGGCCGCGGGCGCCCTGCCACCGGTGATCATCACGATGGTGCCGATGAACGAGTCCGGCCCCTCCGTGCGTGACATCCGTTTTGAGGGGGACAACAACCGCCGCATCGTCATCGGCGCAAAGCACTGGAACGCCGCCCCCCTAGACATCACCTGGACGGGCAGCCCGGTGGGCACGGACCACATCTGGCGCACGGTCTTCATCAATGAATATCAGACGGTCATCCTCAACATGCCGTCCAGCCTGGGCCGCAAGGTCAGGTGGCTTGGCGGCGTGATGACCAACTGGACCTTCAAGCGCCGTGTCTCAGGCGGCATGAACCCCTCCAGGCTCACCTTTGCCCGTGATGACAGCCTTCCAACACTGACACCCTCCGGTCCTTCGTTCGCCTCCCTGCTGCCGCGCGACGCCTGGCTGGAGTCCTATTTCCTCCCCGTTCCGCCCTCGTCATGAAGCCGCCCCTTCCAGACAGGCTGCGCAACCGCCTGAGCCGTGCCTACACGCTCATGGAGGTGCTGGCCGCCTCTGCGGTCGTCGGCATCGGCATGACCGCGGCCGTGTCCCTCTCCTCCACGCTCATGATCCAGGAGGAGCTGTCCTGGCGTGTCGCCGTCGTGCGCAACTACCAGGAGAACATGGGCCGTCTCTGGCAGCTCGGCATCCGCGCCGAGGACGTGATGAACCTCATGCCGCGCCACACGGACAGCCCGATGCTCAACCAGGTGATCAACGGCACGCCGGTCATCATCCAGACCGGCACCACCACGGCTTCGGGCCTGGGAGCCATGCAGGCCGCCGCAGTCACCGCGGCGGTCAACATCTCCATGGAGCCCGGAGTGAAGCGGCAGGGCGCCGCGCTCACCTTCAGCGTCTACCGCCCCAAGCTTCCCACCGACCTCCGCCCGGCGGCCCCCTAGCCGCCCCATCCCCTCCTTCGGCCATGATCAAGAAAGTCACCATCACCAACATCAACACCGGGCACAAGACCGTGACCCTGGTGGCGACGGATTCGCATGAGAAAGCCATCATCGGCTGCGGGGTTTCCGCCAATGAAACCGTGGCCATCGAGGACGTCACCGGCGCGGATGAAAAGCTCCAGATGCTCACCTCGCCCAAGCCGGGCACGGATGACTGCGGCGCCTTCTTCTCCGGCCTCGGGCGCTGCCTTGAGCGCAACATCAGCATGGTCAAGGGCCTCAAGCTGCAGGTGAACCGGGTCCGCTCCCCTCGCTACAAGGGCATGATCGCCGATGTCATCCAGGCCATCGCCCAGGGGGAGAAGTTCAGCGATGCGATGTCGAGGTTCCCCGACCTGTTTTCAGACGACATCCTTTCGCTCCTCTACGCCGGCGAGGAGGCGGGCCAGCTCGCCCGTGTCTGCAAGCGTGTCGGCTTGGCGCAGAAGAAGTCATCGAAGACGCTGAAGAAGCTCAAGGGCGCCCTCATTTATCCGGGCATCGTCATGGTGCTCGGCATCGCGGTCGTCATCGTCATGAGCTTCACCCTGGTGCCCGCCATGTCGAAGCTGTTCGCCGCCTTCGGCACCGACCTGCCGGTTCCCACCAAGATCCTCATCTGGCTCTCGGACCTGTTCATTCACAAGCCCTACATGGTCGCGGTGCCCGTCGTGGGGCTTTACATGCTGTTTTCAAACTTCAACAAGATCATGGCCCAGCGCTGGATGCAGGACCTGGTCCTGAAGATTCCGATCGTCGGCTCGCTGGTTCGCAAGGCGGCCTCCTCCACCAGCTTCCGCACGCTGGCCATGCTCACGGAGTCGAACATCCGCCTCACCGGCGCCCTGGAGATCACCGCCGCCGCCACCTGGCACTATCATTACAAGGAGTTCTTCATCCGCCTGCGCGACCACATCACCGTCGGCCGCAACCTGCATGAGGGCTTCCTTCTCGAATCCCACTGGCTGGGCTCGGACGGCCGCAACCTCTGCGGCCTCATCGAGCTGGCCAGCGAGACCGGCTCCGGCACGGAGATGCTCTCTGAGATCGCCGACGACTACGAGGAGGAGCTCGACAACATGGCGGCTTCTCTCGACAAGCTCATCGAGCCCCTGACCATGCTCGTGCTCGGGGTGATCGTCGGCTTCCTGATCTACGCCATCTACGGCCCGATGTTCAGCCTTGGCGACGTCATCCTGAAGAAAAAATAGTTCGGCCAGGCAGCCTCCTGCGGGGCGGGACTAACGCATCCAAAGAGCCAATGATGGTCTCTCATGGCCTCAGGGACGGGACTGACATGATTCGCGGGATGAACAGGGTTTTTCAGCCCTGTTCATCCTGATCATCTGGTGAATCTGGTCGCAAAAAAAAACCTTCTCACCTTGATGCGTCAGCCCTGGGGGCGGGGAAGAACTCGTGAAGGACGGCGTTTCGTCGTCCGTATTCTCGATCTTTCCCATGCCCTCCGTCCTCGCCCTTTTCGCCCATCCTGATGACATTGAATTTGTTGCCGCCGGCACGCTCCTGCAGCTGCAGGCCAGGGGCTGGGATGTTCACTACATGAACCTCTGCACAGGCAACGGCGGATCCGTGCAGATGGACGGCCCGACCACGTCCGCCACCCGGCTTGAGGAGGGCAGGGAGGCTGCGCGCATCCTGGGCGCCACGTTTTATCCACCGATCGCCGATGACCTGGAGCTCACCTACCAGGTCTCCTACCTGCGCAAGGTTGCCTCCGTGGTTCGGGCGGCGCGGCCGAGCATTGTGCTCACGCATTCTCCGGCCGACTACATGGAGGATCATCAGAACGCCTGCCGCCTGGCCTGCACGGCGTCGTTCGCCCACTGCATCCCCAACTTTGTCTGCGATCCGCAGCGTGAGGCCTTCATGCATGATGTCACCGTCTATCACGCCATGCCACACGGCCAGTGCGATCCCCTGCGCAAGCGCATCCATGCCGGCCTCTATGTGGACACCACGCCGGTTCATGCACGCAAGCGCGAGGCATTGGCCGCCCATGTCAGCCAGAAGCACTGGCTGGACGTCAGCCAGGGCATGGACTCCTACCTGATCAGCATGGACGAGGCCTCGCGGAAGATCGGTGCCCTTTCCGGCAGGTTTGAACATGCCGAAGGCTGGCGCCGCCACCTGCATCTCGGCTACAGCGCCCAGGAGGTGGATCCTCTCAGGGAGGCCCTGGGCGGCTCCGCCCTGGTCAATGAGGCCTACGAAGCATGGCTGAAGGAATGAGTCGGGCTCCAGAAGATCAGCGCCAGGTCACCTTGTTTCCTTTTGGGGCAGTGCTTTTTCGTGGAGCGCGGCACCCGCGCCCCATGGCTTTGCAGGCCGGTCGGGCCAAGTTTGCTCACCACGAAAAAGCCGGCCTCGAAGGGCCGGCTTTGACTTAATCGTTGGTTCGTCCGGGGAGGGCTTACGCCTCCTTCTCCCCGGCGGCGGGGGCGGCGCCCTCCTCCTTTTTCTTCTCCTTCCAGGTGCTCTGCACATACAGCTCGCGGAGCTGCTTGAAGTCCACCGTGGTCGGCGAGTCGGTCATGAGGTCGCAGGCCTTGTTGTTCTTCGGGAAGGCGATCACCTCGCGGATGCTTTCCTCGCCGGCCACCAGCATGGCGATGCGGTCGAGGCCGAGCGCGAGACCGCCGTGCGGAGGGGCGCCGAACTTGAAGGCCTCCAGGATGTGGCGGAACTTGATCTGCTGTTCCTCGGGGGTGACGCCCAGGACGCTGAACATCTTCGCCTGCAGGTCGCTTTCGTGGATTCGGATGGAGCCGCCGCCAAGCTCGTAGCCGTTGAGCACGACGTCATAGGCCTCGGCGCGCACCTTGCCGTATTCACCGGCGTCCAGAAGCGGGACGTCCTCGGCCTTCGGGCGGGTGAAGGGATGGTGAACGGCCACCCAGCTCTGGTCCTCGGGGCTGAAGGCGAGCAGCGGGAAGTCGACGACCCAGAGGAAGTTCAGGGCGGTGCTGCCCTTGGTCAGGTCCTGCATGTCGGCAATCTCCAGGCGCACGCGGCCGAGGATGTTGCAGGCTTCGTCCCAGGTGCCGGCATAGAAGAAGACGATGTCGTTCTCCTCGACGCCCAGCTTGGCGATGAGGGCGGCCTTTTCCTCCTCACCGAAGAACTTCCAGAGGGGGCTCTTGTATTCGAGCACGCCGTTGGCGTCGCGCTCGACCTTGATGAAGGCGAGCTGCTTGACCTTCATGCCGGCCTGGATGGCGATCTCGTTCAGGCGGATCATCTGGCCGGTGGTGATGCCGGCGAAGCCCTTGGCGTTGATGGCGCGAACCACGCCGCCGTTTTCCAGGGTGCTGCGGAAGATCTTGAACTCGGACTTCGCAAACACGTCGGCCATGTCGACGATTTCATTGCCAAAGCGCGTGTCGGGCTTGTCGGAGCCGAAGCGGTCCATGGCCTCCTGATAGGTCATGCGAGGGAAGGGCAGGGGGATGTCCACGCCCTGGCCTGCCTTGAACATGTTTTTCAGAAGGCCTTCGACGAGGGCGATGATGTCGTTCTGCTGGATGAAGCTGGCCTCGATGTCGATCTGCGTGAACTCAGGCTGGCGGTCGGCGCGAAGGTCCTCGTCGCGGAAGCAGCGGGCGATCTGGAAGTAACGCTCCAGGCCGGCGACCATGAGCAGCTGCTTGTACTGCTGCGGTGCCTGGGGCAGGGCGAAGAACTTGCTGGGGCTCAGGCGGGCGGGCACGAGGAAGTCGCGGGCGCCTTCCGGGGTCGGGTTGGAAAGGATCGGCGTCTCGACCTCGATGAAGCCCTGGGCGTCGAGGTAGTTGCGGGCGGCGTTGGTGATCTTGTGGCGCTGGCGGATGTTCTTGTTCATCCGTTCGCGGCGCAGGTCGAGGTAGCGGTACTTCATCCGCATGTCCTCGTTGGAAAGCTCGCGGTCGAGCTGGAAGGGCAGCACGTCGGCCTTGTTCAGGATGTTGAAGCTGGTGACGACCACCTCGACCTCGCCCGTGGCAAGCCGGGTGTTTTCAGTGCCGGTCAGGCGCTTTTCAACGCGGCCGGTGACCTGGATCACGTCTTCGTCACGCAGGTCATGGCTGCGGGCGGCCACCTCGGCGTTTTCCTCGGGGCGGAACACCACCTGGGTCAGGCCCTCGCGGTCGCGCAGATCCACGAAGATGACGCCACCATGGTCACGGGCGGAATTGACCCAGCCAGAGAGCGTCACGTTCTGGCCGATGTGTTCGGCGCGGATGGCGTTGCAATGGAGGGAACGGTAGGCGTTGGGGATCATGGCGGGGTGCTGAAGGGGCGCGGATATTCGGGGGAAAAACCCGGAGTGCAAGCGCGGAGCCAGCCTCTTTAGCAGCCCGGCAAGGGGGCGTCAGCCTGTGTTGAATCCTCGGCCGTCTCTTATTGAGGCGGCCTGGGTGCCGTGGGGCTGCCACCTTCAGGGGGCGGCGGCGGACGCCGGTCCCGCAACGCCTGGAACTCCTTGATTGCGGCCTCGCGATAGATGGATCTCAGTTTTTGCACGGCCTGGATGCGCTCCTCACCCTGGGTCGCCTGCACGGTCGCCAGGGCTTTCTGAACGGCTTCGGAACCCACCAGTTTTTCATGGAAGCGCTGGGTTTCCTCCCGGCGGTCCGGGCGTGAAAAAGCCATCAGTTCGCGTCCAAAGCGCAGCAGCATGGCCTTCGGGAAATCTGCGGAATCCAGGGGGGGCAGGGGAGGCAGTTCGCGTTCGGAATCAGGCTCGGACGGCTCCACCTTGGCCAGGATCGCCGCCGCCTTGGGGTCGCTTTTCTCCAGGCTGCGCCGGATGGTCTGACGCAGCTCCGCATGGGCCTTGAGGGTGCGTTCCCGCGCTTCCATCACCTCCGGCCTGGACCAGACCTTGTCGAGGGCGTCCCGGATGTACTTTCGTTCCTCCTCGGGCAGCTTGTCGTATTCGTCCGAGCGCATGGGCGGGCGGCCGAACCCTGGGGAGAAGCCGCGCCAGTCACCGCGTTCGCCGGGCCGACGGGGCCCGTCGCCTGGAGGCCTGGGTTTGCCGCCGCCTTCAGGCGGGGGTGGTGGTCCCGGAGGCTGGCCCGGCAGCAGGGCGGGCGTCGCCAGAAGCAGGGTCAGGGCTTGGAGAACACGGAGCACTTTCATGACATCAATACTGGAGGTGAAGCGGCCGGAGGACAACGATGGATCATCAGCAAACCCTGGCCGGCTCAGTCCATCAACCCCGCCGCGCCGCCTTGGTTGCAGGTCAACCTCAGCGCCGTCTGGAAACGGGGGCTGCAGGCGTCCGATGTCGGCTGTCCTGCATGAATTGACTCCCACAGTTGACACGTCATCCCGGCGCGCTAGTTTTCACATCTGCTGTTCACAGCACGGCGAGGTAGCAAAGTGGTAATGCACTGGTCTGCAAAACCGGTATGCGCGGGTTCAATTCCCGCCCTCGCCTCCACTTGTTGATAATCAATGAATTATCACTTTTTTGACGGACTCGGTGGCTGCAAGGTGACCATTCGGGAGGGTAAGCAACTGTGAACAACACCCGGGGTCATGCGGCGCTGAATCATACGCTGCTTCGAACTGCCGGAGCTGTTCTGGCGGTCGTTCTGTGCTTTACTTTAAGTCTCAATCCCGTTTTCGCGTTCTCCTGCAGGTCGGCGGATGGTCCGGTTTAGATGGCAGGCGCGGCCTGCATGTGTTCATGTCGAATCCTCTCAAGCTTGTTTCGTCCGTGGCGTTGATGCTCGCAATCGCGTGTGTTTTCGGCATGGTTCAAAAGCGCCAATCGCGCACGGCGGAGCAGGTCCTGGCAGCCATCATTCCGCAGATCACTTCCGTGGTCATATACGACATCGATGGCGGCTCTCACGATCCGAATGCGCTGGCTTCCGCCACGTCAGCACCTTTTCCCGTCGAGGTGTTTCGACAAGCTTGCGCAGCCGCCATCCACGAGGGCGGTCCAACCCTGTGGAAGGGGTCATCCCTGGCCGTTCTCACCTTGAGCGATGGCACAGCGCGTCGCGCCCGCTTTAGTTACCATGGCGGGTTCTTCTCAGTTGATGGGGCGGGTGGTTGCTTTGTGGTTCGAGGCGGCGGTTCGTCCGAGTTTCATCGGCTGTTCCATCGCGTGATTCAGGGGCGGTTTGTCCCAAAGCGCCATGAACGAAACAGCAGAGGCTCCTAACAGGAGAAAGCCTGCCTGGGAGGACTGCACTTTGGTGATCGACGGGCCGGGATGCTGACGTTTCAGCGGACCTGTCATGAGACGCCTTTCTTTCCTCCTCATCTTCCTTGCCTTCGGGCAGGTCTTCAGCGCCGAGCGGCCGAACATCCTCTGGCTGACGAGCGAGGATCACGGGCCGCACATGGGCTGCTATGGTGACAGCTATGCCACCACGCCCAACGTGGATGCGCTGGCCGCGAAAGGCATGTTGTTCAAGAAGTGCTGGTCGAACGGCCCGGTCTGCGCGGCGGCGCGCACGACGATCATCATGGGCATGTACCCGCCCTCCACGGGGGGGGAGCACATGCGCAGCATGACCCAGCCGCCGAAGGGCACGAAGATGTACCCGCAGTTCCTGCGCGAGGCGGGCTACTACTGCACGAACAACAGCAAGGAGGACTACAACCTGGCGAAGCCGGAGGGTGTCTGGGACGAATCCAACGGCAAGGCTCACTGGAAGAACCGGGCGGCAGGGCAGCCCTTCTTCGCCATCTTCAACGAACAGTGCAGCCACGAAAGTCAGCTGCGCAAACGTCCGCACACCCAGGTCCATGACCCGAAGGGCGTGCGTGTCCCGGCCTATCATCCCGACACTCCGGAAGTCCGGCAGGACTGGGCGCAGTATTACGACCAGGTCACCGAGGCCGACGCAAGCGCCGGACGCCGGCTCAGGGAGCTTGAGGAAGCCGGGCTCGCCGGGGACACGATCGTCTTTTACTACGCCGACCACGGCAGCGGCATGCCGCGCAACAAGCGCTGGCCATGCAACAGCGGGCTGCAGGTGCCGATGGTGGTCTATTTCCCACCGCAGTGGCGGCACCTGGCTCCGAAGGAATATGGCGCCGGAGTGAAGTCTGACCGCCTGGTCAGCTTTGTGGATCTGGCGCCGACACTGCTCAGCATCATTGGCGTGAAGCCACCGGAGTGGATGCAGGGCCACGCGTTTGCCGGGCCTCATCAGACCGAGCCTCAGCCTTACGTTTACGGCTTCAGAGGCCGCATGGACGAGCGCTATGACACGGTTCGCAGCGTCACCGACGGACGCTTTGTCTACGTGCGCAACTACATGCCGCACCTCTCCCAGGGCCAGCATGTGAGCTATCAGTTCCAGACGCCGACCACGCAGGTCTGGAGGAAGCTGTTTGATGAAGGACGCGCCACGCCGGAGCAGTCCCTTTTCTGGAAGCAGCCGAAGGCGGCCGAGGAGCTTTACGACCTGCAGTCAGACCCTGATGAAGTCCACAACCTGGCGGACAAGCCCGAGCATGCAGACACGCTCGCGAAGCTGCGCGCCGCGCAGGAAGGACTGGCGGTGAGGATCCGTGATGTCGGGCTGCTGCCCGAGGGCGAGATGCATCTGCGCTCCGAAGGCACCACGCCCTATGACATGGCTCATGACGACGCGCTTTATCCCATGCAGCGTGTGTTGAAGGCGGCAGGCGTCGCCTCGTCCATGAAGCCGGAGGCGACGGACGAGCTGCGCACCGCCATGGCAGACAAGGACAACGCCATTCGTTACTGGGGCGTGATGGGCGTCCTGATGCGCGGCAGCGAAGGGCTGGCAAAGCTGCATGACGAGGTGCGGGCCGCCACGAGGGACAGTTCGACTTATGTGCAGACCGCGGCGCACTGGACGCTGGCCTGGCATGGCACTGAAAGCGAGCGGGCAGCCGCCCTCGCCGCCCTCGTGCGGCTGGCGGACTGGAGCCAGAACAATGTGTTCACCGCCATGAGCGCCCTGTGCGCCATCGGCGACCTGGGTGAAGCGGCCAGGCCGGTGATGGAGGAGCTCAGGAAGCTGCCTGCGAAAGGCGAGAGCCCGGATGGACGCTTCAACAGTTATGTGTCCCGACTGCTGGCCGACCTGACCGGCAGCGAGCCCGAGTTTGAGCCGGATGCGACCCCGAAGGTGAAGGCTCCGGGGCCAAAGAAGAAGCGCAAGCCCTGAGGCCTGCGCTTCTGAAGCATCAATGGTTATCATCAGGCCATGCGAAGGTGCATCCACTTCATCCGGGAAACGGATGGATTCGGCGCTGGGTCATGACGCCGGATGCATCGAGTCGTGCCGGAGGTTCGTCGCAAGGCGGTGGTGAAGCGGGAGCTGGCGAGCGAGAAAGCACCGGATCGGGCCTAACCATCAGTACAGTTGGAGCGGCCCTGGGGGGCGAGAAGGGGGTGTCAGGGGAATGGCGGTGGCACAGGGATGGCGAAGGCTTCTCGCGTCCCTCCAGGACGCGCTGAAGGTGGGACGAGGGTGTTGGGCGGGTTCCGGTGGTTCACATTCGCTGCGCTCATTTCACCACCGGCTCATTTCTTTCGAGCCTCCGGCTCGCAGGGAGACGAGGTCTGAAACTCGAAACTCGAAACCTGGAACTTGGAACTTCCTTGGTCATTGGCCCCTGGTCATTGGGCATTCATTGCCTCTGTGCTCTGACAATCACACGAACGTCATTCCCCGGGAAACGGATGAATCCAGTCTCCGGGGATGACGCAGTTTCTTTGACGTTGCCGGGAGGCCGGGGAATTCATCAGAGGGTCGCCACGCCGGTGAACACCACATCGGCGGGGCCGAAGAGGGTGACGTCGGTGTATTCATGCGGCGCGGCCTCGGTGAAGCCGATGCGCAGGGTGTCGCCGCCCTTCACGAGCACGCTGACGGGGCTGGGGGCGCCGGTGAGTTCATGATGGATCAGGGCGCTGGCGACCATGCCGGTGCCGCAGGCCAGGGTTTCATCCTCGACGCCGCGTTCATAGGTGCGGATGGCGATGCTGCCGGGGGAGAGCACCTTGGCAAAGTTAGCATTGGTGCCCCGGGGCTTGAAGGCCTCGTGGTAGCGCAGGGCGGCGCCCCATTCACGCACGGGGACATTGTCCAGGTCATCGACATAGACCACGGCGTGAGGCACGCCCGTGTTGACGCTGTGAACCGTGAGCGTCTTGTCGCAGACAGGCAGCTCCTGGGCCAGTTTGAGACTGTGTGGGGCGCTCATGTTGATGCGCACCTGCTCGCCTTCGAACTCGGCGGAAATCATGCCGGCCAGGGTTTCGAAGCGAATCTTCGTGAGGCTGCCGTTGTGCAGCAGGTTCACGAAGCGGCCGAAGCAGCGTGCGCCGTTGCCGCACATCTCGGCCTCGCCGCCGTCGGCGTTGTAGTAGCGCATCTTGAAGTCGCCGCCCTCGGTGGCGGGTTCGACGCAGAGCAGGCCGTCGGCTCCAATGCCGCGGTGGCGGTCGCAGAGCTTTTCGATCTGCTCCTTCGTCAGCGCCAGCTTGAGGTCGCGGTTGTCCAGCATGACGAAGTCATTGCCGGCGCCGTTCATCTTGGTGAAATTCAGAGTCATGGGAGTGGGGGAAATCAGGACAGGGCGTGAACGGCGTCCACCAGGGGCTTGACGAAGGCTTCCACCTGCGCGGCGAGGTCGGGGGAGGAGCCGTTCTTCTCGATGAGCTTGACGATGGCGCTGCCGACGACCACGCCGTCGGCCATGCCGGCGACCGTGGCGGCCTGCTCAGGATTGGAGACGCCGAAACCGACGCAGACGGGCACCTGGGTGGCGTTCTTGATGACAGCGACCTGTTCGGCAATGCCGGTTGCGATCTCGACCTGGGCGCCGGTGACGCCAAGACGGCTGACGTAATAGACGAAGCCTTCCGCGCTCTTTGCGATGCTGGCGATGCGCTCCGGTGGGCTGGTGGGGGCGATGAGCTGGATGTGACGCAGGTCGGGGGCGGGTTTCAGCTCCTCGTTCTGGGCGGCTTCATCCGGGGGCAGGTCGAGGACCAGGACGCCATCGGCGCCTGCGGCGGCGGCATCGTGATGGAAGCGGTCATAACCATAAGTGTAGACCGGGTTGAGGTAGGTGAAGAGCACGAGGGGGATCTGGCTTTTCGTGCGCAGCCGGCGGATCATCTCCAGCACCTTGGGCGTGGTGGCCCCGGCCTTGAGGGCGCGGTCGGCGGCCATCTGGTTCACGACACCGTCCGCGAGGGGGTCGGAGAAGGGGACGCCCAGCTCGACGATGTCCACACCGGACTTTTCAAGGCCGAGCACGATGTCGATGGTCGCCTCCAGGGTGGGATCGCCGGCGCAGATGTAGGCCACGAAGGCGCGCTTTCCGGAGGCGCGAAGCTGGGCGAAACGGGCGTCGATGCGGTTGGCTTGGGCAGACATGGGGGCGGGTATCTACGCGGCGGAGGCGGGGATGCAACTGTGCGTCTTTTTTCGCGCGCAGGCGGGTGGGGGTGGCCGGGTCAGCGGCGCAACCAGTCACTCATTTCATAGAGCCGCGGGTCGCGGGTAGGCTGGCGTGCGTTGCGCAGGATCTTCTTCACCTGGGCAAAAAGAGGATCACCCTCGGCGGCGGCTTCATCGAGACCGCCAAACTGTTCCTCCAGCTTTTCGGGATCCTCGCCCGACTCGAGGCGGCGCACGACCTCGCGGAGCTCTGGGGGCGTCTTGTCACCCATGACATCGGTGAGCCTGCGCATGAACCGGCCCAGCTGGCGCGGGTCGGGATGGTCGCTGTCGAGAGCGTCGATTTCACCCTCCATTTCATTCATCAGGCCTTCCATGCGGGCGTCGTCCAGGCCTGAAAAGGGGTCGTTCTCGTCGGACTCGCGGGCTTTGCCGATGACGGCGAAGCTGGAGACGCGTTTTTCCAGGGTGAACTCCGGATTGTCCGGACAGAGGGGCACGGCGTCGCGCAAGGACAGGCTGCGGGCCAGGAACTGGTAGAGCTTGTTGTTCTGAGGGCAGTAGAACTCGTAGATTGGCATGAGCCTGAGATGCGCATGACGAACCCGCGCGCAACTGATTCGCGCCGACGTCTGCTCAGTCCACGTAGAGGAACTCGTTTGAGCTCAGCAGGGCGTGGCAGAGGGCGGCAAGGCCGAGAAGTTCCGGTGCGGCGTCGGTTTTTTCAGGGGGGCCGCTGACTTTTTCAAGCTTCGCGGGAACCGCCTTGTAATGGTCGGTCTGCGCCTTCACGAACTGCAGGGCCTCCTGTTCGTCGGCCATGCTGGGGCGGCGGCTGAGGGCGAGCTCCCAGGCGCGAACCAGTTGTTTGTTCAGATCGGCGCCCGCCTCACGCAGGACACGCTGGGCGAGGTCCTGGGCGTGTTCTCGCATGTAGAGGTTGTTCATCAGCAGCAGGCTCTGCGGGCTGACGGTGGTGTTCGGGCGCATGGCGCAGTTGGCCTCCGTCATGGCCGGGGCGTCGAAGGCGGAGAACATCTCCAGCGGGGTGCTGCGGCGCGCCTGGATGTAGATGCTGCGGCGGTAGTCCTCGCCTTCGAGCGTGACGAACTTGCCGGTCTGACGCCCGGCGGTGTCGCGGGTGTCGATGCCGATGATGACCTGGCCCTCCTCATTGAAGGTGACGGGCACGGGCCTGCCTCCGACCTTGGGATTGAGCTTTCCGGAGACAGCCAGGAAGGCGTCGCGCAGGGTCTCGGCCTCAAGGCGGCGCACGTTCATGCGGCTGAGCAGGCGGTTGTCGGGGTCAATGCGGTCGCGCTCGGGGTCACGCCTGGATGACTGGCGGTAGGTCCGGCTGGTCATGATCAGCTTGTGCAGGCGTTTCAGGCTCCAGCCATGATCCATGAAGTCGGAGGCGAGCCAGTCAAGCAGCTCCGGATGGCTGGGCTTTTCGCCCAGTTGTCCGAAGTCGTTGGGTGAATTGACCAGGCCCTTGCCGAAGTGGCGGAGCCAGACCTGGTTGACGATGACGCGGGCGAGCAGCGGGTGCTTGCCATCGGTCAGCGCCCTGGCGAAGGCCAGGCGGCGGCCGGTGGTGGGCAGGCCCTTGTCCTTCTCGGGGATCTCAATCTGGCGCTGGCCTGCGAGCACGGTGAGGTCACCGGGTTTGACAGGGTGCTTTGGCTGGTCGGGTTCGCCGCGATGGAAGAGGAATGTGGCGGGAATGACCTTTTCATCCATCGGGGCTTCATCAAAGGCATGAAGGAACTCCTCCCGGGGCTTTCTGGCACGGACGGCGGCCGCCTCCTCGGTCATCTTCTTGAGGGTGTCGGCATACTTGGTCTTGTAGGTGGTGTCGTAAAGGTACAGCGAGCCGGCGCTGAGCTGATTGATGCGCGGCCAGGCCTTGAGCAGGGCGACCTGCTGCGGCGTGCGTTTTTTGACTTCGGTTCGATAGGCCGTGCGCAGGGCCTCGCGATCCTTCTCCGGCGCCTTTTCCAGCTCCTTGCCGAGAACGTCGGTGATGAACTCCTCCTGCTTCTGAAGACGGGCGGCGTCGATCTTCTTCGCCTCCTCCTCGACCTTGGCGCCGGCCGCCCTTTCCTCGTCGGTGAGCAGCGAGACGAGCCTGCCTGCTGGCGTCTTCCAGCTCTTGGTGTTGAAGCCGGGTTCAAAGATGGCGCGCAGGCGGTAATAGTCGGCCTGGGTGATGGGATCGTAGCGGTGGTCGTGGCACTGGGCGCAGCCGATGGTCACGCCGTAGAAGGCGGTGCTGACAATCTTGAGCGTGTCGGCGATGCTGGCGTTCTGGGCGGCCCGGTCGTTCATGGCGCCGGTGCCGTCGGGGGCCATGCGCAGGAAGCCGGTGGCGGCGATTTTTTCAATCGCGTCCGGAGTCAGGTTCCTGTGGGGCTGGGGGACCATTTCGTCGCCGGCGATCTGCTCGCGCACGAATTCGTCGAAGGGCTTGTCCTTGTTGAGCGCGCTGATGACGTAGTCGCGGTACTTCCAGGCCCAGGGCCGCTCGAGGTCCTTGTCGGTGTAGCCGTCGGAGTCGGCATAACCGGCGATGTCGAGCCAGTGGCGGCCCCAGCGTTCGCCGTACTGCTGGGAGGCGAGCAGTCGGTCCACGGTGGCTTCAAAGGCGGTGCGGTCGGCGGCTTCAGACTCCTCCGGGGCAGGGGGCAGGCCGGTCAGGTCAAAGGAGGCGCGGCGCAGCAGCATTCTTGGTTCGGCCTCCGGGGAGAAGGCGAGACCGTTTTTGGCGAGTTTTTCGGCGATGAAGGCGTCGATGGGGTTGTCCGAGCCTGAGGTCCTGGGCAGGGTGGGCTTGCGAATGGGCTGGAAGGCCCACCAGGAGCGCTCCTCGTCGGTGAAGGCATGTTCGGGGCCGAGCTTTTGCGGTTCAGGGCGGGCGGTTTTCGCCCCCTGGCTGATCCATTGTTCGAGGGTGGCGATCTCCTGCGGCTTGAGCCTGGCCTTGCCCTTGGGCATCTCGCCCTTCTTCACAAGTTCGAGCAGGTGGCTTCCGGCGGCGTTGCCGGGCAGGATGGCGGGCCCGGACTCGCCCCCCTTTTGGATGAAGCGTGCCAGCCTGACGTCGAGGCCGCCTTTGGTTTCACCATCCTCACCGTGGCAGTGAAAGCACTGGGCCTTGAGGATGGGGCGCACGTGCTTTTCAAACGTGAGCGGCTCGTCGGCCAGGGATGGGCCGGCGATCACGAGGGCGATGAGGGGGAGACGGGTCACGTCCGGGCATACGGACGGGCTGCGGGCGCTCTTGCGTGGTCGAGGCGATGCGGGCTGCATTTTCCCCTGGTGCGGGAGTCATGGCGGCCTATCGGGAGACGGGAGACTCAAAGGACAGCAGCCCATGACGACCGAAGCCGAACCCATATTGACGGTAAGCCAGCTCACCCGGGAGATCCGCGAGGTGCTGGAGTCCAGGCTGGGGTCGGTCTGGGTGGAGGGGGAGGTCAGCAACCACCGCCTGCAGTCGAGCGGGCACCAGTATTTCACGCTCAAGGACGCCGGTGCGCAGCTCTCCTGCGTGATGTTCCGGGGCGCGGCGAGCCGGGGCGGGGTGAAGATCGCGGACGGCGTGCAGGTGCAGGTTTTTGGCGAGATCAGCGTCTATGAACCGAGGGGTGCCTACCAGCTGGTGGTGCGACAGGTTCAGCTCAAGGGCGTGGGCTCCCTGCAGGCCAGATTTGAAGCCCTGAAGCGCCGTCTTTATGAGGAGGGGCTCTTTGACGAGGAGCGCAAGCGCCCGATTCCCAAGCTGCCGAGAGTGGTGGCCCTGGTGACGTCGCCGACCGGTGCGGCGATCCAGGACATGCTGAACATCCTGACCCGGAGGGCTCCCTGGCTGCATGTGCTGGTTTATCCGGTGCGGGTTCAGGGGGCCGGTGTGGAGAAGGAGACCATCGAGGCCCTGCACGTGCTGAACGAAGCGGAGGCCCATGGGCTGCCGAGACCAGACACGATCGTCATCGGCCGTGGCGGCGGCAGCATCGAGGATCTGTGGGCCTACAATGAAGAGTCCCTGGCCAGGGCGGTCTTTGCCTCCGAGATTCCCGTCATCTCGGCGGTCGGACACGAGATTGACTTCACCATCGCCGATTTTGCGGCCGACCTGCGGGCGCCGACACCGAGCGCGGCGGCGGAGCTTCTGGCGCCGGACGCGGCCGAGCTGCGCCGTCATCTGGACGCCACCCGGATGCGGCTGCAGTCGAGGGTCGAGATGGTGCTGGGGCATCATGGGCAGGTGCTTGAGCTGATGACGAAGGGGCCTCTTCAGCATGAGCCCAGGCGGCGGCTGGAGCAGGCGGGGCAGGATGTGGACGAGATGGAGGCGCGCATTGGGCAGCAGCTTCAGGACTGCCTGAGGCGCTTCGAGGATGAACTGCGGCAGCGTGAGCAGGTGCTGGTGGTGCAGCATCCACGGGTGCTGATCAATGAGGCGGCGAACCGTCTGGAGGCGCAGAGCCAGAGGCTGAACCAGTCTCTGGAGCACCGGCTCGTGAGGCTGGAGGACAGGCTGGCGGCCCGGTTTGAGGTGATGAAGAACCTGGGGCCGGAGTCCGTGTTTGCCCGCGGTTTCAGCTACACCCAGTTTGCCGACGGGCGTCCGCTTCGCGATGCTTCGGAGGCAGGGCCTGGCGACCGGCTGATGACCCGGATGCAGGGGGGCGGGATCCTCAGCGTCGTGGAGCCTGCCGGGCCGGGTCAGAGCTGATGCTGGACGAGCCTGCCGAGGACTCCCTTGCAGCGTTGGCCGAAAGACAGCCGGAGGTCGGACTCCATGACGGGGCGGGAGCGCTGCCTGTCGGCCTGATGCATGTCGAGCTGCCGCCGTGCGAACGAGGGGTCGAGGACCAGCACGTTGTTCTCGTCATTGATGAAGAAGGAGCGCGGGTCGATGTTGCCCGAACCAATGATGCTGAGGTGTTCGTCCACGACGACCAGCTTGCCATGCATCATGCAGGGCTCGAACTCGAGGATGCGCACCCCGGCGGCCAGCAGCCTGCGCAGGGACGGGTTGGCGACGCAGGGGCAGATGGGCATGTCCGTGTGATCGCCGGGGACGAGGAGCTCCACATCGACGCCACGGCCGCGCGCCTCCAGCAGCGCCTGGACGACAGGCCTGTTGGGGATGAAATAGGCATGGGAAATGACGATGGAGCGGCGTGCGGCGCGCAGGGCGAGGAGGAAGGTGCTGCCAATGGTGTCACGGCCATCCTGGGGTGAACCGGCGACGCTTTGGGCGGTGAGCGGACCTTCATGCCGCAGGCTGGGGAAGTAGTCCGGTCCCTCCAGTCGTTGTCCGGTGACCTCCTGCCAGTTGTCGTTAAAGACCTCCTGAAGCTGGGAGACCACGGGTCCGTGCAGTTCATACATGGTGTCCCGCCAGCGGCTGGCATCCTCGGCATGGCCGTCCCAGGCGTAGGCCAGGCCGGCGCCGCCGACAAAGCCGGTCCGGCCGTCGACGACGAGGAGGCGGCGGTGGGTGCGGTGGTTGTAGCTCCAGGGCGAATGCAGCCGCCAGGGGCTGTAGAACTTCACCTGCACACCGGCTTTTTTCATGCGGCGGATGTGATGCCAGCCATAGGTGTTGCAGCCGTAGTGATCGAGGATGACGTGCACCTGGACGCCGTGCTGCGCGCGTTCGATGAAGGCGTTTGTGAAGTCCGCCACCGGCTGGCTGTCCACCGCGACGAAGTTTTCCCAGGTGATGGTCTGGTTCGCGCTGCGGATGGCCTTGAGCATGGCCGGTATGAAGCTGCCGCCGTTCGGCAGTGTCTGAATGCGGCCGCCCTTTGTCCATGGCAGGCCGGTGACCTGGCTGACCTGGGTTGCGAAGCCGGTGGCGGTGACAGGATCAGGACGCTCCGGCACGGGCTGCAGCCTGCCGGTGGTGCAGGAGGCTGGCAGAAGCGCCGCCGCCAGCCAGAGCAAGAGAAAGCCGGGCGGCCTGTCTGCAGGGATCACGGCAGGGGGAGTTTCATTCTGGCCCACCAGGCCTCCAGTTCATCGGCTCCGAAGTCGGCGAGAATGTGTCCGTCCACGTCGATGCAGGGTGCCTTGGTCTGACGGGTGAGCTCGATCATCTCGGCACGGGCGGCGGCATCACGGATGACGTCGAGCGTCACAAAACGGATGCCACGGGAGGTGAGCCAGTCGATGGCTTCGTCGCACCAGGGACAGCCGGGCTTGATGAACAGGCGGATTTGCATGGGAATGGAGACGGGGCCTTGAGAGTCTGGCTGCTTCGATGAAAGGAGGGCTGGTCTGCTAAAAAGTGTTTCAGGCTGAAAGGACGTCAAGCTCACGGATCTGGACCACGACATCCATGTGCCTCGTGCCCCTGCCGCGGTAGGTGCCGCTGACGGGGCGGATGTCGCCGTAGTCGCGGCCGATGGCGAGCTTGACGTAGCGCGGGTCGGCCTCGCGCCGGTGGGTGGGGTCCCAGGCCTTCCATCCGTAATGAGGCAGGAAGATTTCGACCCAGGCGTGTGAGGCCTCGTTTTCATCCCCGGTCTTGCCGTTGAAGAAGTAGCCGCTGACATAACGGGCTGGAATGCCCTGGCTGCGGCAGAAGGCGATCATCACATGGGCGTAATCCTGGCAGACGCCGCGACGGTCCTTGAGCGCGGCGGCTGCATCCGTGTGGACATGGGTCCAGTCGGGGTCGTAGGAGAAGCCGTCATGGACGTGTTGGCCAAGCCTCAGTGCCGCGGCCCAGAGGTCGGTGATTGGCCCGCCAAGGGTGTCCACGGCCTCGCGCCAGATGGAGACGTTCTGGGTGACGAACCTGGATTCGACGATGAAGTCGAAGTAGGGTTCCTTGATCGTGGGGTCGTTGAGTGAATCAAGGGACAGGCAGGCAGGTGCGGGGCCGCGTTTGTCGGCACGAGTCTCGACTTCGGAGACGGCCTCGATTTCGAGATGGTCGTGGGGGGTGTGAAGCTCGAAGTGATCGACCTGGTTCTGGTAGAAGTCGTAGTGCGTCTTGACCTGGGCCTCGGGGCTGGTGCGCAGCTTGTAGGAGGCGCAGCGCTGGAGCGGATCGGAGACGGGCCTGAGGCGTGCATCGTTGTAGCTCTCCAGCGCCTCGCCTTCATAGGTGAACCGAGTCAGGTGGCGCACACGCAGCAGCATGCCTGCGAAAGGCGGAGGAAGTGGGGCATCGGACATCGGGAGAATGTCCGCAGTAGGCGGAGGAGGGGGCGCGTCAAGCTGGCAGACGTTTTCAGGGGCGGCCGAACAAGGATGCAGCCCTGTGCAATCAAGCATGACCCAGGGCAGCCTGGCTCTTGATGATCACCCAAAGCCGGGATGTCAGCTCCTTTGATCCAGGCTGCGCCTGATCTTGTAGCGGAGGAACCGGGCGTGTGCGGCGGCACCCGTCTTGAAGGCGGGCAGGTTGTCGAGCAGGCTCTGGATGGATTCAACCTCCGCATAGGCCGCGGCCTGGGCGGCGGGAGGCCAGGCGGGGTTGTTAACGATGCGCAGCAGACGCTCCAGGTAGTCGCTCTGCAGGTTCTGGCGCAGGGTGTCCGGGCCGGACTCCTTGTCGCCGGAAAAGATCCCGGCGGTGATCTTGCTCATGACCTGGTCGAGCGGCACTTGATTGCCATACAGTCTGGAGTCGAGGATGCGGCGCTGGGTTTCGAGGTGAAGCAGATGGTCGAGCAGAGCCTTCTGCACCTGGCCGATGCGGTCATGAATCTTGGGCGCCTCGTCCTCCTTGAAGAATTCGAAGCCGCGGCGCTGCTGCTGAAGGTGCGCGATGAGATCCGCCGAAGGCAGCAGCGCACCCGGGGCGAAGGCATGGCGGTTGATGGCCTCAAGCGCGGCGAACTGCCTGGCTGCAGCAACGGGGGTGTAGGGCTTTTTGCCTGGCGCCTGGCCGACAAAGGCGCGCTCCACCTCCACGCCGCCGACATAACGTGACATGGCGATGAGGGCGTCGGCGCTTTCGCGGGAGAGAGTCAGGTAGGCCTGAAGCACGTTCTGCCAGCTCGCCCCCTTGACAGCGGACTTCTTGACGAGCTCGGCCATCCTGGCGTTGACGAGTTCGCAGCGCTGGGTGCCGTAGGTCACGGGATCGCTGCTCATGTCATAGATCATGACCCTGGGGTCGATGCCCTTGCCGGCCTTGCGCATGTCGTCGGCGTCGTTGCCGAAGGCGAGGGCGGGTTCGTGGGATCTGGAAGCGATCTTCTGCAGGCGGTTGGATTCGGCCTGGGGATCCTCCAGGGCCTCGCTGTAGCCAAACTCGACGGCCCAGTGGTCATAGGGGCCAGGCTTGGTGATGTAGAAATCGCCCTGGGGTTTGTTGAGCGGGGCGATGTTGGCGGGCATGTAATCCATGACCGAGCCGGTCAGCCCGGTCTTTGAGGTGAGCTCCTTTTGATGGATCTTGTCCGCGTCGTAAAGGTGGCTGGCGCGGAAATTGTGGTTGAGGCCCAGCGTGTGACCGACCTCGTGGAGGATGAGCTTGGTCATGGCCTCGCGGGTAAGGGCCTTCATGTCCGGCGCGGCGGCGTCGTTCAGCCTGAGGGCGGCCTGGCCGAACATGAGGCCCTGCTGGGCGAAGCCGGCCTCAAGGCAGAAGCGGCGCGGATCACGGAAGGGGCTTTCGTCCTCCTGCTGCGGCGAGGCGAGGCCGAGTTCCGTGAAGACCTTCTGGCTGCGCAGGCGGTTGGTGAGGAAGCTGAACTCGAGCATGATGTCGGCACCGAGGATCTGGCCGGTGCGTGGATTGACAAAGCTGGGGCCGTAGCCTCCGAAGGGCGGGTTGGGGGAGGAGGTCCAGCGCAGGACGTTGTAGTTGATGTCACCGGCGTCCCAGGCGGCGTTGTCGGGCTGGACCTTCACGACGATGGCGTCCTTGAAGCCGGCGGTTTCAAAGGCCTCGTTCCAGCGCAGCGTGGCGCTGCGGATGAGGTCGCGGAGCTCAAGGGGCGTGGTGTTTTCAATCCAGAAGGTGATGGGCGTCACGGGCTCGCTCAGCCGGGTGCCAGGCTTCTGCTTCACCAGGTGCCAGCGATGGATGACATCGCGGTAGGGCGTGGCGGAGGTGTCGGTCATGTCGGTGACCTGCGTGCTGAAGTAGCCGATGCGCGGATCGTCATGGCGGGGCTTGTAGTCATTGTCCGGCACCTTGATCAGGCTGTGCTGCACCTTGATGCTGACATAGCGTGCGTCGGTGACCTCGTCCGCCCTGGCCTTGCTGTCCTGCCTCCAGGTGGGCGTGGAGTTTTCAAAGACGTATTCAACGGACACGACCGTGTTGTCGGGGTAGCTCCGGAGGTTGATGAACTTGGTCTTGGTGTCGCTGAGCCTGCCAAGCACGGCCTTGCCGCCTTCGGAGCCAGGGTGCTTGACCATGACGAGGCTCTCCTTGAGGAAGAGGTTCCCTGCGGCGATGAGGATGCCGTTGTCGTCCCTGGCCACGATGGGTTCGCTGGCGAGGATGGCGTGGGAGATGTTGGCCTTGCTGGCCCGGGCCAGGGGGCTTCGGGGATCAAAGTGAAAGGAGGTGTTCTCGGCGATGAACTCGATCCGGTCATACGCCAGGCTGATGCGGAAGATGACCTCGCTGCCGTAGCCACCGCGGTTGTGGCCCGCCTGGATGACTCCGTCGATGGTGTGGGTGAAGTAGACGAACTCGGGGCCGATCTGCTCCTTTTTGACGTAGAGGTGCACGGTGCCCTTTTCACGATCCAGAAAGAGGTCGAAAAGGCCGGGGATGCGCTGATGTCCGCCGACGACTTCGGCGACGGTCTTCTTCTTTTCCGCAGACTTGGTTGAGCTGGAGCTTGCCGTGGAGGCTTTGGGGGGCGTGGGGGAAGAGGTGGCCGCCCCGGATTGCGAATTCGGTGCTGCTGGCGCAGGCGCAGGCGCGGGCGCCGGGGAGGGTTTCGCCGGTTCAGGCTTCTTGTCGTCGGGCCTGGGGCCGGGGTCGGGCTTCTTGTCAGGCCTGGCGGGAACAGGGGCTGGGGCTGGTTTGGCCGGAGGCTGCTGGGCAAGGGCGGCTGAGGTCAGGCAGGCCAGGAGAAGAAGGGACGGGAGGCGCATGTCCCTGCTAAACGTGGGGCCGGGCAGGGGTCTTGGCTCTGATTTCAGCCAAACCAGAAATGAATTTTTTCCGCAGCGTCAGCCGTGCTGAAGCTGGTCGGCGCATTCTTCGGCGGGGTAGGTCCAGATTTCCGCCAGGGTGGGGTGGTAATGCGGGATGAGCATGAAGTCCTGCACCCTGGAATGGTGATGCATGGCGACGACGATCTCGTGAATGAGTTCGGTGGCATGGGGGCCGACGCAGGTGGCACCCAGGATCTCGCCGGTCTGGCGGTGGGCGAGGATCTTCACAAAGCCTTCCGTCTCCCCCATGCACATGCTCCTGCCATGGTCGTTGAACGGGTAGGAGCCGCTGACGTAGGGCACGTTTTGTTTGCTCAGATCCGCCTCGCTGGAGCCAACGGCGGCGACCTGGGGATGGCTGAACACGCCGAAGAGCAGAAGCCTGTAGCCGACCTGTTCGGACGCCGCTTCGCCGCGGAGCAGGCGTGCGGCATTGCGGGCGCAGACCTCCCCCTGCTGGATGGCCACATGCACCACATCCAGGGGGCTGCAGACATCGCCTGCGGCAAAGATGTGCGGCTGGCTGGTCTGCTGAGTGGCGTGAACAAAGACCTTTTTGCCAACGAGGGTGACCCCTGCTGCATCCAGGCCGAGTCCGCCGACGGCGGGCTGTCTGCCAAGGGCGGTGAGGATTTCAGCCACAACCAGCCGGTGCTCCTGTTCGCCGGAATGAAACTCCACCTGCTTGCCGCTTTCCGTCTCGCAGATGCGGTGGATCCGGGAGCCGAGATGGCAGTCGATGCCACGCTTTTGGTATGCCTCCTGGATGACCCGGCTGCATTCAGGGTCGAGGCCGGTGAGGAACTGGCTGTTTCGCTGGATGAGCGTGACTTTTTTGCCCACGCCCTCCAGATAGTGAGCCATCTCCAGCGCGATGGCTCCACCGCCGAGGATGGCGAAGCTTTCCGGAAGCTCGGCGGCATCAAGGATGTCATCACTGGTCCAATGACCGGTTTCCTTCAGACCGGGAATCGGTGGAACGTGGGCTTCCGAACCCGTGGTGATGCAGAAGGAACGGGCGCTGAGCTGGAAGGAGGAGCCCCCGTCGATGGGGCTGACCTCCAGGGTATGGGCGTCCAGGAAGCGTGCATGGCCGCGATGCAGGGTGAACCTGCCATCCTGAAGCTGATTCTGGCGGTAGCCGGCGAAGTCGGTGATGAGGGTGCGCTTCCTGGCGCGGATGGCGGCGAGGTCAACCCCATGGGCCGTGGCGTGCAGCCCGAATTCGGAGGCGCGCCGGATGACCAGGTTGCGGTCGGCGGATTCGATCAGGGTCTTGCTCGGCATGCAGCCGCGCAGAATGCAGAGACCTCCGAGTTCGGCTGCACCATCCACCACCGCCACACGCAGGCCCTCGGAATGCGCGGTGCGGGCTGCGGCATAACCGGCGCTGCCGCCGCCGATGACGATGAAGTCGAAGGTTGGGTTGTTCATTGGGTTCCGGAACCCTGCTCCAGGCTGGATGCAAGACCAAGTTCAGGCGATGAGATCAGGGCTTGTATTCCAGGGGTCTTTGAATTGTGCCGCTCGGAACAAGCGAGGCTGGGTCAATGTCCGGGATCCTGCTTTTCTGCACGGCCGCAGGCAACTGGGCCGCGGCGCCTGCGGGCTTGAGCTGAAGGGGGCTTTGCAGGGTGCCCGGAGCGCTGCTGCCTGCGCTCAGGCTGGCATCTGCGGCCGGGGGCTTGGGTGCCATGGCCTGCTGGATTCGAGCCTGCATCTGCTCCATCTGAGTGACGAAGGCAGGATTGGCCTGTGGCTGTGATTTGACGGCCTCAAGGCTCTGCCGGACCATTTCGTCGGCCTGAGCGAGCTGGCCCATCTGCGCGAGACAAACCCCGAGGTGATAGCGGGTTTCATCGACACCCAGGTCGCCTGGCCTGTGATTTTTCTGCCGGTGGGCGAGCACTTCACGAAGCATGGTTTCGCATTGCTCAAACCGGCTTTCGTTGAGGTGGATCAAGGCGGTCCGTTGAAGGAGGTCCAGGGTTCCCGGGTTGTCCGGGCCGAGCTTGCGCCGGCAGATGGAGAGCAGCTTGTCGTATTCGACCAGGGCTTCTTCCGGACGGCCCATGCCGGCGAGGTAGGCGGCGAGACCTGCCTGCACGTTGAGCGTTTGCAGATCTTCAGCACCGAGGCTGCTGGCGACGGTCCTGTAGTTGGCGCGGTGTTCATCGACCAGGATCTGCCTGCCCTCCTCAAGGCTTGAGAACTGGTTGGACAGATCGGAAATCGAGTGCATCCGAGGGTCGCTGGCCGGCAGGAGCCGCTGATACGCGTTTGCGGTTATGCGGATCTCGGCCAGGGCCTCCTTGAGCCTGCCGAGGTTCAGCAGGGCCTGGCCAAGCTGCAGCCGGGTCTCCAGGGTAGCCAGGTCATCCGCAGGCAGCACGCGCTTCCGTGTTTCCAGCGTCTTTGTCAGGATGGCTGCTGCCTCATCGTGTTTTTTCAGGGCGTTCAGGCAGCTTCCACGGGTGTGGGTGACAAGAAGTGTCTGGGCGTGTTCCGGGCCGAAAAGGCGGCCGCAATCCTCCTGAAGGCGGTTGAGCATCTGCAGCGCCTCCTCGTGCCTGCCCTGCTCAAACACGGACAAGGCAAGGTAGATGCGGGCGTTCATGGCCGGTGCCGTTTCGTGGCCCGAGGCAGCCTGGGCGGATTCCATCAGAATCCTGGCTTCCGCCTCACATTCAGCATGGCTTTTCTGGCCGGCGAGGCATTTAATGAGCGCTTCACGCGCCGCCAGAGCGGCTGCGGACTGCTTCCCCGAGGCCTTGAGCGCGGTCTCAAGGACATCTCGCCGAAGCGGTGTGGCCTCGCTGTGACGTCCCTGGGCTTCAAGCACGCGGGCCAGGTTCTTGCGGACAATGGCCGCCTGGTCGGAATCCGGGCCATGCAGACGCAGGGTCGCCTTCAGGACGGCCCGGGTCTCACGTTCGGATTCCAGGTCGTTGCCCTGCTGATAAAGCAGTCCGGCCAGCTCGCTGTGCTGACGGATGGTCTCGACATGGTTTTCGCCGAGAAGCCGCTGATGCTCCGTGAGGATGTGGCGCTGGATGCGCTCCTCGTCCTTCTTCATGTCCAATCCGCGATAGGCCCTGGCGGTGATTTTTTGCAGCTGCGTCCAGGTGGCGAGATCCTTGTCGGCAGAGGTTTCACCGAGGGCCACGGTGACAAACTTGACCGCCTCTTCATGCCTGGATTGCTCAATGGCGGCAAGCGCTGCGAGCTGAAGCGCGGCGATGATCCCCTCCGGGCTGCGCGGGCTGGCGCGATGCGCTTCATCTCCCGCCTCCAGGGCTTGAATCTGGCTGGCCTCGAAGACGCCAAGGACAAAGCTGGCCCGCGCCTTGTCGATCCTGGCCGCCTTGGAGTTGCGGGAGATGCTTTCCGCAAGGGGGATGAGCAGCTTGCCGACCTGCTCTGGCACCCGCTTCAGGCGGCTGGCGAGCAGCTGCTCGGTGTGCATGGCGCGCTGAGGCCGTGTTTCAGTGGCGGACTCCCCGGTTTGCAGTGTGTAAACGACGGGATACAGGCTCAGGCAGTCCATTCCAACATCGTCGGCTGAGATTGCCTTGGAACCTGAAAGCATCAGCAGGCAGGGCAGGAGGAAGAGCTGGCAGGAGCGGCTGAGGAGGCGCATGAAGGTCTGAAAACCATGACTGGAGGCATGACCAGCGTCAAGACGGCAGCGGGGAGGGATCGCGCTTCTCCCGGCATCTTCCCCTTGCGATGCGTTCATGAAGTGCTTTCTCCTGCGCCCCCATGTCCACCCCGGCCAACCCCCTTTCTGAAATCGCCGACGCCCTGCGCCCTGCGCAGCGCATCGCGATCGCCGCCCATGTCCGGCCTGATGGTGATGCCGTGGGCTCGGTTCTTGGCCTGGCCCTCAGCCTGCGTGCCGCCGGCAAGACGGTTTACGCCCTGCTGGAGGACGGCGTGCCTTCGAACCTGGCCTTTCTGCCGGAAACGGCCACCGTTCTGAGCCCGCCTTATCCCGCTCTCGAGATCGACTGTGCCATCGCCCTGGACACGGCGAACCATGAACGCGTGGGCGAGGCCACCAAGGCGGCGCTCGCCGCGGCTCCGCTGCTGCTCAACATCGATCACCATGGAACCAATCCTGGTTACGGGCATCTCAACCATGTGGACAGCGCCCAGCCTGCCGTGGGGCAGATCATTTATGAACTGCTGAAGACGGGCGGTTTCCCGATGACGGATGCCGTGCTTCAGCATCTGTTCACCGCCATCAGCACGGACACGGGATCCTTCCAGTTTTCCTGCACGACGGCGCGCAGCCATGAAATCGCCGCTGAAATGATGCGCGCGGGGCTGGACACGGCCCGGCTGGCCCGCCTGCTTTATCACACCTATCCGGCGCGCCGTCTGACCCTGCTGCGCTCGATGCTCAACGAAATGCAGTTCCGCGCAGACGGACGCATCGTGAGCTGGAACCTGACGCGCCGCCTGATGGACGAGGTGAACATGGAGCCCGGTGACACGGAGGGCATCATCGACACGCTGCGCATGATCGACAGCGTGGTCAGCGCCGTGATCTTTGAGGAGCTGGCGGACGGCAAGATCCGCGTCTCCTCGCGCTCCAAGGATGAGCGTCTCGACGTGTCGGCGGTCTGCTCGCAGTTTGGCGGAGGCGGCCACCGCATGGCCGCTGGCGCCAGGATGAAGGGCCCCGTGGAAGCCGCCGCAGAAACCTTTTTAAATGCTCTCGAACATGAAGTCAGACGACTCGCTTAACGGCGTCCTCCTGGTGGACAAGGGACCGGACATGACCTCGCATGATGTCGTGGCCGTGGCCCGCCGCTGCCTCAACACCAGGAAGATCGGCCACTGCGGCACGCTCGATCCCATGGCCACGGGCATGCTGATCCTGGTGGTCGGCGCGGCGACCAAGCTCTCCGACCTGCTGATGAGCGAGGACAAGGAATACACCGGCACACTGAAGCTGGGGCAGGTGACCAACACCCAGGACCGGGAGGGCACGATCACCGAGGAAAAGCCGGTGCCCGCCTATTCGGATGCGGAGATCAAGGCCGCCTTTGAAGCCTTCCAGGGTGACTTCTATCAGATGCCGCCGATGGTCAGCGCCATCAAGGTGAACGGCGTGCCTCTGCACAAGCTGGCGCGCAAAGGCCAGGAGGTGGAGCGTGAGCCGCGTTTTGTGCGAGTTTATGCCCATGAGATCACCCGCGTGGGGCCGCCCGAGGTCGACTTCCGCATCGTCTGCTCGAAGGGCTTTTATGTAAGAACCTACGCGCATGACATCGGCCAGAAGCTGGGCTGCGGCGCCCACCTGACCGCCCTGCGCCGCACGCGCAGCGGTCATTTCACGTTCAAGCCGGGCAACCACACCACCTTTGACGCCTTGAAACAAGGCCGCAGCGACGAGGTCAAGGCGGCCATGATGAGCCTGTACGACGTTTCGAAGCTCCGGGGTGCCTGAATGAGCTGAAGGCCAGAATCTGAACGCGAACCCGTCATGTCGCTTCCCCGCTTCCATCTCACCCCCGAGGCATGGCGGCCCGAAATCCTGGTGCTTGAGGGCGACGAGGCCCTGCATTGTGCGCGGGTGCTGCGGAAGGCGCCCGGGGACAAGATCGAAATCTTCGATGGTGTCGGACGCGTGGCGTCGGCGACCCTCACCCGAGTGTCCAGGAACTCGGTGACCGCGCAGGTTGACGAGGTGAGGCAGCATGCCGCCCGCGTGAGCGAGGTGCACCTGCTGGCCGCCATGATCAAGGCGGAGGCCTTTGAGTGGCTTCTGGAAAAGGCCGCGGAGCTTGGCGCCGCCAGCGTCCGGCCCGTGGTCACGGCGCATTCCGTCGTGCATCTCGACGGGGCCCAGCTTAACAAAAAGCTCTGCAAGTGGCGGCGGCACATGGTCGAGTCTGCGAAGCAGTGTCACACGCCATGGGTTCCTGCGCTTGAGTCGCCAGCCAGCCTTGCCGGGGCACTGGAACGCCTGCCGGCAGCCTCAGCGCGGCTGATGCCTGCCTTGAGCGAGCATTCACGAAGGCTTCATGAACTGGACTTCAGCGCGGAGGTGCCGGTCTTTGTGCTTGTCGGTCCCGAGGGCGACTTCACGGAAGAGGAGGAGGAGCTGGCGCGCCGGCGGGGCTTCCAGCCCGTCACACTGGGGCCGCTGATCCTGCGTGCCGAGACGGCCTCCATCGCCGCCCTGGCCATTATTGGTGAAGAATTGGTTCGGCAGGGCAGGGCTCAGCCCTGAGTGCGGAAGGCCTCGCTGAGGACGATGGCCTCGACCAGGGCGTCCGCATGGAGGTCGTTTTCGTCCAGCGTCTTCAGAATCCGGCGCACCAGGCCTTCATCCTGCGGCTTCAGGGCGCGGCCAAGGGCGAAGGCGGAGAGGCGGCGCACGACATTGCGGATGAACTCGTCGGCATGGTGCTGCCGAAGGGCCAGCCTGAGCTGGGCGGGGCCCTGAATCTTCAGGCCTCCCGGCAGCGTTCCAGAGGCGTCAACCGGCCGACCAGCCTCCTCGCTGCGGTATCGGCCGACGGCGTCAAAGTTCTCCAGGGCGAAGCCGGCCGGATCGATCTTGTCATGACAGGCGGCGCAGGATTCATTGCGGCGGTGCGCCGCGAGCTCCTCGCGCAGTGTCATGCCCCTCTCGCCCGCCTTGTCATCAAGCTGGCCTGCATCGGCCGGGGGTTCGGCCAGCCTGCGCCCGAGCAGGTTTTCCAGGACCCACTTGCCACGGATCACAGGACTGGTGCGGTTGGGGGTGGACGAGGCGGTGAGGATGGCGGCCATGCCCAGAAGTCCGGCGCGGTTTTCGTCCGCGAAGCTGACGGGCTGCATGGATTCGCCCTGGACGCCATCGATGCCGTAATGACCGGCCAGGACGGAGTTGGCGAAGGTTTCACGGCTGTCGAGCAACCGGAGGAGGCTGCCGCCTTCACGCAGCAGCTTTTCAAAGACAAGCACCGGCTCGAGCTTCATGGCCTCTGTCAGGGCAGGGGTGAACTCGCGAAACTTTCTTGCATCCGGCACATGCTCGGTGCCAAGGCCGGCGAAACCCAGCCACTGGCCGAGGAAGGTGCTGGTGAAGGCGCGGGACCGGGGATCGGCAAGCAACCGCCGGGCCTGGGAGCGCAGGATTGCTTCTTCTTGCAGCCTGCCGGAGCCGGCCAGCGCACGCAGCTCGTCATCCGGCATGCTCATCCAGAGGAAGTAGCTGAGACGGCTGGCAAGCTGATGGTCATCGAGCCTGCCCGGCCTGAGCTCATGGCGAAACAAAAAGTTCGGTGATGTCAGGGCGGCGGTGAAGGCGAGCTTCAGGGCCTGGTCGTGGGGCTCGCCGCGGGACCTGGCCTCCTCGTAAAGCCTGAGATGTCTTGAAGTGTCCTCGTCACGCAGCGGACGACGAAACGCGAGTGGCAGGAATTTTTCGAGAGCTGTCCGGGCGTCGGCCAGGAAGATGTCGCGGGGAGCAGCCCCCTGAGGGATGATGGGGCCTTCAACCTGGATCCAGTCCACGCCAGGGGCTCCGATCCGGCGCGGTTTGACGGAGGCCTGGGCCCGGGCGCTGCCGATGAGGGATGCCGGATCAAAGGGCAGGCCGAGGACGGCGAGCGAGTCTTCGACGACCTTCCGGTTGCTTGCGAGGCGTTCCTTGTTCGCGGCTTCAATCCGACGATCGAGCTCCGCCACGCGAAGCCGCAGCGCGCTGGCCAGCTTGTGCTTCACGGCCGCCATGCCCTCGGTGCGTTCGGGCAGGAGGTTGTAAAAGCTGCGCAGGTCGGAGGGATTGCCGCCAGGCGTGACCGCCCGGAGGTATTCGATGCGCATCTGCATGCTGACGAAGCCCCGGTTGAGCTGTTCCGTGAGTTTCCGGACTTCATCCGAGGCCTGTTCATCCACCGGCAGACGCGGGGCGTTTGTCGCCGACGCCTCCCGGACCTGCGGAGCGGCCTTCGGCTGGTCAAAGACCGGATAACCGCCTTTTGGGGCGGCGCGCCTGCTGCGCCCGGGAGGTTTGGACGGTGTCTGCAGGCCGCTGTTGTCGATGTTCCAGGTCATCTGATGCGTGCCCGAGCGAAGCAGCAGTTCGACGGATTCCGCACGCGGCGTTTCATCGCTGCATTTCATCAGGGCCCTCGGCTCATTGTCGATCCGCAGGCGCAGGCCGGCGTCACCGCCGCGGCCGACATGCTTCACGGTGAGCCGGTACCAGCCGTCCGCCGGCACGCTGACCTCGTCATAGAGCGTGCGCTGGCCGCCGCCTTCGAGGGAGTAGCCACGTCCGCCGCCAGGAAGCTCGGCAGGCCTGGCGCCGCGTTCGGTCATGAGCATGGCCTCTGCCTCCAGCTTCTGGATGACGGGCTTCTGCTTCAGGTTGAGGTGGGACTGAAGGGCGTGGTCGGCGGCTTCGAAGAGCTGCTCCGCCAGCGCGGGCGGGATGAAGAGGGCGTCGCGGTCATTGGTGAAGCCCGATAGACCCGGGCCATCGTCAAGCAGCAGGCCGCCGGGCTCGAAGTCGACGCCAAGCAGGTCGCGCAGCGTGTTGTTATACTCACTTTTGGTCAGGCGGGGCAGGGTGAGGTGCTCGACGCCCTTCATGCGGGTCCAGTCGGCTGATTCGACGCCCTTGCGCAGATGGGCGATGATCTCCTGGCGCTCGACATCGGACGGCAGCGGCGTTTTCGGAGGCATCTCCTCGTCCTCGACCTGCTGAAGCATGGACTGCCAGAGGGTGAAGTTGGAGGCCACGTCCTGCTTGTCGGCAAAATTTGTCAGGTCAACGTCGCCCTTCCTCTTGTCGGCATTGTGACAGTCAAGGCAGTACTTTTGCAGCCAGGCTTTGGGTTCGGCCGCCGTCGTGATGGCGGTGAGAATGAGAAAGAGGGGGAGCCGTCGCATGGTCTGAGGGTTGGGCAGGTGGCTGACTAGGGCTTCACGTTCACCCAGAGCGGCGAGGACCAGGCCATGTTGCCATCGGACTGCTCGATGCGCAGGTAGTAGCGGTTTTCACCCGGCAGGGGCGATTCGTCCGTCCATTCGGCGTGAACGGAGCGCGTGCCAGGTTCGAGGACATGGTGGTTCTGTTCGTTGCGCACGATGGTGATGCGGGAGACCGGGGCTGTTCCCTCCACAAGGAAGGCGAGGGCGGGTTTGCCTTCGGTTTTGAAGGCTTCCCCCATCAGGTGCGGACCGCAGCTCAGCTCGACAAAGATCTTGTCGGTGGCCGCGCAGGTGCGTCTTGCCTTGAATCCGTCGATGATGCCTTCGCGGGTGAACTCCTCCACATAGACACCGCCGAACGAGGTGTGTGTCGCGATGTGGTCGCTGGAGGCGAAGACGCCCAGCTTGTGACCGCTTTCGAGCGCCTTCTGATAGACGCCGTTGTTGTAGCCGGGCCTTTTTTTGAAGCCGGCGTCAAAATCTGTGATGGCGGCGGGCGGCCTGGGATGTTCGCCACCAGCGAGCTTGTGCGGCGTGTAATTTTCGCCCTGGCGAAGGCCCACGGTCGGCTGGGGCAGGCCGAGGCCTTCGTAGCTGACGCGGGCGCCCTGGAAAATCTCGACGGTGTTTTCATGGGTGTTGTCGATGCCATCCTCATACCTCGTCCAGTCGGTGCCCATGCCGGTGGCGCCGGTGTGGCTGATGATGGCCACGGGCTGGTTGTGGCGCTTGAGGATGTCCCAGAGCTCAGCGGGCTGGATCTGCATCAGGCCGGGGCCGACAGGCAGGCTCTTCTGCCAGACGGACTCCTGGTAATGCTGGCGCTGGATGTAGACGAGCGGTCCGCCGCGTCTTGCGAAGACGATGTTGCGGTGACCCCAGGGGAATGTCTGTTCGCGTTCGTAGGCATAGAGCGAGGCGAAGGAGCCGGGAGAATGGAAGACGTCCACCTGACGCTGGGTGTGCCACCATTCATAGGGTGAGTAGACCTTGCCGACGTCTGTGTGGTCGGATGTGCCAAGGAAGTCCAGGCCGGCCAGGTCGAAGGCGTAGCGATAATGTTCGACAATGCAGCCGTCGAAGCCGGTGCGGCAGTTGGAGATGTCGGTGTGGCGGTGCAGGTCGCCCCAGACGAGGCGAAGAGTCCTGCCGTTGATTTGCCAAACATGATGTTCGGCGAGCGGGCGCGGAGGAGTGGGTTCGTTGAGATAGGGTTCAGGCTCCGGGGCGCGGGCGATGGTGGGTTCGTCCTCAGCCGGCAGCAGCGGCCATCGGGCTTCCTGGTGAACCAGGGCTGTGTGAATTTCAGCCCTGCCGCTGGCCTTGGTTGTACGGCGGTCTGTTGCCCAGGTGATCCAGAGCCCGCCCTTCGGCCCGACTTGAAGCTCCTGGTGGCGGTCCTGCCCCAGGGTGCTGTCAGGAAGGGTGGCGGGTTCGGCCCAGCGCCCGGAGGCCGGATCGTAGGCGGTGAGGGCCACTCGCCAGAAGGCATTGGAGAAATAGCGGTAGCTGAGCCAGACGCGTCCGTCCTGGGTCACGGCAACGGAGGGAATGTTCACGGCAAAGCCGGGACTGGGATCCGGGGCGGGCGTGGGGCGGCCGTTGTGCGGTACCGGCACTTCCGTGAAGCTTCCTGCAGCGAGGTCGTAGCGGCCCAGCACCAGGCGTTTCTGAGCATTCAGCCCCATCGTGATTTCGTGGCCTCTTGAATCCAGGCCCCACTGCCGGCGGCCTCTTTCCGAAGCAACCCAGAGCCCGCCCCTGCCGTCGTAGGCGATGGCGGCGCGTGCCTCATAATCGGGGGTTTGAACGAGGGTCCTGTCCTTCACCGTGCCGTCGGTTCCGACATGGGCAAGGTGCAGGTTGAACTCGCTTCCGGCGGATGAATCGTAAGCGATCCAGGCACCCTCGGCGTCCGCAAAGGCGATGCGTGGCTCCCACTGGCCGCCTTCCTGGCCGCCGCTGATTTCCACGCTTTTCGACCAGGACAGCTTCTCTGGACTCCAGTGGCGGGCGTGGATCCTGGATGCGCCCGGCCGCACTTCCTGCCAGACCACCCAGGGACGGCCTGCGGGATCGGTGCCGGCGTCGGCGAAGGAGCTGCCGGCGTCGGGTAGTGATGACAAAGTTTGTTCGGCTTCCAGGACACCGTTTGCCAGTCGTCGAGCCCGCAGGGTCATCACGTTCTTTTTGTCGACCTGCCCCCAGAAGCACCAGACGCCGCCCGAGCCGTCGGCGGCGATGGCGGGCTGGTGAATGACGCCGGGGCTGGAGATGGCGACCGCGGCCTGCCACCCTCCTTCCGACCTGCCGGCGAGCATGAGCCGGTCCGAGCTGCCATCATGCTCAATGAAGCAGGTCCACAGCCTGGAATCCCGGGTGATGACCAGGTCGGGAAAGTCGCGGTGGAACTCCGCATGGCTGGAGCTCAGCCGCTGTTGCAGGGGAACCTGGAGGCTCGGCTGTCTGGCTGCCGCTGCTTTTGCTTTGCCGCCTCCTTTGGGCTTCAGGCCTGGTTGCTGGGGCCAGGCGGCTCCGGGCAGCAGCAGGCACAGCATGGCTGCAAGGCAATGGGATGTCTGGCGGTGCATGGCGAAGGTGTCTGGGCTGGTGCCGCCATCAAACGCTTCTGCGAGGGCGCCCTATCTCCTTTCAGCATTTCTACAGCCCGGAAGGGGGGCCTTGCATGGCATGAAAAGGCCCGGTCGTTGGGACGGCCGGGCCCGGTGTTTGAAGAGGCGTCTGTGATGGGACGCCGCTTTCACTCATCCAGCGGGATGCGCGAAAGCCTGTCGGCGGAGTCTTTCTTCATGACGGCTGCGCGGATGACAAAGTTGAAGAAGACGAGGGCCGTGACGCCGAAGGCGACGAAGGGCACCCAGTCGAGCCAGGCTTCATAGGTGACAAGACGGAACATAAAGGTGAGAAGGTGCGGTTTGAGTTGAACAGGCGGGGTTTATTCGGCGCCCTTGATCTGGCTGCGGTTGACGTCGGGGTTCATCGGCAGCGGAACAAGCTGGGGCTTGGCCGGATCCTGGAGCTTCTTCTCGACTTCGGGGGTGTCGTATTTGCCGAGTTTCTGGAGATAGGCGATGAGGGCCACAATCTTGGTGTCGGGGGATGCAACCAGCTTTTCAGCCTTGAGCTTCTCGACGATGTCGATGCCCTGCTTGATGGCGTTTTCCTTGATCTCCACATCCGTCATGGTCGGGTAGGGCACGCCCAGCTTGACCATGGTGGCGATCTTGGAAGGAAGGGTCTTCTGGTCGAACTTTTCCTCAAAGAGATGGGGGTAGGCCGGCATGTTGGAGCCGACGGAGGTGCTGCGCGGGTCCTTCATGTGGTTGTAGTGCCAGCTGTGCGGGTATTTGCCACCTTCGCGGGCAAGGTCGGGTCCGGTGCGTTTGGAGCCCCACTGGAAGGGGTGGTCGTAGATGCTCTCACCCATGCGGGAGTAGTCGCCGTAGCGGAGCACGTCGGGCAGCATGGTTCGGATCATCTGGCTGTGGCAGTTGTAGCAGCCTTCGCTGACGTAGATGTCGCGGCCGGTGAGCTCAAGGGGGGTGTAGACCTGCTGGATGCGGTCCTCCATGTTCTTGGCGCGGTTGACCATGACCGTCGGGATGATCTGGATCATGCCGCCAAGGGCGACGGCGATGAAGGTGAGGACGGTGAAGGGAATCCAGTTTTCCAGCAGACGCTCATACCAGGCGGACCAGCTGGCGTGGGTGGCGGCGAAGCGCCTGATGGCGATGACGGCGAAGATGCCGGTGCCGATGAGGGCGGCGATGTCGGCGCCCTTGGGCAGGAACAGCCAGCCCATGGCCAGGAAGAGGCCGCCAAAAACGTAGGTGATGGGATCCGAGAGGAAGGTGGTCTTGAGGCCCATGGTGTCATGGCTCGGGCTCTCAATGACGGCGACCTCGCGGGTTTCATTGAAGGCCTTGCCGGCCCGGGCGGTCATCCAGAGGTTGTAGAGCATCATGCCCATGCCGACGAGGTAGAGGGAGCCGCCGATGATGCGGAAGCCCATCATGGGGCGGATGGCGGTGAGGGTTTCGATGAAGTTCGGGTAGGTGAGGGCGGTGCCGGCGGCGTTGGTGCTGTTGAGCATCAGGCCCTGCATGATGCCGGAAACCCACATGGCGGCGACGTAGATCAGGATGCCGATGAGGCTGAGCCAGAAGTGCATGTTCGCCATCGGGATGGAGTGCAGCTTTGATCCATAGAGGCGGGGGGTGAGCCAGTAGAAGAGCCCGGCGGCCATGAGGCCGTTCCAGCCGAGGGCGCCGCTGTGAACGTGGCCGATGGTCCAGTCGGAGTAGTGGGAGAGCGCGTTGACGGCCTTGATGGAAAGAAGCGGGCCTTCAAAGGTGGACATGCCGTAGAAGGTCACGGCGGCGATGAAGAACTTCACCACGGGGTCGGTGCGCAGCTTGTCCCAGGCACCGCGGAGGGTCAGGAGACCATTGAGCATGCCGCCCCAGCTCGGGGCCCAGAGCATGAGGGAGAAGAACATGCCGAGCATCTGCAGCCAGTGGGGCAGGGCGGTGTTCAGCAGGTGGTGGGGGCCTGCCCAGATGTAGATGAAGACGAGGGACCAGAAGTGGACGATGGAAAGGCGGTAGGAGTAGACCGGGCGTTCGACGGCCTTGGGCAGGAAGTAATACATGATGCCCAGGATCGGGGTCGTCAGGAAGAAGGCGACGGCATTGTGGCCGTACCACCATTGCACCAGCCCGTTCTGCACGCCGGCGAAGAGCGTGTAGCTGTGGGTGAGGCTGGTGGGGATGGAGAGGTGGTTGACGATGTAGAGCATCGCCACGGTGATGATGGTCGAGATGTAGAACCAGAGGGCGACGTAGAGGGAGGGTTCGTTGCGTCGAGCCAGGGTCAGGAAGAAGTTGATGGAAAACACCACCCAGATCAGGGCCACGGCGATGTTGATGGGCCAGATGAGCTCGGCGTACTCCTGGCCGCGCGTTAGGCCGAGCGGCAGGGTCACCGCCGCGCTGACGATGATGAGCTGCCAGCCCCAGAAGTGAATGCTGGAAAGAAGGTCGGATCCCATGCGCGCCTTGCAGAGCCGCTGGGTGGAGTAGTAAACGCCGGCGAACATCATGTTGCCGACGAAGGCGAAGATCACCGCGTTGGTGTGGAGGGGGCGAAGTCGTCCGAAGCTGAGGAAGGAGGCCAGGTTCAGCTCGTGGAAGTTGAGCTGGGCGGCGACGATCACGCCGACAAGCATGCCGACAATGCCCCAGATCATGGAGGCCCACATGAACTGTCTGACGACAGTGTCGTTGAATTCGATGGTTTTTTTAGTGGTGGAGGCGGGGGTCATGGCACGGGAGGAGTGATCAGTTCAACGGGCGGGGAGAATCAAGGCTGGGGTTGGTTGCGGGAGGGCTGGTCGGCCTCAAGGGGGAGCAGTGACATCTGTTCAACGGAACGGCGCTGACGCTGGGAGCGCTCGGCGAAGAACAGGACGGCGAAAAGCACCGCAAAGGCGAGGCTCATGAAGATGGTGACGGCGAAGACTTCCATGCTGGTTTGAAAGAAGCGGAGACGGTTCAGTGACGCTCTGCTGACATTGCTTTAGGGTGCACCGATCTTGTGGATAACTTTCGATGATTGTGTCCAGCCTGGCCGCATTTTTTCAAGAGAGAATGTTCCGTCGGGCGTCGTTCGTGGGAACCATGCGATTTTACATTCTTTGCTGCGCCTTGTTCAGCCTGGCTTCCACGCTTCACGCCGAGGCGCCCGTCCAGAAGAGGCGACTGCTCCTCCTGGGTGACTCCATCTCCATGGGCTACACACCTTTCGTGAAGAAGATGCTGGCGGATGAAATGGTGGTGCACCGGCCGATGCGGGGTGAAAGGATGGAAAACTGCAGTGGCACCACCTTTGGTGTGGCGAACATCGACCGATGGCTGCTGATCGACGGAGGCAGGTGGGATGTCATCCACTTCAACTGGGGGTTGCATGATCTCAAACACATGAAGGCCGATGGAAAAACCGCCTCGGACCAGGCCGGGGATCCTCCGCAGGCCTCCGTCGAAGTTTATGAGATGCAGCTCAGGGAGATCTTGAAGAAGCTCAAGGCCACGGGGGCGAAGCTTGTCTTTGCGGCCACGACCCCTGTTCCTGACGAGCCCATGAAGGTCTACCGAAGCAACGCCGACGTGCTTCGCTACAATGAGGCGGCGTTCAAGGTCATGAAGGAGGAGGGCGTGGCCGTGAACGACCTATATGCCTTTGTCAGGCCCCGGATGAAGGAGCTGCAGATCCAGCCTGCCAACGTGCATTTCACGCCTGCGGGCTCCGAGGCCCTGGCCGCCGAAGTGGTGAAGGCCGTGCGTGCCGCCCGCTGAGCGTGCGTCCGCGTCCGGACTGGCCTAACAGAATTTTGCGGTGAAGCGGGTGCAGGTTCCGCCGCCCTCGACGACCAGCGGCAGCTGCTCGGCCTGGCGGCCGCTGGCGATGATGCACTGCACGCCCTCGTTCACAGCGTCCTGGACGGCGCGCAGCTTGGAGATCATGCCGCCGGTGCCCAGGGCGGTTTTTTCTTCCTGGGCGTGGTGGATGACGGCGTCCACGTCGTCGACAACGGCAATGGGACCCTCCTCGGGATGGCTCATGTCGCGGAGCAGGCCCGGGGCGCTGGTGAGCAGGATGAGGATGTCCGCCTTCCAGAGGCAGGCGATCCGGGAAGAAAGCTTGTCGTTGTCGCCAAACCGCAGTTCCTCGATGGCGACGCTGTCGTTTTCATTGATGACAGGCACGACCTGGGGGAAATCGAGCAGGCGTTCCAGCGTGGCCTTGACGCGCTGGGCGCGCTCGTCCTGGGCCAGGTCTTCGTGGGTGACGAGAAGCTGGGCCACATGCAGGCCGTGGTCCCTTAGCAGGTTTTCGTAGGCGTGCATCAGGTGGGTCTGGCCGACGGCGGCCAGGGCCTGGAGCGTGGTCATGTCCGTGGGCCGTCGGTCCATTTCAAGAGGTTTGAGGCCGGAGGCCACCGCGCCGCTGCTGACGACGACCACGCTGTGGCCCGCCTGCTTCATGAGGGCGACGGCCTCGACGAGCTTGCGCAGCTGCACCGGATCGGGTTCGGGCGTCTTGAGCTTGGTCAGGATGCCGGAGCCGAACTTGAGTACGATGCGCTTGGTGTTGGACATGGGAGGATGCAGATAGGGCGTGGCAGGGCGAGGTCAAGGCTCGTCCTTCAGGTGCGCAGGATCCTGATCTGAATGGGGCTGGTTCAAGGCTGAACCTTGGGCGCCTGGGGCGGCACTTCAGGGTCAAAGTCGAGGATCTCCTGATGAGTGCGCAGGGCTTCGCGAGCCTTGCTGAAATAGGAGCTGAGGTCCTCCGCATTCGCCTCCTGCCTGGCCTGGATGAGGTCATCAAGCTTCTTCAGTAGGGCGTCCGTGTCCAGATTGACCGCCTTCATGGAGCTCTGGGCGGCGGCATACACACCATCGAACTTGCCCTGGGCCTCCTCAAAGGCCCGGCGGGCACCCTCCTCCCGGTAGTACTCCTTTTCCGCCTCGCGGAACTCCCTGCTGAACATCCTCTTGAAGAAGCCGAAGCTGGACCGGGGTTTTTCGTTGGGCCGTTTGGCGACATCCTCGAAGTAGTCTCTCAGGGCGGCAAACTCCTGCAGCGGCTTCTGGTACTGCTTCTGGAGGAATCCGACGCCGCTGGCGATGACGGTCATTTTTTCCAGTTCGATCTTGGAGAGCGTCTGACCGGACTTCATCTTGGATTCCAGGGCGGCGATGTAGTCGAGGGTCTGCTTGTTGCCGGTGAAGATGCTTTCAAACTCCTTGTAGGCCCGGGCCATTTGCTGGCGTTGTTCGGCACGCAATTCGCCCAGCTTCCTGTCATGCTCGTCGTTCAGCGACTGCAGCGCCTTCTGGTGCTGGGCGTTCTGGGCGGCGAGGGAGCGCTGGGTCTCCTCATCCTTGGACTGGAGGGCCAGCTCGTGGGAGGCCTTGAGCTGGTCGATCTCCTGCCTCAGGCGGCCGGCGTCGGAATGATAGTGCCAGATTCCATAGCCGAGGGCCAGGAAGGCAAGGATGAGCGGGATGTGGCGGGCGTTCATGGCAGTGTGTGGAGGGGTTACAGTCCACGCTGCCGGCGAAACCGCAAGGCTCACGACAATCAGCGCCCAGTGGAAAACAAGGATGGGGGCGCGCCTGAGGCAACGTTAGGGGTAGTCTCAGCCCAGCCAAACATGAAGCCTTACTCTCATCTTATTGCGGCGGTGGACTTCACCCCGTCCTGTCTCAACGCCCTCCGTCAGGCGGTTCGCCTGGCCGCCCCGACCGGTGCACGACTCACCGTGGTGCATGTCATGGATGAATTTCTGGTTCACGAACTCAAGCGCGCCCTGTCGATGGACCAGGCGGGCATCCGGGCTGACTGGACGGCCAAGCTGCGCAAATTTGTGGATGACGCCGAGCTTGGCATTCCTGACATCAAAATTGAGGTCCGGATCGGTCATCCTTTCACGGAACTGGTGGACGCCTGCCGCGTGGATGGCGCGGATCTGCTGGTGATGGGGGTCAAGGGCTCACGGCTGGATCCGCATCGCGTCGGCGTCATCGCCTCGAAGTGTGTGCGCAAGGCTCCGGTGGACGTGCTCCTGGTCCGCGAGGATGCCTGGGGTGCCTTCAAGCATGTGGCCACCTGCGTGGATTTTTCTGACAACGCCGCCAAGGCCGCACGCCGAGCCGTTCAGATAGCGGCCTTGGAAAAGGCGTCGGTGGACTGCCTGTATGTCTATCAGTCCGCCCTGGCGATGTCTGTGGACTATGGCGGACTCGTTTCGCCGATGCCTCTGGGCGCCGATGAGGCGACCCTGGGGCACTGGAAGAACGAGCTGGCAGCCTTTGCCGATCCGCTCGCCGCCGAACAGCCAGACGTGAAGATCGGCACCAGCGTCGTTGAGCGCATCAACATCCGGGAGGCGATTGTCGATCATGTGAGGGAGCTGCATGCCGACCTGGTGGTCCTGGGGACCCGGGGCCGGACGGGCCTGAGGGAGATGCTGATCGGCACCACGGCGGAGAAGATCGTTGCCAACGCACCTTGTTCGATTCTCGCCGTCAAGCCGGATGCCCTTGCCGAAGGCGGCGATTAAACGGCGGCCCCCCTGAGTCATGGTTGAAGCCCTTCATCGCGCCACAGACGACCCCATGCCGGCCGATGCCGGTGGTTCGGGCGTGGTTGACAGGGGCCATGCTGGTGCCGAACGGTGTCGCAGCATGTGCCCCGTCTCTGATCCCGCCCTTTTTGACAGCCTGGTCGACCATCCTGGAATGCTGGTCATGGGCGTGGACACGGAAGGGCGGATGATGTGGATCAGCCGAGGTCTTGAGCAGCTGACCGGGTGGGCCTTTGACGAGATCAAGGGTCGTGACTGGGTCTCCACCCTGGTGCATCCCGATCATCAGCCGGATGCAGTGGAGCGATGCCGGGGGCGCATCGGCAAGGATCGTTCCGACAGCCATCTGAAGCCCATTGTCACGAAGGACGGCCAGATTCGTCATGTCGAGTGGGTGCATTCGGACATCAAGGACGGTGACGGGCGGATCGCCGGCATCCTGTGCGTGGGCCGGGATGTCACCGAACTCCTGGCTGCGCGTGAGGCCCTGCTGACGTCCGAGCGCCAGAGCCGTGCCATTGTCGAGACTGCGGTGAACGCCATCATCACGATGAGCGAGACCTGCGTCATCGAGACCGCCAACTCCGCCACTGAACGCATCTTCGGCTACACCCGTGGGGAGATCGTGGGAAAGAACATCCGCATGCTGATGCCGCAGCCCTACCGGGACAAGCATGACAGCTATGTGCAGAACTACCTGCGCACCGGCGTTAAGAAGATCATCGGCATCGGCCGTGAGGCGGTGGGGCAGAGGAAGGACGGCACGATCTTCCCGATCGACCTGTCCGTGGGCGAGGTCGTGATGACGGACGGCAGGCGTGTGTTCACGGGCATCATCCGTGACCTGACCGAACGAAAAGTGCTGGAGGAGAAGATCCTGCACATCAGCGAGGAGGAGCAGCATCGCATCGGCCAGGACATTCATGACGACCTCTGCCAGCAGCTTGCCGCGATCGGCTGCCTGGCAAAAGTGGCCCACCAGCAGCTGGCCAAGGGCGGCTCCGCCCAGGCGGAGAACCTGAACGAGATCGTCCGGCTGGTCTCCCAGGCAAACACCCGGGCCAGGGAGATGTCCCGCGGGCTGATGCCGGTGGTGCTGGATTCCGCAGGCCTCATGGCCGCCCTGGCGGACCTGGCCCAGAGCACGGAACGGGTGTTTCGCATCAGCTGTCCTTTCCGTTGCGACCGCCCTGTCGAGGTGGCGGACAACAAGATGGCGACGCAGCTGTACCGCATCGCCCAGGAGGCGGTGGCCAATGCGATCAAGCACAGCCGGGCTGACCGCATTGAAATCACCCTGTCCGAAGGTGAGGGCGAGATCATCCTGAGCATCCGGGACAACGGAATCGGCATACCGGACAACATTTCAGGCAAAAGCACCGGCATGGGGCTCTTGACGATGAGCCACCGCGCCCGGATGATGGGGGGAGTGCTGGCCGTGGAGCATGACGACTTCGGCGGCACGATCGTGAGATGCCAAGTTCCCGTCCCAAGACCCCAGCCGAACAAAAAGCGCCGCAGCCGCCCGTGAGACGGCTCCTGCTTGTGGATGACCATCCCATCATGCGCCATGGCCTGGCGCAGCTCATCCGCAGTGAGCCGGGCCTTGAGGTCTGTGCCGAGGCCGGCAGCGCCAGCGAGGGGCTGGACGCCGTGGAAAGGCATCGCCCGGACCTTGTGGTCATCGATCTCACCCTTCCCGACAAAAACGGCCTCGAGCTTCTCAAGGACATACAGGCCATGCACCCGGGCACGCTCTGCCTGGTGCTGTCGATGCATGATGAGGACATGTATGGTGAGCGCGCCCTGCGCGCGGGGGCCAGGGGCTACATCATGAAGGAGGTGGCGGCCGACAACCTGGTGACCGCGGTGCGCAAGGTGCTGGGAGGCGGCATTTATGTCAGCGATGCCATGGCCAGCCGCATGCTGGAGCAGGTGAGCGGACAGCGTCCCCGCCAGGGGGCCGGGATCGAAACACTGACCGACAGGGAGCTGGAAGTGCTTGAGATGATTGGCCGGGGGGTGGCGACCAAGAACATCGCGACCCGTCTGAACATCAGCGCCAGGACGGTCGAGGCGCACCGGGCGCATATCAAGGACAAGCTTGGAATCATGGACGGCGTCACCCTGGTCCGCCATGCCATGCAGTGGGTCGAGCAGCGCGGTGGAATGCTCTGAAGGTGCAGCGCCTGCGCCTGGCTGCCCCGTCGCAGCCTCCTGGATGTCGCCCGGGAGCCGGAAGCTATGCCGGGGCGGGAGCCTGCGCAGTTTTTCCACACATTTTGTCAGGCGGACGGTCATGCGCGCTTAATTAAGATTGATTCGATGATCATCCAAAATTAAGCATTGGTTTTCTGCCTTTTTCGACCCCGTCGTCCGTCCATGCCATACCTGGCCTTCAACCTCAATGATGGTAATGAGTTCGTCTTCGACATTCTCGAGGAACGGCTGTCCATCGGAAGGGACGCGAAGAATGACATCGTCATCGACAACACCTACATCTCCGGGTTTCATGCAGAGTTCGTGAGGCAGGCCGACGGCGGGTATGAACTGGTGGACCTGAAGTCTTCCAACGGCACCTTTGTCAATGGCAGGCGGATTGAACGGGCGCTGGTGAAGGGCGGGGACAAGATCCGTTTCGGTCAGCTGGACGCGCGGTTTCGCGAAAGGGCGCCCAAGGGAACAGCTCCTGCTGCGGGATCAAGGCCGGCAGGTCCGGGACGGGCGACGCCGGCGCCATCTGATGGCAGGCGTGGAGACACGGAGTCCATTCCCGCCAGGGACGATGCCAAGTCTGAAACCAGCCCGGTCGAACCGATGCGGGCCCCTCTTTCCCGCGGGGAGCCGTCCATGCCCGGAGCCGTGCCTGCGCCATCAGCGATGCCGATAGCGCGTCCGGTGCCCGTGCCTGAGCCCGCACTCCTGAAGCAGGCGGATGAACTGAGGGAGGAGGTGTCACGACTCAGGCAGGAGCGGGATCTGCTGCGCAAGGAGAACGACAAGGAGTCCCGCCGGCGGGATGAACTGAGGGAGCTCGAAAACTCCATCGACGAAAAGCAGAAGGAGGCCCAGGCTGCAGATGGCCGACTGGCCGAGTTGAAGGAATCCCTGGCCGCCGCCCGTTCGGATGTGGAGAGGCTGACTGCAAAGCGCCGGGAGTTTTCCAACCTAGACAATCGGCTGGAGTCCACCCGCAGCCAGCTGGCCAAGGTGCAGTCGGACATGGAGACAGCAGGCCAGTCCCTGCAAAGCCTGCACAAGGAGGCTGAAAGGACGCGGCTGGAACGTGCTGAATTATCGAGGCGGCTGGAGGAGCTTCGAGATGAGCTCCGCCGGGAGGAGGCCAGGCGGCAGGAATTGAAGTCGAGCATTGAACAGCTCGAGGCCGGGGAGGCCGAGATGCAAAAGTCGACCGCCGGTCTCGAGAAGTCGGAGATGGAGCTGAAGGAGAAGCATTCGGCGGGCCTGCGGGCGCAGGCGGCAAGGCTGGAGTCCGTGCGGCAGGAGACGGCGGAGGCCGAGGCGCGTCTTCAGGCAGTACGCGAACAAACAATGCAACTGCAGGAGCAGCGCCAGGCGGCGGAGTCCGGGCTGGCGGAGGCAAGCCGGGATGCGGAAAGGCTGAAGGCGGAGCGTGTTGAAAGTGAGAGGGCGCTGCAGGCGAGCCGTCGGGAGCTGGAGCAGGAGGAGGCCCGGGCGAGTGAGCTTGCCAGGGTGGCGGGTGAACATCATTCCAGGCTTGTTGAACTGGAGAAGAAGGCCGCTGAATCCGAGAAGTCGGAGATGGAGCTGAAGGAGAAGCATTCGGCGGGCCTGCGGGCGGAGGCGACAAGGCTGGAGTCCGTGCGGCAGGAGACGGCGGAGGCCGAGGCGCGTCTTCAGGCAGTACGCGAACAAACAATGCAACTGCAGGAGCAGCGCCAGGCGGCGGAGTCCGGGCTGGCGGAGGCAAGCCG